>JAEWRL010000010.1 GCA_023398955.1 Pseudomonadota bacterium
GGGGGGCCATCTTCGACCTGTACGAGTACAACCTGAGGGAAGAGCTGGGCGAAGACGGCGCGGGGGTGGCCGAGCTACGGGGGAAGCTCACGTGGGCGGATCCGTCGCGCAAGGCGCTGGGCTTCAGTGAGCATCATCCCGTCGATAATCTGGGCAGGGACGGCTACCGGTCGCAGGCGAATCGACGGGTAGAGACGTTGTTCTTCGACGCCGGGGAAGAGCCGGACCTGGTGCTGGCAGAGACGGCGCCCGAGCAGAGTGAGTTGTACGTACCGGGGGTGTATCAGAGACGGCATTTGGGGGGGATGCTCAGTGCGAAGCCGTGGACGGCGCAGTGGGACGAACCCACTGCTCACTTGGGGTTGGTGCGACAAATGCTGCTCACGGCACCCGGGCTACCTCCTGGAGAACCGATGACTTACACGATCTCCGTCGTGGGATACTCCGAAGTTGGGCAAGTCAACGGGATGAGCGCATCAAACGCCTGTAACGCGCAGTACTCTACCTGGGACCTGCCGCAGAATCCAGCATTCGCCGGTGAGCTCGATCCGGGGGAGAGCTTCCCAGAGGTGGAGTACGAGTTCGTGGTGGAGGGAGCGGGTAGGAAGAAGAAGAGCTTCAATCGGGTGGCGTATGCCGACAGGGCCTGCATGGAGTTGGTCCTGGAGAGCGGCGGCAAAGACGTGCTGCTGCCTAACGAGGCCTATTTCGTGTCCACCCCCTGGGGATGCCGAAGGGGGCTCACGGACGAAGCCGGAGTGCTCGTGGAAGAAGGCCTTCGCCCTGGCGGTGCGGTGTTCGGCCTGCGAGGGCGCGCGGTGGTTCGGGAGGCAAATACGCTGCAACACGGTTGGGAGCGAGACGAGCCATGACGGACATCCTCTCGGGAACGATAGCGCTGAAAACGAACCGCCCCACGGACGGCACAGCAAAGCTGACGTGGCGTTGTACCGTGGAGAGTCGAGCTCCGGCTTATCCAGAGGTACAGGTGCGGCGGCTGAAGAGCGGAGCGATCGACGCGAAGCAAGGTGAGCTGCGCATCGAAGAGTTGGCGGGAGGAGGCAGCACGACCTCGACGGATGGGACGGTGACGCGCCGCCTCACGGGAGATCCGACCCACGCAGGAGCATTCGTACGATGGGAGTTTCTGGTCTTGGCACTCCCGGGGACCAACGAGGTGGAGCTCGAGATGTGGGCGCGCATCGACGATGCCTTCGAACGGCTGGCAGGAACCGGCCCAATCGGTCTCGGAACAGCTCAACTCAACCAAAACGGACCAGTTACGATAAAGCTTCGGCAACAAGCGTTTCCGCGGTTAAGCAGTCACCTGAACATTGCCACTCCCATTGCGCCACCAGCGAGCTACCGGGGTGAGACAGCGGGAAGCGGTGTGGCGGCGAACGCCGTCACAGGGGCTCTCAATCACGTTGCGGCCCTCCTCTACCAGGTCTTCTGGCAGCTCGATGCCCCAGGCACTCTCGACGCTGTTTGGGATGCCCAAGAGGAGTTGACCACGTCGCAGATGCTGTCGACAGAGGCTTTCGAGGCACAACCTGTCGCCGTTGCCGAGGAACTCTGGGCGCGTCAGGTTACCGAGATGCTCAGCTGCACCGTGTACTCCGTACCGGAAACGTGGTACCCAAGCGGAGGGGTGCCGGGCCAAGACTTCATTGGCTTCCGCCTGGGTGCGGGGGAAACGAATCCCATCTACGGGCTTAGCTACACCTGCGAGAACCTTGCCACTTTCGGTGTGATGTCTCGAGGAAATGTCGCACTGAGACAGCGACTCAATGCCGGATCCGGTTCGGCCCTCACAACGCGAAACGCCGGCGGCCTCTGGTATGATCACCAAGATCCTCCCCAGTCTGTCGAGGCTGACGGCCGCCCCTCCGCGTTGGTTCAAGGCGGGACAGTCTACAGCGTCGAGCCGCTGCTGAGAACCGTCGATGACTACGGACCCGGCTCGACTCACCTTTTTGCCAACGCTCCGGCGACCCCACCCAACCCAGCCGAGTACGAGCGACTCAGCGCCGGGTTGGCGGCTGGAGACTTGAGCACCAACGGCTCGGCAACGTATCACGTGCTGCGCGGCTCAACCCTAATAGAGCATGGGGTCTTCGTTCGGAACGGCTTCGTCAAGCGCTGGACGCATCGGCTGGCGGACAGCGCCTCGCTGGCAGACAATCAGGAGCTAGCGTGGCCTCATCGGTCGCTGCCCCACATTGGGTTCGTGCTGCGCAAAGGACTGCGCCAGTCGGAGAAATCAACATCGGCTCGAGTGCAGCTGTTGGACACCGGAGGCTTCTCAGTATCCGGCCGCACGAGTGACCTGTTTGAGCAAATCCCACAAGCGGGCAACTACGATGGGCCGCCCGCCGAGCGCATCCATAGCGCGGCGAACCCGTACCGTGGCACCGGCGTCTTCCCGCTGCCCAAGGACAAGGCTGCGGCTGAGGTGCTGCGCGACCACGTCACCACGGTCCTGAGGGAGGCGCGTCCGATGGGACTGGTGCGCCTCGCGCTCACCCTCCCGGGCACGAACTTTCAACCCGGAAACGTCCTCGACCTGGTAAGGGGCCCCCAATCGGCTCTTGTGTACATTTCACCCATGTTGCTGATGTGGGATGACAAGCCTCGGCACAGCTACTCGATTCTGCGCTACATGTGGTCCCTGAGGGCCCTGCCCGGCGCTGATCAATTGCAGGCGATCTGGTTGTTCTATACACCACGAGGACCGCTTCTTGGCGCTCTGAACAACGCTCCCCGCCACCTCACTCTGAGCCAGATTATCGACGCAGAATTCGGTGCGGGAACCGACCCCAACGCGGTGCTGAAAGCATCTACCAGGCCTATGACTGCGTGTATCGCCCGCCCGGACGGCAGAGTGCAGATCCCAGGACGAAGTCGGAAGGGCTACACTCACCCATTGACCAACCTCGAAGGGCGCCAGGACTGGCAGCGGGAGGAGCTGCCCCTGGCGCGATGTCACATGCCGGGAAACCCAACCCAGGACCCCGCAGTCGTAGATACCGCGATGCCGAGGTACTTCCGATGGCGGTAGGAAGAAGCCTTCCGCTCAGCTGCGTGAGCCTGGCGATCGGCGCAGCAGCGTGCGTCAACGGAGCACGACCCAGGGACCCCGTCCCTTACGGTGTGCCCCTGCCGCAGAAGTCTCCTCCTTCGATCACCGCTCCAGCCTGCGGAGAGGAATTCACTTACTGCGAGCTGCGTAGCGCGCGGGGAGAACAGATTGCTGGCCAGTGCCTCCAAGGTCATTGCGTCTCCCGGAAGCAATGTGCCCGAGACTGCGGGTTGCGGACTTCAGCCAGGGTCTTGCGTCAACAGCTGGGTGTTCCCGAGACGATCGATACTCTGCCAAGACCGGAGAGTTGGTACACGCAAGCAGAAGAGTCCCTGCGTTCGAACTGGACACGAAGTCTTCCCCCGCTGCGCGAATGCCTGCGTCAGTGTGCTCTTCAAGGAAAGCTCTGGAGGTGGTTTCCTCCAGAGTTCGTCATATGTTCCTGGCCTGCCCATTGCGAGGGACAGGCGGTGCCCCAGTGTCGGCAAAGCCATAGGGGAGCCTCGGGGGAGTCGTTGCTCGTCGCGGCCCATGATGGAAACCCCTGCCTGACGGGGGATTCCGACGC
>JAEWRL010000056.1 GCA_023398955.1 Pseudomonadota bacterium
TCGGGGCGGTTTAGAGCCTGCACCTGCATGCCGGCTCCGAGGGGCCTGCCCTCATCTCTCGTGCAGCAAGGCTGCGTCAATTGGCCATAATGGCTTCCTTTCCGCGCCGTCGTGGCGCACGATCGTCAGCGTAGCGAACCATCTCGAAAGCATTCTTGGCCATCAGATGGTCCAGTGGATCGAGATAGATATTCGCCAGCATCGGGCTTGCCACGGCTCCTTGCGGGGTTCCCATATCTGGCGACCAGCTACTCGTTCCCTCCCGGATTGACTGCACCAGGTAGTTCTCTACCAGTTGCAGCACTCTGTCATCGGCCACCTTCTGTCGCAGCAGCGACATCAGCTGGTCGTGCGGGATCGTATCGAAATAGCTCTTGAGGTCGACATCAACCACCCAGCAGTGTCCGCGCCTGAGCAACAGGTCCACGCGACGCAGAGCGTCTTTGCAACCTCTCCTTGGACGGAAGCCATAGCTGTGTTCAGCAAAGTCCCGTTCAAAGATGGGCTCCAAGACGTTACGCAGCGCCGTTTGCACCACCCGATCTCGGATCGTGGGGATACCGAGCGGGCGGTGCTCATTACTTCCGAGTTTCGGAATGTACGTTCGCCGTATCGCCTGCGGTCGGTAGCTACCTTCACGCAGTTGTTCATGCGAACACAGCAGATTCGATTCCCGGTGCTTCTCGAACATTTCTAGCGTGACATGGTCCACTCCCGCGCTTCCCCGATTCGACTTCACCTTGCGGTAGGCCGCTTCGAGGTTGCTCTTCGAGTAGACCTTATCCATCAAGCTGTACCACTTGCCTCCTTTCACCCCCTTATCGAGGGCCTGCAACATACGTTCGGTCCAGACGCTCGATTCCACCCAGACCCATTGCTGGGAGCGGGCTTCTCCACCCTGCCTAGCCGCATGCGGCACTGATGGTGGTTTGCTTTCAATTCGTACGGTCTTTACGTATCCACCTTCCTGCACACCTTTGCTCCACGCCCGTTACGGCGCTTCATTGCTATGGGTGCTCTGACTCCTGCGCGGCTCTTTGGCCGCCGCACAGGTCTCCCTGCTTCACTCACGTCGCCTTCCGGCCATTCCGTCTCCAATCACCTGACGCATCCCGTCGTCCCTTTCACACGCTACCCCTCAGGGCGATGGGCATCTCGCGGTTGCGAGTTTGGGCTTCACCACTTTCGTGCAGGCTCGCCATTGCGCCCGGCCGAAACGAGTTCCTCATCGTACGGACTGGTCGTTCACCTCCTGTTGCTCCCCACACCACCTTCGGATTCACCATGATTCTTTCAGTTCTTCCTTCGATGATGCAGTTACGTTTGGTTTCGGGCCGGAGAGCGTCTGCCCGGAGGGGACTTGCACCCCTCTGACGACGTGCGCTTGCAGGCGCACACGAAGCCGCTCCGCGGCGGAAGTCGTGACGGGGGACCTTGGGGCGTTGCCGCTACGCGGCCTGGTGACGCCTGAACATTCCGTCAGGAAGACCAGATCCCGATCCGTGGTCTTCTTCCTTTCGGCGCGCATGTGACGCCCCGAAAGGAACGGCAAATGAAACGAGAAATCGAAGACATGGCTCGGGACCTGGCGATGAAAGAGTACTCCGAGAAGACGCAGAAGGAGTACCTAAAACAAGCAGAGCGATTGCTGGAGTGGGCCGGCAAGCCTGCAGCGGAGATCAGCCGGGACGAGCTACGGACGTACGTTGAGGAGCTACGCCGGCCACAAACGGGTCAATGCTGCGTAAGAAGGTCTGTGCGCTGTTCTTCTTGTACAAGAGGACTCTGGGAACACCTGAACAAGTGTCGTTTCTTTCGCTACCAAAGCGGAGTTCGAAGCTGCCGGAGGTGCTCACTGAAAGGGAAGTCCACCAGCTACTGCAGAAGATCAAGGTGCTGCGCTACCAAGCGATAGCCATGGTCCTGTACGGGGCAGGACTTCGTATAGAAGAAGCCTTGCAGCTCCAGGTGAGTGACATCGACGGTGAGCGCGGGGTCATCCGAGTTCGACGGGGCAAGGGAGACAAGCCGCGGGAGGCGAAGCTATCCCCCGTGCTGTATCGTTGGCTCAGGGAGTATTGGTCGCTAACCCAACCTCCTGGTAGCTATCTCTTTGCCTCACCGCGGACTGGCAAGCTTCCGAGCAAGCAGACGGTAAACAAGGCATTGAAAAAGGCTGCAGAGGAAGCTTGGATCAAGAAGCCCGTCCATGCCCACATTCTGAGACACTCATTCGGAACCCATCTTCTTGAGCACGGCGTGGACATTTATGTGGTCAGCGCGCTGTTAGGGCACGCATCCCTAAGTTCAGCTCGCCGCTACGCGCGGGTGACGCGCAAGATCATCCGGGATGTGCCAAGCCCGGTTGATCTGCTGCCGCAAGGACGCCCCCCCAAGCCTACGGCCTGACGAGTCTTGGCCTCCCCACGAGAAGGGGAGCGCTTCGACATCGCGGACATCATTCGGAAGCACCGCACTGAGCTCGAGAAGAAGCACCGGCCAACCTCTGATCAGAAGCGGGTCCTGACGGATATCGCCCAGTGCCGCACCGAGGCGCTGGGCGGGCTCGTCGAGCGGTGCACGAGCTGCGACTATGAGCAGCCCGTGTACCACTCGTGCCGCAACCGCCATTGTCCAAAGTGTCAAGCGCTTGCCCAAGAGAAGTGGATTGAAGAGCAGCGTGGGCGCATGCTCGACATGATGCACTTTCACGTCGTCTTCACGCTAGCGGCGGAGCTGCGTCCGCTCGCCAGATTCGCTCCGCGGGCGGTCTTCGATGCCTTGTTGCGGTCTGCCGGAAGAACGCTGCTGGAATTTCGGCACCGAAACCTCGACAGCACTCTTGGGGTCACATTGGTACTACATACATGGACTCGGGAGCTGGACTTTCATCCCCACGTTCATGCCATCGTGTCGGCAGGGGGGCTGCGTCGAGATGAGGCGAGCCTCTGCAGAACAAAATCCGGCACTACGGTTTGAATGCGTCGCTTCGTTCCGCGCGATTCGCCGCTGGCCTCTTCCGGGCTGAGCGTGTTACATGCAGCGACGAATCGCTGACCACGTCGCGCCCCTATGAGGCGGGTCACCCGCTGTTGGAGGCTCCGGAAACGGTGCCGCGAACGGGTCACCCGCTCTGCAGGAAGCCCGAATCACGTCGCAGGAGCGGGTCACCCGCTCCTGGAAGGGGGCGATGTGCAATTGGCACCGGGTCACCCGTGCCAAATTGCACGCATCCTAGGATCTATGGGCAGATGGCCACTATTCAATCCAGTGATGACGAAATTCGGAGCGGGTCACCCGTGCTCAATTGCACGGGTCGGCCCCCAAAGAGCGGGTGACCCGCTCCTGGAAGGGGCGATGTGCAATTGGCACCGGGTCACCCGTGCCAAATTGCACGCGCCCTAGGATCTATGTGCAGATGGCCACTATTCAATCCAGTGATGGCGAAATTTGGAGCGGGTCACTCGTGCCAAATTGCACATACCCGCTCCCAAAGAGCGGGTGGTCGCCCACGGCGCCAAGATACTCGGGCTGCAGAGTGCTCCCCGAAGTTCAGCGCGCGACAGATTCTTCTTTGCCGGATATCGGCAGAGAAGGGGCGGGAAGCGGTGGCAGGAAGGTGTCGTAGTAGAACGCACAGTCCCTCCGAATCTTCTCCTCGCTAAGCCCAAACTTCGCCAGATCGTACTTGTGCTCAGACTTGTAAGTGCGTTGCTTCTCTGCGCGCTTCTTGATCGTCGCTTGGAGCTCAGGGGTCATCTCGTGGCCGAGGAAAGTGCAGATCTCGTCCATGACTGCTTCGAACTCCCCCATCATCCGGTCATAGCGCACGACGTACACCCGGCTCTTGTCGATGAGGCCGCCGGTCCACTCTTCGTGGAAGCGGCGCAGGAGCAGGATCCATCCCTCGTACATCCTATCCAGCCAGCGCTGGCGAACATCGGCGGGCTTCGACCAGAACCCAAAGGCGCGGTCTAGCACGCCGACGACGAGGCTATTGGCGCTCGGTATGACCGAGAGGGGATCGCGTGCCATGTACAGAATCTGCGCCTCGGGAAACCGCTCAAGGAACTGCGGCAGCCGCGGGGAAACGGAGAACAGCTTGGCAATGTTGCGCTCTGAATCGTGCAGGACCAAGCTGCGGCGCCACAGTTTCTCGAGCCAAGCGAAGTCCCGTGCCGACGTGTCCCGCACCCTCGGGTCGAAGTATGGGAGCATGTCCTTGTCGTCCCAGGAGAGGAAGAACCCGTAGAGGAAGAACCCGTCCAAGTAGCGGAATAGAACGCCGACATCATCCGTCTCCACAGAGCTCAGGCTCGTATGGTGGGCTTCGGTTGAGTGAAACTTCGCGGGGCTGACCTTCTCCAGCAGCGGCAGGAACGGGCGAAGCATGCGCTGTAGCAGCAGTGAAGGGTAGAGCATCATGAAGAGCTCCATCCCACAGCCGAAACCCTCATCGGCGAGGAACCGTTGGAGGAAGGTGGTTCCCGTTCTCGGGTTTCCTACGAGAACGATCGGGCGAAGGCTCTTGGTTCTTCGCAGGCGCGGAAACAGGATGCTGTCGAGCGCCATGCCTATTGCGACGACGGTTCGAAGGGTGGCGAAAAGCACCGCGACGAATAGCGGCGCTACTGCGTGTCCGTGTACCTTCCGCAGTATTCGGTAAACGCGGCCCATGCGGGATAGAATCGAGTTCATGGTGACTACTCAGCCTTGGAGGGTGAAGAAGCTGCGGGCTCGAAGTACTTGGGACGTGTCATCAGCACCAGGGCCGGAAGAACGACGAGCCCGCCAATGAGCGAAGCCAGGATTGAGACTGCGACAAGCAGCCCGAAGAAACGAACAGGGAAGAACGCCGAAACGACGAGGACCGCGAAGCCCACGACGACGCTGAAGGCGTTGAAGACGATGCCGCGACCGGTCGTCGTGAGTGTGCGTTCGATGGCGGGGCCCGGCTCGAGGCCGGCGGCACGCTCGTCGCGATAGCGCCAAAGGAAGTGAATACTATAGTCGACTCCGACGCCCAGCATGATGGAGGACAGCAAAGCGGTTACCAGGTTGAGCTCGATGCCAGCGAGGCCCATGATTCCGAAGATCATCGTCAGGGCAAGGATGAGTGGAAAGATGGAGAGGGCTCCTGCCACGAGCGAACGCAGCAGCAAGGCTACCAGAATGCCGACCAGCACAGCGGCCAGCCCCATGCTCACCACCTGCCCCCAAACGATGTGGTGAACCATGTCTGCCATGATGTCGAGGAACCCGCCAGCCAGCTTGAGGGAGCTCTCAGGGTGGGCACGGAGGTAGGCTCGCGTGTACTCCATGACCTCGGTGGCGGCGCTCGTTCCGCTATCGGTGACCTTCGCCATCAGCTGCGCGTGGCGGTAGGGAAAATCGACGAGCTTGTCGAAGTCCTCCGGGCTTCCGCTCATCGAGTACAGGAGCAGATACTGCGCTACCAGTTCGCGAGTCTCCGGGATGCGATCGTACTTCGGATCGCCATCGTGCATGACCTGATTCATCTTTCGCATCGCGCCAGCCAGGGAGGTCGTGGTTCCCACCAGCCGATGCTTCCTGAGGTGCTGCTCCAGCTCATCGATATCCCGGAGGACTTTGGGGTCCTTGATGTCACCCTCGGCGACTACCGAAATCCCAGCCCAGCCACCCAAGTGTTGGTTGAGGAGGTGCGTGGACTGCCAGACCGGCTCCGTGCGCTCGTAGAAGCTCATCGGATTCGTATCCACCACGACGAGCGTGGCACCTGCACCCATTGCCAGGGTTGCGAGCACGCTCACCGCGAGAATAGCGCGGGGACGGTTGGCAACACCGCGTGCAAACCACCGGAGCATGCGATCGATGATCCCCCGACGTGCCGTGCCGCCGTCCTTCCTCGTCGCGCCGAGGACTGGCTTCGCCCTGGGTAGTAGCGAGAGGACCGCCGGGATGAACACCAGGCTGGCAATCATCGCAAATGCCACGCCGACCGCGGCAAGCACCCCGAGCTGCTTGGCCGGAATGATGATGTGGGTCGCGAGGCAGAGCATTCCGACGGCCGTCGTGAGACCGGTCGCGAGCACGGGAAGCGTCAGCTCCATGATCCCTCGCCGCGCCAGATCCGCAGCGGACTGCGACGTTCCCGGAGCATTATCCTCCTGGTAGCGGGCCATGATGTGAATGCCATAGTCGTTGGCTACCGCCAGCAGGATCACCGGAAGGAGAATGGTGACCGTATGTACGCGCCAACCCAGCAACGGGATGAGGCCCATCGCGACGATGATTGCCATGACCGTCACGACGAACGGAAGCACTACTCCCCGCACTTGCCGGAAGCAGGCCATCAAGAACACGAGCATGACGAGCAGGCCGATGGGGAGGAAGCGGCGCATGTCCTTACGCATGTCCTGCGTCAGGCTCACCCGCGTGACGGGCATTCCTCCAACGTAGGTCTCTTCAGGACCAGAGATGGTCGCGACCATCTCGCGGAGCTTCTCTACGACCACCTCATCGGAAGCCGTTGGTTTCAAGAACCCGATGATGACGGCGTACCGGAAGTCCTTCGAGACGAGGTTTCCGTAGACGAGGGGATTGGCCTTCAGGCGTTCGCGTAGCTCTCGTTCGCCAGCCGTCGTGTCGGGGATCCCTTCGATCGCTTGCTCGACGACCATCATCCCGCCCGAGCTGCGCAGATCCTTCGCAGTGAACGGGCTGATGATCCTCTCGAGCGCGTCCACCTCCTTCATCGCTTCGGTCAGCTTCTGGATACGCTGGAGCGAAGACCCGCGGACCACATCCTCCGAGGCGAGCACGATCATGATCATATCCGTCCCGCCAAACAGCTTCTCGATGCGATCGAGATTGACGCGGGTGGGTAGATCCCTCGGGAGCTGATTCTTCATCTCCGTATCGAGCTGCGCCTTCGGAAGCTGGGTCGCGAACAGGGCGGTGACGATCAGGAAGAGGAAGATGTGGATCCAGCGGAAGCGAAGAACCCAATCTGCGAGTAGTGACGGTCTCATGAGAAGGTTGCCTGAGGAAGACGGATGGGCCTAGAAACTGTAGCGGAGCTCGACATAGCCGGCGCTGAGCTCCTCCTCGATGAACCCGAGCAGCGTGTCGTCGGGGCCTGCGTAGATTTCGCCGCCGATGGCGGTGCTCATGTTGTCATCCAACTTGTAGAGAATCTTTGGGTACGCAAGCCACTCTTTCGTGGTGAAGTTGTGCATCGCTACTACCGAGAGCGAGAGCGTCTGATAGAGCGTGTTCCACTCGACGCGAAAGGACGCAAGGTGTTGAATCTCGGCGAGCTGTTGGAACAGCATCTGATTGCGATAGGCGAGCTCGGTGTCGATGGCAGTGTTGATTGTCTGCTCGAGGGTAGGGGTGAGGGGAGGGTTCAGGTTGCCGAGGATGGTCGGATCCGCGGGCGTCTCCGCTCGCGCGTCCCGCTGCCAGTCGAAGGTGTAGCGGCCAATGTACTGTGCCATTACGGACACGTTGCCGAAGGTGCGGTCCATGCCGAGCACGTACTGCAGGTCGGGCCTTGGCGCGTGTATGAGGTCTGGGTCGAAGGGCCGCCGGTAGGCCGCCTCGCCCCGCACTGCGAGTTCATCAGCGATGATGGCTGAGAAGTCGACGCCAAACACCTGCTGCTTATATGCCGTCCGCGCAATGCGGACGCTCGGTGGAACGACGCCGACTGTGTAGTCGAGACGTGCCAAGCCTGGAAGCGGCGCATAACCGTACGCGTAGGAGACGGACGTCTCGAAGGAGGGGAAGAGCAGGTGCGCCCGGCCAGCACCCAGCCCAGAGGGCAACTCGGACGGGGGATAGTCAGGATCACCGAAGCTCACGTACTGCGGTAGTGGTACGTCCGGCAGCTCGTAGGCGCGGTAGATCGGCATCCACACCCCCTCGAGCTGCAACGGCTGGAAATTGAGGTAGGCGCGCGCCCCGACGTTTCCCATGCGCCGGTCGTCTTCGTTCGGCGAACGAACGCTGAGATCGAAGGGCGTCAGGTTGTTCGTCGGATTGAAGCCTATCGCGCGGCCCCACACGATGATTTGATGTCCGAGACGTAGGTCCAGCGGGCCGAAGTTCGCGTCCACATAGGCTTCGCGGAGATCGACAATCAAGCCCTTGTTGCTGCCTTGCTGTCCGTAGCGTGTGCGGAGCTCGGCGTAGGCGTCACCGTAGCTCCCCGCGGCAGTGCGGAGCTGCAGCGCGAGCTCCCCGTAGCCGGCCTTTATTTCCCCGGTCGAGTAGCCCGGAGCCTTGCCGACGAAGAAGTCGCTCCGCACGAACCCGTTGATCTCGAGGTTGGACGAGGTGACTCCATCGGTCGTCGTTTCGCCTGCCTCGCCAGAGTCGCCGAAGAGGCTGCCGCCAGAGGTGACTACGACGCCGTCGTCAGCGGTTGCTGCGCTAGCTTCGCCGGACACGATGATGCCGTCATCCGCCGCCGCCCCGTCATCCGCCGCCGCCCCGTCATCCTCGTCGGTGGTTGCCGGGTCATCGGTATCCGGGCTGCCGCCCTCGAAAGCGCCTGCCTCGTCAGCCGCGTCGGGAGGCAATTCTTTGTCGACGGCTGGCTGTGCGAAGGCGCCGGTGGGCAGCAGCAGCAAAGCGAAGAGGATGACTTGCGGGAACGGGTGGACCACTACGCGCGATGAGGAGGGCGCGCTGCCTCGGTTGCGGATCGCCAAGAGTAGACCTCGAGTGTTTTGCCGACCGCGCCGTCCGGCGCTGAGACCTGAAGGGGCGATGCGGGTTGTCGGCTACCGCGCAGCGCTGCCCGTATAGGAGCACAAGGAGCGAGCCGAGGGAAGCCAGTCCGCTCCCTGCGACGCCGGGGCCGGCACTACTGCGCGCACGGCAACAGCACTGTCAGGTACCAGGGCGCGGGATTGCGGCAGCTTCCGCACTGAAGCGCCAGGATCCAAGTGCCTTCGCCGCTGATCCCGGGGAACGGGGTGCCCGTGGCGGTGCCGTCGCTCGTCAGCGACGAGAGCGCCAAGCTCGTGCCGTCCGGAACCTCCGAGGACCAACTCTCCACGGCGATCAGGTTCAGATCGAGAAAGAGGCTCTCGAGCTCTGCTGGCGTCTGCGTGTAATGGGACACGAGCACGCGCGTTATCTTTTGTGGGAGGATGGTCTGTCCCATGGCGTTCATCGTCAGGTAGGACCAGTCCACGCTGATGCTGCTCGAGCCTGCCGGAACGAAGGTCGGCACCAGGCTTTGCATGTTGACGTTGTAGGTCAACCCGGTCGAGGTGGAGTCCATCACGACCTCGGTGTTCTGCGAGGTCGGACTGACCTGAAAGGCCTTGAGCATGCGGGTATCCTGTCCCGGGGCCGTGCCCCCGCCCGCCATCAGGGTGTACGTGTGCAGGGTAGGATCGAGCGCCTCGGGATTTAGGTAGCCCAGCAGTTGGTCGCGCGGTAGCGCCGTGCCACCGCCGGGAGCCGTGAACTCCAGCAGACTCGCCTCCTGCCGGGTGCCACCAGTCTGAAGGATGGCAATGCCAGCGTTGTCCCGTTGCTCCAAGACGTCGTCATTCAGCTTCTGCTGCAGCTCTTCGAGGGTCAGCTTCCACACAACGAGGGTCAGCATCTGGACATCCGTGGGCGCCATGGCGTGACCCAGGAAGTCTTGCGATAGGCCGCTCCAATCGAAGTGAAGCTCACCCATAGGGGCGACTTCCGTCGGATGCAGGGTGAGCGTGCTGCTGAAAGCGTAGTTGTTGGCAGGATCCGCAGTGACCAGCGTAAGACCAGCCGGGTCCGCGGGAAGTGCGCTGCAGCTCGTGGGAACCGCGCCGCCGCTGCCCGTGGTGCCGCCGACGCCCGTATCCGGACCCCCTCCCATTGCAGGACCGGCTCCGCCCGTGGAGGGGCCTCCCCCGATCGAGCTCCCGTTCTCGCCTGAGTCATCCCCGCCGCAGCCTGTGGCGAAAACGAGGAGAAGCGGACAAGCGATAGAAACGAGTCGATTTGTCATGGTCAGTATCTGCCAAAGCAGTGGAACGGAGCGGAGCGCCAGCGCCGATGGCAGCGACCCCGCGGGAATGTGCGAGCGAAGCGGACCGCCGATGGCCCGCTCCCCGGAGCTTACCTCACTTGGGCGGAGGCCCGTAGAGGGATTCGCGGTGCATCATGTATCCAATCGCACCACCGATCGGCCAGCCCAGCTCCTCGACCAGATTGCCGTCTGCGTCGACCTCGTGCACGAGACCCTGTGTCGAATACGTGACGAGAGTGTTCCCATTGCTCAGGCGCTGGACGTCCCCCATCACGTTGTTGTTGATGCGGGAACCCTCGCCGTAGGTCCATACGCGCGAAGCGCTGTTCCCGCTGAGGGTCAGCTCGATCGCGAGCGAGTCTTGGCCGATGCTGGCGTTATTGAAGATGAGGATGCGATCTTGCCCGAGAAGGTGGAAGCCATGGTTCGCGTTCCAGCCGTACTCCCCCGTGTTGGTGAAGGTCGCTCCGGGGCCGTTCAAGATCCACTTCACGTCACCATTCCGGTCGACCTTCGCATACGTGCTGCTCTCGAGCTCGGAGAACACTATCGTGTCGTCCGTCGCATCGTGGTGAATCGCGTTCATGTGGCTTCGCTGGATCCCCAGGAGCTGGCACACGCTGGCGACGACGGCGCGTACGGAGCCATCTGGAGCACGCTCCGAAATGCCGTCACACCCGTTCGCTGACGTTGCGTAGTGCATGAAGACGACGGTCTCGTCGGGCAGCACAGCGAAATCATGATGCATGCCGTTGAACTGGGAGCTCATGTCTTGAGCATCGAGGCCGTCCATGGACACGCGGGTCATCCGCGCTCCCGACCCGGGGCCGAATCCCCCGACGTTGCTCGAGCCGAGCCACATGTACTTCCCGTCGTAGCTCATCCTCGCGCGGGTGCAGTCAGGGCTCAAAGGGTGCCACCAGACGATGTCCCCGTCCGCGTCCAAAATGAAGCCTTGGCCGCCCTGCTGGCCTTGATACAAGCTCGTCACCTTGAAGCCCCCTGCCCGCGCTCCCGGATTGGGCGTCGTGATCGACTGGGGTTCGGGGGGATTGTTCGGGGTGCGGCCGGTTTGCAGCGTATAGTCCTCACTGACGCACTCGGTGCCGCCGCCGTTCGCCACGATACGGTAGTGGACGGTGGCGCTGCCCTTGTTGCCGAGGAGCAGCGTCCTGTAGTTGGACTCGGTGAGATCCACGGGGGCCGTGTGCGCATAGTCCGTGCTCGACCCAAACTGAATTTCTGCCGACGTGACATTGGTGAGACTGGTCGACCACTCTACAATACCGACGGTCGGGATTGACTCACTCGTCGTGGCGTCGACAGTGAAGCTGCAGTCCGTCACAGGGCCGCCGCCAACGCCCGACGCGCCGCCCGTCACGGGGCCGCCGCCAGAACCTGAGCTGCCACCCATGCTCGGACCTCCGCCGGATGAAGGACCTCCGCCCGTGGCAGCCCCCCCGCTGTTCGTCACGGTGCCCCCGCTCGACGTGCTCCCGCCGGTCTGGGTGGTGCCGCCGCTGGCAGGTTGTCCCCCCGTCGTCGTAGCCATTCCCCCAACGTTCTGGTTCCCTCCGAGGTTGCCGATTCCGCCGGATGCGGGCCCTCCGCCAACGCTGCTGCCGCCCGCCCCTGGGAAGCCGCCGCCTGCCGCGGTGGTACCGCCGAGGGAAGGACTCCCACTGCCTCCCACGCCCATCCCGCCGCTGCCCCCCATCGCGACGGAGTTTCCTCCGCTCCCGCCCGAGGTCAGCGCGGCCCCGCCGAGACCGGGCCCGACCTCCGCATCAGAATCAGTGCCCGAGCTGCATGCGGCAAGGCCGGGGGCGACGAGCGCCATGCCCAATGCTGACATCACGTTGCGCAGGTTGACCACGGATATGCTCCTTGAAGAAGACTTGTTCTCTAGGCGGGCGCGGCTGCGCCCGGGTTAGCGGGATTCGAAGGGTTCGATAATGGGGCCACTATTCTGGGCGCGGCGGATGACGCAGAGGGAGATGCACAGTTCTGCACTACAAGTTGGGTGTCGTTGGGCACTGAGCGCTTGGAGCACCCACGACCACGGGCTGAAGCGTCAGGTTCGGAGCATGGGACGCCGCCAGCTGAACCGCCTCCAGCGTGAGGCAGTAGGCTTTTTGGTCGAAGCTGCAGATTTCGCAGGGCGATCCAAACTGCGCGAGCTGGGTACAGAGGCCGTCCGGGTTGCGGCTTTCCTTAGCAATCTGTGTGAACATGGGTGCCAGTTCCCGAACGTCCACGACGGCCGTGAGCGAGCCGGGAGCGACAGCGGCAGTGCTGCCGGGGAGCACGTCCTTGATGGTCAGGTCATGGGCCGTTGCATACACGGCGACTCCCTGGACTGCAGTGTTGACGATGTACATCGGAAAATCGACAGGCCCGAGCTGGAACGTCGGGGGGGTCGCAGCGGCGGTCGTCGCCACCGTTGCGGTACACATCTGCTGTGCGTAGACGCCCGTGCCATCATCGTTGGCCGTGCCCAGGGTGACGCTGCACGTCCCTGCGGCGCAGGCACCGATCGAGATCGCGAAAGGCGGCACGTGCGGCCCGATCTCCCCGCCGATCCCCTGTGGCCTGACCCAGTTCTCGGCCGGCACGGCCAAGACGTAAGTCTTTCCGTCCCAGCTCTCTCCGGCGCCGGGGTCGCCGCCGCCTGTGCCGCCCGCCGAGCTTGTTGCTCCACCGGTGCCGTCAGTGTTGTCGTCTTCCGAGCCGCTGCATGCTGCCGTCAGGAAGGCAAAGGGAAGGAGAGAACTGAGCAAGACTGCAAAGGATGGTTGTAACTTCATCGGAGACTCGAGATCGAAGGCGCTTGTATTCGGACTGACGAAAGGTGATGCGGCCTTGCTGCGCCCGCCCTGCCACGACGCCACACTGCCGGCCTGCCGCAGGGTAACACGCTTTCGTTCCGCAGGTAGGTTAACACTCGCCAAACCGATTGATGCAGGAATGCCCGTGACGCGCGGGACGGATCAGAGAAGTCAAGAAATGCTAAGATGCGATGACTTTTGCGCGATAACCGCGCAATCCCGCGCGGCGGGATCTTGCCCCGCACTTCGCATTATCTGCTCTGAGGGATAGTTGTTCGCAGGCACGTCTGGCAGGCAGCTGAAATGGGGGCGTCGGCGAAGTACCTCAAGGAGCCGTTGGGGCCCTCCAATCGGTCCACCTCTTCGCTGTGACGCCATGCCTCGTTGTGAGGATGGGCGAGTTTTCCAGCCAACGTGTTGTTGTGGACGGTCTGGGGTCTTTGGTATAGGTCGTGCCGCATGACGTCAAGCGCTCCGCGGGCTCTGCCGAGCAGCCATCGGCCTGCTGCGGGCAAGCAGAGGTCTGCCTCGCATGCGCAGATCACGGGCATCGGTCTCGCGCTGGCGGCGAGGGGCCATGGCGGGGTCGGGGAGGGGACCGAAGCGTCACCTCGGTCAGGCGCCAACGACGCCGTGCCCGTCACCGGATTGACGACCCGGGGCGTTGATGCTTCAGCCATCGCGGATATGGTGTTTGTCCATGACTATCTGCCTCGGCAGTCCCCTACGTCTAGTACGTCACAGCTTGGCTCTAGGGGAGGTGCTTGGAGCGCTGCAGCATTGCGCCCAACCGCCCCGGCGCGTCCTTGGGAGCAGGCTCTCGTCGAGAGCAGGGCTTCGCGCGTTGGCGCGGCCTTTATAAGGGTTCTCCATGGTGTTGCGGAGCGCAGCAATCCGATTGCTCCACGCGCGCAGGGGTCAGGGGCGGGAGGCTCCTATCGTAGCTGGTTCGCGGTACTTCGGTGCCTGTGGGGTGCTTCTCTCGCGGTCGCGTGCGCGGGTTCGGAAGTGGACACGGGCGCAGAACCTACCGACATCCGCTTTTGGCACAGCGAGCACGTCGGTACAGTGCTGCGGGTGAACTGGACCACACCCCATCCGACTCGAGGCTACGTGTCGTACGGCACGACGATGGAGGCGAGCCTCAACACTCCCATGGAAGCGGTGGCGGCCCAGGCGCACGACGTGACCTTGCGGGGCCTCACCCCCGAGACGGAGTACTTCGTTCGTATCGTGACCTGGACCGGAGCCGACACTGGGGCGAGCGACGTTTGGACGTTCAGGACAGGAGCGCTCCCCGCTGGCTTGCCAGCGCTTGCTGCCCAAGGCGAGCCCCCGGACGGCGTCGTGCTCTTGCCCCTTCGAGCGCCAACTCCCGCCGTTGTCGTCCTCGACGGAGGCGGGCGGGTCGTCTGGGCGCACGTGGACGCCAGCGGACAGCTCCCCTACCGCGCAAGGTGGGCTCAGGATGGGCAGGGGATCGTTTATTCGACTGTTTCCGCTGCCCAGGGCGTCGCCTCAGGGGCGCTTGTCCGCCTCGACTTCCACGGGAATGTCCTCGCCCAGACGCCCATCGGCGGCTTGGTGGGGGACTTCGTGGAGCGTCCCGATGGTACGTTCGCTGCGATCGCCACGGAGGTCCGCGATGTCGGCGGGACCCCGACTCGCGGTGACGGCATCGTGGAGATCGATGCGGCTGGCACGGTCACACAGGTATGGAGTCCGTGGGATTGCTTCGATCCGATCGCCCATCCGGGGTTCGGCGCGGCGGACGGCTGGGCCGTCGTCGGAGGGCTCCAGCTGGACCCGTCGCTGGAAGCCTACTATGTCGGCATCTCGTCGTTCGGCAGCGTCGTGCGAGTGAATCGCTCGACAAAGGCCTGCGAGTGGGTGCTCGGTCAAACTGCCGCCACCTTGGAGCCAAACGGGGCGATGACGCCGTTCACCCAGCTGCGACAGTTCGAGGCGCAGCCTACCCGCGTCGCGCTCGTCGCGAGTGACTCGGGGGGCGCACTGCGCGCCCTCGAGTACCGAATAGACCCCATCGCCAATCAGGCGACCGAGGTTCTCAGCCTCCCAGGTCCTGCTGTGTCGGAACAAGCACCGAGTCTCGGAGAACCGAGCCGGCTGACGAGCAGCGCGGTCTTGGTCAATTGGGCCAGTGAGGGCAGGTTGGAGGTCACCGGTACCACCGGCACGTCTTGGGCCGTCACCGCCCCCGTGGGTGTTACCTTCGGCTTGCATGCTCTCGCGCATGACTTCTATTCGACCCCCTAGGTCATGGTCCCCCCGATGAATCGCTGGATTGGACTCGCAGCTCTACTCGTTTCGTCCTTCGTGGGCGAGACAGCCCATGCGGATGGTGGCTATTTCTCTGGGACTCGGGGTACCCGCGCCGCTGGCAGGTCAGGTGCTTTCACCGCACGGGCAGACGACGTCTCCGCCGTGGAGCTGAACCCCGCTGGGCTAGCTCACCTCGATGCCACCACCGTCCAGGTGGGCAACCGCTTCTCCTACAATGCGCAAGCATTCAAGCGTGCACCGACTCTGGATTGGGGCAACGCACAGAACGGCGTACCCCCCTATGTCGAGTTCGAGACGGTCGAGAACCAGGAACCTTGGGTATCCCTGAGCCCTTTCATCGGGGCAGCATCCAGCTTTGGCCTCGACGACTGGACCTTCGCCCTCGCCTTCTACTCGCCAGCAGGAACCAACCGGGCGTCCTTCCCCATAGACGGGGGGCAGCGCTACATGATGGTGAGCCTCGACGTCGCGATCCTGAAGTACGCGGCAAGCGCGGCGTGGCAACTCGCGGACAACGTGGGAATTGGAGCGACGCTGCAGTGGATCACGGTTCCCTGGGTCGACTACTCCATCGTCATCGACGGAAGCCCTTTCGCGAGGGCGGCGAACCCAGTGTCGAGCGACATGGACGTCCACGCTAGCATCTCAGGGTCGGATGCCTTCATATTCAACGCGATCCTCGGAGGATGGTATCGACCCGTGCCGGCGGTCGAGCTGGGATTGGCAGCCCAGGTCGTGCCCACGGCCATCGAGACCGACAGCGAGCTGTCGCTAGCGCCGGTGGGGTTCGACGAGGAGCCCATCCTCCAACGAAATGATAGGCTCGCCAATGATGTCGATCTGACCCTTCCCTTGCCCCTGTGGTTGCGCGCTGGCGTCCGCTATCGTCACCTCGAAGACGGTTGGGAGCGCTTCGACGTGGAGCTCGACTTCACCTACGAAACCTGGTCACGGGTAGACCGCTTCACGTTGGATGCCGAGGGGCTGGTCGCCACCATCCAGGGAGAAGTCGTCGACGTGGGTGTCATCGAGATCGACAAGAGCTGGCAGGACACCGTGACGCTCAGCCTCGGTAGCGACTACGTCGTGGTAAGGGACGTTCTTTCCGCTCGCGGCGGACTGTTCTACGCTTCTGCTGTCGCTCCGCGCAGCCACGCGAACGTAGATTTCACGGGTGGCCAACAGCTGGGCGGGTCCTTGGGAGCATCCATCCAGGCGGGCGCCGCCGAGGTTGGATTGGCTTACGAGTACCGCCACCAGTTGCCTGTGAGAATCTCCGAAGGCGAGGGACGTGTGTATCAACAGGTGCCGGCCAGCACCTGCCAGCCGCCGTACACCGATCCGTCGACCTGCAACGAGTCTTACCTGGGTCAGCCCTCTCCCGCGGTCAATGCTGGCCGCTATTCCGCTCACTCTCACGTCGTAGGGGTCGATGTCCTCTATCGGTTCTGAGTCCTGGCCGTCCTCCGACGGATTCGGCTGCTCGGCAAGGCGGCGCCGACCGCCCCCTCGCCATTGCCTTGGCCGCGAGGGCGCTCCAGGAGACTTTCTGGCTTGCTACACAGGCCACACCCGCCATCCTTGGGATACGGGACATCGAGGCCTGGCGGTGTGTCGCGCCACTCAGCCGTCGAGCCGAAGGTCGGCATTTCGCCCCCCGACGGGAGCTTCGGGGAAGGCCTTTCCACCACATTTCGTAGATCACCGCACCCTCAGCGTACCCTTGGAGAATTGCTCATGAGACGAAATCGATTTGCACGCACCGCTACCACCGTGGGTTTGGCTGCTGCCCTTGGGATCGGAGTGCTCGGGGCCGGGGTGGCCGCGACGCGCGACGCGCGGGCCGCCGACAGTGCCCGCGACATCATGGACAAGGTTGCTCAGGCCAGAAAGCTCCAGAAATCCGAAGCCGAGGTCACCATGGTCATCGGAGATGGCAAGGGTAACGAGCGGGTGAGGAGCATCACGATGGCGACGACGCTGGCCGACAATGGTCAGACCGAGAAGCGGTTCTACAGCTTCACGGCACCGACGGATATCAAGGGCACGAAGATACTCGTCTTCGACTATGCAACGAAGGCGGACATGGTGAAGGTCTTCCTCCCGGCATTGCGGAAGGCGAACCAGATTGCGAGCTCCGAGCGCAAGCAAAGCTTCATGGGCAGTGAGTTCTCGTATGCCGACCTGAACATCCCCAGCCTGGACGACTACACCTACAGCGTCCTGAAGGAGGAAACGGTTCTCGGCGAACCCACGTGGGTCATCGAGGTGAAGCCGAAGTCAGACAGCGTCGCCAAGGGCGAAGGCTACTCGAAGAAGGTCTACTGGGTGGGCAAGGCCAATCACGTCGTCCGACAAGGCGAATTCTACGACACGAGCGGCAAGAAGGTGAAGCGTCTGACGACCAAGAGCATCAAGAAGGTCGGCTCGTCCCCCGATCGGTATCGCGCGATGGAGTGGGAGATGACCAACCTGGCCAACAACCGCAAATCGGTCTTCAAGACGGTCAAGCTCAATACGAATCCTTCGACGCCCGCCGAGGTCTTCACCGAGGCCAGCCTGAAGTAGCATCCGACGCTCCGGATTCGCGCAGATAGGCGGAGGCGAGCTCGGTTCTCGTTTCTGCCATCTGCGCCGCGGGTGCTCTTCCAGTCACATTTCGGCGGTCCACCTTCGGACTCGCCGCCGGGCAGGCGCGTGGGGAGTGCCTGCCTCTTTCGCATTCGAAGACGCGGCGAGTGCCACGCGACCGCGCTGCGAGCCAGCCGGGGCTCTGGCTCTTCGGTGTCGCCGATTGGCACTTCACTCGGCTGCCAGTCTGCGCTATTGACTTCATCGGCTGGCAGAGGACTGCTGACATCCCACAGGCCCGTTGACGAGGATCGGGGGCGCTGCCCGAGAGAGCGCGCCGACGAGACCCGTAGAGCCGTGCGGGGAACCTCGCCGGAAAGCTTCAGAAGCTTGGAAGAAGACAACGTGGCTCGCTATGCCACACGCTGCCGTGAGCGGCGAGCAACGAGCGCTCGTCAGGAGTGCGCACTCGAGGTGAACTTTGGAGACCAAAGACTTTCGCGTCAACACACTGAAACAACTCGAGGCCGAGAGTATTCACATCATCCGCGAGGTCGTGGCGGAGTTTCGAAATCCGGTGATGCTCTACTCGGTGGGCAAGGATTCGTCGGTCATGGTGCACCTTGCTCGCAAGGCGTTCTATCCCGCCAAGCTGCCGTTCCCGCTGCTTCACGTCGATACGACGATGAAATTCGCGGAGATGATCGAGTATCGCGACAATTTCTGTCGGGAAATCGGCGCCGACCTACGGGTGCACATCAACCACGAAGCAGTTGAGGCCGGCGCCAACCCTTGGAGCTGGGGTACGGTCAAGTGCTGCGGTGCCCTCAAGACGAAGGCGCTCCTCGATGCCCTTCGAGCCGGTGAGTATGATGCCGCCTTCGGCGGTGCCCGTCGCGATGAAGAAAAGAGCCGCGCCAAGGAACGGGTCTACAGCTTCCGCGACAAGCACGGGCAGTGGGAACCGCGCGCGCAGCGCCCCGAGATCTGGAGCCTATACAACGCGAGGATAGACGAGGGTGAGTCGATTCGCGTCTTCCCGCTGTCGAACTGGACGGAGCTCGACGTATGGGCGTACATCAGGGAGGAGAGCATCCCCGTCAACCCGCTGTATTTTGCTCACGAGCGGGAAGTCGTCGCTCGCAAACACCTGTTGATTCCCTACGTGGCGGGCCGCACACCACTGCTGAAGGGTGAGGTGCCGGAGAAGGTGCTCTGTCGGTTCCGTACCCTCGGGTGCTGGCCTTGTACGGGAGCCGTTCGTTCGGCGGCGCGGACGCTCGACGACGTGATCGCGGAGACCATGAACGTGCGCCAGAGTGAGCGAATCACCCGGGTGATCGATCACGACCAGGATGGGTCGATGGAGCAGAAGAAGCGTGAAGGATACTTCTGAGGCGGACGGAAAGACGATGACAGCTGATCTACGAGAGCTTCTCCAACAATCGACAAACTCCGAGCTGCTTCGGCTGACGACCGCTGGCAGCGTGGACGACGGCAAGTCGACCCTCATCGGCCGCCTTCTTCACGACAGCAAGAGCATCTTCGACGACCACCTGGAGGCCGTGGGGCGCGACTCGAAACGCTTGGGGCGTGAGGGGCCCGACCTCGCGTTGTTGACCGACGGCCTCCGCGCCGAGCGCGAGCAGGGCATCACCATCGACGTCGCGTACCGTTACTTCTCGACGCCGAATCGTCGTTTCATCTTGGCCGATACCCCAGGGCACGAGCAGTACACCCGCAATATGGCGACGGGCGCGTCCACGGCGGACCTGGCCATCGTTCTAGTCGATGCTCGCAACGGCGTCACGGTCCAGACTCGGCGCCACGGATTCATCGCGGCGTTGCTCGAGATCCCCCACGTCGTGGTGGCCGTCAACAAGATGGATGCCGTCGACTGGTCCCGGGAGCGCTACGAGCAGATCCGGGACGAGTACGAGGCCTTTGCCGTCAGGCAGGGCATTCGGGATCTGACGTTCATCCCAGTGAGCGCGCTCCAGGGCGACAACGTCGTGACGCCTTCCGAGAACATGCCCTGGTTCAAGGGTCAGACGCTCCTCACGTATCTCGAGGAGGTCTACGTTGCGGGCAACCGGAACCTCGTGGATTTTCGCTTCCCGGTTCAGTACGTCAACAGACCGAACCAGGACTTCCGCGGCTTCTGCGGCACCGTGGCCTCGGGCGTTGTGCGCAAGGGCGACGAGATCATCGTCCTGCCTTCCCGAAAACGCAGCCGCGTCGCGTCCATCGTCACGATGGACGGCGAGATTGACATTGCGTTTGCGCCGATGTCGGTGACCCTCACGCTGGAGGACGAGGTCGACATCAGTCGTGGCGCGATGATCTGCCATCCGCAGAACGTTCCCACTGTCTCGGACCAGCTGGACGCCATGCTGGTCTGGATGAACGAGAAGCCGATGCGGCCCGGCAACACGTATCTCGTGAAGCACACTACCCAAACAGTGCGAGCGACAGTGGAGCGCATCAGCTACGTCATCGATCCCGCTGACATGCAGCGCAAAGAGCTCCCCCAGCTCGAACTGAACCACATCGCGCGGATCGAGATGACGTTCCTGGTCCCTTTCGCGTTCGACGAGTACAAGAAGAATCGCGAGACAGGCAGCTTCATCCTCATCGACACGGCCTCCAACGCGACGGTTGCCGCAGGTATGATCATTCAGCGCGGGCATCACCGGAGCCCACTGCTGCAGGAACCATCCACGAGCCGTGGTACCGGAGCCACCAACGTCGTCCGCCACCACGGCCATGTCACGACGGAACAGCGAGCGAAGGTCTTGGGTCAAAGGCCTCGCACTGTTTGGATGACGGGTCTCAGCGGGTCTGGCAAGAGTACCATCGCCTTCGAACTGGAGATGCGCCTCATCGAGATGGGGAGAGCTTGCTTCGTGCTCGACGGCGACAACGTCCGCCATGGCTTGTGCAAGGACCTTGCTTTCGGCCCCGAGGACCGAAAGGAGAATATCCGGCGCGTCGCTGAGGTTGCCGGTCTGATGAACGACGCGGGCCTGATCGTCATTGCGGCCTTCATCTCTCCCTACCGTGCGGATCGTGCCGCTGCTCGCGAGATCATCGGAGCAGAACGCTTTCGCGAGGTGTTCATCGACACCCCCATGGAGGAATGTGAGCGGCGGGATCCGAAGGGCCTCTATAAGCGGGCCCGGGCTGGGGAGATCGCGCAGTTCACCGGCATAGACTCCCCCTTCGAACCGCCACAGCATCCTGACGTGCACCTGCTCCCCCAGGGCAGGGAGGTAGGGGAGGTCGTGCAGGAGTTGCTGCAGCGGATCCTGGAGAGTTAGCTGCCGCCACGTGCCCCCGTTCGTGCCGGGCGCCCCTTCCTGAGCCGGCGGAGCCGGAGCAAATGGGAATGGGGCGCGGTGGGGCTTCCAGTCCCGCGCCCCCGGAGACAGAACATCATTCCTCACTCCCCGCCGCAACTATGACCGGCGCGAACACATGGAGGGGGATGAACGGAAGCTCTATTCCGGCGGAAGACCGAGCTCGAGGACCCTGGCCGCGACGCTCACCTCGGCGCAGAGGAATTGCGGGTTTCTGAGGTTCTGTTTGTTGTAGGCGAGGGCCACGCCGACGTCGCCCACAGCTGTCAGCACGACACCCCCGGCCTCGCTCACGATGGCGTGAGCTGCACCCGTGTCCCATTCCATCGTGGGCCCAAAGCGCGGGTACAGGTCTGCCTTGCCCTCGGCGACCAGGCAGAGCTTGAGGGAGCTCCCCATCGGGACCATCTCGTGAGGCCCGAGCTTCTCGAGGAGCCCTCCAAGGCGTGGGCTGGGATGCGAGCGGCTGCCGACCACGCGCCAAGCGCTTCCTTGGGCGAGCGAGGAACAGCGGATGGGAACCAGGTCGGCCTGGCCCACCTGCTTCCATGCCCCCTGGCCCTTCTCCGCCAGATACCAGGTGTCAAGCTCTGGGGCTCCCACCACACCGAGGATGGGCTGCCCGTTGTCGATGAGCGCTATGTTGACGGTGAATTCACCGTTTCTCTTGATGAACTCCTTTGTGCCATCCAACGGATCGACCAACCAGAAGCGCTCCCAGCGGGCTCGCGACGCATAGTCCAGCTGCTCTGACTCCTCGGATAAGACCGGGACGCTGGGCGTCAGCTCGCTCAAGCCAGCGACAATCACTCGGTGGGATCTCAGGTCCGCTTCGGTCAGCGGACTTCGATCCTCCTTGGCGCGAACAGCGATGTCGCTCCGATAGACGTCAAGGATCTCCCTCGATGCGATTCTCGCCACTTCAACAATCGATTTCAGCATAAAGCACCGCTTCTCCGCTGCCCGTCGCGGGCGCCGCGCAGTCTTGCATAGGACCAGCCTAGCAGGACAGTCCTTCTTGTTCGTGGCGCGCGCCGTAGTTGCATCCCGAGCGGGAGTCACCGCCTGGCGCTGCGAGCGGCGCTGCCGCGTGCCCGTGCTTCCGCTCCGGTGCAAGACTTTCAGAAGACGCGAATCGGGTGACTGATTGTGGCGCGCCCGCCCTTGAACGCAGGAACGCTGACGTCAGCCATGCGAGCCTCGATGCACAGGGCGGTGTTCGTGTCCTTGAACGGGCCCTGCAGCACACGCACCCAGTGTGCGCGGCCGCCCGGTTCGAAGGTCACGGTGACTCGAGCGATTCCGGTGGGGTCTCCGCGCTGCCTGCAGCGGCTGGCTCGGGGCGCTGCCGCCTGCAGAGCTGCCCGAGCGAGATCTCTGTCAAAACTTGTGGCCGGTGGTTCCGCCCTACGAGCGATCGGCGGTACAGGCATCATTGCGGCATCCCCCAGGTCGCTGCGAGGAGTCTCCGGTGCGCTCCCCGCGGTGAACGGGAAGAGCCCAGCGGAACTCGACGGGAGCGTTCCTGCCCGACTCTTCCGAACACCGCCGCCCAGCAGCCCGGAAGGGTTCAAGGTTTGCTCGTGTGCTCTCAACGGCACTGAACGAAGACTGCTAACAATCCACCATCCTGCGGCGACGCTGAGAGCGAGACCGATGGCCCAGCTACCAATCCTGGCCAGACCGGTACTTCCGTTGCGCTGGCGAGCGGACTCGGCTCCGCGATTCCCAGCGTGCTGCTGAGGGGTCGCAGGCATGTCACCATCACTCGCGGCGCCCGCAGCCGGTGCAAAGGCGGGTGTGATCACGACCGGGTGAAGCGAACCACCGACGCGCTCAGGTACTGCTGTCGGCTCTGTATCCGCGAACCTGCTGGCGAGGTTCATCGCCTCGCCGCGCACCAATCGCAAGGCCTGTGCGGTGTCGTCCGCAGTAACGAGGTTGATCCGGGCGATCGGAGCCGCCGGCTGGTTCACCATCGGGAAACGTTCGCTCTCCTCCTCCAGAGGCGGCTCGTCCATGAGCAAGTCCTGGCCATGGTCGAGCGCATCCCCTGCCTCAGCTGCATGCTGCAGGACGCCCCAGGCTCCCATGTCGAACGTCGGCGTGGGCCGATCCTCTTCCCAGTCCTCCGAGCATTCCTCACGTCCATCAGACTTCTCGTTGACCGCCACGCCGATCCCTCCTCGCCGAGACTTACCAGTTGACGGTACCGTCAACGAAAGCCACTGGCCGAATGCCGCTCGTTCCAGGTTAGCACCTGCATGGTACGGTGAGCCACACTGGGCCGCTCGTGGTCCATTCTGTCGTCAGCGAATCGACGAATCGCTGCTCTCTCGTCAGCGATCCGTCGGGAGCGTGCAGTTCGATTCCCTGGCGGGGCCCGGAGCCTCAGGACTCGTGTTCCCGTCGTGAGTCATTGGCCGGAGGCGCCGCGCTATGGTGGCAGCCTGCGCCTCGACCGCCGAATCCACCTCGACATGGGGGAGGCCGGGCGCGCCAGTGAACCAAGGAGTGGCCGAGAGTACATAACGGAGCACGAGCGGGGATGCCGTACAGTCCCGCGGTAGTGTGAAAAGAAGTCTCTGGCCCGTGCACCCCGACTTGAAGGCCGAACTGCCCACGACGCAGACGGCAAGCCGCTTGTCGCTCAAGAGCCGTGCACGCCAGAAGAGCGTTCTGCCGTCCCGCTTCAGACCGTACCAATGCTTTTGGTTGACAGCCATCAGAGCTCGCTCTCACCCGAGACGTACCTAGCCTGGCACACGCCAGACGCTCCCGAGGTCCCAGGACTCGAGACCGCGCAGGGTCGATGTCGCGGCGCCGGTGATGTGCAGCTCGCCAATGACGCCGAGGGTCATCGTGCGCGTGATGAGGCGGGTATCGAGCGGGGCGCTGCGGGGTGGGGTGATGGCGAGGTGACCCCTGCCGGCTGAGAGCAAGGCGTAGAGTGGAGAGAGCACCTGAGGATCCCGGACGAAGTCTACCATGAGAGCGAACTCCCCGGACGAGCGGCGCCGTGCGATGTCGGCGGCGGATACGGCGCCCACGGTGAGAGCGTGACCCGACGAGCCGAGCTGCTCGGCGGCGCTCTCGGCTATCTTGACGAGCTGCGGCGCACTGCGGTCGACGATGACGACCTCGGCTGCCCCTCCCCATGGGGTGCTCACGCCGAGGGGGCGCCCCGCGGTGATCCCCAGGTGCAGCAGTCGATTGGAATCGAGGTGGTCTGCCAGCTGCTGCGCGACACCGGGTGCTCCCCAATCGCGAGCGCGCCTGCCCGTTCTCAATATCACCCACCCAAGGGAGCCGGCATCGATGGCTCGGGCATCACGCCGCTGTCGGTATAGGCCGCTGCCCAGCCAACCCAGATCAGATTCTCTTACCTCGAAGGCCCGGAGCGCCGCGGAGAGGGAGTCTACGCTCCTGACCCGCAGCCGCCGCAGCAGGGCCGGGCCCCGGGCGGCAAGGAGATTGCGCTCGAGGTCGAGCTCGCCTCGCCGCAGAACGGCGCGGAAGGGCCCGGTTCCGTCTGGCGCCAGCGGCGAGAAGCCGCGCGGAAGGAGAGAGACGAGGGGAGACGCGAAGCGACGAGCCAGCTCGTCCGGCGACAGGCCGTCCACCAAGAGGCCGTTGTCGTCTCCAGGAGTGATCCTCGTCCTCGTGATGGGCGCTAGGAGCGCCACCCCGCCGCGTCGCCGCGAGCGCTCGATGGAGGTCTGCAGGTCCTTGGCGCGGAGGGGGATGCCCTTGGCCGTCAGCAGACCGGGGCGCAACCTGATGGCGGTGGAGCTCCCGGATCGCCGGGGCAGCTCGCGGACCAAGGCAGGGTAGGGCTCACCGGATGCATCAATGGCGAAGAGTGTATCTGCAATGGCCGCCCCGAAGAGAGCGGCGCCAACATCGTCGAGGTCGTGGGGATCGAGGCGATTGAGCGGCCACGGGATGGTCATGGTGGCGCTGTCGCCCTCGGGGTAGCGTCCCAAAGCGTGAGCGCGAGGCCCTTGGAGGAGAGGAAGGCTCGCCGCGGCAGCCGCAGCCGCGAGGAATACGCGTCGGGGCATGGGACGAGCTCCCGTCATCGTGCGACCCAGAGTTCGTTCGGCGTCGCGATCACGAGGGGGGTCAGGCCCCGGTCCTCGGCTGGACACAGTGCGACGCTCGCCACGCCAGCGGGAACGTCCACGGTGAAGCGTGGCACCAGCCTGTTGTCGTCACCCCAGGTGTAGACATCGACGGCGTCGTCGCGCGAATCGAGCACCGGTCGACTGCGGACTATCTCGGGCATTCCGTCGCCGTCCATGTCTCCGAGTGCTATCTGCGCTCCCGAGTCGGGCAACGTGACACGCTGCCCATCCTCCTTCGCCACGACGAGCTGCCGGGTGTTGCCATCCACGGTCGCCCGTACCAAGACGGGCCCCGCGCGAACCCGCGTCACCCGGGCGCCCGCGAGCGCGTGCGCCTCCGGGTGGGCCTCTAACGGCGGAAGGCGCAGCGCCGTCGCGGTACAGGGTAGCGGCGTCGCCGTGATGGTCATGGAGTCCACCGGCGCGCAATCAGCGGGCGGCCACGGGATGGAGCGTGGTACCTTCGCCAAGGGGGTGAGCTCGGGGTCGAAGACGATGGTGTCCGCTCGGTCGGTGAGCCCCACCACCGCACTTCCCGGCGAGATCCACGCGCCCGCCATGACTTGACGCGCTGGAGACGGTGCCACCGGGCTGAGCTTGGCCCAACTCACCGACACGGATGGCACGAAGGACGGGCCGACGATGCGGCCCGCGCTCACCTCGTGCCGCCCGACCACGAGCAGCTCGAGACTGCCATCGCCGTCCAGGTCACCGCAAGCCAGCGCTACGGGCGACGCGACCTGATGGGTAGCGCGATGAACGGTGCTGACCACGAGTGGTACCGGAGGAAAGAAGCTGCGAACCTCGGTGTCCATCGGGGCCGCCGCGAAGGCATGCGCCACCGGCGACGGCGCTGCAGAGCGAAGCCGGCTCCAGAAGTTCCGAGGAACCACGTACACATCGGCGGTGACCTCCAGACTCCCGCCGCGGATTCCCGGTTTGAGATGCACGAGCATCCCCGCAGTTCCGGCAAGACCCCGGGCGCTCGCCAGGTTGGCGGTTCTGGATGCGGGCCGCGCGTCGCGCCCCAAGACTGCTGAAACGACGGTTGCCACGCGCCGCGCGAGCTTTCTGGCCACGTCAGAGTCTGCGATGCCCTGCGTGGGTGCCGCCACGACGACGCTTGCGCTCGCCGGCTGGCCCAGGGAACCCAGGAGGTGGCAAGCGATGGTGTGGAGTGAATCCAGCGAGCGTCGACGGCAGAGCTCGGGGAGCGTGCTTTCGGGTGGTAGAGCTGCCGAAGCGTTGGTACTCCCGGCTTGAGCCGAGCCAACGCGGACCTCGCCGAGAACGAGCGATAGGACTGCGCTGCCCAAGGCCAAGCGCGCTGCTGCGACGCGCCACGGGGCGCCCGCCAGAGATGACGCCCTAGACCTTAGCGCGCGAGGGGTATGTTCGGATCGCGCAGGCGCCGTGCCCCCGGGCGCCGTGTCGTCTGGTGAGAAGTGGGGTGAGTGGAGCGAGCGCAGCATCGTGGATCCGTGGCGTAGCGGTACAGTCTGCAAAAGGTAGCAGCGCTCGGGCAGACTTGCCGAACTCGCGGGGGAGTGATAGCAGAAATAGTCAAATGCCAGCAGCAATGGTCAAGGAACCGATCGAGCGGCGCGAAGGGGTCTACGTGCTCGAGTTCGGCGCTACGTACTTCGAAGTGCACGCTGCGCCTGGCGGGCGGGTTGTCCAGTTTGCGCGTGGCGGCGTTCCGATCCTCGTCACCCAGGCACAGGTTTCCGGTGATTGGGCGAACAATTTTGGATCCACCTTTTGGACGAGCCCGCAAGCTGCTTGGGGGTGGCCACCGCCATTCGGGCTCGACGGTGCGCCCTACGCCGCGACCATAGACACCAACGCTGCGAGCATCACCCTGACTAGTCCGCTCACGGCAATCGGGGATGCGCAGGTAGAGCTGACGAAGACATTTCGAGCGGATTTGGATGCGGACGCGATCGTCAGCGAGTTTGTGTTGCGCAACACGGGGAGGACCGTCGCCAGGATGGCGCATTGGCAGATCTCACGTGTGCCAGCAGGGGGGCTCACCTTCTTTCCGACGGGGCGCGGGGTCGTCCAAGACGGTCTGGGGGTGAAGGAGGGCTCGGGAGGTATTACGTGGTTCGATTGGCAAACGGACGCCCCCGCGAGCGATGGCAAGTACATCGCGGATGGTGCGGAAGGGTGGCTTGCCCACGTTGGTAATGGTCTCATCTTCGTCAAGAGCTTTGCCGATCTCCGCCTCGATGAGGCAGCCCCTGGTGAGGCCGACGTCGAAATCTACGCCACATCCCCTGGACGCTATGTCGAGATCGAGCCCCAAGGACCATTCCAGCAGATCGCACCTGGCGCATCGATGAGCTGGCGGGTGACCTGGAAGCTCCGTGCCTTGCCGAAGGGCATCCTCCAGGAAGCCGGCGCTGCCGGCCTTGTCGAGCTGGCGCGTTCCCTGGCGCGGTAGCGGACAGCTGGTGGGCCCGCCTTGCCTTGGCTGAATCGGCCGCAACGGGGAGCCCTTCTGCTCCTGGGACTGCTGGGAGCGGCGGGAATGGGCGCCGCGACAGCGTACCTGCTCAGGGGCGCCTCAGCTCCTGCTCGCCCGATGCTTCGGCGTGCCTTACCCGAGTGGGGGCCTGCGTTTCGCCGCGCCGCCGAGCTCTCCCACCGTAAGGCTCCACCGGCAACGCTGCCCGTGCCAGAGGTGCTCGACCGACCCACGACGAGCATCGAAGAGCAGCGAGAGCTCTTGCTTGCCAACATGGAGCATGTCCTTGGGTTAGGGCTCGACGCGCTGAAGAAGGTGCGAGCGGTGCTCGCTGCGTCTCCTGCGGCTAGCACTGGGAGTCCTTGGGCCACCCGGCATCCCATGTCCCGTGGCGAGTGCATCGAGCGCCGCCGCAGCGCCAAGTTGACGCCGGCTGACCCTGCCCTGTGCGGAGCGCCAAACATGGTCGCTCTCTTCGACCCCACGATTCAGACCGAGAAGGACGCGGAGTCCTGTATCGATCAGTACGAATTCCCCAACGTACCTTGCGAGTACCCGCTAGTCTGGGTGACTGCGTTGGAAGCCTCCCAGCTCTGCGCAGCACTCGACAAGCGCCTCTGTGACGCTCATGAATGGGAGGGAGCTTGCGCGGGGCGTTTACGGCCCGTCGAGGAAGAGTACACGTGGGAGGGGCCGCGGATTCGGCGCAGCCATCAGCACAACGAAGCGCGGCCCAAGATCTGGGCCTACGGCTCCGAGGGGCGCGACGAGGTATGCGCTACCGGGGCCCAGAAGAGTCCGGGCTGCGTCGCTGTGACCTTCGGAAGATGCGGCTCCAACACCTCTCCTGCTGGTGCCCATCCCCAGTGTGTCAGTCGCCTCGGGGTCTATGATCTTCATGGCAACGTCGCAGAGCACATGAACCTTCCGATGACCCCCGAGGAGCTGACCAGTCGGGGGGGACTGGGCCAGACGGAGATGAAGGGAAGCTGGTTCGCCTTTGCGCGCCACCGTCCCCATGCCGACGATTGTCGCTGGCGGGCACCCGCTTGGCACGCGACGGCAGTCGGAGATGCTCGTAGTCACGCCAATTACCACCTCGGCTTTCGTTGCTGCCGCTCGGTGGTTGGGCGCTGAGCCGCGTCCATCTGATCTCGTTGTCGCCGGACCCAATGGGCGAGCACGATCGCTTGGCGCAGCGCCCCTCCCGCGACCACATCTCGCGACAGGGGTCCGACCGCTGCCGGCAGTGTTACTCGCTGCAGGTCTCGAGTCGCGTGATGTACCAGGGCGCCGGGTTCCCACACGTGCCGCAGATGAGCGCGAGGATCCAGGTTCCCGTCGTCCCGCTGTCGATGCCAGCAAACGCCTCGCCCGCTTCATTGGTGAGGTTCGAGAGAAGGATCGAGTCCCCCGCTGGCACGGGTCCCCGCCACATTCGGCTGGCGATGAGCTCCAGATCGAGGAACTCGGCCTCCAGCTCTTCCGGCGTAAGATCGTAGTAGGCGACCATGACTTCGTTGATGGACCGCAGCTTGAAGAGACGACCCATCGCATTCGTTTGAATGGCGGCCCAATCCACGAGGACGTTCGCGCGAGCCGGTGGCAGTCCAATGGGAGTCAAGCTCGTGAGATCTACCTGGTAGGTGAGGCTCGTGGACTCGGACGTGATGGGGACTGTTTGATTCGTCGAGGTGGGGTCGAGCCGAAACGCCTGCACCATCTTGACGCCTTGCCCGATGATGCCGCCCTGTGCCGGCATGACCGTGTAGGTGTGGAGCTCCGGGTCGAAGAGTTCCGGATTGAGTCTCGACATCAGGTCCTCGCGCGGCATCTCACCACCTCCTGGCACCACGAACTCGAAGATGCTCGCGCTCGTCACGTCGTTCTCGTTGTAGAACGCGGAGGGGGAGTTGACGTAGGAAGGCCCCAGCTGGTCGTTGTTCAAGAGCTCCGTCATCTCGTCGTGGCCAACGTTCCAAACGATCACCGAGAGCATGTCGATGTCCGTGGCGGGATCGACGGGATGGCTCACGAAATCATGCGTGAGACCCGACCAATCGAAGAACAGCTCCGAGTTGGGCGCAACCGGGGTCACGGAGACCGAGAGCGAGCTCGAGAACGAGTAGTTGTTCTGGGGCTCCGCATTGAGCACCAGGTTGCCGTCCGCATTCGTTTCCGTGAGGCACTGAGCGCTCGGTGTCCCGGCCCCTCCCGAGCCGTTGGCTGCCCCCCCCGTGTCGCCCGGCAGCCCGCCCGTTCCAGCCAACCCACCGACGCTGCCCCCCGCAGCGGGAGCTGTGCCGCCGGTAGCCTCACTTCCCCCATCTTCTCCCGAGCAAGCCAGGAGCACCAAGGGTAGAGAGGCTACTGATATCATCCAGATCTTCGAGTCCATGGCTTCTCCGACAAGAGGACAATGGCTCCCTAGCGCAGCAGGGAAGCGACAGCCTCAAGCTAGCAGATTCGGTGCTTCGACGCCGCTACCAACTTCTTCAGTGGATCCCGCTCTGGCCGCGGAAATTGGAGGCTTCACCGTTAGCGCGTCGGGGGACCATAGAGCGATTCGCGAAACTCGGCATAGCCGAGTGAGCTCGTGGTGAAGGACTGGATGAGGTTCCCATTGGCGTCGACTTCGTGGAGAACGCCCTGATTCGAGTAGGTCACGAGGGTGTTGCCGTTGGGAAGGCGCTGCGCGTCCCCGAGGGTTCCGCTGCTCGGGCTAGCCCGATACTCCCAAACCGGGGTCGCCGTCCAACTGGCTTCGTCCAAGTGGAACTCCAATACGGCAGAGGCTGCACCCATGCTGCCGTTGTTGAAGAAAAGGAAGTTCCCATTCTCCTGCAAGTGGTGACCGTGGTTGACGCTCCAGCTTCCAGTGAAGTGGTTCCCACGCGGGTTCGTGCCGCCAAACTGCCAGATGAGCTCTCCTTCGCGGCTGATCTTCACGAAGAGGTTCACGTTGCGGTCCGAAAGGGTGTAGGTGTCATCGTAAGGGCTGTAGTTGATGGCGTTCGTGTGGCAGTCCCTATCGGTCTGATAGACGTTGGAGACGTCCGGGAGGATGGGTGTCACCGTCCCGTCGGGCGTGCGCTCCAAGATGGCACTGCAACCGCCCTGCCAGGCGATGACAGCGATGACCCCCCCCGGCGCTACCGTGAAGTCGTGGTGCCCACCGGAGAGCCCGCTGACGTTGGGCTGGACGTCGAGGCCGTCCATGGACACTCGCCGCACCTCACCGCCGCCGTTCTCGACGTTGAGCTCCATCATCCACATGGCGTCGCCCTCCCAGCTCATACGGGCGCGGCTCGTACTCGTCGGCGCGTCTGCCCACCAGACGACGTCTCCGTCGCTGTCGATGATGAACGCGGGGACGGCGGGGCCGAAGCCGAAGTTTCCCACGCCGCCGCTCGTGACGATGAACCCTTTGGCGATCGCGCCCTCGTTGATGACGTTTCGATCGATGACGGGTACGCTATTGGCGACGGCGCCGGTCGTCAGCGTATAGTCCTCACTCGTGCAGGTCATCCCTCCACCTTGAGCCACGATCCTCACAACGTAGTCGCGCTGCCCCTTCATCCCGAGCAACAACGTCCGGAAGTCGGGCGCGTCGAGGTCGACAGGTGCGGTCATTGTCGGTCCGGTTTCTACGAGACCAAACTGGATCTCGGCGGAGTCTAGGTTTGCGAGGTTCGTCGACCAGGTGGCGATGCCGACCGTTGGGATCGCGGAGCTCAGCGAGAGATCGGCAGTGATGGCGCATGCCGTCGGGTTCCCACTGTTGCCAGTGCCACCGGTTGCCGGCGAGCTGCCGCCGTCACCGCTGCCGCTCGCGCCACCGGAGGCAGACCCCGAGCCGCCAGCGCTGGAACCCGCGCCTCCCACACCCGAGCCCGCGCCTCCGGAGCCAAAGGTCCTTCCACCCGAGCCCGAGCCGCCTGCTCCCGAGGCGAAGCCGCCCGTTCCAATGACCGAACCTCCAGCGCTAGTGGCGAAGCCGCCTGCTCCCGAGGCGAAGCCCCCGGTTCCGGTTACCGAGCCTCCAGCGCTGGTGGCAAAACCCCCGGTTCCCGAGGCGGAGCCTCCGGTTCCCGAGGCGGAGCCTCCGGTTCCCGACGCGAAGCCTCCGGTTCCTGACGCGAAGCCTCCCGTGCCGGAACTGCTTCCGCCCAGTCCCGGATCGGCATTTCCAAGGCCGCCTGCGGCGGCGCCGGCCGAGCCCGGGTCAATGGAACTCGAACTGCTGCTGCAGCTCATCCCCAGGCCGCAGAGCACTGCTGGCCCAATAGTCAATCGACCGAGTCTACGCCATTCTCTCATTGCCGAAGTGCTCCTCCAGTTCGCTCCTCGAAGCCGCGCTGCGGGCGGCACGATCGCTTTGACACCGTCCTATCCGCCCTTCGTAGCCGCAGGCTCGTACGGGCAGGCACGAAGGATGGCATCGTCTCCATTTGCCTAGGCACTTCTCCTTTGTCACTTCAGCTTTCGCGTTAGGAAAGAACCTGGCGAGCGAGCGCTGCAAGCGGGGAGTGACGCGGCCGGCTGGCGCAATCACACTGAAGCGGATTTGCGGGACCATGCCTCGCGGTGGGGCCCTGCGATCCAGTATAGGAGCTTCCCTGGTGCCATGATGCCGCGTAACGCTCTCATTGCTGAGCTGGTCCAGCTGCTCCCGATCGTCAGCTTCGCGCTGCCCTTCATCGTGCATGGCGAGGTCGAGCTCGAGCGAGCGGGGGATGCCTTCGCGCTGGCGGCCGCTCTCACCGTGCCAGTCATCGTGATCGTGCTCGCCCTGCATCGGCTCCTCAATCCGATCCTTGTCGGGGTAGCCGTTTGGCTCTGGGCCGGGGCCCTCGCCTTCCACATCCCGATTCCAGCGTTGGTCCGATTCGTGGTCGCGACCCAAAGCTTCGGGTTGTTCTTGGCCGTTTTCGCTGTCGGGCTCCTCACCACGCTGGCGGCGCCGCATGGGTTCGTGGGGTCTGGTAGTGGCAATGAGGCGCGGGTGCGGCGCGCCTCCTGGCTGCTGCTCGCCCTCACTGCTATCGCGATGGGCTGGGCGTGGTGGTTCCGCCATGACATCAGGTTGGGCGGAGGCGCTCCGTTCATCGCCTTGAATGTGGCGCGGCGCGCGCTGGCCCGTCGGGCTTCGAAGCCCGCAGAGCCCGGACGGGACGAGGCCATTGCAGAACAGGGTTCACCATAACGGTGCCGCGAGAACAATCATCACGGCGACGGAGAGCCCCACGGCAAGGCTCACCTTGTCTGTCAGTGCGAAGACGACCGGGTCGTCATGGACTTCTCCACGCTTGGCCAAGAACCACAAGCGTGTGATCCAGAACAGCAGGAGGGGGCAGGCGAGCCAAAGCAGCCAGCGGCTACCGTAGAAACTCGGCAAGCCGTCGTGGATGTAGAGCGCGAACACGAGCACGGCGAGGTACCCGCTCGTAGCGCCGAAGCTTTCGAGCAGGCTGATGTCCCCCACGTGATAGCTGCGGCCCTTTGCCCGTACCTTGCCTTCCGCCTCCAAGCGGGTCATCTCCATGTGCCGCTTGGCGAACGCGAGGGACGTGAAGAGAAAGATGGAGAACGCGAGCAGCCATTCGGATACCGCCGTTGCGGTGGCAACCGCACCAGCAAAGATACGCAGCGTGTAGAGCCCTGCCAGGACGATGACATCCACGAGGAGCAGGCGCTTCAGAATGATGGAATAGGCGCTCGTCACGATCATGTAGAGCCCCAGAAGCGCTACGTATCCCCAGTTCAGGAGCAAGCTCGCTCCGCCAAAGCCAAGCAGAAGCAGGGCGCCTGCAAGGGGGGGAGCCCAGAGGAGCGGCAGCGCGCCCGAGGCGAAAGGGCGCTTGCGCTTCCGTGGATGGCAGCGGTCTGCCTCGACGTCCAGCAAATCGTTGATGACGTACACCGCTGACGCGCAGAGCGAGAACGCCGCGAAGGCCAAAGCGGCAGTGATCGTCTTGTCCAGGTCTTGGTATTCGCGTGCGAGGAAGAGCGGCACGAAGAGCAACGTGTTCTTCACCCACTGGTGAGGCCGCACCGCCTTGAGCACCGCCGTGACCCTGCTCGGACGCCTGCCGAACACCCGCGTCGGCTCCCGCGTGCTGCGGACCCGAGCCAGCGTTCGTGAGGAAGGAGCGACGACGTCGACCTCGTGCGCTTGCTTCCAGATCGGCAGGTCCGCGCCGGAGTCTCCGACATAGCCCCATCGCGCGATGCCATGGCTGCGGCAGTACGCTTCAATGGCCTCGAGCTTGCGGCGCCCCTTGAGATTGCAGGTTTTCTCGGTGCACAGGATCTCGTCGAAGAGCCCGAGGTGGCGCGCCACTCCCTCTGCCCAGCGCCGCGGGCTGGCCGTGGCCAGGATGAGCCGCGCACCCTGGGCCTTGCGCTCCCGCAGGTATGCCAGGACCTCGTCTCGGTACGGCAGCAGAGACGGATCGGGAGCGTGGCGTGCGGCCACCCTCTCCTTGAAGGCGACCTTGCCTCGCAGCAGCCACAAGGGGTCGAGAAACAGGGCCGTGGGCTCGTGCCTCAACGCGCTGAAGTACGCTTCCCAGAGCAGGTCGGTGGCTACCAGCGTTCCGTCCATGTCCACGAAGAGCGCGGCACGCCTCTCTGCGCCTGTCTGTTCTGAATCGTCTGCGGGCTGCCCAACCATCGTCAGCCTTTCTACTACGACAGTCTCCGAGCGGCGTCGGTTTCGTCGGCGATTGGTCGCCGGGTCGGGGTGAAGGATGCAATGTTCTTGGCTCTCGATCAGCGAGTTTGCGACGATCCCACATCACCATGACGAACATGAACGATTTGAAGGTGCTCGACGAATCAACTGAACCAGTGACCAGGGCGCGTTCGCTGCCTTGGGCGCTCCTCGGCGCCGTCGCGTTCGGGGTGGGCTACGCAAGCTGGTCGCTCGCCGCGAGTGGTGATGCCCCGGCGACCGAGCCGGCAGAGCCCTCGACGGCTCCCGCCAGGATAGCGTCCGAGATGGCCCCACAGGAACCTCGCGAGCTCCAGGGCACCGCGGGAGGGGTCGATGATGCTCCCCTTGCCGTCGTGAAGCTGGGAGCTGCGGGCGAGGTCGTCGAGACGGATGAACCGGTGCCCGCCGAAGGCTCTACTGATGTTGAGGCCGGCCGGGGGAATGACCCAGGCGACGAGGCTGCTGAATATGCCACTGATGGTTCCTTCTACGTGCAGGTCGCGTCCTATCGTGAGAAGGCGACTGCCGAGCGCGACGCCGAGGAACTCTCGCGGCAGGGTCTGCCCGCCCATGCCTTTGCCTACGGAGGCCCCAGCGCCGGCTGGTGGCACGCGGTGCGGCTTGGTCCCTTCCCCACACGTGCTGCTGCCGAAGCGAGCCGCTTCGAGATGAACCGGGGGGAACGGCGCGAAGCTTACGTGCTGCCCCGCTCCAACGGCAAGTACCACGTTCAGGTGGCCTCCTTCGCCACCGCGGAGAAGGCAGAGGCGCTCGCCAAGCGCTACGCCGCCGAGGGGCATTCGACGAAGATAAGTCGGGTACGAATGGGGAGTCAGCGTTGGTACTGCGTTCGCATTGGCCCGTTTGACACCCGCGAAGAGGCCATTGGGTATCAGGCGCTGGTCACGGACGCTCCTGGCGCGAAGAGTGAGGTCATTCCGTTTCCGCCCGCACCGCAGCCCCTGAGCCAGTAGGGCCAACCAAGGTGGGGAGTGCTCCCTTTCTCGTCGCGGTTCCGGCTCCGCTGGGTCGGCGGCGACTAGGGCATGTCCCTGAATGCGGTTGGCTCTTCCGTAAACGTGCCCGTAAACGTGCCCGAAAAAGTTAGCAACGCGGGGCCAGCGCTGGCCGATAGCTGAGCATGGAACTGGATCATGAAAAGCTCGACGTTTACCAACTTTCTCTCGATTTCGTCGTTCTGGCCAATGACGTCGTCG
>JAEWRL010000163.1 GCA_023398955.1 Pseudomonadota bacterium
GGGGGAAAGGGGGAGGTCTATCCACGGGGCCGATCAACCCACGATAGTGGCCCCCCATGCGCTCGAAAACCCCAACTCCGCCCATCCAAACCTTTCATGGGGGGGAGCGCGCGAAATCTAGGTTCAAGCATGATGGAACGCGCCTAGCGGCCAATGGAAAGACAATTCTTCTTAGACGGCCTGGACCTGTTTAGCTCTCGCACAGCACGAAGGTCGCCCTGAGGAGGTCTTCGTCGCGCGAAGAGCTCCCGACCAGGACCTCGAACTCCCCTGGCTCAATCATCGGTTCCCCCTGCCGTCCGGGGAATGCCAATGCGTCTCTCTCAATCGTGAAACGGACAGTCGCCGTTTCACCAGGCTCCAGGATCACCCGCTGATAGCCCTTGAGCGTCTTCGATGGCGTGCTGAAGGAGGTGTACCGATCGTTGAGGTAGAGCTGCACCACCTCGGCTCCACGGCGCTCACCCTCGTTGCGCACGGTAACGTTCACGACAAGCTCCTCACCGGGAGAGAGGCGGCGCGTCGAAAGGTTCAGGTCTGCATAGTGGAACCTCGTGTAGGACAGCCCGTACCCGAACGCAAACAGAGGCGTGGCGTCGTAGGTGTCCCCGCGTGGCGTGTGCCATCCCGGGATCTGCTGGTAGTAGGCGGGTTGCGCTCCGGCCGACCGCGGAAAGGAAATCGAGAGCTTGCCGCTCGGGCAGGCATCGCCGAAGAGGAGCTGCGCTACCGCCTCACCCCCTCTCATCCCAGGATTGAAGGCTTCGAGGATGGCATCCGCGTGCTCTGCACACCAGGGAATCGCCAGTGGTTTGCTGTTGATCAGCACCACGACCAGCGGAGTGCCCGTCGCGTGAACCGCTTCGAGCAGAGCCTGCTGCCCACCGGCGAGCTCCAGGTCCGAAACATCGCACTCCTCGCCGGTTCGCTCGAGGACGTCACCCACAACGACTATCGCGACATCGGCAGCCTTTGCCAGCGCGGCCGCCGCAGGCACGTCCCTCTCGTCGCGGTCGAGGGCATCGCACCCGCGCGCATAGCTCACGCGCTGCTCCCCGTAACTGGCTCGAGCTCGGATGCCGTCCAGCACGGTGACGACGCTCATTCGCGGATGCTCTCCACTCACCAGACCCGCTTGACCGCTTCCGAATGACCAGTCACCAAGTTGAGCGAGCCTGTCATCGGCATTGGGTCCGAGCACGGCGATTCGGCGCACGGAGCTGGCGAGAGGCAAGGTAGGCACGCCTCCAATCGCCCGGTTCTTGAGGAGCACGATTGATTCCAACGCTGCGTCGAGCAACGCCTGACGGTGTTCCGCACAGCCCACCACCTCCGACACCCGATGCATCGCCGGATACCGTTTCTGATCGAAGAGCCCCAGTAAGAACTTGTACCGGAGGATCCTTTCGCAAGCCTTGTCGATGTCGGCACGCTCGAGAGTCCCCCGGGCGACATGTTGTACGGCAGCCTCGTAGAACTCGGGAGTGACCATAATCATGTCATTGCCAGCCCTCACTGCGTCAGGAACCACGTCTGCAATGCTGGGATACAGAAACTGCTGCTTATGAGCCCGCCCGACGTTGTCCCAGTCAGTGACGACGAGGCCACCGAAACCCCACTCGTCACGCAAGACGTCGGTCAGAAGCCAACGATTGACCACACAGGCGACCCCATCGATGCATTGATAGGCCGTCATGAAGCTCCCGCAACCAGCGCGGACCATTTCGCGGAAGGGAGGAAGGAAGTAGGCCCGCAGCTTCCTCTCACTCAACTCCGCCTCGCTGGCATCACGACCTCCTACGGTCTCCGAGTAACCCGCGAAGTGCTTGGCGCACGCGAGCACGCTCTCCGGGTTGCTCAAGGAATCCCCCTGGTATCCATGTACTAGCGCCGTCGCCATCTCTGCCAAGAGGTAGGGGTCTTCACCGAAGGTCTCCCCAATCCGTCCCCAGCGCAAGTCACGTGCCAGACAGAGGACAGGTGAGAAGGTCCAATGAAGGCCGGTGACCGCCATTTCGCGCGCAGTGACCCGCCCCATCACTCGACAGTGCTCCGGGTTCCAAGAACAGGACAAGGCAAGCTGGGTCGGGAACACTGTCGCCCCGGGCCAGAACCCGTGACCGTGGATGGCGTCTATCCCGAAGAGAAGCGGTATGCCAAGCCCAGTCCGCTCTGCAACGCGTTGAAGCTCGACGGTTCTCTCACCCAGAATGTGAAGGAACGAACCCACCCTCTGGGCTCGAACCTCTGCAAGCGCGCCCCATCGTCCATCCACTTGGACCATTTGCCCGATCTTCTGCTCGACGGACATTCGGGCCATGAGATCGGCCACGCGGGTCTCCACGCTTCGCTCTGGGTCCTGGTACGGCAGACGGACGTTCACGGAATCGACTCCCTTGCTGGACTACAGGTCCGCCGCGAGCGTAGTGCGGGAGCCAGGCTTCCGCCAAGCACCGACCCAGCGGAGGGACGCCAAAGCGCAAAGATCGAGGCTTGTGGGCGGGCCTCGGGGACGGAAATCAGTTCAACTGAGCACCCGCGGCGACCCACGCTTCGAAGTCGGCGATTGCCTGAGTAGCGTCGCCCTGGGCTCCGTCGCGCGGCATGGCTCCACCGAACCAGCCGAGCACCGAGTCTGGACCAATGATTGCGGAGTCCAACCCGTCAATCTGTCCAACCTGCTCGAGCCGCGCGTAGAGCGAGTCGGCAGAGCGGGCGAAGGAATGGCAGTTGCCACAGTGCCCAAGACTGGACTCCCCCGCCAAATAGGCCTCGTAGATGGTCGTCCAAGTGGGCGCCCCGGGGTCGACGGTCCCTCCTGGCCCCTGCGCGCCGCCCGCAGCGGGGCTCCCACCCGCGCTCGGCGCGCCACCCCCCGCCAGCGACCCGCCGCCACTGGGTCCGCCGCCGATGCCGCTTGCTGCTCCTCCGCTCGCGGCTGGCATCCCCCCTGCGCTGTTCAATCCACCTACGCTCTGCGCGCCACCCACGTCACTCGTCGAGCCGCCGATTCCGACAAACACACCGCCTGAGTTGCTCATCGCTCCCCCTGCGCTCACGGCACCACCCGTTTCGCCAGTCCAACCGCCGACGCTGGTCGTCGAGCCCCCAGCGCCGCTCATTCCCCCTCCGACACTGGTCATCGCGCCGCCCGCTCCCACGTTCACGCCACCGCTGCCCATGGCCCCGCCTGCCGCGATGAGTGCACCACCGCTACCGAACATGCCACCGCCGCCCACACCCCAAGGGTCGCTGCCGCCCGTCATGCCGCCACCAGAGCCGTACGCCCCCCCGAGCGTCGCCCCGGTACCTGCCATCGCTCCGCCCGTTTCGCCACCGTCGCCAGCGCACGCTGGCGCGAAGCCGAGCAGGAAGACCAGCGGGAGCGGACCGCGGATGCGAACACCAGGTGCCAATACGTTTCTCACGACTCGTCGAGCCTCAGGGGAAGAATTTGTCACGGCGCTGCGTGCCGCGAATCGCTGGCGCCGCGCTAGCCCACACGGCATCCCTGGGCCGACTCGTTGTGCTGCCTCTGGAGGCCGTCAAGTAGCCCGCTCGTCGAGATCCCATGGAACGCCACTCAATCTTGGAAAGTTCCGAGCACGCTGCGCACGCGCGTGTGCGACCGGCGCAGTTCTTCGACGGCTGGGCGCGGCACCCTGCACTCGACGACCCTTTGCTCGGGACACCCTGGACAGCGCGGTGAAAGAAGACCAATCGTCCCCGCTTCGGCGCCTGATGGCCGCCGCGGCCGGTCTGGCTGTTGGTCCCGGCTCGCTCGAATCTCACGCTACTATCGAAATTCAGTGGGAAATCGCCGAGACGAGCGTATTCTGACTCGGCGGAATCGAGCTATACGGCAGTTGACTTGACTACTCCTGATACCCCTCCCAAGGCCGGCGATCAGGTCGGACGCTACGTGTTCCTGCGGGATCTCACGACGGGCCCGCTCGGGCCCCTGTGGGAGGCGCGAGTGGACGCCGACGGCGTGCCGATGGACGCGCTCGCGAGGGTCATCACGCTGCCTCACGGCCTGAGTCCAGCACAGCAACAGGCCTTGGCTCAGGCCGCATGGGACAGCACAGAGCTCAGCCACGGTCTGATACTCGGTGTCGCCGACGTCGTCTTCGGTAAGCACTGGGCGGCCCTGATTCATGACTTCTCAGAGGGCACGACGCTGAAGTCCCTCCTTGCGCGAGCGGAGGAGCGCCAGTCTTCCTTTCCGGTCGCCGTTGCGTTGCGAATCGCGCTCGACATCGTGCGCTCGGTGGGGGATTCGCGGAAGCTCAGTGAAGAGCTCGGAATTCCATGGCTCAGTGGCGGGCTGACCGCTGCCTCGACTTACGTCTGCGGCGATGGTTTCGCGCGGCTCCTCGACGGCTATGTACCCGCAGCCTGCATCCGGTCGAGCTCCCTCCGAGCCAGTCCCGGGGCTCTGGCCTACGCGGCACCAGAACAGCTCGATCCCAATCACGAACCAGACGAGCGGAGCGACGTCTTTGCGCTCGGAGCAATCGTATGGGAGCTACTGCAAGGGAAACCGCTGCTCGTGGGGAGCCAGTCCGCGATCAGTCAGCGGGTCAGCACCGCCCTACCCCGGTTGCCAACCGACGAAGGGGGCAAGCAGGTGCCAGCCGCGATCGTCGACGCCGTGGCGCAGGCGCTCGAGCTCGATCCGGCACGACGCTTCGAGACACTCGCCGAGTTCAGCACCAGCCTCGCACAAGCGGCGCCGGAGCTTGCGAATCGTGGTGAGGTCATCGATTTCATCGACGCTCTGCTGCACCGCGAATCTACCCTCTTTCGACTGCTCGCGGATCCTCCGCCCCGTCTCAGCGAACGGATGAAGAGCGTACGCCCTCCGAAGCCAGACCTTGCCTGGGCGGTGGACCTCGCCAAGCGCGCGAAGGTCATAGCGCAGGCGCATGGCACGACGCCAAGCGGCAGCGCCATCACCGCGAGCGGAACTCTAGCCCCTGAGCACGCCATGCCCACAAAGCAGACTGCCATTTCGCCAGTGAACCACGCCGGGGCGGGCCATGCGCCCGTAACCGGTAGCGGACAGAACGCCGAGACGCCGGCCCCCCAATCCGCCATGAAATCGACCGAGAATGTGCCCCTGGCTTCCAAGGCGAGCCCCGCAGAACCCCCGGTCTCCTCGAACGGGGGGAACGGAGCCCCAGCCAGCCCACCCGAGGTCCCTCGCCCCACCTCTGGCGGCAACGGCACCACGCCAGCCAAGCCGTCCGCGTCCGCAGGGGATGGGAGTGGGCCCAAGTCCGATGCATCTCCGCATCGGCCCGTCATGAAGACCCTGATTGGCTTGAACGCCGCCAGCTTCATGGGAACCCCGGAGAGCGATGGCACTGTACCCTTCCGCGCGGCGCTCGACTCCTCGGATGACGAGACTCAGTCGAGCGCATTGGGAAGGGCGTTCCCGGGCGCGCCTCAGCCCATGTCTCAACGCGCAGCGGTTCGGGTCTCCGCGGGCAGCTCTCCGACCACCTCGAAGCAACCCTTGATCGGGCCCGGCGCTGACGATACCCATCCAGGATTGGGATTCGCTGCCGCCATGGCGCCAGCGCCGTCTTCGGTCGACGCGAAGGCGAATGCTCCGTCGGCGCCGGACGATGCAGAGCAACAAGCGGCCCCGGCGACCGCAAGATCCAGCCCCGGTGGCAGCAACGCGGATGGTGTCGCCGCTGCCGCGACCGCGGCGGCCACGCCCCCCGGGCGTGCGAAGCTGGTCAGGCCGCCCATGGCAACGGCAGCTCGCGTCGAATCCGGCACGGGAACGCTCGCCGGAAAGCCCTTCGCGATAGCGCCCCCTGGAGTCACTGCCGCGCCAGAGAGCTCCTCCGCTCCATCAGGCACCGGCGGCAAGTTGGCACCCCAAGCTACGTCCACGGCAGCAGGCGGCGGTACACTGACGGCCCAAACCGCGTCTACGGCAGCAATCGGCAGCAAGCAGACAGCCCAACGCACCGCCACAGCGACGGCCGCCAGCAAGCTGGCACCCCAAGCCAACTCCGCGGCAGCAATCGGCAGCAAGCAGGCGGCCCAACGCCCTGCCACAGCAACGGCCGCCGGCAAGCTGGCGGCCCGACGCACCGCCACAGCGACGGCCGCCGGCAAGCTGGCACCCCAAGGCAACTCTGCGGCAGCCGCTGGCGGCAAGGCCACGGTCGCAGGCACCGATGCCAGTCCTGGCGGGGGACGCGGAGCTGGCTCGACGGGGTTTGCTGCCGCGTCGGTTCCAAGACCAGCGTTGGGGCGATCTCCAGACCAACCCGTTGCGCCAGACTCCCCCCGTTCGTCAGACACACTGACCGCGCATGACGCGGCTGCGGCAGCGAAGCCAGCTCGCACGGAGACGCCCAAGTCAGCAGCGGCGGCGGATGCTCCCCCCGACGCGGCATTGGTCGAACGAACAGCGGAGGCACCCGCGACCACCAAGGCACTTGTTTCGAGCGGCACCGACACGGCCTCGTCGAAAGAAGCCGTCCCGCCCGAAAGCGAGATGACCTCGGGAACGCAGAGCGGTGAAGGAGAAGGAGGCAATAGAAGGATCGCCGATCCGGATGAGAACGCTTTCGAAGCGTTTCTCGAGAGCTCCGGCCAAGGACGCCAGACAGCGAAGCAGGCAGAACCAGGCCTCCCCAAGGCGGTCAACGCGGAGGAGACTCCATCCCCGGCAGCTTCATCACCTCAGCCGGAGCAGACGCTGCCCAAGGCGGAGAGCGCCGCGGACACCTCGTCACCGACGCCCTCAGCGCCTCAGGGGAAGCAACCACCGCCATTAGGTGGGGAACCACCGCAGGCGAGCATGGAGGCTTCGAAGGACGCCTCGCCCGTGGCAGCATTGCTCAGCGAAGCCATCGACGCCGGAAGCGCAAAGACTCCGGCTCCCGGCACCACAGGCTCTTCGCAACCGGTAACGGCTCTGATTGAGGGCCCTCTGGTGCGCCCGCTGCCACCAACCTCCGAAGCGGAGCGGACGGCACCGGGCGAAAGCGCCAAGGCAGACCGCGACGAGAGAGCACCGGCGGGTGCTGCGTTGAGCGCTGCGGCTATCGCCGCGGCGGTACCGAAGAAGGGAACCGGAGCCCAAGGGAGCAGCGCAACGGCGAGCCCGGACAGCTCAGCAGTGGCTAGCTCTGCGGAGGCCGCGAGCGTGGTTTCGTCACCATCGACGCACGATCTTCCGACCCGCCCGATCGCCACCGCCCCCCTGATGCCATTCAAGAGCACACCCGGCGTGGCATCCGAAGCATCGACCGAACCCTTCGCTGCCGCGGCCGCTCCGGAGCTGGCGAGAGGCCACGTGGGCGCAGAGGAGCTGGAAGCACCCTTTGCGAGGAAGCGCCCCCAGGTCTCAGCTCTGACCATGCTCTTCGCTGCAACCACCTTGATACTGGCAGGCGTCGTGATATGGCTGCTGGGGTCTCGCCCCGAAGCCAGCGAGGCGCCAGACGCGGTCACCGCTCCCGCGACCACGACGAAGGCTGGCAGCGCGGCTCCAATCGAACGTGACGCAGCTTCCGTCGCTGCATCCACACAACGAGCCGCGAAGGAAGCGGACCAGGAGAAGGCCGCGAAGGCGGCGGCTCTCACACCAAAGACAGATGAGCCCAACCCGGAGGATGAGAAGGAAACGGAGAAATCCGTCTCATCCGACGAGGCTCAAGGAAGCGCTAAGGCAGAGGAAAGCGACTCGGCGACGACGCGGGCCGCGACCACGACCAAGTCCACTGCACCTCGACTTCAGCGCACGGCGAAGCCCTGGCGCCCCAAGCCAAAGACCGAGCCAAAGAAGAAGACTTATGTCCCAAGCGATCTCTAACACTCGTCGGCCTGCCGCCATCCGCTTGGCGGCGTGGTGGGCAGGCTCGGGTGCTGGATCGAGTGACGGACGTCGAACCAATCAGAAGAGAAACCGACTCTCTGCCCCTCGCCCCCCCTTTCTTGGCGGTCAGCGACGTGGCCCAGTATCAACTCCTATCGGAGGAAGGACCAAAGAAGCAATGCGAATGGCTGCTTTGCGTAACGGCAGTGGTGCTTCGATTGCCACGGCGGCGCTCATCGTGACAATGCTCTGGCCACTCTCGGCTGGGGCGGAGGGGGTGTCTATCAACGCCGCAAACAGGGAACAGCTCCAGGAGGCTCAAGAGAGCTACAAAGCTGGCGTAGACGCACTCGAGGCCGAGCGCTACGACGAGGCCAAGCGGCGCTTCCAGGAGTCCTACGACGTTGTCGCGAGCCCGAATTCACGCCTCATGCTCGCTCGCACGCTCGTCAAGCTTGGGGAGCTGCCTAGCGCATACCGGGAGCTCGAGGCGACCCTGGAACAAGCGAAGGACCTCGCGCGGGGCGCACAGAAGTACGAGAAAACCGTGGAGTCGGCCGAACTGGAGCTCGCCGAGCTGAGAAAGAAGCTGGCCTTCATTACGGTCGAGTCCGCGACGAGGGTCACCGTGGCAGGGGAGGAGGTCCCAGCTGCCCGCTGGAACCTGGAACAACCCGTCGAGCCCGGAGACGTGGAGGTGCGCATCGTCCACGACGATGGGCGCGAGACGGAGAAAACCTTGAAGGTGGAGGCGGGCGACAGCGAACGCCTTGCCGCCGATGTTCCTGCGCCCAAGCGCGAGACGGCCCAGCAGGCTACCCCCGCCACAGCCCCGGCGAGCCCGGCACCGACGACCGGTCAGCTCGACCGCAAGTTCGTTGGCTGGACGGCGCTCGGGGTGGGCGCCGTCGGATTTGGGATGTTCGGAGTCTTCACCTACATGAACGAGGCGTCGCTGGGCAACGTGAAGGCGTCGTGCAACCGCGGAACGTGTCCCGAGACCGCTGTGGATGACGGCAAGACAAAAGGCATGAACATGGGCCTCTCTTTCGCCGGCCTAGGCATCGGAGTCCTGGGAGCGGGCGTCGGAGCCTACCTATTGCTCACGGGCAACGAGGACCAGCCAGAGGCGACGGCGACAGCCCTTAGTATCGGCCCCTCCAACGTATCGCTGCGGGGCAGCTTCTAATACTCCTGCTGTCCCAGCAGCGCCGATGCTAAGACGGGGCGCTCGTTCGACCGCTCATTGGGGCCTCTCTCGCGAACGCCACACAGGTGGTGCTCAATCGCGGAGGAGCTCGGCCAAACGAGTGTGTCGTTGTTCTCGCCTGGTTTCGGCCAGGGCGATGCGGATGGCCTTCGGGTGAGCGACGAGCACGCAGAGCTTCTTGGCGCGCGTCACCGCAGTGTAGAGAAGGTTCCGTGAAAGCATCATGAAATGCTGGGAGAGCAGCGGCATTACTACTACCGGGTACTCGCTGCCCTGACTCTTGTGAACGGTCACCGCATAGGCGAGCGTCAGCGCCTCCAGATCAGCATCGCCATATGCCACGATGCGCTCGTCCACCTTGATTTGGAGGCTACGAGCCTCTGAATCGACGGACAGGATGCGACCCACGTCGCCATTGAAGACCCCCTTCTCGTAGTCGTTGCGGGTCTGCATGACTTTGTCGGCTACTCGCAAGAGCTGCCCCCGGGATTCGAGCGAATCCCCCGTTGGGTTGAGCAGCGCTTGCAGCCTCGCATTCAGGCTGCTGGTGCCCGCCGCCCCACGGTGCATGGGGCAGAGCACCTGAATGTCCTCGAAGGGGTCAAAGCCGAACCGTTGTGGGACACGCTCGGTCACCAGCTTGCAAATCGTCGCAGCAGCAGGCTCCGGGTCTTCGCGAGGAATGACGAAGAAATCTGCTCCCGGTTCGTCGATCGCACTTCCACACGGCGCCTCACCGCGCAGGATACGGTGCGCGTTCTCGACGATGTGACTATTCTCCGATTGACGAAATATCTCGTCGAGCTTGACGCATACCACCTGCCGGCTGTCGATCAGGTCGCGCAGCACCGCGCCTGGCCCAACGGAGGGAAGTTGGTCGGAATCCCCAACCACAATCCATCGCGCAGCGGCAGGCAGGGCGCTCACCAGCGCAGCGCCCAACTGTACGTCCATCATCGACGCTTCATCCACGATGATGGCATCGGCTTCGATGGGGTTGCTCGTCGAGCGTAGGAACCGGCCAGTTCTAGGCTCGAACTCGAGGAGCCGGTGCAGGGTGACAGCGTCTTGTGAGGTCGCCTCGCTCAAACGCCTGGCGGCTCTGCCCGTGGGAGCCGCAAGGCGAATCCGCAAACGCGCCCTGAGCAGCACGCTGATGATGGCGCGAATGATGGTGGTCTTGCCGACACCCGGGCCTCCAGTGATGACGACCACCTTGTTATCCGCCGCTGCTTGCACGGCCTCGCGCTGCTTGGGTGCCAAGGAGACCCCGAGCTTCTCTTCGAAGAGCCGGATCGCGCCCTGCACTCCCAGGAGCCGCTCCCCTGGGGACGCGACGAGACGCTGGATACCCGTAGCGATCGTCGCCTCTGCTGCCTGGAGCACGGCGGAACCCACGTGACCAGCCTCCACGACGATGCGCTGCGAAGCCCACAGGACGTCGACGGCGGCATCCACGTGCGCCTCGTCGATTTCCAGCATCGCGGCAGTCTCAGCGACCAGTGCGCCCCGCTCCCCCCAGGTGTGTCCAGCTTCCGCCCGCACTCCCAGACAGTGCCACACTCCAGCCTGGGCGCGTTCCGGATGGTCTCCAGAGATACCCAGGGATCTCGCGATGCGATCAGCAGTCTTGAACCCGATCCCGCGAACATCCAGGGCCAAGCGAAACGGGCTCTGTTGAACCACACTCGCCGACCGCTCTCCGTAGCGATCCCAGATTCGCCGAGCGAGGGCGGGAGACGCTCCATGTGCCTGGAGCAGGAGCATGATGCTGCTCAGTGCGCGCTTCTCGACCCACGCCCTCTTCACATCTTCAATGCGCCGCTGTCCAAGCCCAGGCACTTGCCCCAGCCGTTCTGGAGCATTGTCCAGGATGTCCAGGGCCGACATGCCGAAGGTAGTCACGATGCGCTTGGCCAGGCCGGGCCCGATGCCGGGAATGATGCCCGATCCGAGGTACTTCTCGAGGGCCACGACGGTCTCGGGCAAGATGGGCACGAGAGTCTCCACTCGGAGTTGCTCGCCGTGCTTGCCGTCGCGCTCCACGCGGCCCGTCACGCGGACGCGGGTACCCGGACCCACTGCCTGGAAAACACCCACGACCGCGAGAGGTTCGCTGTAACGATCGGGTCCCTTGATCCCCCCTAACTTGAGCACGCGGAACCCGGTCGCCTCGTTCTCGTAAGTAATCCGCAGAACCTCGCCAGTGAGCGTAATGGGCACGTCAGCAGCATAGGCCGTGCGACCTAGGCCTGCAAACTCCGTAAGGCGAGCACCTTTCAGACTACCGCGGCGCGAACTTCTCCGTGGCCGAGGTGTCGACGGGCGTGAGCGGTGCGACAGCTAGATTCACCCGAAACGACCGTTGCCAGATCACCACCGATTTCAGCGACTCGTCGGGCCGACTGGGGAGCTCGATGACCTGCTGCGTTGCTCCGTTATCGAGCTCCGCCATGTCATAGACGAGCGACGCTTCGTGAACGGCTCGGGTGGTACGGGCCGCGTCATGACCCACTAGATAGACGCGAAGTGGGCCGTCGGCCTGGACACGCACCCCAGTTAGGTAAAGGAGGTACTTGCCGTCGCGCCGGATGATATCGGCCCTCCCTGTCGAAGTCTTGGCAACCCGCTCGAACTCCCCTGACAACTCGCGCCACTCTTCCTCGCCCAGGGCGGCAGCTGCCCCCGTGCTGAGGGGTTGTGCGGCCGTTCCGGCGTCAGCGCTCGGTTCCGGCCCTCGATCGCACGCTATGAGAGAAGAGATGACGACCGCAGCCGCGGAGACCCGCCACGAGAACTGCGGCGCCGGCGGCAATGTGGGCGTCCTATCGCGAGTACTCTTGGGCGCGGGTCGGCGTTGCATGATGCTCGGCGTAGTCTCGTTTAGCGGTTCGAACCTCGATCGCCCCCTTCCCTACTATGGGGGCGCGCTGAGCGCCAACACCGAGCAGGTGCCCGATCGTGCATGGCAGCCTCAGGCTTCAATGGTGGGCCGGGGCGCGAGCCCGAACCGCGGCTCGACACCGAGATCCAGGTCCTTCGATGCCCGCCCGGCGAGGTGTTCGTGCAGCACCGAGAGCATGGCGTCGAGGTCCTGCAAGCGAAGCAGCCCGGTTCCAAGCTCGTCCGCGTCGGGGATGGCACGAATGACGTAGCCAGAAAGCTCCTTGAATGCACCGAGCGCCCCACGGGGGGAATCGGCGATGGAGCTGCGCAGCATCTCGGCGAGCTCCGTCAGGTAGTCCCAAACGTCGCTGCCGCTTGGTTCGAAAGCTACGTCACCCCGGAAAATCTCCGCGATCTGACGGAAGATCCAGGGGTTGCGCAGGGCGGGGCGACCTATCATCACTCCTGCACAGCCACTGCGCGCTTTGAGCCGGATGGCATCGGCAGCATACCAGAGGTCGCCGTTGCCAACGACGGGAACCCTGAGCTCGCGCGCAATCCGTGCGACGACGTTCCAGTCCGCCACACCCTCGTAGAGATCCGTCCGTCGCCTTGGGTGCACCGTCAAGAAGTCGATGCCAGCGTCCTGAGCACACAGCGCGAGGTCGAGAGCATCCGCGAAGTCGTCGTAACCGGCGCGCATCTTGGCCGACACGACTCCAGGGACCGCGTCCCTGATCGCGCACAGCAGCGCGCTCAGGAGTTGAGGTTCGCGGAGCAATGCGGCGCCAACTCCCTTGCTCACGATGCGGCGGACGGGGCACCCGAGATTCACGTCGATGGCATCGGCGCCAGCGTCAACGAGCGCGCGTGCAGCCGCTGCCATCTGCCTCGGCTCTCGACCAAGCAGCTGAACGCTGAGAGGAACAGACACGCTCTTGCGAGCTTGTTCCTTCAACCACCCGGCTCCCAGAGGCTCCCGTGTGACCCTCACGAAGGGTGCACACAGAACTCCGACTGGGCCGAGTGCCGCTATGAGATGGCGGAAGCGCGGGTGGCCGATCCCGTGGAGAGGGGCAAGAAGAGTTGGAGGCGAAAAAGGGAAGTGAGCCATCACTACGGGGTCGAGGAGTATGGGCCATCGGCAGCATGCCGCCTCCTTGTCTCTCCCTTGATACAGACCGCACGCCCGATTCAAAAACCTGGAACGCGCCCGCTCAAGGTTCGTTGGGACCCGACGGGCGAGCAAGCTCGTCGGGCAGTTCGTCGACGCCCTGCCCTCCCCGCACGGGAATCGCCCGCGCCAACGCGACCCGCTCCAGGGTTGCGCTCAGCTTTCCACGGTCGTTCACGGGCGGAAGGAATGCGCGGGTGCCATCCCAAAGATCGATAGCAACTGCGGAGGGTTGATCCAGGATGATACGGTCCATTTGTGGCCAGCGCAGCTTGCGCCGCTTCGGGATTACCAGGGAGACGACGTCTCGGTACTCAATCCCGTCTCCGAGCACCCGCACGCCCCGCATGCCCTCTCGCAGGAACATTGCTACTGCACTGCCAAGCAGCAGAAGGGAGAACGTTGACGGAGAGATGATCCGCGTCGAGTTATTCTCGATGACCCAAACGTATAGCTTGCTATTGCTCGAGCTCATCTCTGCCGCAAGGACCACGGCGCCGATGGCAAGAGCCACCATCAGATAGATCAAGGACGGCAGCCGGGCGCGCCAAGGCGGCGGAAAAGCGGCTTCGGCCGGCCGATATGTCATGTCGAATCCGGGGGGCCTCGAGGGTCTTGCCACGCCCATGAAACTAACTCGAGCCTCGTTCCTTGGGAAGGTGACACAGCGGAGAGCACACCGGGTGCTATGCCTGGCGCGCCATGCCGGCCCTCATAACCCGTCGCGCACCGCGCAGTCCGGACCTCGATCCACGGCGCGTCAAGCGCGTTTGCGAGCGCATGCTCGCCGAGCTCAACCTTTGCGACGCTGAGTTGAGCGTCCTGCTCACCGACGACTCCACGATGGCGGCGATGAACTTGGAGCATCGCGGCAAGGGCCGTCCCACGGATGTTCTGGCGTTTCCGCAGCACGTTCCATGGCCGCCGCCGCACCCTGCGCAAGGCCGTCTGCTCCTTGGCGACATCGTTATTTCGCTGGATACTGCCGCACGCCAAGCAAGCGGGCGTCGCCGAGACCTCCTGGCGGAGGTCCGCTTGCTCCTCGCCCACGGCATCCTACACCTCATCGGCCACGACCATGATACTCGTGACAAGAAGCGGGTCATGGACAGGGAAACGAGGCGGCTAGTTCGCGCCGCCGCGGTATAGCTTCCCCAGCGTTACGCCTTCGGAGTTACCATCCCGAGGCGACACACCGAGGCAAGATGACGCACTTCCGCGCCCACTTCTCGGACTATCTCGGCGGTCACGGAGCGCATAACCCACTCAAGACCTCCCGAGAGTCAAGTGGGGATCGCGAGACGCCTGCCGTTTCCTGGAGTGCTTCTAGGGCAATTTGGCTCCGAGCGGGAGCCGCGCCGGTGTGACGAATCACCACGGTGGTTCTCGGGTCCGGCGTGAGCGAACGTGGGCCCTATGAACGCAGCTCAAGGAGTGGCCGTTAAGTTAGCGCAGAGACACGCTTATTCGCCATGCGGCTCGGGTGCGAGAAGCGCTCCCGCATGGGCCCATGAAGCCCCTTGAAACACGGCGTTTCCGCGATCCTCGCAGCACCTCGGGCGCGCGTCCGGCAGAAAAAAGGGACTTTTCGTGACCCCCCTTGTCACTTTCCCCCTTGAAAGCCCCCATCCGAGCCTGATAATCGGTCCAATACCTCGGATGGCTCTTCAACGAGTCACGAGGGCGGGAGACGGCGTCAAACGTTCCGCATCACAGAAGTAGATTTCCAAGGAGGAACCTCATGGCTGGGAAGAGGCTAACGAAGGCTCAGGTGATTGGCGAGCTCGCCAGTGCAACCGATCTCGACAAGAAGAGTGTAAACCGCGTTTTCGAGTCAATGCAGGAGCTAATCCGCAAGCAGCTCGGAAACCGCGGGCCAGGCGAATTCGTGATTCCAGGTCTGGTGAAGCTACGCGTCGTGAAGAAGCCGGCAACCAAGGAGCGCCAGGGCATCAACCCCTTCACGAAGGAGCCCATCACGATTCCGGCAAAGCCTGCTAGCAAGAAGGTGCGCGCCACCGCGCTGAAGGCGCTCAAAGACCTCGTCCAGTAAGCTGAACGGGACCGTGGCCGCCGACGAACGTCTGCGGACCCGCCAAGAGCCCCCGGCTTCCTCGGATGCCGGGGGTTCGGCGTTTGTTAGAAGTAGAACGTCGTCCCGACGCGCAGCAGACCACCACCGGAGGTGTTCGTCGTCACCCCCGTCTCCGCGCGGATGAACTCCGGATCCTGGTCAGCACCTGAGTCGGTGCGCCCTCGCAAGAAGCCCAAAAGGTCGAGACTGACAGCCAGACGCTCGCGCAGATGCCACTCGAGGCCAAGCCCGAGTTGTCCGCCGAAGTAGGCGTACTCCGAACGACCGCGCCGTCCCTCGCGTTGATGGTCGACGTATGCGCGTGCAACGGAGACTCCAGCGAGCAGATACGACTGAACTGGGTCGCGCGAGTTGAAATAGAGGAGTGAGCTGCCGCTGAGGACCGCCTCCCGTCTCGAGTCCCCGATGAAGTCGCGTCCAGCGAAGAGGTCGACACCAACGTCGAGGCCAACCATGGGCAGTGGCCTGTAGCGAAACGAGCCACCAAGCCCGCCCATTGCCGCCTCCTCGGCGGCGCCGGAGCCCAGCAGAGCCCAATCGAGCCGCGCTGCTACTCCGATTTTCCGCCGCGCGCGGCGCCGAGGCGGTGGCGGCAAGGGCGGAGGCTCGTACGAGCGCATCCCCGGAGCGGAAAATGCTGCGGGGGGCGGCGGGACACTTGGAGCCGCGCGAGGACCAGGTGCGGCGACCTTGGGTGGCTCGCCCGCAGAGCCCTCGGATGGACCTTGTTGGATAGTGGACGTGGATACGGATGCGGGATCAGAAGCGATATCCGAGGGGACGTCCTCACAGATTCGACCGGGCGGGCAGGGAGCGACGGACGCTTCCTGGGCCCAGCACGGCGAAACGTGCACGAATGGCTGAACGAGAGCGACGCCCGCCAACGCGCGCCAACGCATGGAAAGACTCCTTCTGAGGTCCAATGCGACACACGGTACCACGAACCGCGCGGATGAAAACCAGCACGAGCAAAGCGGGACTGTTTGCCTCACAGGAGCTTCGGGGCTACTCGGACTGCGTGGGTACCGTTACGTTGATAGCTGGCCATGTCCAGCCGCTGTGGGCGGGACACCCGTGGGTCTTCGCTCAAGCCGTGCAGAAGGTCGAAGGGGGGGCTCTCGCGGGGGATGAGGTCGACGTCCTCGATCCGCAGGGCAACTTCCTCGGCCGTGGCTTGTACTCGCCCCACTCTGCCCTCGCGGTGCGGGTCTTCTCGCGTGTCCCAGGAGAGCGCCTCGATGCTTCCCTCATCACGCATCGCATTCAGGCTGCGGTCGAACGGCGGCAGCTCTTCGGCCTTCCTTCGGAGGACACCGACGGCTATCGTCTCATCCATGCGGAGGGTGATGGCCTTCCCGGTCTCGTGGTGGACCGCTTCGGGGCCGACCTCGTGCTGCAGGTGGGTTGCTTGGGCATGAAGCTGAAGCAATCGCTCATCGTCGATGCTCTCCGCCACGTCTTCCAACCACGCTCGATCCTGGACAGGACGTCTGCTCGGGTAGCAGAGCAGGAGGGCTTCAGGAGAGACGAAGGCCCGCTCGTTGGCAGCGCGCCTGACGCGCTGGGCTTCCGGGAACGAGCTTTCCGCTACCGAATACCCGGCGCTTTTGGTCAAAAGACCGGCTTCTATTTCGACCAGCGCCCGTTGCGTGCCCGGATCGAAGCGCTCGCCAAGGACCGCCGCGTGCTCGATGCCCACACTTATGTTGGTGCCATGGCGATGGCGGCGGCCCGAGGTGGCGCCAGCGAGGTGCACGCCGTCGACTCCAGCGCTGCTGCCATCGAGGTCGGGGCCGAGTGCGCAGCAATCAACGGCCTTTCCGCCAAGATCTCCTTCGAGCGGGGAGACGCCCTGACGGTCTTGCAGCGCGAAGCGCGACGCGGCGGATACGATCTGGTCATCTGCGATCCGCCAAAACTAGCGGCTTCGCGCGCCCACCAGCGCAAGTCCCTGAGTACTATGCGCCGCCTGGCCGCGGGCGCTGCTCGAGCAACCCGCCCGGGTGGGCTCTTAGTGCTTTGCTCGTGCTCGGCAGCCATCGACATGGACACCATGGTCCGCATCCTCGCCCTGGCATGCCGGGACGTGGGCCTGCAAGCCACGGTCCTCGAGCGTGGTCACCAGGGCCCCGATCATCCGGTGCTCGCCGCGTTCCCAGAAGGGCTCTATCTCTCTTGCATCGTCGCTCAGATCCGCCCGGTTGCCGCCCGTAAGTAACGTTGCACGGTGGTGTCATTCCGGTGTTTTGCAAGATCGCTCGCGCTCGGCCAAGAGCGCCTGGATCGCCACGAGTACACTGCCCGGAGTGACCGGCTTCGCGAGGAAGTCTACTCCCTCGTCGAGCACCCCCCGGTGCGCGATACTGTCTTCCGTGTAACCTGACATATAAAGGACCGCTACCTCTGGGTGCTGCCGCAGCAGCTCGTCCGCCAGCTGCTTGCCGTTCATCTTCGGCATGAGCACATCCGTCAGAAGGACGTCAATCTTCCCTTCGTAGGTGCTTGCCATCTGCAGCGCGTGAGAGGGATCCGCCGCAGAAAGCACCTCGTAGCCGGCACGAACGAGGGTGGCGGTGACCATGCTGCGCAGTTGAACGTCGTCTTCCGCAACAAGAATCACGCCTCCCCGTGCCGCGCGCAGGCCCGCCCTCGAAGGCGGAGCCTCTTCGACTGGCTCATTGGTGGCCGGCAGGTAGACCGTGAAGGTCGCACCCTGGCCCGGCTCGCTCTCGACGCTCACCCCCCCACCGCTCTGACGCACGATGCCAAAGACCATGGAGAGACCGAGCCCGGTACCTTCACCGGGCCCTTTGGTGGTGAAGAACGGCTCGAACACGCGCCGGCGCGTCTCGCTATCCATACCGTGCCCGGTATCCGCGACGGCAATGGCTGCATAGCTTCCTGAAGGCAGATCAAGCTCTGGACGCGTGGCGTCCGCCGGCAGGTACTCACCAGCGCGAACCTCGATAGTCAACACGCCACCATCCGGCATGGCGTCACGAGCATTGACGACCAGGTTCAGGATAATCTGCTGGATCTGGTTGGGATCCGCCTTGATGGCAGCCGTGGCTGAGGGTTGCCGGACGATGACCTGGATGTTCTCATCGACCAAACGGCGCAGCATCGGCTCCATATCGCTGACCGCCTCGCTCAGGTCCATGACGCGAATCTTCAGGATCTGCTTGCGGCCAAAGGCGAGCAGCTGCCGGGTCAGGGCCGCCGCGCGCTCCCCTGCTCGGCGCACCTCGTCCAGGTCCGTCATGGCGCCGTGTCCGGGGCACAGCTTTGTGGCCGCAAGCGCCGAGAAGCCCAGGATGACCGACAGCAGATTGTTGAAGTCGTGCGCAACACCGCCCGCCAGGCGCCCGATGGCCTCCATCTTTTGGGCTTGGCGAAACTGCTCCTCCAGCTCCTTCTCCCGAGAGAGATCGCGAGCAATGGTCGACAGGTAGGCGGCACCGCCGCTGGCGTCGTGATGAGCCAAGAGTACCTGCGACATGGGCACTACGCGGCCATCATGAGTGACGAAGTGCGTCTCCGACGTCCAAGACCCGTGCCGGAGTGCGTGCGGCGCGCCGACTGTTTTGATGAGCTCGAACGTCTCTGGCGGGTGAGCGACGGCGATATTCTGCCCGTGGAGGCTGGCTTCCGGCAGAATGCCGAGGAACTCGCGGGCTGCCCTGTTGAGGTAGACCAACGCCCCATCCAGATTCGTGACGCTGACGAAGTCAGGCGTCGCATCGAGGATTGCTGCGCTGCGTTGACGGTCCTCCTCCGCAGACTTCCGGTCCGTGACGTCGAGCATCGCTCCCACCGTTCGGATCGGCACCCACCTCCCCCGCGCCTCGCCGAAGAACGTCGTCGCCCGGATCATCAGCCAGCGCAGACTGCCATCGCCGCGGTACCAGCGAAACTCCACATCATAGCTACCATCTCCCTCAGGTTCGCGAGCGCGCCGGAACGCCAGCTCGACGCCAGTCGCGTCGGTCGGGTGAATCCGCGAGCGAAACCAGTCCCAACTCGCGCACTCCGTGCCGTCCATGCCCAGGAGCTCCTTCATGGTCGGCGACCAGTAAACACTTGCGTCGGACGCTGACAGACAGTGATCCTGATCGAAGATACCCACACGCGAGGCGCGCGTCGCCTGAGAGAGGCGCTCCTCGCTGCACTTGAGCGCAATGGCCAGCTCCTGCCTCTCCGTCATGTCCATCACGGACCCCGTGGTCAGGACGGGCACGCGTCGACCGCCAACGGCTCCGAAGGTCGTCGTCGCACGGGTGTGCAGCCAGCGCAGCGCTCCGTCGGTGCGAATGATCCGATGCAGGATGTCGAAATCACCGGTTCCTTCCGGATCGTGGGCACGAGCGATGGCGCGCAGCATCTTCTCTCTGTCCTCCACGTAGAACGCCTCCCCGAAGGAGGCGATCGTCAGAACCTCTTCCGGCGCAAACCCATAGAGATCCCGCAGGCGTGGCGAACCATAGATGTGCCCCGAGAGATGATCGTGCTCGTAGACGCCAATGCGCCAGGTAGCGACGGCGCGAGCGTGGCGCCGAGCCTCCATGGCAAGCAACGCAAGCTCCTGTCCTTCGACGACCCGGAACGTTGCGAGGTAGGCCAAGTCCTCTCCAAGACGAACCTCCGCGCTTCGCATCTCGGTGAGGATGCCATCACCGCCAGAAGCGCGGAGCAACAGTCGGCGAGCACGTGGGGGTGTCTCATTGGCCGTCGAACGGAGAATCTCGAGCGCCGGTGTCTCCGCGCTATCTTGGATCACCGTCTCGAAGGAGCGCTGCAACAGGTCGACGCGCTCACAGCACAGGAGCTTGGCCAGACTCTCATTGCACGCAATCAGGTGCAGCGCCGTGCTTACGACTGCGGCCGCATCGGGTAGCATGTCGAGAAGAGCCTGTAAGCTCGTGTGATCCATCCGGCAAACCCGCTGGCGCAGTATGGGCCAGTTGGTCCGCCTTGTCTCGGACGCATTCGCCAAAGTCTTGGAAAGGACCAGCGAGCGTCAAGACAGCTCCGCTGACGATCCGAGTTGGCATCCGCGCTCGGAACCATCGATTCCGGCGACCATTCTGCCAGAGCTCGTGCACTGATCACTTGAACTTGGTGGTTCTCGTCTTTGGTTGGCAGCGGCGCGCGCCTTGCCGCCCCCGGCATTTTGCGGCAGGCCTGATGGCATGCCAACAAAACGGGTCGAGTTCAACGGCAGCAACGGGCAGCGCCTCTCAGGGAGGTTGGATCTGCCCGAGGGGCCGCCACGTTGCGTGGGATTGTTCGCCCATTGCTTCACCTGTTCGAAGGAATCCGCCGCCGCAGCGACGATAAGCCGCGAGCTGAGCCGTCAGGGCATCGGCGTGCTCCGCTTCGACTTCACGGGGCTCGGTGAGAGCACTGGTGAGTTCGCGAACACCGACTTCACGTCGAATATCGCAGACCTCCACGACGCAGCGCGGTGGCTCGCAGATGAACTGGAACCACCGCAGCTCCTCGTTGGGCATAGCCTCGGTGGGGCGGCGGCCTTGCGGGCGGCAGCCGACCTGCCCAACGTGCGCGCCGTCTCGACAATCGGAGCACCCGCGACGCCGTCTCATGTCGAGCGACTGCTTCGAGGCTCCGTCGCCGAGATCCGCGACAAGGGCAGCGCAGAGGTCGGCATCGGCGGTCGTAGTTTCCGGATCTCCCGAGCCTTCCTCGACGATCTGGCTGACTACGATCGACGCGACGGCTTGGCTCGCTTGGGCGCGGCCAAGCTGCTCTTCCACGCCGTAGACGACGAGGTCGTCGCACTCGAGAGCGCCAGTAGACTGTTCGCGAAGCTGACGCACCCTAAGAGTTTCGTGGCCCTCGAGAGCGCCGACCACCTACTGACGACACGGCGCGACGGTGAGGACGTCGCAAGGATTCTTGCGGCCTGGGTCACTCGCTACGTATGACGCGACGGAACCCTTTGAATGACAGCCCGGGTGCGGTCGTCGCGACGTGCCTCTAGCCCCTCTGGATCAGCTCGATCTTGTAGCCATCAGGATCCTCGACGAAGGCTATCACGGTGCTGCCGTGCTTCATGGGTCCGGCTTCACGGACCACCTTCCCGCCACGGTCCTTGATGGCGGCGCATGCGGCGTAGGCGTCGGATACGCCCAACGCGATGTGCCCGAAGCCGTTTCCCAGCTCGTATCGAGGCGTATCCCAGTTGTGGGTCAGCTCGAGGACGGCACCTTCCGACTCCGGGCCATAGCCGACGAAGGCCAGGGTGAAGCGCCCCTCGGGATAGTCTTGACGGCGCAAGAGCTGCATACCGAGCACTTGTGTATAGAAATCCAAGGATCTCTCGAGCTCTCCAACTCGGATCATGGTGTGCAGAATTCGCATGGGATGCTCCTCGTTGCTCGAAGGGACGCCTCGGGGCTAACCCAGTCTCCCTTCAGCAGCAAGTGATAGGAACTCACTCGAGCGGAACCAATGACCGGCCAGCCGCCCGCCAACATCGGGTGAGTGCCGGGACAGCTTGACTCATGCGCGGGTGGCCGCCATCCGGCTCCTCCGCCGCGAGCGGATGGTCGGCGCGACACTTGCCATGCCGTCGTTGGGTAGTCACGTTCCCGTATCCGTGAAGAGTGTCGGGGCGCGACATGACTGAGAACGACGAGAGCCTGCGGTCGATGATCGTCACGGCGTGCGACAGTTCGCCCGCCGGCTGCCTGGTGGCGGACCGTTCAGGCGTGATTGTTTATGTCAATCGCAGCGTCGAGCGGATGTTCGGTTACGACCGCAGCGAGCTCGTCGGTAAGCGAGTCGAGACGCTGGTGCCGGAGGAACGGGCCCACACCCACGTCCGCTCGCGAGAGCGGTTCTTCGAGAACGCGACGGCGCGCGCCATGGGCGGTGGCGCCGTGCTGCCCGGGCGCCGTAAAGACGGGAGCACGGTCCCTTTGGAGATTGGGCTGACGCCCGTTACAGCCGAAGGTCGCTGCTATGTAATCGGCTCGCTCGTGGACGTGAGCGCGCGGCTCGCCGCGGAGCGTCGCGCAGAGCACAGCGAACAACAGCTGGTGCAGTCCCAGAAGTTGGAGGCGCTTGGCAATCTGGCCGGCGGGATCTCCCATGATTTCAACAATATCCTCCTCGCGATCCTCGGCTATGCCGAGCTGCTCAAGAGCTCTTCACTGACGGACGCGCAGTCCATGGAGGATCTCGACGCGATCCTCGAAGCCGCGTCGCGAGGTCGGGATCTCGTGCAGCGCATACTGGGCATCGCTCGACATCGGGAGGGCCCGCGGGAACCCCTCCAGCTCGGTGGTATCGTCGAAGAGGCGGGTCGATTGCTGAAGAGCACGCTGCCGAGCTCCGTCAAGCTGATGCTCGTCACGGATTCCGCCACCCCGACGGTCCTGGCTGACGCTACCCAGGTGCACCAGGTGGTCATGAACCTGGCGACCAACGCAGCCGCTGCGATGCCCAAGGGTGGGCCATTGCAAATCCGCGTTGAACCGCTGCAGGTCTCCCCCGAGGAAGCTCACGCGGTGCCTGGAGCGCGGGAGGGTCTACACGCCTCCATCGTCGTATCGGATGCGGGCACCGGTATGTCGGAGGACGTCAAGGCCCGCGTGTTCGAGCCGTTCTTCACGACGAAGCCCGAGGGCAAAGGAACGGGCTTTGGGCTCTCGATGGTGCATGGTATCGCGACGGGACTCGGCGGATACGTGCAGGTCTCCAGCGAGCTGGGCGTCGGAACGACAGTGCGCGTCAATCTTCCCGCATCGGGGCGGGCGCGCCGGTCGTCGGAGCACCCTCCCCCTGCCCCGGTTCGCTTCCGCGCCCTCTGGGTGGATGACGATCCCCGCCTTGCAACCCTTGGCCAGCGAACCCTGGCGCGGCTCGGCTTCGATGTAAGCGCCTACACGTCCAGCTTGCAAGCGTTGGAAGACTTCCAAGCCGCCCCGGACGCGTTCGACCTCGTGGTGAGCGACAACACGATGCCGCATCTCTCTGGGCTCGCCTTCCTGGGCAAAGTGCATGCCCTGAGGCCAGACATCCCGACACTGATGGTCAGTGGAAGGGGTCTACTCCTCGATGCCGACGAGCTGAATCAGAATGGCGTCCGCCGCGTGCTCGCCAAGCCCTTCGCCTTCGCCGATCTGAAGACGGCGGTGAAGGCGCTGGTACCGGGAGCCCTCTCCGACGAGGGGCACGATGTGGCTGGGCCACAGGGCCGCCCATAGAGGCACACGCCGACAGCGATAGGCCCCTCGGTGTCACCTCGCCTTTTGTGAGCAGGCGCGCTAGGCGGGAAGGCACAATTTGCCGCCGCCGCCGCGCTCGCGATGCTCTTTGCCTCTGGCCGTGGAATGCCCAAAATCGCCACCGAAATCCTGTCTCCCGACGCAGTATATCGGGCCGCAGCCATCCTGCGTGACGGCGGGCTGCTCGCCTTTCCCACTGAAACGGTTTGGGGGCTGGGCGCCAACGCCTTCGACGTCGTCGCCTGTCGACGCATCTTCCAGGCCAAGGGGAGGCCCCAGGACAACCCACTCATCGTCCACGTCGCAGACGCCGACGGCCTCATGGCCGCCACAACGCAGCTCGGACCGGAGGAAGAGGCGCTCATCGCCCGCTTCATGCCCGGCCCGCTCACGCTGGTGGTGCCGCGCGGGGCGCGCATCCATCCCGAAGTCACGGGAGGTCGCCCCGATGTCGGCGTGCGCATGCCACGCCTCGCGATTGCCCGTGAGCTCCTGGCACTCGCCGGGGTGCCCGTCGCAGCACCCTCTGCGAACCGGTCCGGAAGGCCAAGCCCGACGACCTTCGAGATGGCCACAGCAGCCATGCAAGGCCGTGCCGAGGGCATCCTCGAAGGTCCGCCCTGCGAGGTAGGCTTGGAGTCCACCGTGGCGCGCGTCCACTGCGGAGAGATCCACATATTGCGCCCCGGTGCCATCACCGCCGAGGAGCTCTGGAGGGCGGTGCCCCATCTTCGGCCGATCATCGCCTACTCGGAGCCGATAGCAGGAGCGCCGCGGGCCCCCGGCCTCAAGTACGCTCACTATAGGCCGCGAGCACGCGTCATCGCCGCGGAGACCGTCCCTGAGCTATTGACCGCAGCGCGCGCGGTCGCTGCACAAGGGGCACTTGCTGTCCTGTGGCAGGCCGCCGAGCTATCGCCCTCGGTGGTAGCGGAGCTCCCGGTGGGCACAGCCCTGCATCCGTACGACAGTCTCCCCAGCTACGCGCAGCACCTCTTTGCCTGGTTTCACGCGCTGGATGAGGCCAACGTCGCGACCATCATCGCCCATCTGCCCGTCAACGACGGCTTGGGCCGCGCTCTGCGCAACCGCATCTCGAAGGCGGCAGAGCCCATCGCTGCACTGCCCTGAGTCGAGGCACCTCTTGGGCGGCGGCTCCCGCCGGTATCAGCTGGGCGCTCCTTCAGCGCGCTGGCCGCGTCTCGAGAGTCACCTCGACTGCACTCGGAGCGTCGGGCGCGAGGCGCATCCCCGTAGGAACGCGCAGCTTCTCAGTGAAGGTCTCGGAGGGTCCCACGGCTGAAAGATCGATGGGTTCGGTGGGTACGGCGGCATTGCGTCCCCGATCCCTCCGGCGAATCACGACCTTCACGCGGGGCGGGTTCGCCGACGCCTGGACGAGCTGCCTGCCATCCGGAAGCCGCCCAACCAGCTTGGGGCGGATGGGCAGCTCTACGAACTCGGTCGGGTGCGCCACCACTTGCACCTGCTTGGGGGAGGCCGAGATGAGCTCGAGCTCCTGCGGCAGGTCGAGGCGCTCGGCCGTAACCGGGACGGTCTGTACCCCTGGCTTCAGCCCGTCCCCGGCAATTGTCAGCGTCTGTTCCGCGTCCTCCAACCTGCCGAAGGCGCGCATCGGCCCCCGCAGGGTGACGCTGACCTGCTGCGCCTCCGGGACGTCGAGGCTCAACCGGTCCGGAACGTCGCGGTACACGACAGGAACGTCGATGGTACGTTCCAATGTCGTGGAGGCCCGCCCCTGGACCGCAACCCAGGCAATGATTGCTACGCCAAAAGCCGCCAGCTTCGCGCCCCAGTGGCTCGCCAACGCTGCCCGCAGCCCACGGCGCTCGGTGGCGTCACCGAGGGAGGCGTAGAAACGCTCCAGTTCGCGCTGAAGCTCCGCGCTCGAGCACCGCGTCAGGGTGCCTTGACGAGCAATCGATATCGTACCCCTCTCCTCAGAGACGACGACCACGAGCGCGTCGGAGCGCTCGGACGTGCCTAACGCTGCGGCATGGCGCGTGCCGCGCCCCCCCAGCGCCTCATGCCGAGCGGACAGAGGCAGATGGACGCCAAAGCGCGTCACGAGACCTCGATCGACGACGACCGCGCCATCGTGTCCCGGCGAGCTCGAATCGAAGATGCTGAGGAGCAGCGCTGTGCTCGATCTCCCCCCGAGCTCGTAACCTCCCGAGAGGTGGCGCTCGAGCGGCTCTCGCCCTTTGAAGACCATCAAGGCTCCAACACGCTCCTTCGCCATCATGTCCATGGCCTGTACCGTATCCATGATGAGCTCCTCCGCGCCCTTGGGCGTCTGCCGTGGACGCAACCAGCGGTTGGTCGCGATCCGCTCGAAGGCGCGCCGGATGTCTTCCTGGAAAATGACGACCAGGGCGAGTAGCGCGACCGTAAGCCCGAGCTGAAAGAGGAAGAGCGTGAGGTACATGTCGAGGGCTCGCGCGGCGAAGTACACGCCAGTGATGGCGCCGAGCCCCGTCAAGACGGAGCGAGAGCGCGAGCGGCGCACCCAGCGAATCACCACGTAGACGAAAGCCGTCACGACCGCGATGTCGACGGCATCGGCGAGCCGAAGTGCCGGAAGCCAACTGAACAGATCCAGGTCCCCGAACATGGAAGGGCTTCGTGAACAAGCCACGCATGCCCACTCGTGGCAAGACGATTCTCCGGCCGAACACTCAATGGAACGGGATACACACCGGCCCGCGGAACAACGCGCCTACGGCGAGCGTTGCATGTCGATGCGCTTGAGGGCGTCCAGCTCCCTCCTGAGGGACTGAAGCTCGTCCAGGCGCCGCTGCGCGTCCTGCTTCACCTCGTCGAGTTTCCGACGCGTCCGTGCACATTCGTCCCGCAGCTTACCCTCGTCCACTCGCTGCTGCTCACGGAGTTCCTGAGTATCGGCGAGCGCACGTTCCGTCGCCTCCAGGCGCCGCCGCAGGTCCGCGAGCTCTGCCTCGCGTACGAGCAGGGCGTGATCGCGCACCACTCGTGCGTCCAGGAGCTGCAGCAGCACGCCCGCGAGCTCGCGGGACGAGCTGTCCGGATCCCGGCGAAGGCGACCAAGGCTGGAACGCGCCGCCCTGATGTCCGGGGGCTCTTGTCCCAGGGCACCGAGGGCCTGCGCGAGCGCTGTCCGGTCGCTCCCGCTGGGGGGAGGGTTCTGGTCTGGGAGTGGCCTCCTGCGCGACGCCTCACTCGATACAGCACAGCCCGATGCGAGCCCTACAGCAAGAACGGATGCCACGAGCCACCCGGAAGGCCAAAGACCGCGCGCGAAGCTCTCTGACCAACGTACACCCTCACTGTCGCTTCCCACGCTTCCTCCGGTCGTCCTCAACCCGAGCCTCCGACTGCCAACGCACCATCCCCTCGAACGACCGGAAAAGTAGCCAGAAAGGCGGCTCCACCGAGCACGCTGTCACCAACGCCGATACGCCCGCCGTGGGCGGTCACAATCTGGCGGCAAATGGCGAGCCCCAAGCCGACACCCCGATGCTTCTTCTCTCCTTGGACGAACTTCTCGAAAATGCGTGAGCGGTCTCCTGGTGCCACCCCTTCGCCCTCGTCCTCGACCCGCATCAGCACGTAGGGTTTCGGGACCGCCTCCTTGACCGGCTCGGGGAGCTCGGAGCCGGCACAAACCGTCACGCCCACGTGAACGGTGCCGCCGACGGGGCTATGCGCCACGGCGTTGTCCACCAGGTTCTGCACCACCTGCTGGAAGCGGCGTCCGTCACAGAACACCACGGCGGCGCCCGTTCCGAAGCCGACGTCGAGACACACGTCCTTGTCAGCCGCGATGGGCGCGAGCTGCTCGGTCACATCGCGGGTCAGCTGCACGACATCGACTGCCTTGCGATCCAGCCCCATGTTCGCCTCCACCGTCGAAAGATCCAAGAGGTCGCTGATCATTGCCGTGAGGCGCTCCGCGGCCCCCGCGTGCAGCTCGAGCATGCGACGCTGGCTCGCATTGATGGGTCCGGGGATCTCGTCGAGCAGCAAGCGATTCGTCTCTACCATGGCGACCAAAGGCGTCCGAAGCTCGTGAGAGACGCGAGACACGAGCTCCGCCTTGAGGCGCTCCAGGGCACCCAGGGCGTCAACCATCTGGTTGAAGGCGCGGGTGACCTCGCCGAGCTCGTCTCGGGCCAGGGGCACGGCACGAAAGCCGAAATCGCCCCGAGCCACGGCCCGCGTGCCGCTGAGCAGCTGCTGCAGCGGCCGCTGCACTGTGCGTGCCAGGATTAACAGGACCACCACGCTCAGGCCCACCGCGCTCGTCCCGACGGCCACGGCGACACGAGCCGTCTGACGGCTCCGCTCCTCCGCCCAGCGAACGTGCTCGTCGAGAGCAGCACGGTTTGCGTCGAGCAGGGCGTCGACGGCGGCACGCGCTCGCTGCGGGGGAGCACCCGGCTCCCGCCGCGCCGCGACGAGCGCCGCGCTCGCGAGCTCCTCCTCTCGCGTCAACTCGAGGACACGAAGCTCACGAATCCAGCCATCGAGACGGGCCTCGGTTTCTCGCAGACGCTGCAAGTAGCCCGCATCTCCGGTAACTTCTAGCTTGCTCCGGTACTCGTCGGCCAGCTCCAGCCCCCGCAGGACTCTCAGCGCAAGCTGAGCGGCACGATGCTGACTCTTGGAGACCGTTGCGTTGCCGCGAGCGAGGGCCTCCACCTGAAACACGGTGTACGTGAGGCCCACGACAAGGGGTAGCGCGGCCAGGATGCCACCGAGCGCGAGCCGTGTCCCCACCCTCACGAGCGACCGCTCCAGGACTCGAAGCTCTTCACCTTGTTGCGAATCGTCTTCACGTCGAGTCCCAGGCGCCGCGCAGCCTCTGCCTTGTTGTTCCCCGTCCTCTTGAGGGTCTCGATGATCAGTATGCGTTCCGCATCCGCAGCGGTGACCCCTGCGGGAATCGTAATGCCGTCCGTCGCCGCACGTTCTCGGCTGCCAGCCGCGTAGGCGTGGATATGCTCCGCATCGATGGGACGCCCCTGTGCTACCAACAGGGCGCGCTCCAGGAGGTTCCGCAGCTCCCGCACGTTGCCAGGGTATTCGAGGGCCCCGAGCTTCGCCGCGGCACTGGCAGTGAGGTCAGGACAGGAACACTCGTGGCGTTCGGCCAGCCCCGCCAGGAGGTGCCGCGCCAGGGGGAGCACGTCCATTCGCCGCTCGCGCAGAGGCGGGATCTCGATGCGGAAGACACACAACCGATGGTAGAGGTCTGGCCGCATCAGCCCCTCCTTCAATGCCATGGCGAGGTCGCGATTGCTCGCCGTGATCAAGCGGACGTCGCAGGCGCGTTCGGTTCCGCTGCCTAGACGGCGAACACGACCATCCTCTAGCACCCGGAGCAGCTTCGGCTGCAAGCCAAGCGGCATCTCAGTGATCTCGTCGAGGAAGAGGGTGCCCGCGTGCGCCTGCTCGAAGAGCCCTGAGCGCGCCTGGTCCGCACCCGTGAACGCGCCTCGCGCGTGGCCAAAGAGCTCACCCTCCACCAAGGCTGCCGGAATTGCCGCCGCGTTGACCGCCACGAAGGGACGCTCGGCACGCTTGCTGAGGCGGTGGATGGCGCGCGCCACCAGCTCTTTGCCAGTACCGCTCTCGCCCACGATCATGACCGCCGTCGCCGATGGGCCTACTGTGGCAATCTGCCGTCGCACTTCGACCATGGCTGGAGAGTCTCCGACCAGCAACTCGAGCTCGGGCGGCACGGGCTCGGAGCGTGCCCCGGAACCAGAGAGGGTGCCCTCGTGTCGCTCGACAAGGCCCTGGAGTGCCCCATAGTCGAGGGGCTTCGTCAGGTATTCGGCCGCGCCACCCTTCATCGCTTCCACCGCGGTCCCGATGGTCCCGTAGGCGGTGATCACCACAAAGAGTCGATTCGGTCGGGCGTGGCTGCGTAGCAGGTCGAGCCCCGTTCCATCGGGGAGAACGAGGTCGGTGATGACGACGTCTGGGGCGCAGCTGGCAATGCGCTCATTGGCCTCGCCCGCCGATTTCGCGGTCTCCACGGGGTAGCCCCAGCGCTCCAAGCGAGCCTGGAGCACCTCGCGCATCGCGGCCTCGTCGTCCACGACGAGCACGCGACACCGCCTTTCGATCATGGAATCGCCCGACATTCTATTCTCAGCCCCGGCTTCATAGCGCTAGTAGCCCGGAAGGCACCGGGGAAAGTTTCCTCGACGTCCGCTAAGCCTTCGAATTCACAGTGATTCTGAGGAAACAATGGCGCGTGGGCGCCAGGCGCCCAGGTGTGGAGGCAGCCGTTTTTTTCCTCGTAGCCCGACGCCACCACAATCTAACCGATTGAAATCGTTCAATTGTGCTCTCGGCACGACCCGTGCTCAGGGTGCGGCCCATGCAAAGGAACTTAGGAGCTGCACCTACCCGAACCCAGCCACGGCGAGATTCAGGCGCGCTGGAGCAGAGCGCCCCGACGTGCCCCGAGGCGCGCGGCGAGTCGTCACAGGGGGGACGGCGGGCCGCGCTGCTGATCGCGCTCGCTGCTCTGGTGGCGGCCGCGACCGCGGGGACCCTCCTTCTCGGTAATACCAGCCTCGGATCCGCTGACTGGACCTGGCTACGCGTCGGCATGGTGACCCTTTTCGCGCTTTCGGCGCTCGCCCTCGGCTGGCGGCTGTGGCTCGTGGGGCGCTATCGACCCGTGCCGCCGCCGCCGCTCTCCGCACTGCCCCTCACGACGGTCATCGTGCCCGCCTACAACGAAGGGCGGAGCGTCTACGACGCCCTGGATTCGCTGAACGCGAGCGATTACCCACGCCACCAGCTACAGATCGTGGCTATCGACGATGGCAGTCGCGACGATACTTGGACCTGGCTCATGCGAGCGCGCCGTGACTTCGGGGTCGAGGTGGTGCGCTTCTCGGAGAACCGTGGCAAACGCCATGCTCTTTATGAAGGAATGCGGCGCGCCCGCGGCGAGTTCGTCGTGACCGTGGACGGGGACTCGGCAGTGCGCCCTGACACCCTGCGGCATCTGGTGGCCCCCCTGATTGCCAATACTGACGTCGGCGCCGTAGCCGGCACTGTGCGTGTCCTGAATCGCACCGCGCTCATCGGCCGGATGCTGGACGTCAGTTTCACATACGCCTTCCAGTTCATCCGCGCGAGTGAGAGCATGCTCGGCGCGGTCGTCTGCTGCCCCGGAGCCCTCTCCGCGTACCGCCGCAGTATTCTGGATCGCGTCAAGGATCGCTGGCTCAACCAAACGCTCTTTGGGGTACCCGCCAACATTGGCGAGGACCGCGCCCTCACCAACCACACGCTACGCCTCGGCTACCGCGTGGTGCTGCAGTCGACCGCTCTCGTATACACGGACGTTCCGACGAGCTTCGGTAAGCTCTGGAGGATGCTGCTCCGCTGGGCAAGGAGCAACGTGCGCGAAACCGTCGTGCTCGGCAGCTTCATCTTTCGACGCTTCCGCCCAGGGCCGACCCTCGGTATCCGTGTGCTCTTCCTGCAACACGCCGCCTCGATGCTCGCGGCGGGCCTGAGCTTCGCGCCCTCCGTAGTCGTGCTGGCACTCGCGCCCCAGCTCGTGCTGTGGCTGGCGTTGGGCGCGCTCGCGATGGCCGCCATTCCGTGCACCACCTACGCCGTCTACCGCAATCACCCGGCGCGCTGCTTCTGGGGTCTCGCCTACGGCCTCACCTCTGCCTTTGCTCTGGCTTGGATTACGCCTCTGGCGCTGTTGACACCCCACGTCACGGGCTGGCTGACCCGCGGGCAGCTGCAGCCTGCACGCGCACGGGCCGCGCGCCGTTCGACGGCGCTCGGTGCCTCGGAGTCGTTCAGAGCTCGGACCTACGGCACCGCGACAGTCAGGCTCCGATCCCCGAGCTAGGAGGGGCTTCGAAGCCGAACCCGGGGCTCGGGCTCGAACCCCTCCTTTGAAGACACTGCCAAGCAGCAGCATACGGGCGCGATCGAAAGGCATCCGAAGGAATCCCGACACCTGATCGGCGCCAACCGAATACCCGGTCTCGCCCCGCGGATCGCCCCAAAGGCGCTCGGCCGCTACGCTTCGGGGATGCGGCGACAGGCCCTGCAGGAGAGTCCGACGCACACGGAACGAGCCCATCCCGAAACCGTCCGTCGGCGCCCGCACCGTTGGCACCAGCTCGGGCTCGTCGCACTCCTTGCCGCCTCCTGCGTGAAGAACCCGGTCACGGGGGCTCGAGAGCTGTCACTCCTCAGCCCCGAGCAAGAGAAGCGTATTGGCCAAGAGGCGGCTGCCGAGGTGGAGAACTTCGTCGGACTGACGGATGATCCCGCTTTGCGTTCGTACATCCGGCAAGTGGGGGTGAGCCTGGTCCAACACTCGCCGCGCCAGGGCGTCGACTATCGCTTCGACGTCATCGACATGGCGGTGCCCAACGCCTTCGCGTTGCCCGACGGCCATCTTTACGTCTCTCGAGGCATGCTGGCCCTCACGAACGCAGAAGCCGAGCTCGCAGCGATACTCGCCCACGAGATCGGCCATGTCGCGGCCCGCCACGCAGCACAACGCTATTCACGCGCCGCTCCCGTTGGGATTCTCGCTGGATTGACCTCAGCCGTGGTTGGGGTGGTGAGCGCACGGGCGGCCAACGCGGTGACCGACTTTGGCGGCGGCCTGAATTCCGTGATGCTGGCGCCCTATGGAAGGGAGCAAGAGCGCGAGGCGGACAAGGTCGGTCAGGATATCGCGTTCGCGAGCGGCAGGGACCCCGGCGCGCTGTCCTCCGCGCTGCGCAACGTCGGGCGCTTCGAGGAGCACGTCCTTGGTGCCGGGGGCCAGACATCCTGGCTCGATTCGCACCCTCGCACCTCCCAGCGCGTCGCCGATACGGACCGCTACGCAAGGTCCTTGGCACTCGCGCGTTCGCCGACCGTAGAGAGGAACCAGGTCGAGCACGTCAGACGCCTCGATGGACTCCTGCTTGGCAAGAACGCCAGGCACGGAGTCTTTCGCGGACAGCGCTTTGTGCATCCTGAGCTCGGCATCACGGTGCGCTTTCCCCCGGGCTGGCGCACGGAATCGACCAAGCCGATGGCGGGGGCCCTCGCGCCTCAGGACGACGCCTTCTTCATGATGGGCGTGCTCGGCAAGGGCGAGGATCCTCTGCACGCCGCCGGCGATTTTGCGCGCGATGCCGAGCTCACCTATAGCCAACGACCCGTGGCACGGTCCATTGGTGCGCTACCCGGCGCACAGGCTCGCGTGGTGGTCGAGAATCTCGATATTACGCTCGCCTTCGTCGCCTTGGGGGACCGCATCCTGCAACTCCTGGCGGTGACACGGCCAGAGCGGCTCCGAGCCTATGCCCCCGTCATCGAGAATTGGTTCGGGAGCCTCGATCACGCCAGCGACCACCTGCTCGCGGGCATCCGAGAGGAGCGGCTGTCGGTGATAGCCGTCGAGCAGGACGTGCCCTTGGTCCAGCTCCTTGCACGCCAGGCGAGCTCAGCCCCACCGTTGCTCGTCGCCATCCTCAACGGTATGGATTCTCCCACGGCGCGGCCGCCCCTGCCGGTCATCAAGCTCCCAATCCTGACAGCTTATCGCAGCCGCGACCGAGCTCGCCGCACGAACTGACCCCACCTCCTGGCGCCCAAGCGGCGCGGCCCGCGCCTAACGCGCCCCCTGGGGCCCCACGGTGACCCCACTGAGCTCGATGCCACGAAACGTCAGATCGAGAGCCTGGGGCTCCATCCCCTCTGCGCGTAGCGGCCCGACCCGAACCTCCTTCATCGCACAACCTTCGATGCAGCAGCGCCAGTCGCCGAGCACGAGGTCTGCTCCGCCGAAGACGTCCACAACATGAAGGCGGAGCTCCGAGGGAGGGCGCGAGGCCGCGGGGGAGTAGTGTACCTCGCCGTCGAGTTCGAGCCTGCCGACGGCCGCGCGATCCTCGGTGCCGAGACGAAGGGTGCCGAGGGAGCCCAGCGCGAGCTCGCTTGGGCCGCCGATTCGTAGTCCAATGGCGATGTCTCGAATGTCCAGCTGACGGAGCGCAACTCTCGAGCCGTCACGGTGCCGGGCAGCGTCGCCCACCTCCGATGCACCCGAAGGGTCGCCGAGCAACGCCGGATTGACGCGGAACTCCAGCAAACGGCGGAGCCGGATCAACTTGTCGCGACGCGCCCGGACGTGCTCCTCGCCTTGGAGAGGCCACGTGACGAGGGTCTGGTTGTCGAAGGTGACACCGGGGATCAGGTCGCGTTCGAAGATCAGCCCTTCGTCATTCACCTCGAAGTCGAGCACAGCGTCTTCCAAGCCGGACAGGGACTTCTCGACCGTCTTGAAATTGACCTCCCCGTGGTGGATGGGAACACGGAAGCGATGTGTTGCAACCCGCGACTTGATGATCGGTATGCGGATGTCGACGGTCACGTCCAGGTTCAAATCTCCGTCGACATGATCGAGGAAGGGGAGCTCCGGAAGCTGGCGAGGACCTCCCGAGGGGCCCGGTGGCTCTCGCTGTGTCAACAGCCTTGCGAGTTCAGGAACGGCACCGTGCACCTCTCCAACGGCCACCTGCGGCACGTCCAGCTTCCCGTGCTCGGAGCGAAACCCGGAAGCCAAGACGATTTCGTCGACATGTGCGTTCAGTGCGCCGCTCTTCACGGAAACCCCCTCTACCCGAGCCGCTCGGCACGACAGCGAAGGCAAGTCCGTCCCGGCAACGCCGAGGGTCACGTGCTCCAGCACGACGCGCTCGGCTCCGAGGGATGCTCCAGAGAAAGAACCCTCGACTCCGCGAAGCTCGATGTGGCCTAGCTCGACTCGGTAACCGGCACCGTCACCCGGATGCTTGGCAAGCACGGTGGCGCCGACCTCGAGTGATCCTTTCAGCGTCAGGGGACCGATAATGAGCTCGAGCCCCGCTCCCAAGGGCCGCCCCTGCGCCAGCTCGAGCAACAGGGTACCGGCGCCGCCGGGCATGCTGAGCTGAAGCCCGTCCGTCGAAAGGTCCGCGAGAGCAACTCGAAGCGCCATGAGGACTAGCTAACCACAGCTCCTCCGCGAGCGCCGCCCTGGAAGGCAGTGACCCTGGGTTCACCGAACGAACAGGCATAGCGAGCAGCCCTCGGCTCGCCAGCCACCGGAGCGCATGCGGCGCGAGTCCTCGCTCAGGCTCGGAAGAACGACGCGCGACGTCTCGGCTCCCACCTCGGAGAGCTGACGAACGACGCGCGCGTTCCTCTATGGTTAGGATGCGACCGGCTCGCCGCCTCTCAGCGCGCGCGACGGCGACGGCGTGAGCTCACCAAGACGGCGCCGAGAACGCCTGCGAAGCCAAGCCCGGACCAGTCGCTGCTTGGCGCGGAGACGCTGCACCCGAAGCGATTCACACCGGGGCGATGAGGCCACGGAAAGGACCCGTTGCCCGTCCCGCTGTCGTCGTCATCCTCGCTACCCGGGGTGACGCCTGGATCATCGGTGCTCGACGACGTGCCGCCGGCACCGTTGCTGGTCGCCCCAGAGCCGGTGTCTCCCGGTTCAGCCGGATCGACGCCACCACTGGTGCTGCCGCCGCCACCAGTGCTGCCGCCCCCACCATCTTCGCCGCCCCAGCTTGGAGGCTGGCACATGCCCTCGTTGGACGACTCTTCACAGACGACGTTGCCTTCGGAATCCCCATAGCACCCGCCCGTGGAGCGCTGAACGCAGACGAGACCCGCGGGACACTCGTCGTTGCTCGCGCAGGCGATCTCTTGAAGCTGGCAGTAAAGCTGCGTGGACGGCTCGCAGAAGCAGCTCTCCTCGCCGATCCCAACACCGCCACCCGCGGCTCCGCTCCCCTCGGGGGGACTGCTCGTAGAACTCCCGACGCCCGTCGCACCCCCCGCGCCCGGGCCGCTCGCCACACCCGACATGGCGCCACTGCCCGGCTCACCCGCGCTCCCGCTGCTAGCACCACCTCCGCCCCCCGGCGCCGCGGTCCCCGCCTGGCCCATGGCCGCGCCGGTCCCCGCCACACCAGGGTCGTCGCCAGCATTCGGAGCTCCCCCCGTGCCGGGGCCGCCGGCAGCACCGCTGCCAGTACAGTAACAGTTCTCTTGGGGCACGCAGGCGAAGCCCGCACCGCAATCCGCGTCGGCCTGGCAGGCGCCCTCATGACGGTAGCCGCACTCCTTGTAGACATCGGTGCCGCACTCCTCCTCTTCGACGACCGTCTCACAGTTACCATCCGCGTCGCACTCCATGGCCGCACCACCGCTGCACCACGAGCTCGTGTGCTCCAGGCAGACCATCTCGGAGCCGCAATCAGCGTCCACGTCACAAGCAGCCCGGCTGCAGTAGCCTCCCGTCACTACCTCCGACTCGCACGCCGCCAGCTCCCGTTCATAGAAGGCCTGGCACTCGAGGTCGTCTCCGGCGCAGTCCGGCACATCGATATCGCAGGACGGACCAGACTGGTACATCTCGCAGTAGTATCCAGGCCCGCAGTCCGCATCGCCCTCACAAGCCGCGGCAGGGGACACCTGAGTCAACGTCAAGCCCATTCCAGCCAAAGTACCAATTATCGTCATACCTATCTTCATTGCTCAACTCCTCGCGTTGCCCTTCCCACGTCACCCGGATTCCGGGCATGTGCCAGGGCGAACTCCGCTCAGCAACTTGCGTGCCGCTGGCGAGGAGCCCTCCGCGGCAGGCCCCACGAGGTCTAGGTGCCCATCTGTGCCACTTGGAAGCGCTGACACGGGCAATCCGATCACGCGTTCAGCTGCTTGCGCTTGTTCCATCGCTTGGCCGCGCCTCCCCAACAGCACTCGGACTGCTTCCATTCGCCGCTGGGGAGACGGGAGCCGGACGGTGACATGACAGCGCCAACATTGGTGGCAGCGGCGGGCCCATCGGAGAGCGGTGGTACGTCGTCCCACAACGCGTGAGGCGAAGCCCAACACCGCGTCAGCATCAGGAGCTATTCCCGCAACAGCTGCTCCTTGAAGTCCTCGAAGCAAATCCGTTCAGCGACGGCCGCCTCGAGGTCCCTGTGAACGTTCTGGCGGTAGGAGAAAAGGACGACGCGCGTCTGGCAATGTTCGGTAACGAGCTCGACGGCAGGAACAAAATCCTGATCCCCCGTGGTAAGCACCACACAGCCGTTCTCCGCCAACCCCGCCTGCCATACGAGGTGCGCCGCCAGATCCACGTCCACCCGCCGCTGGGTATGCGAGCGCAGCGAGGGCTCGCCGGACATGGGGTGCAAACGTACCACCATGCCTTGGTGCTCCATCGCGCGGTAGAAAGCCGTAAGCCCCTCCGTGACGCCAATCCTCTGGTCATATCCGTTGAAGAGAAATGGGTGAACTGCTCCGAGTCGAGCCTTGAGGAACGCCGCTGCCCTCACGTAGTCCAGCGGGAACGCGCCCCTCGATGCCTTCACGATATACCCCATGTCGACGAGCCAAGCAGCCTTTTCCATCTCGGACCTCACTGTTAGGTTTGGCGCGCGCGCATTCCGGGGAAAGAAGAAGCTGCGCACGGGCGGTAAGGTAGCACGGCTTGTTCACCTGACCGGCTCCTCCACGCCGCACCACCGCCGATTCGGAACCACCGCAGGGGATCACGCCGCCGTGTAGCGCGCGAGGAGGCGGCCAGTGAGGTGCTCTAGTCCGAGCATCACCAGCACGGCGTTGACGCGGGCGCGCGCCACGCGCAGGTGGACCAGGCGAAGGGTTTCTTCCGCTTGCTGAACCTCCAACGGCGTCGCCCCGCCGAGACGGAAACGCTGCCGCTCCAGCACCACCTGCCGCTCGGCGATGGCCTCGGTTTCCTGGGCGGCGATAAGCCCCACCCGCGTGCGCTCGAGCTGAGCGACCAGCTGGGCTGCTTGATTCTGTAGGCGCTGACGCACTGCGCGCAGGTTCTGCTCCGCGATGCGTATCTCCAGATTTGCCTGGGCGCGTGTGGCGCGCTGCCGCCGAGAATCCAGTGGTGTCTCGTAGACGACACCTCCATAGACACTGACCGCGTCGAGACCGCCGAGCTGTCGCGCGACAGGCACTGGGGTCCCAGCCCCGAGTCCGGCAGCTTCCACCCAGCCTTGCACGTCGAGCCTTGCCCCCAGCTCGTCGCCTGCCCATTCTGCCCGCTCTCGGAGCACCTTCAGTTCGGCTTCCAGCTGGAGCACCTCCGGCGAAGCGGTGACGACCTGCCCGAGCACCGCCGCCGCCGCTACCTTCCCCGCCGGGGGTGGCGCAAGATCCGCAGCTCGCCAGGGAGCCGCATCCTGGGCGGACTCGCCGACGAGCGTGCGAAGCTCGAGCCATTGCTGCGTCTCGCTGAACTCGGCTGCGACGACCGATTCACGAAGCTCGGCCACACGGGTCTCGAACTGCAGGACGTCCGCCGCGGCCAGGGCGCCCAACGCCGCGCGCTGACGGGCTTCCTCGAGCTGCGCCTCGGCCAACTCGAGGGCACTCCGCTCGATCTCCGCGGCGCGGGAAGCATACCAGAGCTCCCAGTACGCAGTCAGGGCATCATAGAGGAGAGCACTAATCCGGCTCTCGTAGACCTGTAGACTCGCCGCTTGGCTCAAGCGCGAGGCGCGGAGTTCCACCTCGTTCACGCTACGGCCTGCCCCCCGCAAGAGTGGTTGGATAACGGTGGCTCGCGCCGTGGCTTGGTAGCCAACACCGGACTGCTGACTCGTGATGAGGCTCCCGGTGGTCGCGCGGCTCGAGCTGAAGCGTTCACCCTGAACCCGCAGCGATGCCTGGGTACCAGTGGGAAAGACGCGCCTCAGCTCTGTGGCGACGGCAAAGGAGTCCCGCGTCGAGACGAGGACCTCGTTGCTCCCGGCGAGCGCTGGCACACGGCTGCGGGTGTAGCCGGCATCGGCTTGAAGGTAATAGGGGAAGCGCCCTTCCTCGGTCAGTACGCGCTGGCGAGCGCGCTCGGTCGAGAGCCGAAGGCTCTCCAGGTCTGGGTTGTTGGCGACCAGGCGCGCTACGATTTCTCGTTCGCCAATCGCGACGGCTCGTGGGGCCCCCTCGGCCGCAACGGCGGGCACGGCGGCGGCGGCTGCACACGCGAGCCTGATGATGCAGCAGTAGATTCCCTGCTTCCAGTTACTCATGGCGCAGCGCATCGATGGGGTTGAGCCGTGCAGCTTTGCGAGCCGGCAGATAGCCAAACAGCACACCAACGACGGCAGAGAAGGTGAACGCAGCCGCTACGATGCCTGGCGACACGACGAAAGGTAGGCCAAGAAAGTGAGTGACGCCAAACGAAAGACCTAGACCGAAGAAGATACCGATGATCCCTCCCAGGGTCGAGAGCACGATAGCCTCCACCAAGAACTGCAGAAGCACCTCACGCGCCAGGGCCCCGATGGCAAGACGGGTGCCAATCTCCCGCGTTCGCTCCGTGACGCTCACAAGCATTATGTTCATAATACCAATACCTCCCACGAGAAGACTCACCGCCGCGATGCCACCGAGGAGCCCAGTCAGGGCAGAGGTAACACTGCTCATCGCAGCAGCAATCTCCTGCAGGTCCCGCACTTGGAAGTCTACCTCGGCCCCTGGCGCGACGCGACGCCTCTCGGAAAGGATCGCTTCGATCTGACTCTTGACCTGAGCAGTCCCGTAGCCCTTCTGAACCTGGGCATAGATCATCGAGACGTCCGTCGTGCCGGCGAGGCGCCGCTGCACGGCGCGCAGAGGCATGAGCACGACGTCGTCTTGGTCGGGACCCATGGCCGCGGCCCCCTTGCTCTCGAGTGCCCCGATGACCTGGCAGGAAACCTGGCCCACCCGTACGCGTTCCCCCAGCGGGCTGGAGCGACCGAATAGCGACTCCCGCACCGTGCTACCGAGAATGCAGACAGGCTCGCCTGCGCGCGCTTCGGCGGCGGTGAAGGCTCGCCCAGAAGCAAGTTCGTAGTTCCGGATCGTCAGGTAATCAGCGTCAGTGCCCGTCACTGTCGTGGACCAGTTCTCCCCGCCATAGATCGCGACTGCGGAGCGTCCGAGAGTACCGGAGATGGCCTCCAGGCCGCGAACCTCCCGCCGCAGGGCCTCGACGTCTGCAATCTCGAAGGGGGTCGACTGCGTCCGCACGGGGCCCCGACGATCTGCCCCGGGCATGACCATCAGCAGGTTCTCTCCGAGTGCGCCCACATCCGCCTGGACGCGGGCCGTTGCGCCCTCCCCAATGGTAACCATGGCGATGACAGCACCGACACCGATGACCACGCCCAACATCGTCAGCAGCGAGCGCACGGCATTCCTGCGAATCTCCCGCAGAGCCATGAGGAAGGTGAGGATAATCACCGGCGCTGCTCCGCGACGATCTTACCGTCCCGAAACACCAGAGTGCGCTCTGCCCACCCCGCCACGTCGGACTCGTGAGTGACCATCACTATGGTGATACCTCGCTCGCGGTTCAACGACGAGAGAAGCCCCATAATTTCGCGACTGCGCGTCGAGTCCAGGTTGCCCGTGGGCTCGTCCGCCAGGAGCAGGTTTGGTTCACTGACGAGGGCGCGCGCGATGGCCACGCGTTGCTGCTGACCGCCCGACAGCTCCGCACTCGTGTGCCTTGCGCGGTCCGAGAGACCGACGAGGTCCAGCGACTGCAGGGCGCGCCGCCTCCTCTCGGCGCGGGAGACGCGCCGGTACACCAAGGGCAGTTCGACGTTCTCCAGGGCACTGGTCCGAGCGAGCAGATTGAAACCCTGAAAGACGAATCCGATGTAATGGCGGCGAAGCAGCGCCCTCTGGTCCTTGGTGAGCGCCCCCACCTCGGTGCCCGCGAAGTGGTAGCTACCGCTCGTTGGCGAATCCAAGCAACCAATGATGTTCATGCACGTCGATTTCCCGGACCCGCTCGAGCCCATGATGGCGACGAACTCACCGGGAGCAATGGTCAGGTCGACGCCATCGAGGGCCCGTACCTCCGAGGGCCCGCGGCCGTAGATCTTGCGGAGTTCGCGCAGGGCAACGACCGGCGGAGCCAACGGGGCCTGCGCCGCGGCGGAGTGATGGCTGCTACTCATCTGGGCCCTGGACTTCGGCAACGATCACTTCGCTCCTGGCCTTGAGCTGCTTGGAACCTACGGCAGTCCGTACCCCGTCCGTTGCGCCCAGCTGTACGGGAACGCGGCTCGGCTTTCCCGAGTCCAGCACCCAAACCGCTGCGACACTGGCCTGCCCTCGCAGCTGCAAGGCAGCATCGGGACCAACGCTGGCTCCGGGCGCTGCCCCCTTGCTCGCTGGCGCTGCTGAGCCACGAGTGCGCGGCGGACGGCCCCGCATGAGGCGGGAGAAGTCGACGCCCTGCGGCTTCGCATCACGGCCCGGGCCCGGGTTATATCGCAGCGCCGCGTTGGGAACCAAGAGCACGTCCTGCTCTTCACTGACGAGGATCGAGGCCATCGCGGTCATACCTGGTCGCAATAGCCCGTCTTCGTTGCGCACCGACAGGCGCGCCTCGTAAGTGACGACGTTCTGGTCCGTGGTGGGCATGTTCTTCACGGCGAGCACGGTCGATGAGAAGACGCGGTTGGGGTACGCATCGACGGTGAACTGCGCAGACTGACCAGCCTTTACTTGACCGACATCCGCCTCGTCCACTTTGACATCGAGCCGGAGCTCGGAGAGATCCGCTGCGAGCGTGAAGAGTACCGGCGTCTGCAGACCCGATGTCACCGTTTGTCCCGGCTCCACCTTGCGGTCGAGCACGATGCCCTCGATCGGCGAGCGGATCACGGCCTTGCTCAGGTTGTTCTGCGCCACTTTGAGGGATGCCTGAGCCGAGGTAAGCTGCGCCTTCGCGCTCACGACCGAAGCCTTCGCGCGGTCATAGGTCGCCATGGCAGTTTCCAGCTCTTGCGTCGAGGCGAGTCCTGCGTCGGTCATGGCTTCGAGCCGGGCGGCCTTGAGCTCCGCTTCGCGAACCGTGACCTCCGCAGTGACGAGGCTCGCCTTGGCAGCTGCCAGCTGAGCGTGGGACTCGTCGAGGCGCCCCTCGTATTGCTCCGTGTCTATCTCCGCGAGCACCTGGCCCACCTCGACCTGATCATTGAAGTCGACGGGAACCTTCAGGACCCTCCCGGTTATCTCGGCACCAACGTCGACGGCATCGCGCGCGTTGAGAGTGCCGGTCGCCGTGACAAGGACCTTGAGCGAGCCCCGCACGACGTCTGCGGTCTCGTACTGGGGACCGACATCTGCCTTCGGACGCAGCAGCCAAACCGCGACGCCCCCTCCGACGGTGACGAACGCGATCGCGAAGAGCAACCGGGACCAGAGCCGGCGACGCCGAGCACGCGCGTCGAGGCCGAGGGTCTGCGCCACGGAGGGGGATTGCTGGGTGGAGTTGTCTTGCATGAGCGAGGTGGAGGGAGTGTGGCCGCCCTTCGACGGCTCAACACCCCGCAATCCTACGGACGGCGAAGGTTTTTTTGGGGACCCGGCAGAGTGTTCCGACACACCAGTCGGCTCACGCGGAGAAAACGGAACGCGCTCAGAAGCGGCCGCCAACGCCAGCGTAGGAAGGACCAATGCGCAATGTGACCCCCTTCGTCGGTGATGCCCGAGCAGCCTCGGGTGCCGTCACTAGAAGCGTAACCCCCAAGGCCACACCCGCCGCGCCGGCCACATAGCCGACAGTGGAGAAGGTCCTGTACTGGCGGAAGTCCTCCAGTTCTTCGTGGTACTCGGGGGGGCAGTCGTCGTCCACACAGTGGGCGGCTAGCGTGGAGTGTTTCTTGGACGCGGCGCTGCCCGCCACGACCCCCGTCACGACCCCGGCGCTTCCGACTCCAACAGCGAGCCAGCCCAGAGGCACGTGAAGGGACCCCAGCCCCAAGAAGCCGCCCTCCGGCTCATCGTGTCGCAGCTGCGGCTCCGCATCGAGTCCTTCCCTACCACGTACCCTTACGGCGGGAGGCTGGGGCGCCAACCACACGTTGAGGACACGGCGGTCTCGCTCGTTCAACTCGAGAACCTCCCTGAAGCGCTCAATCCGGCTCACCTGCACGACCACCGAACGATGGCCGGGATCGACAGGCACCGGGTAGCCAAGCATGGCTGGCTTGATACGGCGGGAGTCGATCTCGACCTCCACGTTGGGTGCGTCCGCTCCGTCTCCTTTGAGCTGAATTGTGACGGTCGGGATGCGCTCGCGAAGACGTGCGATCTCACGCTTCGCCTCCACAGAGGCATCACGATAGACTTCCGGATCATCCGGTCCGACCACGTAACGCAGAACGGAAGCGTAGCGCTCCTCGGCCTCAACCAGGCGCCCGAGCTTTTCGAGGGAGCGGGCCTCCCATAGTGCCAGCGTCGGCGCTGGATACACCGCGTCAGCGCGGTGAAATAGATCGCGGGCGCGCTCGTAGTCGCCGGACAGATAATGCTGCGCCGCCTCGTCCGCCATGCGCCTGGCTACGGTTTTATCCTCCACGGTCTCGTCATCTGGTGCTGCCATTGACGGTCCAGCAAAACACAGCGCGACGAGCAACGCCGAGACCGTCCGGAGGCGCTGGCGGACGGGAGCAGAGCTGGTGGCCAGCAGCAGAACCGCCGGCTCTCGGAGACAGCGACCGACCGCTGCGAGAGCGCGCCTGGATTGGTGGCGCGCTGCCGTTGCATTGCTGGGGCGTGTCAACCAAGAGCCGCTACTCATCACGAGCCGTCATAGTACTCTGGCTTTGCGGCAGCGGCCCAGCGCCAGTCACTGCCGCACCTGCTGCGGGCAGCAAGCAACGTCGGGTGCGCGTGTAAGACACGCTCCTACGCCCCCGGGCGGATTACGTGCTGGCGCAAGGAATCCACGACAAACGTAAGGAGAGCAGCCCGCGAGCGCGTCGTGCTAGCCTGGCTGAATGCCAATGGCAGGTTGCCCCTTCTGGCTTCCTGCGCCTCCGGTGGCCCCCTCGTGGGGGTTCATTCCAGGGCGCGCCGACCAACGAGGGGCGTCGCCGCAGCTCTCGCCTTTCTAGAGCCATGTCCCACACTCCACCACGCGCCGCAGCAGTCCGGCCCAGCACGTATTCGGAGGGGGAGCTCATCCACGACAAGTACCGGCTCTCCCGCCGCATCGGTCAGGGCGGCATGGGAGTAGTGTGGGCGGCCCACCACACCGTCCTCGATGTCGAGGTCGCCATCAAGCTCATCCACAAGCTGACGGCAGACCCAGAGCTCGCCGCCAAGCGCTTTCTCCAGGAGGCCCGTATCGCTGCCCAGCTGGCACACCCTGCGATCTGTCGCGTCTTCGACTATGGGCGTACCGAGCGGGGCGATCCATTCATCGTGAGTGAGTTGCTGGAGGGTGAACCCCTCCGTCGGTGCATCGAACACCGCCGGCCTGCAACCGCCGCAGAGGCCATTCAGATGCTCCTGCCGATCATCGATGGCCTCTCGGTGGCCCACGCCATCGGCATCGTTCATCGGGACGTGAAGACAGAGAATATCTTCTTGGCCCGAGACGCGAGCGGCAGAGTACAACCTAAGCTCCTGGATTTTGGCGTCGCGCGTGTCGTGGACGGCAAGCGCGAGGTCAGCCTCGATGGGGCCGAGGTCGGCAGTCCCTACTACATGTCCCCCGAGCAGGCACGAGGGGATATTTCCGATGACTCCTGCACCGACCTTTGGAGCCTTTGCATCGTCATTTACGAGCTCGTCACGGGCTGCACGCCCTTCGAAAGCAGCAACTACAACGCAGTCCTCTTCAGGATCCTGAACGAAGAGCCTGAATCCATCGTTGCCGTCGGCATGGGCGACAATGAACTCTGGAGCATTCTCGCCCAAGGATTGCACAAGGACCCCGCAGAGCGCTGGAGCTCGATGCGCGAGCTTGGCACCGCTTTGGCGACCTGGCTCGTCGCGAGGGGAGTCGAGGAGGACATTTGCGGTGCCTCGCTCCGCGCGACATGGATAGAGGCAGCGCCACTCTCCGCGCCCGCGCGGTCGCGGCCTCACAATGCAACGCCTTCTGCGTCCGGCGAACAGCCCGTCTTTTCTAGCGCCCGCCGCACCCCTAGGCCGCGTGCGACGGCCTCCGCGAGCGCGACCATGCCCGGGGTGGCGAGAAGCGCCGTTCAGCACCGGGCAACTCGGCGACGCCGCAAGGTCGTTGTCCTGAGTCTCGCCCTAGGCTTGGCCGCGTTCGCCAGCTGGCAGCTTGGCACCCGAGGTCCGCCCACTGCAGTCTCAGGCGTGGCAGAGCAGGCCTCGGCGCATGGCGCAACGCCGAGCACCGCGGCGCCGCCTCCGACGGTGAGCGTCGAGGACCTCGCCATGGAGACGACACCCGCGCGACTGACGAACCACTCGCTAGCGCTCGACGCTGGCGTTGCTCACGACGGGGGCGCACGCGCCGTCCCCGTCCGCGGCCGGGAGGCAACGACGAGCCCTTCCCCTGTACACGCGCGCCCGGCTCCGAGACCGCGCAAGGTGGACTTCGGGTTCTAGCGCGAGTCGACGTCACGACAGCAGCGAGTGCCCAGGGAATAGTCGTAGTAGCTAGGGGAATGGCCGCTTACCTCGGCCTCACATCCCTGGCGGGTTCCCCGCGCGTAGAAGCCGCCCACGAACACTCCTGCTTCGTCATCGATCCACTCGTCGAGGTTGCCTTCCATGTCGTATACGACGCCGCCTTCCCAGCGGCTTGCGCAGCCCTCAGTGACTCCGGTGAGGCGCAGTAACGGATCACGCCCCCGCTCATCGACGAGGTTGAGACGCGGATCCGTATGTCCTATCGACGAATGACCGTGAAGGAGAAACGCTGGGTGATAGTAGCGACCAACGTTGCAAGCGAGTGGCTTGAAGCTCGGGCCGTAGGGGTGCTTGGTACGCGCCCTGCCACGACAAGCCGTCTGCCACTCCTCCCTGTTGCAGAGGCGCTTCCCCGCATTCAGACACGCCTCTTTGGCAAGGTAGAAGGTCAAGTACCCCTGGGGCACGACACCAGCGCGGCTCACGGCCTTCGGACGAAAGGGATGAGTCTTCTGCCACGAGGAGGGCTCGGGGAGCGGAGTCCGCCGCGCCTCAGCCGTGCCGTATTGGCCCCGCTCCACCTGCCAGAGGCGGTAGATTCGCCGCAACAGCCGGGGATGCGGGGGGTAGTACGGCGAGAGGGGCTCCGAGGTCGTGACGTCGACTGTGGCGATCTCCCAGCGATCGACACAGTCGTTACCAACACGCACCATTTCCTGCGGACAGCCGCGGCGCTGTTCCTCGGAGTTCTCCGAAGCCCACGCTGTAGTGGCGGAACCTAAGACGAGCGCTGCCAGGGGGACGGCGACGCCCCGAGGCAAACGACTGGCAGACGCCGTCGCCCCAGCCTCCCGGAGGCACAGCGCCGATTCACGCGGAGCCGATGTTTCGGCCGGCGAACGCCATCGGGTTCGTTCCAACCAGCGCATAGGCGCGCTCCCAAACGCTTCCACGGGCGCGCTCTCCGTCGAAGACGATGTGCGCGTCCAAATCTACGGGCAGCCAGGCTCCCCGGCGGATCTCCTCCTCGAGCTGCATGGGCGCCCAGCCGGCATATCCCGCCAGCGCAACGAGGCTGCTGACCGGAGCACCTGACGCAATCGCCTCGAGGACTTGCTTGGAGGCAGAGGCGATGATCGAATCACCCACCTCGAACTGCCCTTCGATATCAGGGAATCGGTCCTCGGCGCGATAGACGAGCCATACCTGCTCTGGAGAAACCGGACCACCAACCCTCACCATCCCGGGCAGATCCAAGACTTGCTCTGTAACGCCCGCCCGTACCAAGAGCTCCGGCAAGGTCACCAGCTCACGCCCATTCACTACCCATCCAAACGCGCCTTCTGGCCCGTGCGAGGCCAACATCACCACCGAGCGGTCGAAGTTCGGATCGCCCAGCGGAGGGGCTGCCACGAGCAAGCCTGGGGCGATGTTGGAGTTCATGACGTCAACGAAGGTAACAGCAGGCCGAGGGCGGGTCGAGACAGAAATTCCTAAGCCGGCGGAGCCGGAACCAAAGAGGAATGTGGCGTCGCGGGAGCCAATCAGCCGCCAGCCAGCGAGACCGCGCGGGGTTTTTCCGAAACCTGGTCAGGAGCTCGCCGCGAACGGATTAGTACACGATCACGCTGGCGTAGCCGACGACGTTCTGGTCATCGCCTGTCCGTTCCCCAGAGTTCGTGTAGTCCACGAGCTCCGCGCTCGTAGCACCGAGCGCCCTCGCTGCATACAGGAGGGTGGTCGTCGGGACGACGCCGCACATACTGATCCCATGGCGCCGCACCGTGGCGTAGAGGCCCGCTGGATCCAATGCCGTCATTTGATCGAGAGCCTGCGCGTCGAGCTCACGGGCGGCTCCCGCGGGGACATAGTGAGACATGTCCGTGCTCGCTACGAGCAAGACCGAGGTATCCCGGCTCTCGACGGCGCGGACCGCAGCAGCAATCCCCGCACCGAGACGCTGACAGTCCCCGAGCGACAGCGGCCCGAGGCACAGGGACGCGATGCGCAGGGCTGGCTGTCGGTGCTGGAGCAACGGTAGCTCGACCTCGATGGCATGCTCGCGAAGGTGCGCGTCACGGTCGAGCTCGAGAGGTGTCGCGTTCATGAGGGCCTCGACGAGGGCAGCGTCGACCGGAACCTTCCCTGTCGGCAACTGCCAGGCTCCCCCAGACCACAGGGACATGGCCGCGCCGTGACCCGTGTGATTCGGACAGGCAATGATGATCCGCTCTGGAACGACGATGCGAGAGAGAGCGAGGGCCGCCGTGCGCCCGCTGTAGGCATAGCCGGCGTGCGGGAGCACCACGGCACGCGCCTCCGAAAGGACACCCTCGGCTGCCCCGCGGAACAGGGTGGATACGAGCTCTCTCAGCTCCTGGATTCGCCCTGGATAGAAGCGGCCGGAGACGGCCGCAGGCCTCTGCTTGCTCATCGAAGAAATGCTGAGCCCCCTATCATCGACGCTCAACCCTGCACGCCACCGAGGGGGCGAAGCTCCTGCTGAGAGACCACGAAGGCCCGCCGATAGCCGTGGGTCCGATTCTCTATCTCGACGGAAACGCTGCCGTCACGCGAGTACCTGTAGGTTTCGAGGATTTCCACGTCGGCCAGGCGAGTAGTCCGCTCTCCCGCGCGACCTGCGAGGTTCGTGGAGTCCGCCAAGGTAGGATCATAAGGAAAGAGGAACTCGCCCCAAGGCGTGAGGTCGCCAGTCGGTTGCCCATCTTCAGTGAGCCGGCTGCACTCGACGAACCGCAGATGCCCCACGCGGTGCACGGGGCGGTAGTTTCGCTGAACCGTCAGCTCCAGCGCCTCGTCGCTGGCCGTGTCCTTGCGGAAGATCGCATCGAAGTACTTCTCACGGCCTTGTTCGGCCTCGCGCCAAACTCCGAAATGCCGGGTGACCGCCTCGACCACGAACAGCTCGGCATCCGCATCTGCAGCAATAGCAAGACCAACGGCGGTCGCCGCGTGGGGCTGGGGAGCAAGAAGCAGCTTGCGGCCATACGCTCGGCGCAGGACCCTGGCTACTGCCGGGAACGAAGTCGAACCACCGACGAGATAGAGCGCGCCGAGCTCTCGCGGATTAGCCGGATCGATCCCGGTCCCGTCCAACCTCTGGAAGATCGACGCGATGAGGTCCAGCGTCTGCTCGATCATCGGCTCGGTTCTCTCATAGAAGCGCGACGCTTCGACGACGATGGCCTCCTGACCCGGTAGAATGGTGCCGCAATCTATCAACAATCGCTTCGTGTGCTGGCCGAGCGTTTCCTTGGCCTCCCGGCAAACCTCGAGCAGGGCCGCCCTCTTCCCCGAGCTCAAAGCGCCAGGGGCAACCCCAGTAGCCTCGAGCGCGAGCTCCATCAGAACCTCGTCGAAGTCATTGCCGCCCAGCTTCGCGATACCTTCACTGGCCAGCAGCTCAAACCGCCGCCCTTCGAGGGAGACCGCCGAGGTGTCGAAGGTGCCGCCACCCAGGTCGTACACCACGACGTAGCGCTTGGGACTGCGGCGCCCGATTGCGCCGAGATTCCGGTGCGCGTACTCGATGGCCGCAGCCGTTGGCTCGTTCACCATGCCCAAGACATGGAAGCCCGCCCGCGAAAAAGCCTCGAGCGTCAAGTACCGCTGCCGGGTTCCGGCATTGGCCGGCACGGCCACCACCACCTCGAGCGGTTCCCCGTCCGGTACGTCGAGGTTGCTGTGATAGAGGACGCGACGCCGAACGTATTCCAAGTAGCGGGTCGCCAGATCCAGGGCGTTGACTCCCACCAGGCCAGGAACCGGGTCGTCGGGTGCTAGGCCCGCGAGGGCCCGCTTGACTGACTGAATGGCGAGCACCGATGCCCCGTCGAGGTAGCTGCGCGCCTCGTGCCCAAAGTGCAGCTTCCCCTCGGCGAGAACTGCCAGCCCCGACAGATAGTCCACAAAGCCAGCCGGGGTCTCGAAAGCCGCGACGGGATAGCGGCCCCGCTCGACTGCCGACACGACCGTGCGTGTCGTCCCGAAATCGACTCCAAGCCTCATTTCACCACCCAATCGGTTCTCCTGGCCACGGCGCATTGTGGAATGGGTTTCCTGCGCCCGCCAAGTGGGCGGCGTCCATCAGAGTCGCAAAACTGCCGAAATCCCCCGCTGATTCAGCGCGGCATCCGGCCGAGAACGAGCGTACTCGAAACCCGTCGCACCATACCGAACCACCGGCCTCTCATCCGCACCCATTTTTATGTGGGTGTGAAGGCAGTATGAATGGTCGATGAATCAGATATCCGCAGGCGTCTCCTCGATACAGCGCGTCATGGCGATGACGCTGCTGAGCCTATCGCTCGCCGCATGCAAACTCGGCAAGGGTGATGAAGACCGGCCGCTGCCCTCGCCATTGGAACCGGTGGCGCCGGGCGAATCTCGAACGAACGCTGCGGCCCCCCGCAGTGCTCCTGCGGACGAGCGTCGTGCGCCGCCTGAAGCCCGCCGGCCCGCAACGACCGCACTCCCCAGCCCCGCCGCGCCAGCGCCCATCCAAACCCCCGCTCCCACAGGGCCCGATGCCGCAGCCCCGGCACCGATCGCCACGGCTCCCACGCCGAGCACCGGTACGGGCGGCAGCCAGCCAACGCCCACGGGAAGCGTCGCGATCCCGGCGGAGCTACCGCAGCCGAACTCGGCGTGCGTCACCGATTGCCAAAAGGCGCTCGCCAGCTGCCTGGCAGCAACCGACGGCGGGCTGCCGACCTTGGCGACGGTCACTGCGTGTCAGAACTCTGCCGTCCAGTGCCAGTCCTCGTGCATCTAGGCGCCTACTTTTCGCTTGGAGATATCGTTTTCACCCAAGAGATCGCGGACCGCACGGCAGCCATGCTCACGAAGCTCATCGAAAGCGTGGGCCGTCATCCGTGACTGTGCCGAGCGCAGTGTTCCATCCGCCTGGCTCTGTTTGGACAGGGCTGCGCTCAATTGACGATGAGCGGGGGCTGGCCCGTGGATTCCACTACGTCGCGCCACAGCGGGCTCTCGGGATCGATGCTGTTCCGATGCCGTGTAGCGAGACTGATGGGCACATGGACGAGCCGATTGTTCACGCGCCCCACGAGGCACCCTGTACGCCCGGACATTGCCGCATGGACGGCGTTGCTGCCAAGACGCGCACAGTAGATGGCATCGGCTGGGTTCGCTGCCGTGCTGCGAATGATGTAGCTGGGATCGATGTACTTGATGTTCATCTCTCGCCTTCGCTCTTCAAAGTAGTCAGCGATTCTGTCCTTTAGATAGAGACCGATGTCGCCGAGCTTCTGGTTCCCAGAGGCGTCCTTCCCCTCGACGCGCACCAAGCCCTGCCCTGCCCCTTCCGCGACCACGATGACAGCGTGATGTCGAGCATCCAAGCGGCGCTCGAGGAGGGCAAGAAGACCGCGTGGTCCGTCGAGGTCGAAGGGGAGCTCGGGGACCAACAGGAAATTCACGTCGTTGGTGGCGAGGGCAGTGTGCGCAGCGATGAAGCCGGATTCCCGCCCCATCACCTTGACGATGCCCACCCCGTCGATGGCGCCACGCGCCTCGGTGTGGGCGCCGTCCACGGCGTGCACCGCTTCGGAGACGGCCGTCTCGAACCCGAACGAGCGCTCGACGAAGCTGAGGTCGTTGTCAATGGTCTTCGGAATGCCGACGACGACCATCTTCTTTCCGCGCCGCCGAATCTCGTCGGACAGCGCGAGAGCGCCCCGCTGTGTGCCATCGCCGCCGATGGCGAAGAGCATCGTGAGATTCATCTTGTCCATGGCATCGACGAGCTCAGCCGTGCGTTGACCGCCCCCGCGAGCCGAACCCAGGATAGTACCTCCAGCGCGGTGAATGTCCGAGACGACCTCTGGCGAGAGGGCCTTCATCCGGGCCCCGAGCTCCGGCAGAAGGCCGCGGTAGCCATAGCGGATTCCGCTGATCTGCCGCACACCATAGGAGTGCCAGAGCGTCATCACGATGGCACGAATGACGTTGTTCAGGCCCGGACAGAGTCCGCCGCAGGTCACGATGCCAGCGTGCACCTTGCTCGGATCGAAGTAGATTGCTTCGCGAGGTCCCGCTTTCTCGAGGAGACCCATCGCTTCGGCCGAGCGGCCCCGGTCACTGTCAACGAGCTCGATATTGTAGGCGACGCGTTGCTCATCGGTGACGTAGTTCGCGATGAGGTCGCCCATGCTCTTCGAGAGAACGAGGGGGGACTGGATCGTGGATTCCCCCAACTTGGTGATGCTGAAATCTGCGGCGGGCTCGGTCATCGTGGCGCGGTCTCCTTGCCTTGAAGGCTGCTGCTATCTCGGTAACGGTGTCGTAAGGATCGTCCCAGCATTGGCGATGTGCAACTGCCGTCCAGAGACCTGCTCGCGGTCCGGCCGCAGAACAGACCTCAGTCGTCGCTCGGAGCCGCCCCGTCTGGCACCGTGAGCCACCTCGCCAGCACGAAAGCGCATCCCATGAGAGTGTAGCCGAGCGCCCAGGGCCAAGCGGGTGCAAGCTCGAGAACCGTATCTCCCGGCGTGAAGCGGTACGAGTGCATGAATCCCACCACAGAGAGGAGGGCGCCGGCCCACGCCCAGAGCGCGGCTCTAATGAAGCATCGCTCGATGATACAGACCGCCGCGGCCGCAAGCACGATGGCCGAGAAGATGAAGCCCTGCTCGAGGGCAAAAGCACCGTCAATCCAGATGTCCGAGCGAACGAAAGCTTCGATGAGCCCTCGTGAGAACGGCACACCACCTTCTTCTCCTGCTCCGGCAGCGCGCAGGCCCCCTTTGGCCATCATGGCACCCCAGGCAGCGACGGCAGGCATCACCCCCAGAACGACGGCTGGCGCGTGGCGCCGGGGCGTTACCTGAAACGCCTGTGCAGAGATCACCAGGCCGATCCAGAGCACGATAGCCATGCCCGCTTCGACGGGCACTGCCCACGTGATCCAGCCAAGCGTGCCCGACAGGATCACTACCGTGAAGAACACGGCGTTTAGGATCGAGTAGCCGGCGCGGGCGCCCAGGGCCTTCCAGCCCGGGTGCCCGATGTAGATGGTCGTCGGGAAACAAGAGCCAAAGAGCGCTGCCGCCATGGTTCCCAGACCGTTGACGGCGAGGGACGAGGCTGTCTTGAAGTGATCCCCAGAGGCTGCAGCCGACTCGATGTTCTGCAAGGACCCGATGAGATTGAAGAGCCCCATAGGCAGAATTATGGGCAAGAACGTCCACAGGTAACCCTGCCTCAGTCCTTCGAGCAGATCCCCCAGCACTGGAACAGGCAGGGCGAGCGCTACGGTTCCCGCGGGGCTTTCACCCACCGGGGCGATCCCTGTCGCCCAGGCCACCGCTGTGCCGGCGACGACCGCGACGAATCCCCCGGGGATCCCCCCGCGAAAGCGCACGCGCCCGAAGTACGTGACCAAAATGATGCCGAGCGTCACCATCCCCACCACGGGTCGGGCAAACGTACGGAAAAGGAAGCCCAGGGCAATGAACGTCAGGGCTATTCCGCTGAGCGTGGCCAAGAGCGCAGCGCGCGGCGTGACGCGCCGCAAACGCTCGGCGACGACGCTACCGACTAGCTCGATCAAGCCAGAGCCGACACACGCGACGAGCCCCGCCTGCCAAGCAACGAGGGAGGGGTCTGCTAGCCCCCGAGCTTCCGCGGCAAGCTTCGCTGGCAGCATGACCAGGAAGACATAGGCAAACAGCGAGACCGTGTTGATCCCGTAGGGCAGCGCGCAAACGTCGCTGCGCCCTTCTGCCACGCCTACCTTCAACGCTTGGTGCGCATAGTAGACGTTGCCTACGACGAGAGAGACTGCGACCCCCGGCAGCACTCGTCCATAGATGAGCTCGCTCGAGAACCCGAGCACCCCCCGGCACAGCATGTCGATGAGCAGTAGCTGCACCAGGTTGTCGAGGGCCAGCCCGAAGAACCCGTCCACATCGCCACGAACAAACCATCGCATCGGGCAGGGACGATATCAGCTTGCACGAATCCCCACAGCCGGGCGCGTGAGATGAGGACCGGAATCGCTCTAACCTGTCAGCCGAGCCAGCCACGTCTTCATGCTGAAAGCGCCATCTGCTCCACCGCGAACGGACGACGATTCGAGGCGAGGACCGGATTCGAACCGGCGTATAACGGTTTTGCAAACGGGCCCAAGCGCTACCGACGAGCCGGTAAAGGATCACGCTTCCTCCGGTGGACGTGGCACCGGAGCTGCCCGAGGGGACGCGAGTCGCCAGAGAGGCGCGAATGAGGCCTGGCCATACGGCCTGTTGCATTGCCCGAGCCTGGACGCAAGATCCAAGCGTGCCACTGCCAACCTCTCGAACGCTCGTCGTCCTGGTTACGCGAGCTGAAGACGTCCCGGGCCTCTGGGTTTCCCACTGCCTGAACCTTGACGTCATCTCGCAGGGGGAGACGCTCGGCGCGGCTCTCGATGCCGTCAAAGAGGCGGTGGAGATGGTGCTGGATGACGACTTGGCGCGTGGGGCGGACCCCTTCGAGCGTGGACCAGCTCCGGATGAGTGCTGGCAGCAGATGAACGAAGTGATGCGAGCGGGAGTGCCAGCATCCACCATGCCGGACGAGTCGATGATCGGTGCCCTTGTCACCCAACTGACCGTCTATTGTGTGGCGAGCCATCCCGTTGAGCAGATGCCGCTACCCTGGCAGATTGCCGCCCCACTCCGACTCGATAGCGTGCCTGCCGCCGGTTGCTGACTTATGCCAGCCCGTCTGCGCGAGGTTGCGGCCATCCTGCGAACGTTTGGCGTAGACGTTTGCGACACTGGGGGAAGGCACAACTACAAGGCAACGAAGCCAGGTTTTCGCGCCTACCCCATTCCTGCGCATCGCGGATGGCACTCCGAGATCCCCGACGTCTACATCCGCGGCGCCTGCCGACATCTAGGCATCGACGAAGCCGAGTTCTGGGCTCGCCTGCGCGGCAAGTAGGGCCGTCATCTGGAAGCGTCGCGGTCGGCGCTGCGCGACGCTTCCGTCGCCAGCTGATCGAGCAGACGTCTCCTCGATGCCCGGGCGACGGAGAACCGTAACCCTCATGGCTACCCGTACGAGCGACCGTACCCGAAAGGCCCAAACGCGACCGTACGACCGTACGGAAACAGCCTTCAAAAATGGTTCGTACGCGATTCCTTACGGTTAGGCATCATCGCTCGTCCAATCGCTCTCACGCGACGTGGCGCGCGCCCGGCGCCCCGCAGCCCGAACGGCGCTACTCATGCCCCACGCTCGCGAGGGACGATGCCCGCCGGATCGCCGAGTGATGGGCTGAGCGTGGCTCCTCGGGGCCCGTCTATCGCGTTGTTGAGCGAAGGCACGGTGACGTGCCATGACGGGAACCCGAAGCAGCGGGACATCCCCGTCCGCTGCCCCGTCCGCAAGCAACGCGCCGTCGCGGTCGATGTCACGTTTGGGCCGTTCGATGGCTCGTGGATCGTCATGCCGGACAAGTGGGCGTTCGCCTCCGGCGCAAATGTCGAATCAATCCAGCGCGGTTTAGTGCGTTGCCCCGAGTGCGCTCCGTTACCCAGCAAGTAGCCAGTTATGGGTCCCACGTTCGGCCGAGTCGCTCTTACCCGACAAAAGAGCGGTGCTGAACGGGCAACTAGCGCTCTCGCGTTTCTCTGGGTAAAGGTCCTTGAAGTCGTGTTTGACCACGGTCTACCTCCGCGGAGCCCAACGGCGCGGCCGCTCCGGAGTGAAGCGTACCCCCAGGTACCCGCCGGCATCCAGGTACCCGCGCTGGCATCCAGGTACCAGCACCCGTTCCCGCTCCGCCCTCCCGATCGCGGAACCCCTTGTTTTCAGAGGCGAGGACCGGATTCGAACCGGCGTATAACGGTTTTGCAAACCGCTGCCTGACCACTTGGCTACCTCGCCAGCTGCAGACCGGAACCGACACGAGGCCGGGCCTGGCCCAACGGCGACCGGAACCTGCCACGAGCGGTTCTCAGGCGCAAGCGGTTCGATTCCCGAAGATCAGACTCGTCTCGGCTCACGATGTCATCCCCTCCGAGAGCCGACCCCCGGGCCTGCACAAGGCACGCCTTGCTGTGGATCTGCTGGTCACTCCTTGGAGGAGCTGCCAGCGACGTCGTCCGAGAGGTAGCTCAGGATGACCTCGTCCAGTGAAGGCTCGGTGATCAATCCGTCGCTGAAGATACTCCGTTGAACCATCGGTTCCGTCTCGAAGAGCGACGCAGGACGGGCCCCGTCCACTGGCGAATGGCCAACCGCGGCCCGCTCCCGCGTACCACTCCCCCGGCGACGCTCCGGAGGCTCGATAGCGATCGGCCGTTCTCCATCTGGGGGAGGGGGCGGCATCTCCGGGCGCGGTACACCCCGGCGAGGCGCTACCGCCGAGCTGACCTCCGTCGTGTCCGCGATCTCGTCCTTTGGCTCGGGCGACACGCTCACTGCTGTGATGCGGGCAGAGGATGGCACCTCCGCGTCGACCTCGGGATCCCCGCCGAGAGCCAGTGCGATGGCGTCGTCCAGCTCGCCAGCGCGCAGTGCCAAGAACATGGCTTTGTGTTGTTGCTTCATCAGCTGCCGAAGGTGCTCAGCCATATCCTTTCGGCCCACCCGGTCCGAGTAGTCCGTGCGCGTCGTTCTCAGGATGCGACCACCATCAGCGAAGAGATGCGTGACGATGCGGGCGTGGCGAGCACCAGAGTCTTCCGTCTGGATGTGGAACACCCGCCCCTGGTGTCGGACGTTGTTGTTGAACCCTAGAAGGGGTGGCGGAAACTTCTCCACGCGTGCTCTCTCTCAACAATCGACCTTCACAGGTTATCACGTGAGCAGGGGAAAGCGACACGCGCGCGATCGCCAGGACGTACAAGGTACGAGCCTGACACACCGGAAGCACCCTGCTGCCGATTCAACGCCCCTCCTCGTCGAACCGCCGCATCCCCTCTAGGAGCAGCGCTTCGGGGCTCGCAGAAATGACCGGTTGAGGGGCTCGAAATGTCGGATCCAGCACGAATTCTCCCTCACTGAGCTTGAGCATGGCGTAAAACGCCTCTTCGCCTCGGAGAGTCCCCCACAGGGCATTGTAGATGCTGCCCTCCACGAAGTGGATCTCTCCCGATTCGCCAGCACCTCGAATCTTCAGAGAGCCGCTCTTTCTTCCGTGCCAGAGAACCTGCACCATGTCGGGTAGGCCCATCTCCTGCAAGGACCCGGAGACGCCCCGAGCACCCTTGCGCCCGACTTGTCTCTCTAGAATCTGCCGCGCTTTCGCGACCAGCAGATCGGGACTGACCGGCTTGGTCATGAAATCCGCCGCGCCCAGCTCGAAGGCGCGCTGAGCGTCCTCCCGGTTCGCACGCCCCGTCACCACTATCCAAGGCACGTCTCCCCATGGCTGCTTGCGCGCCTCGGCGAGCAGCTTCAGGCCATCGGCATCCCCCAGGTCGAGTTCGCTGATCACCAGCTCCACGTCTCCCGCGGCCAGCATCACGAAGGCTTGATCTGCTGCGCGCGCTTGCCTCACCTCGAACCCATGTTCGACCATCCTGAGCTCGAGGATCGTCGTCTCTTCGGGGTCTGGATCCACGACCAACGCGAGGTGGCGATTCGCCAAAAGCCGCGCCTTGAGGTCGTCGCCGGTCACCGTATGGCGGAATAGGTCGACCAGGTTCGGATCGAAGACCCGTTCGCGAAACTTCGTCAGGACATCGCAGGCCTGAACGGGAGGCAGGGTCCCGCGGAAAGGATTGCGTGGGTTTTGGGTGAGGTCCGCATACGTATCGGCGATGGCAAGAAGACGCGCGCCGAGGGGGATCTCCTTCGCACGTGAGCCGCTCGGAAAACCCTGACCATCATAGCGCTCGTACATCGACTCGACGGCTTCGAGTGACTCCGGCGGCAATCCGACGGCTTCCAGCAGCCGCAGTGGCGCGCGGAAGAGCTTGTTCGCCGATGCCCGATGCGCCTCGTATTCCGCCACGTTGAGCGCGGTCAGGTGGTAAGCTCCCATCTTCCCTAGGTCGTGAATGTACCCAGCAATCTGCAGCGTCGCCGCCTGTACCGCCGAGAGGTTGAGGCGCTCGGCAATCTTGCGCAGGAGGCGAGCGACGTGAGCCGAGTGCCCGCGCAGATCGGGACGTCCGTTCTCAATGAGACTAACCAGTACATTGAGCGTCTCGAGGTAGGCGTTGCCGGTGATGCCCTCGCTCCGCGCCGCACGGGTGGCGGCTTTCTCGAGATCTCCACCGCTGAGGGTGCGCTCGCGCGCCACGGCTTCACTCGCCAGAGCCGTGACCAAGCTCTCGTCGCTGACCAGATTGCGCTCGTAGATATCGAGCATGTTGGTGAACTGCGCATGCGCCGAGCGGTCTAGCTGCGCAAAGGCGTGAATGTCTCCCTGGTAGGCCTTGGCCACCGCGGCGCGCACGCCGCGCGGCCGTCCCAAGAACGCGCGGACCTGCTTGGCGCCCGACACGAGCTGCACTTCGTGAAGCGCCACCACGTTGTCAGGATCCGGGGTCACCACCGAGAGCACGCGCGCCTGCGGATCGAAGAGCACGGGAAAGACGGTGTACTCGTCTGCCAGTTTGATCGGCACCTTCTCCAAGGTGAGCCGGTCGATATCCGCTCGCGCGAGCTTTTCCGTCGAGACGAACCGGGTGCGATAGTGGGCCGCCAAGTACTTGAGCAGCTTCGTCTCGTCCATGACGGCGAGGTCGAGCAGCGCCTCCTCGAAGCGCTCCCCCAGCTTGACGGAGTTCAGGACGGTCTCCCGCTGCTCGGGGCTGACCAGGCCGTCGGAGACCATCTTGTCCAGGATCTTGACGTTACCGGTGGGATGCATGTCGCGACGCTTCGAGCGTCCGCAGAATGGCTGGACGCGTTGATGCAATATAGTAGAGGGGTGCGGCGCGGGTCACTCCCTCCCTGCGGCGCGACCCCGACCCGTTGGCCTGCCCCGTTTACCAAAGCAGCCGCTTGACGACTGGCAAGGCGACGGCTAGTAAAGCCGCCCCATTAACGGCGGATCGGATCGCGGGTCCGAGCCCCGACCGGTACCTAGAGAAGTCCCCATGAAAACGTTCGTGGCAAAGCCGCAAGAAGCACAGGCAAACCGCCGCTGGTGGGTGGTCGACGCCGAAGGTCAACCACTTGGCCGGCTCGCTAGCAAGGTAGCGACGCTGCTCCGAGGAAAGCACAAGCCCTCGTACACCCCCCACGTGGACACGGGCGATTTCGTGATTGTGGTCAACGCCAGCAAGGTGAAGCTCACCGGCGCAAAGGCGGAGACCAAGAAGTACTACCGCCATACGGGGTACCCGGGCGGGATTTACGAGAAACCCTTCTCGGAACTCGTGGTGTCGCGCCCCGAGTTCCCCATTCAGACCGCCGTAAAAGGCATGCTGCCGAAGAACGTGCTCGGGCGGCAGATGATCACGAAGCTCAAGGTCTATGGCGCGGCCGACCATCCACACGCTGCGCAAAAGCCCGAGCCCCTCTCCCTGTAAGGGACCTCCGTTTTCACCAGGATTGATAGTCGATGCCTTCCGAAGTCACCACTGACCGCTACGCCACCGGGAAGCGTAAGACCGCCGTCGCTCGCGTCTGGCTCAAGCCGGGCTCCGGCCAGATCACCGTTAATAGCCGTTCGATGGACGAGTACTTCGAGCGGCAGACATCGCGCATGATCGCGCGGCAGTCGCTGGAGCTCCTCGAGCTTGGCGATCAGTTCGACGTTAAGGCTACGGTCGCGGGAGGCGGACACAGCGCCCAGGCCGAGGCACTGCGCAATGGCATCGCTCGTGCGCTCGCGAGCGACGACTTGGAGCGGCGTCGCCCATTGAAGCGTGCTGGCTTCCTGACCCGTGACGCGCGGGAAAAGGAGCGAAAGAAGTACGGTCGGCCGGGGGCGCGCAAGCGGTTCCAGTATTCGAAGCGTTAAGGCGTCACCCCGAACGCGAACGCCCGTCGAGCTCTCCGCTCCGCGGGCGTTCATGCGTTTGTGGACCGCTCTCGGGGAACGCGACTCGGCATTCGGGGGGGGAGAGTCATGGCTTGAATACCGTGCGGGACGCGCGCATCTTGTGTGTCTATGTCTTGCGCTTTCAAGCTTCGCAGCGATTTTCAGCCGAAGGGTGACCAGCCAGCGGCCATTGAAGCACTCAGCGAGGGGCTAGCTGCAGGGAAGCGTTTTCAGACGCTCTTGGGCATCACGGGCAGCGGCAAGACATTCACCGTAGCCAATGTCATTGAGCGCCTTCAGCGCCCGACGTTGATCATCGCACCCAACAAGACGCTCGCGGCGCAGCTCTACGGGGAGATGCGGGATTTGTTCCCCGATAACGCCGTCGCCTACTTCGTCAGCTACTACGACTACTACCAGCCCGAGGCTTACCTCCCCACGACGGACACCTTCATCGAGAAGGACGCCATCATCAACGATCGGATCGACCGCATGAGGCACGCGGCCACGCAGGCGCTGCTGTCGCGACCGGACGTGATCATCGTCGCCAGCGTGAGCTGCATCTACGGCATTGGCTCAGCGGAGACCTACGAAGGACTGCTCATCGATATCGTTCGTGGGGAAGAGATGCGCCGCGACGAGCTGCTGCGCAGGCTCGTGGACATCCAGTACGAGCGCAATGACGTCGACTTTCACCGCGGCACCTTCCGCGTCCGCGGCGATGTCGTGGAGATCTTTCCCGTCTATGAGGCGGAGCGCGCCATTCGCGTCGAGTTCTTCGGCGACGATGTCGAAGCGATCAGCGAGGTGGATCCCCTGCGGGGCCGCGTGCTCGGACAGCTCGAGCGCTACGCCGTCTATCCCGGTTCACACTATGTTACGCCGCGCCAGCAGCTCGCCCGCGCCATCGAATCCATACGCGCCGAGCTCCTGGAACGTCTGGAATTCTACGATAAGCAGGGGCGCTTCCTGGAGAAGCAGCGGCTTGCACAGCGCACGAGCTATGACCTCGAGATGCTGGAGCAGATGGGGTTCGTCCAAGGAATCGAGAACTACTCGCGACACCTCTCGAATCGAGACCCTGGCGACCCTCCTCCGACGTTGATCGACTACTTCCCGGAGGACTTCCTGCTCGTGATCGATGAGTCCCACCAGACGATCCCGCAGATTGGCGCAATGTACCGGGGCGATCGTGCGCGCAAGGAGACTCTCGTCGACTATGGATTTCGGCTGCCTAGCGCCCTCGACAACCGACCGCTCAACTTCGACGAGTTCTCCACGCACATGCGGCACGTCATCTTCGTCTCCGCGACGCCGGGCGACTACGAGCTGGAGCAGTGCGACGGGGAGTTCGTCGAACAGCTCATCCGCCCAACAGGGCTCATCGATCCCGAGATCATCGTCCGCCCAGTGGATGGGCAGGTCGACAACCTGCTGGGGGAGATCCGCAAGCGGGTGGACGCGGGGGCACGCGTCCTGGTGACGACCCTCACCAAGCGCATGGCGGAGGATCTCACCGAGTACTACGCGGAGCTCGGTGTTCGGGTCCGCTATCTGCACTCGGATATCGAAACGCTCGAGCGCGTCGAGCTCCTGAGGGAGCTTCGCGCAGGAGAGTATGACGTGCTCGTCGGGATCAACCTGCTGCGGGAAGGCCTGGATCTTCCGGAGGTGAGCCTCGTCGCCATCCTCGACGCGGACAAGGAAGGATTCCTGCGGAGTCCACGCTCGCTCGTTCAGACGATTGGGCGCGCCGCCCGCAATGCTCGCGGCCAGGTCATCATGTACGCTGATCGGATCACCGACGCGATGCGCTATGCAATGGACGAGACCGAGCGCCGACGTAAGATCCAGGTTGCGTACAATGAGAAGCACGGCATCACGCCAGAGACCATCAAGCGCGCCATTCTCGATATCAGTCCATCGAGCGGCCAGAGTGACTACTACGCGGTCCCCAAGGGCGACGCCGGAAGGGGAGCAGAAGCCGCGGCTTCCTCGGCGGAGTCATCTGCCGAGGCCCTGGCAGAACGTATCGAATCCGTCCGGCAGCTGATGTTCGCAGCGGCCGAGAACCTTGAGTTCGAGACCGCAGCACGCCTGCGAGACGAGTTGAAGCGACTGCAGGCGGGAGAGCACGTTGAGGCGGCGCCCCAATCCGCCAAGACACAGCCTCGCAAGGCGAGTCGTAATGCTCGCTCAGCGGCGACAGGTCGCCGGCGCCGTCGCTGAACGACAGGAGCTCCGCGGCAGCAGGCGACGAACCCTGTGTGCTCGGTGAGCGCTACTCCGCTGGTCCGGCTATGCTGGCTCCGCGGTGCCGCAACAGTTCCGCGGCTACTCCTGCTGACAGAACTTATTGATCCGGGAGACCAGCCCGTCCTCGTGCTTGACGATCTTGTCGAACTCCGCTTGGGCACCCTTGGCCTTCTCTGGATCCTTCGTCTCGATTGCCGTAGCGACGTCTCGCGCCGCTGATGCGGCAGCGTTGGCCATCTTTTGGTACTCGAGGGCTTGGGTTCGCAGCTCGGCCGTCGTGATCTCCAGCCCCGCAACCTGGCTCGCCAGCTTGTCGTACTGGTCTGCCAACTGACGCATCTCAGCGGCGGCTGCCTTGTCGTCCTTCACCTCGGCGCTCGTCTGAGCCTCGATCTTCTTGAGCGACGTGTTGACCTTGTCGATGAAGGCATTGCATTCCTCGATCTTCGCGTCCTTCCCACATCCCACGCTCACGACAACGGCCAGCAGCATGACACTGGCAAGTCGGCTCATCATCCACGTTCTCCTGGTCATCGAGGTCTCGGGGCTCGAGACAGCCCATGGTGCCACCAACACGGATGCTTTGGTACCCGGTCGGAAGCACGGATGCCAGCGTTTTGGCCCTCGGCTCGCCCTCCGGACGGGCCCCGGGCAACGCACTGGGGGCCCGTTCAGGTCCAGCGCCCACCCTTCTCACGTCGCAGGAGCTCCACGATTCGTTTGGTTTCTTGCGCCCGGTCGCGCGGAACGACGAGGAGCGCGTCCTCGGTCCGGACCACGCAGAGGCCCTCGACCCCTAGCAAGGCGATGACCCGCTCTTCCGGCTGCTCACGCAGGTCGACCACGACGTTGCGGCGGGAGTCGAGAGCGATCGCATGCTCGGGCAGGACGTTGTCGTTCGCATCGCGCTCGCTCAGCTCCCAAACACTCTCCCAGCTGCCGAGATCGCTCCAGCCGCACTCCGCTGGAATCACTACCAGCTCGCGAACGCGCTCCATGACACCGTAGTCGATGCTCACCGAAGACAAGGACTCAAAGGTCTTTCTCACCTCCCACCGCTCGGCATCGGGACCGTGGCGATGAGCATCGTCGATGCGGCTGAGGCCAAGCGCAAGTTCCGGCATGTGTCGCTTGATCGCCGCCAGCATCGCCTCGGCGCGGAAGAAGAACATGCCGCTGTTCCAGAGATAGTCACCTGAGGTGAGGTACTGGACGGCCTGCTCCTGGTTCGGTTTCTCGACGAACCGACGGACTTCGAAGCCACCAGCGGCGAGCTCATCGCCCAGCTCGATGTAGCCATACCCCGTCTCCGGCCGAGTTGGCCGAATCCCGATTGTCGCAATGACGCCGCGGCTCGCCACCTGAACCGCCTGCTCCACGGCAACACGGAATTCCTCCGGCTCTGCCACGTGATGGTCGCTCGGAAAGACGGCGACGACCGCCTTGGGATCGACGCGCCTGATCAGGGCCGTTGCCCAACCGATGCACGCCGCCGTGTTCCGCGAGTACGGTTCGGCGAGGAACGAATCGGCAGGAAGCTCCGGCAACACGGCCCGAGTCGCATCGAGGAGGTGCTGCCCGGTCGCGATGTAGACCTGGTCCGGCGCCATGGCAGCCTGTACGCGACGCAGCGTCGCCACGATGAGGGGCTCGTCGACTGAGGCGATGGGCAAGAGCTGTTTGGGCCGCTGCTCCCGCGAAGCCGGCCAGAACCTCTTGCCGCGCCCCCCAGCCAAGATGACGGCGTACAGTCTTCCCATGGGTCCTTCAGTAAATCCGATCCTGGCGCGATAGCAAGGGGCCGCCGGGGAACGACAGGGCGTCGGCACTCCCGACGCAGCCGTACCATCGGGTCAACTCACCTGCTTACCCCCACTCCTCGCACGGTGCGAAGGCGCCATGCCGAGCCATTCGGCGCCAGCGAGGGCCTAGCAAAGGCCGGCTCGGCGGCGCTCGGCTCAAGGTTCGGGCGCCACTGTGGACGGGGAACGTACCCGAGCACAGCGCATCGCGTATAACTGCCGCCAATGCTGTCCTACCTTCGTATCCAAGGCCTCGCATTGTTGGATGACGTCTCGCTCGAGCTCTGCGACGGCCTCAACGTGCTCACTGGAGAGACGGGCGCTGGCAAGTCGATCATCGTGGACGCCCTCGCGCTCCTACGCGGCGCGCGTGGACGCACGGAGCTCGTCCGCAGTGGCGATGACGCTGCCACCGTTCAAGCGCAGTTCGAGCTCGGACGCGACACGGAGACGGCCGTGGCCGCTCTGCTCCGCGAGCATGGCCTCCGAGACGAAGACGCAAGCGCGGTCGTGGTGAGCCGCACCCTGCCGCGCTCTGGGCGCAGTCGCTGCTTTCTGCAGTCGGAGCTCACGACCCAGGGCGTCTTGGCCAGCGTGGGAGAGCACCTCGTCGACATCTGCAGTCAGCACGAGCATCATTCCCTGACCAACGTTGGCCGCCACATCGAGCTTCTCGATCAGTACGCTCAGCTGGCGGCAGATCTCACGCGCTATGGGGAAGCATTCGGTCGCTACAAGGAACTCACGGCAGAGCTCGAGCGGGCCCGCGAGAGCGCCGCAGACGCCCCTGCGCGTCTCGAGTACCTGCGCTTCCAGCTCGAGGAGCTCGAACGTATCGACCCCCAGCCAGGAGAGCTCGAATCCCTCAAGGCCCAAGTGGAGCTCCTGCGCAACGCGAACCGCTGGGCAACCTTCGCGCGCGCGGTTCAAGAGACCCTCTACGAGGGCGAGGGCTCCGTGCTCGAGCGCCTGAGCCCCATCCTGGAGCAAGCCCGGCGCGGCAAGGAGCAGTCCCCGCACTTGGAGGTCTTGACGGAGCAGCTCGCCGCAGCCCTGTCGCACGTCGAGGAGGCCAATCAATCCGCCCAGCACTTCGCGGCATCCCTCGACATCGACCCCGGCAGCCTGGAGCAGGCGGAGGAACGGCTCCACGAGCTGACGGTCCTGCGTCGCAAGCACGGCGCGGACATCGAAGACCTCTCCCTGCGCCTCACGGAGCTTCGCGACGAGTGCGCAACCCTGGAGCACGCCGAGGAACACATAGCCCGCCTCGAGGCGGCGCTCGAAACGCAGGAGCGCCAGTGCAGCAGCCTGGCCCGGGCCCTGCATGAGAAACGGAAGAGTGCCAGCGAGAGCCTGAGCCACGCCCTCGAGAAGGAACTCGCGGCCCTACACCTGGCCAAGGCACGCCTTCAAGCGAAGCTCGACTGGCTTGAGGACGCCCCTTTGGGCCCCCGCGGCCGTGACCGCGTCGAGTTTCTCTTCTCCGCCAACGCGGGGGAGCCGCTCGCCCCCCTCACCCGCGTCGCCTCCGGGGGAGAGCTCTCGCGCGTGCTGCTCGCCGTGAAGAGCACCCTCACCTCGGGGGACAGCGTCTCGACCTACGTTTTCGACGAGGTGGATGCGGGAGTCGGAGGCGCCGTTGCCGAATCGATCGGTGTCCGGTTGAGCCGCGCCGCGCGGCATCATCAGGTGCTCTGCATCACCCACCTACCGCAGATCGCAGCCTTCGCCGACGCCCATTTCCGCGTCGATAAGCGGGCCCAAGGCGGCCGCACGATCACGCGGGTGACACAGCTGGACGACCAGACGCGCCTCGACGAACTGGCCCGCATGCTCGGCGGCTCGCGTGTCACCGATTCTGCCCGCGAACACGCCCGACAGCTCATCGCTGAAGCGCGTCGGGCGCGGCGCGCCAAGGCCCAATAGGAGAAAAGCCCCGCGGCGCGACGCGCAGCGGGGCTTTCTGGTCAAGCTCCGACGGGCCCAGGGACGATTAGTCGGAGATCCCTTGGACGCAGAAGTCGAAGGCGACATCGGCGTTGTTCTTGCCGGGAACCGCCACGATCGCTGCTTCGATAGCTGCGCTCGTGAAGTCAGTTCCGCTGCCATCCCAGCAGGCCGTGTTGAACTCGCCAAGCGTGAATGTAGCCGTCTTAGTGCCCGTGCCCGTCGGCAGATCATGGCACCAACGCGCCTCCGCGTCGGATTCTCCGTCCTCTGTCTGAATCTGAATCCGCAACGGTGAGCCTCCAGTATTCGTATAGGTGACGGTTATGCTATCAGCGCTGGTCAACGATACGCTCGATTTCGCCGTGTCTCCGGACTCCTGGTTGATATTCCAACCGATCATCGCATTCCCGCCGTAGTCAGGGTCTTCACCCACGGTTCCACTCACGCACAGCTCGTCCCCTGCGACAGTGTCCTCGAATGTATCTGGGGTAATGGTCGAGCCGGAATCCGCGGCGTTCCACACGTACCCCTGCCAGCTGCCAGCGCTCGCGAAAGCACCCTCCTCGACGGTCCAACTGACGCCCGGTCCCGACGTGCTCCCACCGCTGCTCGTCGTAGCGCCGCCGCTGCTCGTCACTGCGCCGCCCATACTCGTCACTGCGCCGCCCATGCTCGTCACTGCGCCGCCCATGCTCGTCATGTCCCCGCCAGCGCCCGTTGCCGTGCCGCCCATGGCCGGGCTGCCGCCGAGGTCGCCCGTAGCTCCGCCAGCGCCAGGATTGAATCCGCCCAGGCCAGTATCGCCACCGATTGCGGTTCCCGTACCTCCTCCCACGGCCCCAGGGGGGCCCCCGTCATCCGTGCTGGAACAAGCCATCAAGACCAACACTGCGCCAATGCTGATAAGACTATTTCTCATGTTGAAAGACCTCCGAGATCGTCTGCGTTCACTGCCCGGTAGTGATCGATGCGATGTAAGGCAATTGGCCCCGTACTCAACCAACGGACGGGTAGTTCGGCTTTGAGAAGCCTAGCGCACCTGCCACCACAGGTCCCTCTGGAAAGCACAATTCTTACGATCGCCACTTTCATCAATCACAGCGGCACGCGCTGCGCAAGACGCGCAGAAGTTGCGGAATCTTGGCAAGCACAGCAACGAGCAGCGAACACCGAACACCGAACAACCCGAGAGTCCCCGGACGCTGGCGCCCGACTCTTCCCATCTGACAATCCCATCTGACAATGGGGAATCCCGAACCGACGCGCACATGTCAGCGCCACGCAGTTGGCGCTGCGGGTCCCCGAACAATCCACGGGGCACGCGCGACTCATAGCGTCCTGCAGCCGGGCGAGCGACGCGCCATGCCGACCCGGAGGACGGTCGCTGCAGAACGACCGAACGCCCGTGCATGTGGCAACAGCGGCACGCCGACGTCACCTGCCTCCTCTCGCTCTGGCGTTCAGGGTTCTGCCTCGGCGGCGCGCACGAGCTCCCTGAGCTCCTGAACGCTGTGCACCCCTTGGCGCACGGCGGTGACATTGCCGGACGGCGCAACGACAACGAGCGTAGGGAGCGATTCAACCCCGTAGGCTGCGGCGACTGTCCCCTCGGCATCTCGCAGGGACGGATATTTCGGGGAGAGGCGCTCCAGCACCTTGTCGGCCTCATCCTCGGCGTCGCCAGTGTTCACGCCAACGATGCTGAGAGCGTCGCCCTCGGTCACCGCCGCCAACTCGCTGAGAGCCGGGATCTGGTCGAGGCAGGGGCGGCACCAGCTGGCCCAGAAATCCAGGACCACCACCCGTCCCGAGAGGTTCGACAGGCGGATTCGGTTTCCCCGTTCGCCTCCGTGGGTGACGGGCAACGCGAAATCGGGGGCTAGCTCACCCACCAGCGGAGAAGACGGAGTCCTGTCCTCGAGCCGTGGCAAGACGACGAGCCCAAAGAGGAAGCTCACCCCCAAGACCAGAGCCAGGCTCACCCAGCCCTGCTTCACACTGTACGTCTTCTCGTCTCGAGCCATGCTGTCACGCTGCGCCAATTACCTCAGCAATACGGCGAGCTCGCGGCCAGCGCAAACACATCGCGTCGGCCCGGCCAATAACCGAGCCGTGCCGACGAAACGCTACTCGAAGACACCGAGGTCGGTCACCGTAAACGTCTCGGTAGAGGAACCGTAAACACCGCGCGCGTAAACGATCGTGCCCGCGGTGGTCAGCGCGACGATGTGGACGGCATCATCTCCACCGCTCACGGCGCAGTCTACACCAGAAACCACCTCGGCATCTGTAACCTGCTGCCAGAGGCTCCACCCGGCCTGGAACTCAGACGTATACCAGATGTGCCCCCCCGCAACGGCGACCAAGTGCAATCTGTTGCCGCGAAAGTAGAGACTGTGAGCGACAGCCGGTGAGTGCTCATAATGCGTGCCGGGTGGAGGCTCGAAGTACTGCGGCTCATCCCACCCACCCGCGTCGTGCAGAAGCAATTGCAGGCTACCGTTCGAACTGTATGCGGCAAAATAGTGCCGCCGCGCACCGACGGGGTTGTCAAATCCTGTTACATCGATAGCCGAAATGACGGGCACCTCCACAGGCGGTGCAGGTTCGAAGTTATGACCTTGGCCAAATGCGCTTACTTCAATCCAAGAGAATCCCTCAACAGCATTCGTGGGATTGCGCTCCGTAGCCGCCAGCAAGAACCAATCCTCAGCGTGCTGGCTCCACACGCTAGGCGCCGAGACATAGGTGGAGGGAAGGTCGAGCTGTGTGAAGCCCGTGAACTCAAGGTCGAAACCGTAAGCGTGCCGGACGCTCCCTAGCGGCATTCTCCCTGGCCCCACAATGTGGATGACGGCTTCGTCGTCTCGTGCATCTCGGCTGCAATCCAAGTCATTCGTCTCGCCCTCGGCAAGAAGGGCACCGTCGAGCGCGGGCACCGCCACCCAAGCGCTCACCCCGTCAGGCGTTGCAACGGCCCGATAGATCGCGTGATCGCTCCCGCGAGCGTAAATGTACGCCTCATCCGCCTCCCGTCCCTGCGTCACACACGGCCCTCCTCGGAACTCGCGCACCTCGCCCCCAGCTCCACTCGCAGCCGCTTCCCCGCCGGAGCCACTCCTTCCCCCTTCGCTCGTCGCGCCTCCTGCGGCGCCCAACGCGCCACCCTCGCCCGCATCGCTCGTGCGGCCACCCAGAGAAGCGCCGCCAGCTCCTGTTTCGCCAACGCCGCCACCAGCAGCCGCCCCATCGCGCCCTGCTTCACCCGCGCTGCCGCCCGCGGACACGCCGCCACGTCCCCCTTCGCCTCCGCTGCCGCCCGCGGACGCGCCGCCACGTCCCCCTTCGCCTCCGCTGCCGCCCGCCCGCGCGGCGCCGAGGCCAGCTTCCCCTCCGCTGCCGCCCAGCAGAGCACCACTCGCTCCGGCTTCGCCCGAGCCGCCCCCGGAGGCGCCGCCGCTCGCTTGACCCCCGCCGGGGTCGCGGGCCTTCCAAGTCCGTCTTCCCACCATCCACGTCGGCCTCGGCTCTAACCTCGCCTGTCGGCCACCCCCCACGCTCAGTTGCTGGGGCGCTCGTGAAAGCTGAGGGCCCCGGTCGGGTCGTCAAAGCGACTGCTTGCTCATTCGCCGGTGATGTCCGTTGGCTTTCCGTCCAGGCTGGTGTGGTTCTTTCGCCGCTGGTACTCGATGATCCCGTCGCGGCCCTTGCGCTCCGCCCACTCCACCAAGCCGGGACGCTGGCCCTGGTAGGTGTAGAGGGGCACCCCCATTCCGCAGGAGGTGACGACGAGATCGACGGATAGCTCGAAGATCTGCCGAGCTCCCGGGCTCGGGATGAAACGGGTCAGGGATGCTTCCCACTCGGACGAGCCGGGCCCGATGCTGCGCGCCACGCCGTACAGCCGGAGGATCTGGGGCTTTCCCTCGAAGGCGCAGAACATCAGCGTCATGCGCGGGTTCTCGATGACATGGGCGGCGGTCTCGTTGCCGCTCCCAGTGAAGTTCAGCCAATGGACGGTGTGCTCCCCCGTCACGCGCAGGCCGTCGAGCCCTTTCGGAGAAACATTGACGCGACCGTCGGCCGTTGCAGTTCCCACGAAGAAGACCTTCTGGGCCTCGATGAACGCGCGGAGCGCTGGCGTGATCCCCGGGTGCCGCTGTGCCATGCCGATTCGTACCACGCGGGCGCCGCCGACACGAGATCCGCACGGAACGCGGGCCGAGAGACCTGCACCGGGTCGGCGCATCCCATGACGTGGAGCCGGCGCCCAGCAACATGGTGAGGGATCAGGAGGGCCTAGGCAATCGAGGCGTTCCGACATACGATTTTGCTAGCCATGCGGTGCCCGAAGCCACTCTTTCTCCGTAGGGCGCGGTGCCCCGCAAACGCCACGGGCATTCACGCTGCCGCGTCCCTGCGCTTGGAGCGTGTGCCTTGACGCAACACGATGACACTCCGGCCCCCACCGAGCGCTCCCGTCGGCGGCGGCGACCGATTTCACCGGTGTGGCTCGTCTTGGCGGGCATCGCGCTCGGGCTTGCCGGCTCCCTCTTCGTCATTCCGCTCGATTCGCTGCGTCCGCAGCATGTCGCGCCGGAATCAGCGCTCCAGGAACGCCATTCCTCGTCCGTGACACGTGCGACAGGGGAGCGAGAACCTTCGCGCGCCAAGGGGCCCATCGTCGACATCGAGTCGCTGCCCACCGAGCCAAACCAGGGGTCAGTGACGACAAGCGATTCGCCCAGCGTGGCCCCCGGAGTTCAAGGGCCAGCGCGTGGTTCGGTTGCCTTGGCGCGCGTAGCCGAAGGCAGGACAACCGGTTCGCCCGTTCCGGCGCCAGGTGCACCAGATCCCAGCGCGGCAGGGCCCGAGCGGAGCGGGCCTCGACCTGCTGACTCCTCAGCGGCGGCAGGGGAAAGCCAGCAGCAAGATCGGACGGTTGTGGCTCCGGCTTCGGGCTCGGACAACACGACGCAAGATCAACCGGCTCCCACCGACGAAGCCGACCGAGCGCGCGCCATCGAGCGGGCGGCGTCAGCAATGCAGACGGCAGCCCAATCCCTTCAGGGTTGCGGCAACAATGGAGCCGGGACTTCGGGCGCGGGTCACGTCACCGTAACCTTCTTCCCCGACGGCTCCGCCGGAATCGTGGGAGCCTCTGCACCCTTTGCAGGCACGCCCGTTGGTGCCTGCCTCACCCAACGGTTCAAGGCCATTCGGGTGCCCCCGTTTCGAGGGAAGCTGTTCACGCTGCAACAACCTGTCGAACTTGGGCCAGGCAGTCCTGCGCCACAGCAAGATACAGCTCCCTCAGCGGACTAACCCGGGCCCTTCAACCATCCACAACTGGGAGCTGCGGCTCAGCGAGAGCTACTTCGCCTGCCGGGCGGGGGCAGCACGCATCCCACGCGAGCGGGTGCTCTCGAGGCTCGGCGCGAGCACGGCGCGCGACGCAGGCGAACCGGCTTTCGGGAGTCGAACGCGCATCCTTGCGCCTCCCCAGCGCCCCGAACCGACCTCCACGGTGCCGCCGTGCTCAACGACTATCTTTTTCACGATGGCGAGGCCCAAGCCCGTGCCACCTTCCTTGAAGGTGACGTAGGGGTCGAAGATGACCTCTGCGAGCTCGGCGTCGACACCCGTACCGTTGTCTTCGACGTCGAGCACCCACTCGTCACTCTCGCCATGGAGGGCGACGACTATCTTCGGAGGCTCTCGTCCCGCGCCACGCGCGGCTTCAGCACCGTTCTTGACCAGATTGACGATGGCGCGTTGCAGCATCTGGCGGTCAATCAGGGCTTCTGCGGGTCCCTCGGGGAGCTCAAAGGAGAGCTCGATGTGCTCCGACGCCGGTGTTTGGCGAGTCGTGACTTCGGTGGGGTCGTCGAAGAGAGAGTACCGTTCCTGCTGCTCGGCCAGGTACGCTCGCAAGTCCGCCTTCTCGAGCTCGGCCTGAGGCAGCCGCGCAAAGCTAGAGAACTCCGTGACGAGCCTGCGCAGGGTGAGCACCTCATCTTCCACGATCTCCCGCGTCGTCTGGACGATGTGGGAGAAGGCGGGATCCTCTCCCCGATAGCGCGTGCACATCTCCTGCACCGCGAGCTGAATGGGCGTCAATGGGTTCTTTATTTCGTGAGCGAGGCGCCGCGCCATTTCCTGCCAAGCGCCAATTCGCTGGAGGTACTCGATGCGAGCTCGGCTCGCCTGCACCTCCTGGAGCATGCGATTGAAGGCCCTGGCGAGCGCAGCAAGCTCGTCGTTGCCGCTCTCGGGTACGCGGATGGCGAGATCCCCAGCGCCCACGCGCTCCGTTGCTGCGGCGAGCTCGGCCACGCGACGAGTGACCCCGCGTGCCACCGAAACACCGACCCCGACCGCTCCGATGATCGTGATGCCAAGCAGAGCCGCAAAGGCGTATACGTAGCTACGCTCGTCCGCTTCGCGGCGCCTCTCCACGTGGCGGTAGGTGTCCACGAACTGGCTCATCGATTGAAGGCCGTCGAAGCGAGCCTTGGACGCGGCAAAGACGGCCACGAGCTCCGCGTTGGCCTGTGCCGAGTCGCCCCAGGGAGGCAACTCCTCGATGACTTCGAAGGAGTGTTCCGTCTCCTCGTTGAGCGGCCGCTCGCGCTCCGCTCCGGCTACCCCGTTTCCCATGCCGTCGAACACAGTCAAAGAGACCACGCCGCTTTCACGCTCGATGGCGCGCGACAGGATGGCCGTCGTGCCACGCTGATCCGCTCGTCGAACGACGCGGTCCAGTTCATAGTCACGGGCCATGGCCCGTGCTTGCGCACGCATCCGCTCCTTCGTGGAGCGCGCCAGATCCTGATAGAGCCCGAGTGCCTGATCGAGACGATTGCCGATCTCCGGCAGATAGAAGCGATCCGCGGTGTTGCTCACCATCGATCGGGCCAACCATGTCGCGACGAGCACCGGGATCAGCGCCGTGAGAAAGATCGCGAGCGTCAAGCGGCGCCAGATGCGCCCACTGATCTGCATGATGGGCGGATGTTGCTCCGCCCCGTGAGCCAGGTAAACCCCTCGCGCCTCGGAACGTGCGTGCGCGCCTCTCGCGGTAAACGGGTCGATTCTTGTCACGACGCACGATCAAAGCGAACGGCGGGCCTAGCAGCTGGCTCTTTGCCGTCCTCGGCCCACAATGGACGGCACCCATGCCCACCGCTGCCGAGCTGAACACCGCCCGCGATCTCATGGCGTTCGTCGCGGCATCTCCCACCCCGTACCATGCCGTCCAGCAAGCGGCCTCTCGCCTTGCCGCGGCCGGCTACCGCGAGCTCGACAGTCGTGAAGAGTGGCTGCCGGAGCGCGGAGCGCGGTACTTCACCGTGCATGGCGGAGGCAGCCTCATCGCTTTCCAGGTTGGTCAGCGTGCCCCGGCGGAAGGCGGCTACTTGATCGTGGGCGCGCACACGGACTCGCCCAACCTGCGCCTGAAGCCGCGGCCCGACGTGCGCCAAGCGGGCCACCGGCAATGCGGTATCGAGGTATACGGCGGGGCCCTCACCCACACATGGCTCGATCGGGCGCTCGGGCTCGCTGGGCGGGTAACTTTACGCGACGGCTCGAGCCACCTGGTACGGCTCGAGCAGCACGCTCTCGTCATTCCAAGCCTCGCCATCCACCTGGACCGAACGGTGACCACCGAAGGACTGAGACTCAATTCTCAGACGGCCTTCCTCCCCACTTGGAGCCTCGGAGAGGCGGCAGAACCCGGCATCCTTGGGATGATAGCCGCCGGGCTCGAGCGACAGGGTTTGGAAGGGGTCGAGGCGACGACCATCGACACCTTCGATCTGTGCCTCTTCGATCTCGAGCCACCGCGTCTGGGTGGCGCTCAGGATGAGCTCCTTCTCTCCCCGCGGCTCGACAATTTGACGAGCTGCCATGCGGGAGTCGCCGCGCTCCTCGGTTGCCCGGAACCCCTCGACGCCACACGCGTCCTGGTCCTTCACGATCATGAGGAGATCGGCAGCAGAAGCAGCAGTGGCGCGCAGTCCCGCCTGGTACTCGGGATGCTCGAGCGCTTGGCCAGCGCCACGGGAGATGGCGGCGCGCAGGCCACGGCTCGCGCCCTGGCGAGGAGCTTCGTCGTATCCTGCGACATGGCCCACGCGGAGCATCCCAATTTCTCCGACAAGCACGACCCGCAGCATCGACCACGGATGAATGGTGGCCCGGTCATCAAGGTGAATGCTTCGCAATCCTACGCGACGGACGGCCCCGCGGGAGCAGCCTTCGAGCGCGCTTGCCGGCGTGCCGGCATCGAGGCGCAACACTTCGTGAGCCGCAACGATCTGCCCTGCGGCAGCACCATCGGCCCGATCACGAGCGCGCGCCTCGGCGTGCGGGGTGTCGACGTAGGTGCACCCATGCTCGCCATGCACAGCTGCCGCGAGCTCACTGGTAGCGCAGACCCCAAGCACCTGGTGGACGCTCTGCGCGCTTGGTGGGAGCTTGGGGAAGTCCCGCCCCCCAGCGCATGACAAAAAGCGCCGTTCGGCCGCAGTTCCGGCGCAGTCAAACTCTGGGACACGACACCCGCCGAGGCACCTCCAAGGAGCATCGCCATCAGCCGACCTACTCCAACCACGTCATGGGAAGGCTTCCCCTCGACGCCAGCCGGAGGCTAAAGTACCGCCCCCGCATGGCTCGCTCCTCGCTTTCCACTCCTGGTCCTTCTCTCTCCATTCTCTTCGTGACTCCGGAAATGGCGCCCATCGCCAAGGCTGGCGGTCTCGCCGATGTCGCCAGCGCGCTACCCCTCGCACTCAGACGGCGTGGTCACGAAGTCCGCGTCGTGATGCCGCTGTACGGCAGCATCGATCGGGAGCGGTACTCGGTGCGCCCGTTCCACACTCCCATGGGAGTCTGGATGGGCGACCGCCAAGAGTGGTGTGCCGTCCACGAGGCCCGGGCACCGGGGGATATCCCGGTGTACCTGATCGAGCACTCTGCTTTCTTCGACCGCTTCGGCTTCTACCACGACCAGTCCATGCAGGACTACGATGACAATGCGCGGCGCTTCGGGTTCCTGTGTAGGGCAGCGCTCCAGCTCTGCATCGACCTCGGAATTCGTCCCGACATAGTCCACGGCAATGATTGGCAGACAGCACTCACCCCCGCATACCTGAAGCTCTGGCACCGGGGCGAACCCGTGTTCGAGCGCACCGCCAGCGTGCTCACGCTACACAACCTTGCGCATCAGGGCATCTATCGCAAGACGGATTATGGCTACCTGGGGCTCGGCTGGGAGAACTTCCGGGCAGATCGCTTCGAGACGTACGACCAGGTCAACCTGCTCAAAGGCGGCATCCACTACGCCGATGTCATCACGGCGGTCAGCCCCAGTTTCGCCCGCGAGATCACGACCCCGTTCGGAGGCTTCGGACTTGCTCCCTACCTCAGCAATCGTGGCGGGGATCTCGTCGGCATCCTCAATGGCATCGACACTGACGTGTGGAACCCCGAAACGGATCCCCACTTGCCCGTTCGCTACGGAATCAAAGACCGCGCGGGCAAGCGCGAGTGCAAGCGGGAGCTCCAGCGCCGGTTTGGTTTGGCCGAAGACGAACACGTGGCACTCATCGGAGCCATCGGGCGCTTCGTCCATCAGAAGGGCTACCAGCTCCTCTCCGAATCCATCGACGGCATTCTGGCCGACATGCACGCGCAGTTCGTGATCCTGGGCACTGGCGAGCACCACCTCGAGCACTTTTTCGGTACGCTCCCCGCCCGGTACCCGGGGCGCGTCGGCTCGTACATTGGCTTCGACGACGCCCGCGCCCACCTGGTGGAGGCCGGCTGCGACCTCTTCGTCATGCCCTCCCTCTTCGAGCCTTGCGGCCTCAACCAGATGTACTCCATGCGCTACGGGACGGTCCCAGTGGCCCACGCAACGGGTGGCCTGAATGACACCGTCGAGGCGTACAACGAGGCTGACGGGACGGGCACGGGATTCAAATTCTCGCCCGCTGACCCGATGGCGCTCCATTTCGGCGTCGGGCTCGCCATCTCCACCTACTACGATCGCCGTCACCATTTCGAAGGACTGGTCGAGCGGGGGATGAGCCGGGATTTCTCGTGGACGCGCAGCGCCCAACAGTACGAGCAGGCTTACCGGCACGCTCTGCGTAAGAACGAAGGCTGACCACTCGTCGTCAACGGACAGCTCGCAAAGGCGTTATCCAAACGAGACCCGCCGCTCGCAGCGTTTCAGGGGGTGGTCAACGGCTTGACTCCACCTTATCCACAGCTCTGGGCAAGCTGTGGATATCTTCCGTTAAGGCTGTACCGGGGTAAGGACGCAGCTCAGCCAGCGACGTCCGCAATTGTGTAGAGGGCGGGCTTGCGCCCCTGCAGGAACCGCGCGGCCCGCACCGCCCCCTGGGCAAGGAGGCTCCGACTCGTGGCCCGATGCGTAAGCTCGAGACGCTCGCCCGGTCCGAGCAGGTGCACCGTGTGGTCGCCCACAACGTCGCCGCCGCGCACTCCCAAAACGGCCACTTCATCATCCGTTCTGGCCCCCACCTCGCCCGAACGACCGTGGATCTGCTGCACTTCCCCGCGTGCCGCCTGCACCGCGCTGGCGAGCCGCAGCGCAGTGCCACTTGGCGCGTCCACCTTGCGGCGATGATGAACCTCGACGATCTCCGCGTCGAACCCAGGTCCGAGCCGCCGCAGCGCCTGCTCGACAATCTCTGCCAAGACCTGAATGCCCAAGCTCATGTTAGGCGCCCACAGCACGGGAACGCTTTGGGCCGCCCTCTCGAGCGCCTGCTTGCCCGCCGCGTCCAGGTTCGTCGTGCCGCTGACAACCGCCATTCCCTCGCGTGCCGCCACGGCGAGCAATCCTGGCACGGCAGAAGCGACAGAGAAGTCGATGACGAGCTGAGCGCCAAGTAGGCCCGAGCCTAGGTCTGCTGTCGCGACAACACCCGCCGTGCCGACACCCGCCAGCTCGCCGATGTCCCGCCCTTGGTTCGGATCCACGCTGGAACAGATGGCGCCCACCAGCTCCAGGTCCTCCGCGTCGTGTATGAGCCGCGCGATCGCCAGTCCCATTCGGCCGGTTGCACCGTGTAGAGCTACTTTCATCCGAGAACCTCGGTCCCCGTATGGCATGGCTCGCGGAGCTGTCAAAGACGTCATCGCGAAGCTTGGCTGTCCGGTCGGCGCTGGCCACCCTCGGTTTCTTGCCGGAAACAACACAACTCCGGCCTCGCGAAATAGCTGGGCTCCCCAAGCGCTTTTGCCTTGTAATAGTGCACCGTGGCCACAAACTCCTAATCAGCATCAACGCTGTGCCCGGGGCAGGGAGCAGCGCCTCAGTGAAGGAGCAGACCGCGATGACGGACGAGGGAAGGGCAAAGCTGGCGAGGGGTCCCGGCGAGGGGGTCAGCAGCGGTCACCCGGAATCGATGATGAGGATGCGCACCCGCGGGAAACACGTCGGCGGCACGACGCGACCCCCGCCGCCAGTGCCGCGGCCGGCGCGCGTGACCTCGGCCAATGGCACGTTAGCGCCCCCACCCGAGACAGACCGGCCACGTGAGTCTGGGCGGACCCCAGGGAGAGCGGCAAGCGTCCCGCCAACGCCGCCGTCGGCGCGATCCAAGCCCTCCACGTCGGTCTGGCCGAAAGCACCACGCGCACCGGAGATTCTCCCCGAAGCGCCCTGGGATCCGGAGGGATGGGGCATGGCGAAAGCCACCCCGGTCGAGGTCCCCCCAATGGGAGTCACCGCCACCGTAAGCCCTACGGCATTACGCGACGCGCTGATGGCAGCGCACCGTGAGGTGGGCGACCTGCGCGCCGCAGCCGAGAGGCTCCGCGTCGAGAGGGATCAGGCCATCCGCAGCTCCGGCGCGCTGCGCGCGGACGCCGAGCACGAGGTGCGCACGCTGCGGCAAGAGCTCAAAGCGGCACTGGCCGATGCGGAGAGAGCACGCACAGCGCAGCGCGCGGTAGAGCAACGGGCGGTCGCCAACCTCGACAAGTACCACGGACAGATCTCGGCGCTCGAAGAGCGTGTTGCCGCCGCGCGCAGGTTGATGGCGCTGCTGCACCCGGACCTGCTCGAGCACGACACCACCGGCTTCCTCGATGACGAGGTCACGGCTCCTGGAATCGAAGCCTCTGATCCACCGGTGATTCGCCGCGCTTGAGGCAGGTAAGCCGAGCCCGTTGACAGCCAGCACCGAGCGGGTTTCCCTGTGGTGGTGACGAGCCGTCGCGCCCCCAGAGCAAGAAGCTTCATCTCGCGCTTTGGCACCTCGACGACGTTCGTGGCTGCCTGGGGAATGCTCGCCGCTTGCGCGCCGTCCCTGACGCCACCGAGCAAGGGCGAGACGGTCCCCGGCAGGGAACCTCGAGCAGCGACCGCACCGATTTCTCCGCCCAGCAGCTCGCCACGCGCGCCCGACGGCACCTCCCCCCGTAGGCCAGAGCCTGTGGGAGGCGCGGCTGCAACTCCGCTGCCGAAGGACTTGGACCTTGCGCGGGCAACAGGTCTGGTGCGCATCCCCGCCGCCGCCGCGCCCCTGGTAGCGACCTCGTCCGGATTCTGGCTTGGGCCGGATCTCGAGGCCGTTCCCGCGCTCGGAGGACGTCCTCCGACGCATGCATCAGCGCCCGACAGCGCGAAGTATCTGGATCCGCTTGCTCGACGTGCCGAGTCGTACCTCTGCCGCGGAGCGCCCCGACATCCGAGCACCGTCGTCTTCGCGGATGCGCAGCTCCCCTTCCAGACGCTGCGCGACGTCATCCACACCTTGGGCCACGGCTTCGACTCCATCTACCTGGCCGCCCAGGACGCCGGCTCGGCGGAGGGCGTGCTCGGCATCATTCGCGCGCGGCTGACGGTGTCGCCGGAGGCGCCCGACGACTACGACGCGACCATCGTCCACGGGGACGAAGGCGTCGAGCTCGTGACCTCGTGGAGGCCCAAGACGAGCATGCGGTGCCTCGCACATACGAACACGAAGCACGAGGGACGCGCCAAGCACGCCAAAGGAGGGCTCGAGGGATGCCTCGGACGCCTAGAGGTCGGCTCTCCGCCTCGCGTGGCGATCGCCGCTTCTCCGCGCGTCCCGACCGCGGCCATCCTCGAGCTCGCTGCGGCGGCAGCACGTGCATTGTCTGGCGAGCAGGTGCTACTCGAGATTGTGCTGCTCGGTGAAGCGTCCCTGTCGCCCTCCCCCGGCGGTCCAGCAAAGACTGTTGCGGGAGGGTCTTCCAAAACAGCTCCCGCTGGACCTCCGGGTGTGATCGCCACCTTGAACCAGGAGTTCAGGGGGTGCTACGAGGCCCACCTCGAAGAGGTCCCTTCCGCGACTGGTCGCGTGCTACTGACTCTCCATGTCGACGCACAGGGGGTCGTCAGGGAAGCAGCGGTCTCCCCCTCCGAGACCCTCACGCCAATCCACGACTGCTTGCGCAGCGTAGCGCTCAGCGCGCGGTTCGGGGCCCAGGGGGAAGCCCTGGAACTGAGGGTACCGCTGCACTTCGTGCCGTCCGACGACGCCGTGCGACCTTGCTGGCGCCAACCCGAGACCACTCACACTTCCCACGCCGGGTCGACGCAGAGGTAGCCGCACGAGCGTCGAGGAGCGTTGAGAAGGCTCAGCCGTGGGCCGTCAGGCCCTTGGCCTCGAGCTCGCGAGTTATCTCCATCATGCGCTTGTCGTCGAGGGGATAGAGGAGCATGAAGCCCGCGCCGAGGACGCACGCCGCCATCGGTGCCCAGCTCATCATGACGCTCATGATCTCCTTCACCTTCTCCGACTGCTCCATGTCAGGGACATAGCCAGCCCAGCCAAGGAGAAGCCCTGTGAGCGCGCCGCCCACGGCCCAGCCGAACTTCTGGGAGAGTGAACCGGCAGACATGACGAGACCGTTCGAGGTCGACCCGCTTTCGTTGCGGATGGCGGCAGCTATGTCCGTGTACATCGCGAAGAGGATGGCCGCCGTCGGTGCGGTGAGGAACGAGAAGACGGCTTGCGTCGCGATGATCGTCGTGATGGCCGTGTTGGGGATGTAATAGAAGTAGATGCTGATCATGCCCGAGACCAGGATGAGCGTGTAGTACATCCGCTTCTTGTCCAAGGTCTTGGCGAAGAAGCCGAACGCGACGACCCCTAGGAGGCTGGAGATCGTACCGAAGGTGAAGAAGGCGCTCACCGCTCCGCCTTCGAAGTACCCCCAGCGCGCCACTGCCACGGGATCGGCGTAATACTTGAAGTAGTAGGCGGCCACGCCGAAGCGCATCGTGAAGGCGGCGATCGTGAAGAAGGAGACGAAGAACAGGATCCACCACGGGCGGTTGCTGAAGATGCTCTTCATGTCCCTTCGCACCTCACCCGCCGGCTTCACCTCGGGCTCGATGCGTTCGCGCGTCATCTTTCCGGCAAGCAGGAAGCACAGCACCCCCAAGGTGGCGAAGGCGCTCATGACGATGAAGAAGCCCTTCTGTTTGTCCTCCCCACCCGCCAGCGCTACGAAATACATGAGCCCGCTCGACACAAGGAGACCGGCCGTCTGCGCCCCGATCATGCGGAAAAAGCTGGTGCTGTTTCGCTCCGAGGGCTCCTTGCTCATCACGCTCATCAAGGCCGAGTACGGGATGTTGATCGCCGTGTAGATCATGCCGAAGGCCGTGTACGTGACCCAGGCATAGATGAGCTTCGCGGTCGGAGCGAGGTCCGGCGTGAAGAACGCCATGGCCCCGACTAGGCCGAAGGGGAGAGCGAACCAAAACAGGAAGGGGCGGTACTTTCCCAGACCTGCGCGCGGCTTTACCCTGTCTGCGAGCAGCCCCATCACCGGGTCGTTCACGGTGTCCCAGACACGGGTCACCAGGAGCATGACGCCGACAGCGGTGGCGGATATCCCGAATACGTCCGTGTAGAAGAAAGACCCATACAGGACGAAGGGCATCCAGAAGAGGTTCGACGCGAAGTCCCCCAGGGCATAACCGAACTTCTCGACGAACGGGATGACCTGGGACGGGTCGCTGGTTCCTTTGTCGGACATGGCTCCTCGATTCTGCGGTGCCGCGGCCGCTTCCGTGGCAAGTAAGGCGGCATTGCGGGCTTGCACTCCTACCAGATCCCGAGGCGCGCGGGAATCCTCGAGCGTTCCCGTGCGGAGAAGCTGTCCAGCGGACAAGAGGAGGGGCAGCCGCGCCCCGCCGACATGGCAACCCCGCCCGCGAGGATGGCCTGCCACCCCACGGGGAGTCGCGGGCCGGCCATCGCGGGGTCGCATCCGCGGAGTGGGACCTCGTCCTTTCCGCTCCCGCACGGAAGCTCGCGGGGGCTAGGGCCTGTCCCTGAATGCGTGCCCGTGCCCGTGCCCCCCAAGTTGATCGCCGCATTGCGTCAACTGCACTTTTGCGCCGAGAAACGTCATGGTACGGCTCGGCCGTAGATACCAGGTCTCGCTTTGAACGATTA
>JAEWRL010000166.1 GCA_023398955.1 Pseudomonadota bacterium
GTGCGCAGGATGCTCGCCAGCTTCATGCAGAAGCTGACGCCTGACGGCTGACACCTGATAGCCTGCCCTCCGGTTGCATTTGGCGTTGCCAGTTCCCCTGTTTGGTTCCGGCTCCGCCGGGTTAGGATCGGTGCGCTGTGGCTGAAACCAGGGGAACGAACTGGCGCGCGTGGAGCTTGGGAGGGAACCTTGGCTGGCTTGGTTGGTGGTTCCTCGTTGCGTTGATCGTCACTCCTCGGTCAGCGTTTGCGCGGTCAACCGAACGGTCGGAAGTCGTGCTACTCATCGTGCCCGAGTCGACGCCGGCCACGTCGACGCGGGTGCTCCAGGAGGTGCTCGTGGGTCGCCTCGACGAGCTCGGTGTGGAGGTTCGATTCTCGACGGCACCTCCAGGGCTGCCCGCGCTCGGTCAGGGGAGAGCGCAGATGCCGCTGGACGTCCTCGCGTTCATCTGGGTGGAGACGCAGCCGGACGCCGTCGTCGTCCATTTCTATGAGGCCGCGGGTACCAGCCTCCGTGAACGGCGCATCCCCGTGGATGGCCTCAGCCCGGCCAGTATCGAAGAGGTGGCCGTCGTGGTGCGCTCCGCCGTGAGCGCCCTGCTGGAGCGCGTCGAGCGAGCAACGGGGCAGGACGAGCGCGATGAGGAGGACTCATCGGCGATAGCGCCCCCGCCTGCGACTGTTGCGCCCCGGATCGACGAGGGCCAGGCCAAGGACCATCGTCCGCCGTTTCGTCTGGCGCTGGGCTACGTGGGACAGGACTACGCCCCCGAGATTCGCTGGAACCATGGTGTTGCCCTGGGTCTTGCCTGGCGTGGATGGGCCAACGGATTGTGGTTGGGGGCATCCTACTTCTGGTTTCCGGTCGTCGAGCGTCGAAGCCAGTCTGTGGACATAGCCCTCCGGCGCCACCCGGGTGAAGTCTTCCTCGCCTGGGAGCTGCCGCTCTGGGAGGGGGGGATGACGCTGAGACCCGAGGGAGCCATCGGAGCGGACTTCGTGGTCCGGAAGACGACGGCTGAGTCCGAGGGTCTTGCTGCGACGGCGGACAAGGGGAGGTGGTCGTGGGCCGCTTCGGGCAGGGTGGCCGTCGCTTTCCCCGCGTCCCCTTGGCAGGTGTCATTGGCCGCGGGTGGGGACTACCTCCTGAACCGATTCACATACACGGTAGCCGGTCACACTGAGGCGCGGGTGGTTGCGCCCAGGCGCCTACGCCCGCATCTGTCGTGTGCCGTCGCCGTCGAGTTCCCGTAGTCGAAGAACCTCCGCCCGAAATGGCTCGCCCGTGCCACGGATCGGGAACAAGGAAGGATTTGGTGGCAGCTGACGAGGAGAGAAGCACAAGGCTCGAGCTCGTGTCCCTGGCTGGGCGCGGGGATCCGGTGGCTCAGGAGCATCTGGTAGCCCTCCTGCGTCGCCGCGTTCGCGCCGTGTCTCTAGCCATCTTGGCTCACCCGGAGGACGCCGAAGACGCCACCCAATGCATTCTGCTCGAGATCCTCGCCTCCGCCTCCGGCTTCCGCGGCGGTAGCTTGAACGCCTGGGCAGACCGCATTGCCGTGCGCGTGGCCGCGAGGCAGGCCCGTCGGCGTCGGATTCGTGCGGCAGCGGTGCCCCTGGACGAGGAGCGGCACGGGGGTGGTCCACTGCCCAGCACGAGTGGGCTCGGCCAATCCCTGCCGCGACCCCTGCTCGAGTACCTGGCCGAGCTGCCGGAGGTTCGGAGAACGGTGCTCGTCCTGCGTCACGTCCTGGAGTACTCGATCGAAGAGATCGCCGAGGTGACGGAGGTTTCCCCGAATACAGTTAAGGATCGCCTCCTCCACGCGCGCCGTCAGGTGCGCCAAGCCGTGCGACGGGACCACGTGGCCCGTCCTGCCAATCATCAGAGGTCTTCATGAGCGAGTCAGGCTGCGGGCGTTGGGCCGACCTTTGCGACCGTGCGGCGCTCGGCGAACGGCTCAGCGACGAGGAGCGGCGCTTCGAGCATAGGCACCTCTCCGAGTGCGCGGCATGTGCTGCCGAGGCGCGGGTGTGGGACGCGCTAGGAGGAATGCTTGAAGAGGACGCCTCCTTGCCGCCTCGAGTCCTCGAAGGCGCAGGGCGTCCCGGCCCACCAAGGCGAGTTCGACGCATCTCGCGGGCTCTTTCCGTCGCTGCCATTGCGGTCATCGCCGCTGCCGCTGCCGCGGTGGTCGTCTTGTGGCTCGGCCCATCTTCGCGAACACACGTCGACGGTGCTCTGTCTCGGGTGAGCCCCGCCGAGGAGGTGCACGTGAGCGTCGCGTCCGTTTCGCGTGCGGCGACAGTGGAGGGGGTGCAGGCGGTTTCCGGGATGGCTGTCCGCCCTGGACAGCGGGTCGAGGTTCAGGAAGGCCGCCTTTGCCTCGTCTACTCGCGGGGAGTAACGGCCTGTGCCGCGGCGGGCAGCACGCTGCGCCCGGCCAACGGCGCCCGGTCGCTACGCTTGGTGCTCGAGAAGGGGGCAGTCGTATGCCGAGTCGATGCCCCCCTCGTTGGAACAGAGTTCAGCGTGGAAACCCCGCGGGGGCGAGTGACGGCGAAGGGCACCATGTTCGCCGTTGAGCTCCACGAGACCACCGCGTTCGCGGTGCGCCTCCACCGCGGGACGGTCGAGGTCGAATCCCCGAGCGGTGCACGACGCACCTTGCGAGCGCCTGCCGCCGTGGTCGTCGATGGTGCCTTTCGTGACGCGCCCTCGATTGGAGAGGGTTGGGAGGGCGACCTCCGACTGCTCGAGAGCGGAGAGCCTCCAGCCAGGACCGATGCGAGTCCCCGCGACGTGCAGAGTGCAGAGCTGGGAGCTTCGGAGGGTATGCGAAAGGCGCCGTCGAAGCCGGGTTCCGAGCAAAGGGTCATCGTCTCGCCGGAGGCGGACCCTCGCACGGCGCGGCTCTCCGCCAGCGACTTGTTGGCGCGAGCAGGGAGGCTGCGCGCCTCGCGTCGCTTTGGGGAGGCCGGCGCTGCCTACGAGGCATTGCTACGCGAGTATCCGGGGAGTGTTGCGGCGCGCGCGGCACTCGTCTCGTTGGCGGAGCTACAGTTGTCGCGCCTTGGGCAGCCCGCCCGAGCCCTGCGCTCCTTCGAGACCTATCTCTCCCAGGGCGGGCCACTGCGTCAGGAGGCGCGCTATGGGCGCATTCGGGCCCTGCGCCGACTAGGGCGCGCCGCGGACGCGCGGGCGGCCACCGAGCTCTTCCTTCGAGACTACCCGGGCAGCCCCCAAGCCGAGGCTCTCCGAGGTGCTCCCCCGGAGCGCAGCGCCCCGGCGGCCGTCCCATGAGCACACGGATGCTCGGTATGCTGGCCATGGCCAAACGCGCGAGGGGCTTGCTCTTCGTCTCGGCGGTCGCGAGCTGCACGACGGAGTCTGACGTCGTGGCTCGCTTCCGGGACGGCGGCGTGGGACCAGGGGGAGCCGTCACGTCCGGCGAGGTGGGCAGCGCAGGGCGCGGCGGCGCGGGACCGGGCACTGCTGGAGCGGCAGAGCCCGATACGGTGCGGGCGTTGGAGCTCGGGGGCGACCTCGAGGCTCATGATTCGTCGGTCATCGAGCTGGACGGTGGTTATCGCCTCTTCTACACGGGAGCGGGCATTCCGACGAAGGTCTCGGGGGACCTCACGACGTGGGTGGAGGCGGGACGCGTATTCTCCGAGAACCCCGCATGGATCAAAGAGCTGGTGCCCGATGCAACGGACCTTTGGGCTCCCGATGTTGCTCACGTCGAGGGGCGCTATCATCTCTATTACGCCGCTTCGACCTTTGGGAGCGGCCGTTCCTGCATCGGCCACGCCTCCGCCGAATCGTTGGCGGCCTTCACGAATTGGGAGGACCACGGCGCCGTCATCTGTTCGGACCTCGATGGAGCCGAGGACGACTGGGACGCGATCGATCCGAGCCAGGTGACGGACGCGGAAGGAGGGCGCTGGCTGGTCTTCGGGAGCTTCGGAAGCGGCATCAAGGCGATCCCCCTCGACGAGGAAGGTCAGCGTGAGGGGACCGAGCTCTACTCCTTGGCGGCGCGTCCCGAAGAGCCTCACGCCATCCAGGCACCGTTCGCCCTCTACCGGCAGCCGTACTACTACCTCTTTGTTTCCTTCGACTGGTGCTGTCGCGGCGTGAGCAGCACCTACGAAATCCGCGTGGGCCGCTCTCCCGAGCTGCTCGGTCCCTACGTGGACAGGGAAGGGAGCCCGCTGCTGAAGGGTGGTGGGACGCTCCTGCTCGCGGGAAACGAGCGCTGGCGCGGAGTTGGGGCCAACGCCCTGTTGACCACGCGGGGACGGGACTACGTCGTCTACCATGCCTACGATGCGAATGCGGCGGGGCGTGCCACCCTGCGCATCGCGGAGGTGGCTTGGGACGCCGAGGCATGGCCAGTCCTCGGTGGTCCTTAGCGAGTGGTAGAGCTCGAGTTCTGGTTCCGTGTGCGGCTCAGCAGCTCGTCGGCGCGCTGCACGAGGCGGTAGGCCTCGAGCTTTCGGCCGCCGCGATCGAAGAGGAAATACTCCGGAATCCCGAGAGCTGTATAGCGCGTCCCGGGCAACGGACTGCCAGCTCACAAGCGAGATGGACCCGGTGCCCAATGCGCTCGAAGAAGCGCCCGAGGGCCTTTCTGGCTGCCCTTCCCGTGTTCTGGTCCCGTGACCGGCCGCCCCGAAGCTCTTGAGCCCTGCCGGAGTGGCGCCGCGTGGTGATTGCTGCCGGGGTGGTGTCGCGCTGGTGATCCCTGCCGGGGGGTGCCGCGGGAGCGGTGGCGCCCGTAGCGTTCCGCCGGAGGAGCGGCTACGGTGGCTTGGCCGCTCCACGCGCCGCGCGACTCTGGATCATGGATCGCAAGCTATTCCTTCACCTCGGTGCTCATAAGACGGCGACCACGTTGGTGCAGGTTCGTCTCCGGGAGCGTCGGCGCTGGCTCCGGCGGTTGGGGGTCTACCCGGTGGAGGCTCGGGCGCTGCTCCGGAGCCCGTTGGAGCGCTATGTTGCGGGAGATGGAAAGGCCTCGATAGAGGAGGCAGCTCGCTGCCTCGACGGTATCGTTGGTGGCGCACCGGAGTGTCCAACCGTCATTGTCGTTTTCGAGGATCTGCTTGGGAGGATCGACCTGGGGCGCCTTTATCCGAGCGCGGGGGTGCGAATGCTGCGACTCGTCGATTGCCTGAGAGCCTCGGAGAACACCTGGCAGCTGATGCCCACATTGGTCGTCCGCCGCTTCGATAGCTATTGGCTATCGTGCTACCGCCACTGCGTGAAGATGGGGGCAGCACCGGATTTTCATGCCGCCATGGAGCGACTCGAGGGGGTCGAAGGAGCCTGGGCACCAGTCGTTAGCGCGGTGGAGGGAGCGCTCGGGCGGATCATCCCAGTGCGCTGCTACGAAGACTTGTCGGAGCTCAGCAATGAGCGCTTCGTGGCTGCGGTCCTCGCTCTCGGTGGTATCACGTCCCCCGCTGCGAGCGAGCACTTCACCTCTGGCCTGCGGCGCAAGTTGATCGCGGCGCTGAGCGCCAGCCGTCGTCTCATGTCGGCCAAGCCGAACGCCTCTCTATCGGAGCGTGGTGTGCTGCTCGCGGAGAGCATTCGCCCCTTTGTCACGGACGACGAGTGGCGCAACCTGTTCCGGCCGGTCTTGACGCGACACTTCAACCGCTTCCTCGAACCGGACAGCGGCTTCCTGGCCCTCCCGGACGGGTTACGCGAGCGGTTCGCCGCTACCTATCGGGCGGACCGCGAGTGGTTCGGGCATCGGCTCGAGCTGCATTACTGAGTCCGTCACGGTGACGGTTCAGCGCCGCGTGGGGCGGGAGGAGCTTGACTTTGCTCGTGGCGTCCCGAACCTTTGGGTTCAGTGTTGTCATTGCTCTTCGACCTGTACTCCCTCCTCGTGCTCGCTGCTGTCATCCTGAGCTGGGTGCAGGTGGAGCCCGACAACCCGATCCGCAAGGTGACGGATACCCTCGTCGAGCCCGTGCTCGAGCAAATCCGGCGCGTCATGCCCGCGTTGGGCGGCCTCGATTTGTCGCCGATTGTCCTGCTGTTGGGATTGCGGCTCCTACGCAGCCTGCTGCTGGGGGGCTACTGAGGTCACTTGCCTTCGGCGGGGTCCGATGCACCTCGCTCGGCGCGAGTCTCTCGACGCCAGCCATTGAAGTAAGCACCCAAGCGAAGCGTGAACCGGGCAGGTCGCTCTGCATAGAGCCGTTTGCCCAGGCGGAGGGCTTGTGCCTGCAGTGCCTCGCGACGTGCGCGCGTGAGCGCGAGCACGGGACCAGCTGGTGCTGCCTCCTCCTCGTGAGGAGTGGCAGCGGGGCCGTTCGGGGGGGAGCCCTCGGCCGCTGCGGAGGTGGGGGCGGGTTGGTCCGACGAGCAGCCCTCCGTCCCGGTGGTCACGGATGCACCCACTGCGGCCGTGGAGGGGTCCCTGTCCCGCAATGGTCCCTCGGGCGGAGGGGGACTCAGAAGGGGCTCGAGCTCGGCCAAATCGTGATCGTCGCCGAGGACCTCGCCCAGGACTGCCAGTTCGGCGGCGAGAGCCTTGAGCGGCCTAGGCCAACAAGGCTCGAGCAGGCGCACCGAATACCAGAGGTACTTCACCTGCTTGCGCCAGTCGTGAAGTGCCTCTGTCGTGCGGAGCTTCGCCGCGCGCTTATAGGCGCGCCGGCCGCGCGCGTAGATTGCCCGCAGCCCCGGACGGAGCAGCGTCCATCCACTGCCTGCGATCTCCCATTCGGCCACCCTTCCCAGAGCACCAGCAAGTTGCGCCGCGGCATCCGGGAGCGCCGCGCTCGCGACTTCCGTATGCTGAGCATAGGCCTGAAGGATTCGCCTCCGTGCCGCTGCGATGGCTTCCCGCTCGATGGTGGCAGGGGCATCGCTGACGAGCACTTCGAAGGCCTCGAGGCCCGCCGCGCTGGCGCGAAGCCCGCTCAGCAAGCGACCCGTGTCGCGGATCCCCACGTTCTCATGGCGATACGTCGCTGGCGGCAGGGCTGCTCGAGCAACGCGGAGCAGGGCGCGCAGCTTCTTCATTGATTTGCGGGCTTCGTGGACACGCTTGTCGCGACCTTCCGCAGAATCGTCGTCGAGCAAGCGCATCGCCGACGACAGCTCTTCGGCGGCAACTCGCCGGAGGGCGTCAGGGATGGATTCTGCGGCTTCGAGGCGATAGGGCACGAGAGGCGGCGCCTTTCTTGGTACCTCATCCTACATGTTCGGCTTGTTGGGGCAACCATCCAGCGGATCCCCCCGCTGCGTCGAGGCGGCTTCCGAGCCCGAGAGCCTTGCCGGCGCTCGTCGGTCCGAGGCGGGGTTCAGGCCCGAAGGCCCCCAGAAGGCCGTCGCGCGGAGCCGGCTCTTGGCTTCCAGCGATGACGACGGATCGCTCGAGCCGGGGAACCAGGGGGCTTTCCAGAAGCCCAACGCCTAGCTATCTCACGCCCATGCAACAATCCTCCGCCGCGCCCGTGTTGGGAAGCCGAGCGCTGTTCCCGCGCCTCGAAACCCGCGCATACCTGAGCCATGCGGCCATTTCCCCGGTTTCTGAGCCAGTGCGCCAGCGCGTTGCCGCGCTCGTCGATGATTATGCTCAGCACGGTGTGGCGGCCTTCGGTCATTGGATGCAGGACCGTGAGCTGGTCCGCGAGCGACTGGCACGGCTCATCGGAACGGTGGGCAGTAACCTGGCCTTCGTCGCCAATACCACCCATGGTGTGCTTCAGGTCGCCCAATGCCTCGACTGGCGCCGCGGCGATGTGATGATGCTCCTCGACGGGGAGTTTCCCGCGAACGTCGCGCCTTGGTTGCGTGCCGCCGAGGATTACGGCTTGGAGGTGCGCTGGCTCGGCGCCGACTCCTTCAGGACGAACAGTGCAGCAGCCCTCGAGCATCTGGAAGCGGAGCTCGCTCGGGGTGTCCGCCTCTTGGCGGTGAGCGCCGTCCAGTTCCAAACGGGGCATCGCATGCCCCTGGACGTCATTGGGCAGCTTTGTCGCCACCACGAGACGCTGCTCTTCGTGGATGGCATCCAGGCAGTGGGCGCCGTGCCACTCGACGTCGGGGCGGGGATCGACTTCTTGAGCTGCGGCAGCCACAAGTGGCTGATGGGGCTCGAGGGAGCAGGGTTCCTCTTCGTGGCCCCAGAGCGGGCCTCGCTGCTGGTGCCGAGGACGCTCGGATGGTTGAGCCACGAGGAGGGCGAGCGCTTCCTCTTCGATGGTCCGGGCCACCTTCGCTATGATCGGAAGGTGCGGCCTGCGCCTCGCTTCATCGAAGGAGCGACGGTCAACGCCGTCGGGCTGGCCGCGCTCGGCGCCGCTGTCGAGCTCATCGAGTCCCTCGGCATGGAGCCAATCAGCGGCCACATCCAACGGTACATCGACGCGCTCGAACGGGAGCTAAAGGCACGTGGATTCACGAGCCTGCGGTCGCCAGAAGCGAGCGGACGCTCGGGGATTCTGAGCACGGTACCCCCCGGCGGCATCGCCCGTGCTGGTGCGTGGCAGAAGGCGCTCGCCGCGCGCGGTGTCGCGTGCAGCCTCCCTGATGGCTACCTTCGCTTCGCTCCCCATTGGCCCAATGCTCTCGATGAGGTGTCGCTCATCGTGGAGGCGATCGACGCCGCGGGGCCGTCACTCACGGGGTGAGGGCCAGGTCGTGTCCGTAGCCGTCGCGAAAGCTCGGGAACCGAAGCTCGAAGCCGGATGCACGCAGGCGCGCGTTGCTGCATCGCTTGTTTCCACCGCGCGCCCGCACCTCGCCCGCTGACGCGGGCCTGGGGCGTGGCGCGCCGAGGCGACTCGCGAGCCACTCGAGCACTTCACGACGATCCGCGGGAGAGTCGTCGGCGGCGATGTACGTTCCTCCCGTCGAGGACGCCTCGAGGAGGTGAACGATGGCGGCCGCGCAATCCTCGCGGTGAATGCGGTTCGTGAAGGATGGCGGCCCCGCGGCATAGCGGGCCTCGCCGCGCCGCACCGCATCGACGAGGGATGCGCGCCCGGGCCCATAGATGCCGGCGGCCCGCAGCACGACGGAAGAAGGGGCGAGCTCGCGCACCAAGGCCTCCGCCTCGAGCAGCACTCGGCCCGGAAAGCGCTGGGGCGTTGTCGGCGTTTCCTCGTTGACCCAGTCTCCAGAGAGGTCCTCGTACACGGCCGTACTGGAGACGAATAGGTAGCGCTGCCCGGCGGGCTTCGCACCGTTCGGCGCCAGGGCTTCCAGGAGGTGGCGCGAGGCGTCCACATAGGTTTCCCTGTAGGCCGCTTCCGTGTGGGCGTCGGCACCAGCGCAGAAGACGATGCGCGTGAGGTCATTGGGCAAGTCGCGCAGCTGCTCGGGATCCCGGAGATCGGCGCGAAGCGCGTGAGCCCCGCTCGGGACATGCGCCAAAGAGCGACTGAGGGTGAAGACCTCCGCTCCGCGGTCGAGAAAGAGCTCCGCGACGCGCTCGCCCACGAACCCGCATCCGGCAATCAGTACCTTCGACATGGAGAGGATTGTGCCGCGTCACGAGGGAGCAGCGAGGGATGCGTAAGGGTCGGCTAGTCGGCATGGTTGGGTCTTGCTCGCCTCCACGGCTTTGTGACGTGACAGGACGAGCCCCCGTCGATACTTAGAGCCTGGCGGAGCCGCGCAGCGCCCGAGTTGTCCAGATCATGCAGACCCTCCAGCGAGAAGTCTTCCAGCGTCTCGAGCGCCTCGATGTCCCGTTCAACGTCGAGGGGGTCGACCCCTTCGGCGTTTCGCGAGCTCACTTGGCCAAGGCGATGACCTGGCTCGGCTGGATGTACCGCAACTACTTCAAGGTCAGCGTCGTAGGTGCCGAGCACGTGCCGCCCAGTGGCCCCGCGATGCTCGTGGGGAATCACGCTGGCGGCTACGCCGTCGACGCGCTCACCGTCTATTGCGCGTGCTTCTTCGAGCTGGAGCCGCCCCGGCTCGCGCACACGATGGCGGACAAGTTCCTAGGACGCCTGCCTTTCGCTGCCGAATGGGCCGCCAAGCTCGGCCACCTCACCGGCTTGCCCCAGCATGGCCTCCGTCTGCTGCGCGACGGCCGCTTGCTCGTCGTCTTTCCGGAGGGTGTTCGGGGCACCGCCAAGCTCTACTCTGAGCGGCACAGCCTGGTGCAATTTGGATCAGGGTTCATGCGCTTGGCGCTCGAAGCGCGCGTGCCCATCGTCCCGTTCGCGTTCTTGGGGGCTGGAGAGGCCGTGCCGACCTTCGCCAACCTACGTGGTCTGGGACAGCTTCTCGGGCTGCCCTACCTGCCCGTGACTCCCTACCTCCTCAATATTCCCCTGCCAGTGGCCTTGCAGATCCGCTTCGGGGTACCCGTGCAGCCGCGCGGCGAGGCAGACGCGCCGGACGCAGAAATCCATGAGAAGGTCGAGGACGTCAGAGGCCGCATTGCAGCCCTGATGGAAGAGGGTTTGATGGAGGTGGTTCCGTAATGAGGGTCCTCGTGACTGGTGCGGCGGGCCGTCTCGGGCGCCTCCTCGCGGCAAAGCTTGCCAGCCAGGGGGAGCAGGTGGTGGGGCTGGATTCACGGGCTTGGAACGATGCGCCTCCCGGCGTCGAAATGATAGAGGCGGACCTGCTCAAGCGGAGCGCGGAAGATGTCTTCCGCACCCGGCGCCCCGAGGTGGTCGTCCACCTCGCAACACTGAGCCATCTCGAACCGAGCCGTGAGAAGCGCTTACGCCTGAATCTCACGGGGACGAGGAACGTCATCGAGTTCTCGCGCCGCTACGGGGCGGGGAGCATGATCTTCGTGGGCCGCCACACGTTTTACGGCGCCACTGCGGATTCCGCCCTCTATCACGCCGAGGACGACCTCCCGCTGGGACTCGAGGCATATCCGGAGCTCGGAGACATCGTGGCGGCGGACCTCTACGCGGGGTCGGCTCTATGGCGGTACCCGGAGCTCCAGACCGCTGTCCTCCGGCTGTGCTTCACCCTGGGGCCGGCCGCGGCGGGCACCCTGGGCACGCTCCTTGGTCCCGCGCGCGTGCCCACTGTCATGGGGTTCGATCCCCTTGTGCAGGTGATGCACGAAGCAGACGCCGTGAGCGCGATCGTCCACGCTCTGGCGGTCCCTCTGCGCGGCGTGTTCAACGTCGCTGGGCCCCGTCCCGTGCCCCTGAGCACCCTGGTGCGGGATACGGGTCGTCTCGCCGTTCCGGTGCCGGAGCCCCTCTTCCGCCTTGCCCTGGCGCGGTTCGGCTTGCCACGCTTGCCTGACGGAGTCGCGAGCTTCCTCAAGTATCCCGTCGTCGTGGACGGCAGCGCGTTCGCGCGACGCACCGGGTTTCAGCACGAGCACGACGAGCAGTGCACGATGCACGACTACAGCGCCGCCGTCCCCGTGGGGCTCGGCTGAAGGCAAGCGTGCTGGGGCAAGCTGCCTCGATGCGTCGCTATGGCGCTTGCTCGATCTGCCCCTCCACGGGGACGACAGTCGTGCGACGGGGCGGGGGAGTCGGCACGAGGGCAGGACCCGAGACGGTTCGCCCAAGCTCATCGTTCCAGCCCCCGGCGGGCACCACAACCGACGTGGCGCCCGTGGCTAGTTCGGTTTGGACACGCGCGACGGTTGCCAGCTGCGTGTCGATGCTTCGCCCGTCCGCCGGGTAGGGGCCAGTCGCCCCTTCTTCAGCCAGCGAGCGAGGCGGCGTGTGTGCGTGAGGGGAGTTGCTCTCTCCTCGCACGGCCGCTTCGCACGCTGTCAGCCCCCCGAACATAATCAGCGCCATAACGAAATTGGAGGTCGTGAGCCCCCTAGCGAGTTGGAATCGGAGCGGCGAGGCCATGGTGAGCGTTGAAGCATCCGTCGTGCCACTCGCGCGGCCTGCGGCCCCAGCCGGACCCGCCGGCCCTTCGCCGCTATGGTTCCGTAGACCCGGCGCGGACCTCGCTACGAGAGTTGTAGCCTTGAATCAGGGCTCGGTAGAGCCAGTTCCCCAGGACCTCGGCGCCGTATCCGGTGGGGTGGGTGAAGTCGGCTTGCCCCAGCCCCCGGCGGACCCACCTCGCCATGGAACCCGAGCCTCCCATCGCCGCCCGCGTGTCGAAGAAGCCGCAGCCGAGCTCCTTCGCGACAGCCCGCTGCTCCTTCACGATGTGCGGCATGATGGGCAGACTCACAAGTCGGTCCTCCTCTTTGCGTGCTCGGTCCATGGCGCCCATGATGAGACAGCCCGCCTTGGGAACGGCAAGCATCGATTGCCGCACGATGTCGGCCATGGTCTGATGGTACTCGTCCATGGGGTAGGCGAAGCCATCGGCGCTCTCATTGGCACCGAACTGGAACAGCAACAAGTCCGGACGTCGAAGCTCGAGCTGCCGTGCCCAGTGCTCGTCGTCTTGTTTGTCCAGGAACCGGATCCGCGCCCCCTGGACCCCCAGCGCGTCGAGGACGACCCCTGGACCCTCGTTCTCAAGGATGGCTCCGAAGGCACGGCAGGTACCAGCGCGGGTGACGACTTCGATCTCATGTTCACCCGGGACGAGTCGAATGACATGGTGACGCAGCCGCTTCGCCGCGCCGACAGCATCGAGGAAGCTGTGATGCTCGCCGTCTACCAGGAGTTCAAACCGACACGCTCCAGGCTGCTCGAGATACACCAGCTCGAATCGCGAGAGCTTGCGGCCGTAAGACCCGGACTTCGCGGTGCCGAAGCGTGCGCGTGCCCCCGGCGGCGCAGAGAAGGTCACGCCCCCTAGCCCATACAGGCCATCGGCAGTGACCGGGCCGACGATGCGGCTCAGCTTCCAGCCGCTGGAAGCCCAGCGGTAGACGTCGTTGTGATGGTATGCGGGCCAGGCTCCTGCAAGGAGCACGAAGCCGTGACCCGCGTCCCCGAACTGGTCCTGCAACTTGCGGCGCAAGGTGCCCGACACGAGATCGCTCACGACGATGGAGTCGCCGAAGTGAGCGACACGCGTGATCGCGCCACCCTCGCCTCGTTGGGTTCTGTCCAGAGCTTCATAGAAGCCCAGCAGGCCCTCCTGGCCTTCGATCGGTACTGGCGGCTTCTCGGCCTTGACGTCAGGTAGCGCGAAGTCTTCCTCCTGGCGACTTGCAATGGGGCCGCGCGGAGCCGTCGGGAGCTCCACATGTTCCGGCTGCGCGAGCTCCGGGCGGGAGCCGCTCTCCTCGGTCAACGTGGTTTGCCCGACCTCGTCGAGGTGCGGCGTGCGGGCTGCCTCCGACAGCGTCATCGTACCCGAAGCAGGTTCCTGCGGCGCCATGGGGCGCAGTGCCGGTGCCAACCCGGGTATGAGCTGGAGCGCAAGGATCGCCAGCGCCGTGAGCGCAGCCGCCAGCGTGGGCTTCGCCATCAGGGGAACGCGGGGAGACTCGACGACGGGGCCCCTTACTTGGGCTGGGCTCCTCGCGTCCGGTGGCGCCTGCTGCTCGGTCATCTGGAAACGGGCTAGTCGACGCCCGCCTCGGGCCGGGGGGTCCTTGGACGCTTGAGCAGCAGCGAGCCTCGCTTCTCTTGCGTCGCGCCCGCAGGAGTGGGAACGGCCACGGATCTTCCTACCGCCTTGCGCGGGGTTGGCGGGGCCTCGACAAGGATGCCTGCGTCCTCCTCCTCCTTGCCAGCATCTGGAGGCGGGGAGGGCGTGGACACGAGCCGCCGCGAAGGCAGATCGGTCACGTCCAACGTCCTCGAATCCAGCTCGGCGATGGCGTCAGCGGCTCGCGCGCGGCGTGCGCCGTCCACGCTCGACGTGGTCGCGACCGAGTTTAGCAACCGTCGCTTGTGAGCAACGTTCGTCTCGAGGCGCGCTGCCTGCAGCACGTTGTCCGCCCACGCAGACTGGATGTGCTTGAAGGTCTCCGACTGGCGTGCATTGCTCGTCTCGGGGATTGCCTGTGCTTTGGCGTGCGCCCCAAGCACATCCCCTGCTTCAAGGAGGGCCTTGGCTTGGGCGAGCGTGTCCGCAGTGCGATCGTTGGACAAACCGGCCGTCGAGGGCCCCGGGCCCAGCAGGTTCGTGCGGCGCAGAGCAAAGGCAGCGACAGTGGCTACGGCGAGCCCTATGAACACCCCAAAGAGCAGTAGGCGCAGTCCGCGAGCTGCTCCGGCGCCGTCCACACCCTGTGGAGTCGCGCTGGCCAGAGCACTCAGCTGCTGGCTCTCCTCCGGGGACGGCCTGTAGATCTGTCCTGCGGGGATGAACTTCAGAACTACGTCCCCGAGCTCCAGGGTGTCCCTGGCATCGAGCAGACTCCGCGGGAGCTCCACGCCATTGACCCGGACGCCGTTGGCGCTCTTACGGTCTATGATTTCGTAGCGACCATCCTCGAGCGGGCGCACCTCCGCGTGGCAGCGGCTGACCGAGGTGTGATTGAGGGTGATGTCGCATTCGTCTCCGCGCCCGATGACAAGCGGGCGAGCGACGAGAGGAAACTCGACTCCTGGGGTCGGACCCACCAACATCACCAGGCGATCCGGCTGGTCCAGCAGGGATTCTCCGCGCGGGCCAGCGGGCACGGTTGCCGAGAGGTCGACGTCGCGATCGCGTAGCGAATCGTCGAGCACGGTCAGGCGGTAGTCGCCGATCTGGGCGAGGTCGCCATGCTCCAGTTTCTGCGTTCCCACGACTCGCCGGCCATTGACGAAGCACCCGTTGTAGCTGTCCAGGTCGTCGAGCAGCCAGCCCTTGTCTTCGCCTCGGCGGAGCCGAGCGTGATGGCGCGAAACGTTCCTCTCCGTCAGGCGTACTGTGTTGCTTTCCGCCCTGCCAAGCGCGTACTCATCGCGGACCAGGGTGACGACCGTCTTGTTGGCCTGGTCATCTTCGATGGATAGTTTCCACATCAGCGGCTTCCGATAGTGAACCAAAGCGGGCGCAACGCCAACGGTACGCCAGCAGTCTACGTCGAGACAGCCAGAATGTGGCACTTAACGGTAGGTCCGCGGTTCAGCCCTGCTGCGCAGCCCTTGCGTGAGTGAACAGCTGGTCGTGGACCAGCGGACGAATCGTGCCGAGGTGCGAACCTTCCCGGCTGGGGTTCACGCGATTCGTCAGCAGGACCATCACGATCTCGGCTTCGGGATCGCACCAGAAGCTGGTCCCCGTGAATCCCAAGTGGCCAAAGGTTTCGGGGCCACACAAGGCTCCGGCCGAGGAGCCCTCAGCGGCTTTCCCATCGAATCCTGCCCGGAGGCTGCTGTCGTCGCGCCGCCTCAGCAGTGGTTCCAGGACGCCAGCAGGAAGCCATGATTCGCAGCGCCCGGCGCGGGTCTCGACTGCCGCAATCCCAAACCGGCAGACAGCTGCGGCGGTACCGAAGAGCCCGGCATGACCGGCCAACCCGTGTCCCGCCCACTGCCAGGCATTCTCGTCATGGGTCTGTGCGACGAGCTCGCCTCCCCGCCAAGGGACGTTCTCGGTGGGCACGAACCTCGTCACGGATGCGCCGTGGCTCAGCCACCAGCGCACGGAGCCCGCTGCCAAGCCGAGCGGTCCCGCCACGTGCTCCTGAACGAGCGCATCCAGTGGCTTGTCGCAGAGACGTTCCAACACAGCACCCGCGATGAGGTAGCCAAGATCACTGTACACGGCTGGGTAGTCCTGCAGTGCCGCCGAGGGGAGCAAACCCGAGCGCAGGGCTGAGGCTGCTGCCCGGAGCCCAGCCTCCCTGCAGAAGACCCTGCGTGCCTGGTGGTCATCGAAGAGTCGCAGGTGCGGGAGCAACCCAGCCCGGTGGGCGAGGAGCGACTCCAGAGACCTGCTTCCGAGGCTCGTGTGCGTGAGGGTCGGATGGATGTCCCCAACGGGAACGCTCAGTGCGATCCCGCGCCTCGCCGCCTCCCGCGCCACCGTCACGGCCACGAAAGGCTTGGTCAAGCTTGCAAGGTCGAAGACGCTTGCTGCCGTAGCGGCCTCTGTGCGCTCGGAGGAACGCACCCCCGCGGCACCCAGGGCCAAGTGCCAGCGGCCGTGCTTGCGCCAGCCCACGGTGGCGACGGCTGCCGGCGCGGCTCCCTGGTCCACCACCCGGCGGGCCAACGAGTCGAGTGCCGCGTTTCTTACTGGGGGCTTCATCTTACGGGCCTTTTGACCGCTTCCTCCCACCACCGCTATGCTGGCGGCGCGATGATAGGACGTATCTGAAGCATGGCCGAATTTGCATGGGAAGCCCGAGCCCGGGGCGGCGACCTCCGCAAGGGCGTGATGGAAGCCGACAGCGAGACCGCGGTCAATGCCCGGCTCCGGCAACAGCAATTGAGCCCCGTCAAGGTCAAGCAACGGCGCAAGCCGATTGAGATTCGCTTCGGCACCGGGGTTGGGGTCAAGGACCTCGTGACGTTCACTCGTCTCTTCTCCACGATGATCGATGCTGGTCTGCCGCTGGTCCAGTGCTTGGAGATTCTCGCGAATCAGCAACCCAACAAGGCCTTCGCCGTCGTCTTGCGCGACATCAAGGAAGCCGTAGAGCAGGGGATGAGCTTCAGCGATGCCCTGCGGCGGCATCCTCGCGTCTTCGACGAGCTGTTCGTGAACCTCGTGCAGGCCGGTGAGGTCGGAGGAATCCTGGACACCATCCTGTCCCGGTTATCCGTCTATTTGGAGAAGCGGCAGAAGCTCGTGAGGCAGGTCCGCGGCGCGATGACCTACCCAGCCGTCGTGGTCGTCATCGCGGCGCTCGTCATGACCGTTCTGCTCACATTCGTGATTCCGGCGTTCGAGAACATGTTCGCCGAGTTCGGTGGCGGCAAGGAAGCCTTGCCGAAACTGACGCAAATCGTCATCGCGTTGTCGCAAGGCTTCGTCACGAACTCGCCGTTCATCATTCTGTTCGTCATTCTGGCGAGCGTGGCGGTGACCTACGCCTATCGGCAGCCGAAAGGGAAGCGCTTCTTTCATCGCCTGATGCTGAATATACCCATCATCGGTCCAGTCATACGGAAGATTGCCGTCGCTCGTTTCACGAGAACGCTCGGGACGCTGCTCCAATCCGGGGTGCCCATTCTCGATGCCCTCGATATCTGCGCCCGCACCGCGGGCAACGTCATCATCGAGAGCGCCGTGCAGCATGTGCGCGTCAAGATCAGCGAAGGCAAGAACATGGCGGAACCGCTGGAGGAGACGAAGGTCTTTCCGGACATGGTGGTTCAGATGATTGCGGTGGGCGAGCAGACCGGTGCTCTCGATCAGATGCTCAACAAGATCGCCGACTTCTACGAGGAGGAGACGGACGTGGCGGTCGCTGCCCTGACGGGGTCGCTGGAGCCCATCATGATGGTGGGCGTTGGCGGCATGGTGGGCGTTGTCCTGGCTGCCATGTACCTTCCTATCTTCTCCCTCGCAGGCAACATCAAAGCCGACTGAGTCGTGCCGCAGCGCCCGGTGACCACTGGACCCGCACCGCGCAAAGCGCGCGTGCAGAGCCTGCTGCCGCTGCCCCTCGGTATCCCAGCGGTTGGGCCGAAGGCCGCTCCCCTGTCGCGGCGCCTGGCCTGGATGACAGCTGCAAGGCTGCTCCTGCTGGCGCTGCTCCTGCTGCTGGTCGCGACCTTCTACTTGGGCGAGCGGTTCGGCGTGCAGTCGCTCAGCATCCAGGTCGCCCTCGCGGCGCTGGCCGTCTCGTTCGGGTTGACTGCGATCTATGCAGCGCTCCTGCGGCGCGGTCGCCACTTGACGCTCATCGCCGATCTACAGCTGGTGCTCGATCAGCTGACGTGGACCGTCTTCGTCTACTTGTCCGGCGGCGCCGCCAGCGGGGCCACGTCGTTCTACGGCTTGACGTGCCTGGTAGGCGCCATCCTGACTGGAATGCGCGGCGCGGCCCTGGCGGCACTGACGGGAGCCACGTGCTTCACACTGGTGGCGCTCGGCCTGCACTTCGGCGTCGTGACGCCACCACCGGACCAGCCTCCAGCCGTCTACGCGCTCTCCGGTGCGGAGCTCAAGTACTACGTGCTGGTGAACCTCCTGGTGATCGTGGTGGTCACGATGCTGTCGGGGTACCTCGCCGAGCGCTTGCGCATCGCTGGCGGCCAGCTCGTGGAAGCGACGGAGCGCGCCGAGCAGGCGGAGCGCATGGCGGCCTTGGGCCGGCTCGCAGCGGGGCTCGCTCACGAGATTCGTAATCCGCTCGGATCCATTGCGGGGTCGATCCAGCTGATCAAAACGAACCCGTCGCTCGCGGAGGACGACCGCGAGCTCTGTGAGATCATCTCTAGGGAGGCGGCACGGCTGAATGACCTCGTCACGGACATGATGGATCTGGCGCGTCCGCGCGAACCCGTGCTGCGGCCCGTCGAGATAGTCGGCGTGGTCCGCGATGTGGTTGCCTTGGCCGCCTCCAGCGGGCGAAGCCAGGGCGACGTCGCTGTCGAGTACCAGGGCATCGAGCAGGCGTGCGTCATGGCTGACGCTGGCCAGTTGCGGCAGCTGGTGTGGAATCTCGTGCGGAATGCCGTGCAGGCGAGTCACTCGGGAGCTTGTGTGCTCGTTGCTCTCGCGAAGGACGGGGACGACAATTGCCTTCTGGCAGTGTCCGACGAGGGCGAAGGTATTGACGAAGCGGCCCGGGATCGGATCTTCGATGCGTTCTTCACGACGCGCTCGAAAGGAACGGGTGTGGGCCTCGCGGTCGTGAAGCGGATCGCGGATCAGCACGGGTTTCAGATTGACGTTTCGAGCGAACAAGGCGTCGGAGCGACGTTCTCAGTGACCATGCCCCTGCGCGGGATGGGTGCGGCCGGGCCAGACGATTAGTCCCTGACCCTGAATGCGTGCCCGTGCCCGGCGCTGTACGCCGAAAACTTTTCTATGGTGCTTGAGGCATGCTCCAGGGAGCGCAGCATGCTTCGACTTCAACTGAACGACGGTCAGTGGTCAAAGTTGGCTCTTGTGCTGGAAGGCCAGCGCGGAGCGGGGCGCCGGGGACGCTTCGCCACCCGATACGAGAACGCCGCGGTCGTTGCCATCGGCTGCGTGCTTCTGTGGTTGCGGTTGTGAGACGTGCTCACATCTCGCAGCTCTGCGCGAGCTTGATGAGCATCGAAACAATGCGCACGACCATCTCCTTACCTGCC
>JAEWRL010000180.1 GCA_023398955.1 Pseudomonadota bacterium
GCGCAGGATGCTCGCCAGCTTCATGCAGAAGCTGACGCCTGACGGCTGACACCTGATAGCCTGCCCTCCGGTTGCATTTGGCGTTGCCAGTTCCCCTGTTTGGTTCCGGCTCCGCCGGGTTAGGTGGCCCCAGTCTCTGGAGGCGCGGTCCCCTCTGCCTCGTCAGCTTTGGCGCTGAGGCGTTGGGGGCGATCGCGACCAGGATGACCAGCGATGCCTGGGCAGCGGCTGTTGGAAGCGCTCGAGCGGGGCGGGAACGAGGCCCAGCTCCGCCAAGCGCTGGCGTCCTTCCGTCACGCGTGCGCTCGGCATGGCAACAGCCACGAGATCGCCGCGAGTGAGCTGTTGCCGGTCCCCCAAGGGCAGCACCCGCCGGCGATGGCGCACCACAAGGGCCAGAAACAGGTCGCTATCCGGTGGCGGCTGCTGTCCATCCAGCGCGGGATCGGAGAGGGGGGGGAACCCCCTGGCACTTCCCTCCGCCTGCCAGTACTCGATGACAACCTCCTTCTTCTCGAAGAGCGCGTCCCATCGCGCGACGCGATGCGCTCCCCCGAACAACACCCTTCCACCGAGGGTGTGCACCATCTCTGCAGTGACCCCCTCATTCAACGCGTTCAACGCGACGTAAAGCGGGGCGCTCCTGTTGTGGCGTCTCACCTGCTGCGCAAAGAGCAAATTCACCGCCTCGTTCGGCGTCGCTGCCACGAATCCGGCGCGTATCGATGCTTCCACCCTGAGCAGGGTTCGCTCCTTCAGCCCGTTGCCGTACACGGTCCGAAACTCTTCCTGTTCCGCGGCTCGTGCAGCGTCCGGGTTCGTGTCGATGCACAGCGCTTCGTCGCCCGCTGCAGTGAGCTGCCGAGCTATCGCGCGCGCCATGGCGTTGGCTCCCAAGATGACCCAACCCGAACCCTTGGGGCGCTGCAGCCCGAGGATCCGCGAGACGAAACCGCCCCCCAGACCACTGCTGCATACCGTCACGAAGATCACAAGAAACACCATCTCGCGGAGCTGGGCCGCACCCACCAGCTCGGCAGCATCGAGGCGCACGGCGAAGAGAGAGGCGATGGAGGCCGCAATGATGCCCCGCGGAGCCAGCCAGGACATCAACAGCCGATGCCTGACGGGAAACCCCGAGCCGAGTGTTGACGCGAACACGGCAACGGGCCGAACGACGAACATGACGAGCACCACGGCGATGAGGCCGGGCCACCCGAGCCCCACGATGACACTCAGGTCGACGTCGGCGGCTAGTAGCACGAAGAGCAGACCGATCATCATCACGGTCAACCCTTCCTTGAACTCCTGGAGCTGGTGCGACACGCGCGTGCGCACGTTGCCGACGACGAGCCCGGCCGCGATGGCGGCAGCGACGCCGCTCTCGGGGAGGACGGCGTTCGAGACCTGAAAGACGCAGAGCACCATCGAGAGCGTGAAGACGTTCTCCAAGCCCCCAGGTACCGCCCATTCGCTGCGGAGCAGAAGGACGAGCAGTGCCCCTGCCACACCGCCAGCGACGGCGCCGACGGTCAAGCGAGCCACGACTTGGAGGAGGCCGTGGGTGAGATTCTCCGCATCAATTGGATTCCTAGCAAACTCGTACGCAACGACCGCCACCACCGCGCCTACGGCGTCCCCGAAGACCGCCTCCGCCTCCAGCACCGTCGCCACCTTGCTGTCGATGCGAATCCTTCTCAGGAGCGGAGTAACCACGGTCGGGCCGGTCACGACCAACAGGGTCCCGAAGAGGACGGAGGGGGTCCAATCCCACCCGAGCGCCCAACGCGCCGTCAGCGTTGCACCCGCGGCCGTGATGAGGGCTCCCACGGTGATCAGCATGCGGATGGGGCGCTGCTGGCGCCGAATCCTGGAGATATCCAGGTTCATGCCGCCTTCGAAGAGAACGACGGCGACAGCAAATCCCACAAGGGTCGGCAGCGCGCTACCCAAGGAATCCGGCTCTACCCAACCCAGGGCCTCGGGTCCCAAGAGCACCCCAAGGAACAGCAGAATGACAATGCCCGGCACATTCAAGTGACCCGCAGCCGCTTGGGCGAGCATGCCGGCGGCCAGAGCCACGGCGACGGTGAAGGCAGGAGCGTGAGCCGTTGGCATGGCGGAAATCCTCCGAGCTTCGAGTCCCTTCGCGCGGTCGCTTCGTGGACTGATCCGAACGAAGCCCCTCGAGTGGAACGAGGCTACATCCCCCGGTGGGCCAGCACGGCGCCACGGACACTCGAGTCCGCGTCAGAATGGGTACGTGTTACCGAGGGCTCTTCACCGAGCAAGCGGTAAGCATACCGAAGCTCGTTCGGATTGGCGGGTGAACCCCCAAGCGGGGCAGCGCCTCCAAGCGGCGCGCGGCCGCCGCTGCCTCCCGAGCCGCTTCCTCCAAGACCGGGCGGGCTGCCTCCAGCCGCCAGCGGCTCACGGGCGACGCGCCAAAGGCGAAGCTCCCCGCCTGCGCCAGGGGCGTGCGCATGGGTTGCCCCAACACAAGAGAGCGTCCCTTTGTGCGCCTCGGCCGGACCCACTCCCATGCTCGATCCCCAGACGAACGTCGCGACCAGGCAGCCCGCGGTCCTCATCGAGTATCGTCTCTCATCCACACCTCGGGCCGCTGCAATGCACGTGCCTTGCTGCGACGGAAGGTCGAGTAGACAGTCCTGCCGTCGGCGCCGCGCGGAAAACGGGGATGGGCGAGCACCACCGTCCGGACGGGGAGGCCCCGCGACATGTGTCGATTCGCCACTTAGTGACGACATGACACACTTCGTGCTCTCGTCGGCGCTCCAGCGCGTGCCGTGACAACCTTACCGGCGAGTGGCTCCCGCCGCCCTATGCTCACACCATGCCGCACCCCCCTCCGGACGTCATCGACACTTACCCGCGTGGAGGATGGTGGCGAGCCGTTTCGGCGGGCATGCGGCTCGGACGTCCAAAGTTCCTGTTGGGCGGGTTCGCCCTCTACGGGCTCGGTGCCCTCGCGGCCCACGCTAGCGGTTACGGCTTCGACTTGGCCGCGTACCTATGGGGACAGCTCGCGGTGACCTTCATCCAGTCGATGACCCACTATTCGAACGACTACTTCGATTTCGAAGCAGACGCGGCGAATCACCATCCGACGCGCTGGTCTGGTGGCAGCCGGGTGCTGGTGCGGGGGCAGCTCCCTCGCTGGGTCGCACTGATGGTTGCCTTGCTCTTGGCCATGCTCGCGGCCGGCATCATCGTAATCCTCGCCCTCGGCCTCGGGGCGAGCGTCCCGTCGATCGCTCCGGTAATCCTGAGCATCATGTTGGTGCTGGCTTGGTCCTACAGCTCGCCGCCCCTGCGGCTGCACTCGCGAGGATTCGGTGAGCCGACGGTGGTCATCATCGTCCCCTTGTTGACACCGCTCAGCGGGTTTCTCATTCAGGCAGGCGAGCTCCACCCACTCCCCTTGCTCTTGTGCGTTCCGCTCTCGGCGCTGCTCGCTGCGATGCTCTTGACCCTTGAATTCCCCGACGCAGGGGGAGACCACCGCGTCGGTAAGAGGAGCTGGGTAGTGCTGATCGGCGCGCGCCGCGTAGCGCATCTGTGCGGCGTTCTCACCGTGATCGGGTTCGCAGCGAGCTTCGCCAGCGTCGGGTTGGGCGCCCCTGAAGCAGTGGCAGCGGGGTGGCTCGCGCTGGTGCCGCTGGGCATCTTTCAACTCAGCCGACTGCTCGTCGCCCAAGACTGGCAGAACCCGAAAACCTTCTCGCGCCTGGAGTTCGGCGCGGTCGCACTCTTCTTCCTCGCCGTCGTCGCGGACCTAGCGGCGCTCTGGCATACGCTGCCCGATTGACCCTCGCGCGCGCCCTAAGCCGGCATAGCCGGAACCAAAGAGTGCTCGTTGAGCTTCACGTATGCGTCGCGCGGCAGATACTCGAGGTCGTGCGCCAGGACTAGCACTACTATGAGCGAAGAAGGCTAACGTGCTGCAATCGCTCATAGCAGTGCTAGCTGGTACTCGAGTTCGCTGGCGGAGCCGGCAGCGATGCTAAGGGATCTGGCGAGCTCCTTTTCGGTGTCTCGGCCGCATCCCTCGGCGATGTTGGAGGGAACAGAGCTGGCAAATTCGCTGCTGCCGACAAGGCGCGCTTCTACCGATTCGCGCGTCGCTCAGCGACCGAATCCGCCGCCATCATCGACGCATTCGCCCTACTCGAACTCGCCGATGAGCCGGTCCGAACTCGCGCCCGAGGCCTTCTACTGCGCATCGTCGCCATGCTCACCGCCATGGGTCTTGAGGATTCCGGGCTCGCGCTCCGGGCAGCTCCGTGCCCTGGGCTCGGGCTCGAATCCCTCCTTTGGAGACACTCCCCAGGGAGCTTCGCGGAAAGGCCTCGGCATAATCCTCGTCAAGAGCGAGCGCCTTCTCCTCCTCGCGGATCCGCCAGCTCAGCAGCGCGCCATTCAGCACGCTGAAGACGAGCGCCGTCAGCCACGCGCCATGGACGAGTGGAAGCGCGGCGATCTCGAGGCACACGCCGAGGTAGTTCGGGTGGCGGACCCACGTGAATAGCCGAGTCTTCCTGACAGCTTCCCCGGGCACCGTCATGATGCGCACGGACCAGCGGTCCCCGAGGCTGCGAATCGCTGCACGACGAAGCACCTGCCCACCGACGAACACGAGCAGCGCGAGCCCGGCGCCCACCGCGTGGAAGCCACGAGCGAGAAGCCACACCTCGACGAGCATCGCAACGAGCCACCCCGCATGGAGCATCTTCATCCATGGCATCTGCTCGGGGGCGTGCTCACGGCCGCCCCGTGCCCGCATCTCGGCCTCATTTTGCTTGCTGAGGCGCAGCTCGAACAAGCGCTGGATCGCGACGAGCAGGACCAAGGCGGAAAACGCAGTCTCGGTCACCATTGCAGCAGCACCAGCTCCGCGCAGAATGCGGGCCCCATGGCGAGCATGACCCCAAAGCTGCCCGGCTCTGGTCGCTGAGCTCCTCGGAACTCGTCGAGAAGGAAGAGGACCGAAGCAGAAGAGAGATTGCCTACCTCCACCAGCCCGTCCCGAGCGGGGCGAAGCGCCTCGGCGTCGAGTTCGAGCCCCTCCGCCACCGCATCCATCACCTTCGGTCCTCCGGGATGGCAGACCCAGGCTCGGATGTTGCGCCGCTCGAGCTGATGCCTCGCCAGGAACGCGTCCACTGCCGGCCGCAGGTTCTCTCGAGCAAGCTCGGGCACCTTTGGGTCTAGGACGACCTTGAACCCGCTGTCGACGATGTCCCACCCCATCATGCGCTCCGTATTGGGGAAGAACACGGATTCACTGTCCACGATGCGCGGCAACGCTCGGTTCGCGAGGGGGTGCTCGGCGCCCACCATGAGCACCGCGGCTGCTCCATCCCCGAACAGCCCCATGGAGATAACGTTCGACGGCGACAGATCCTCCTTCTGGAACGTTAGCGAGCACAGCTCCACCGACAGTAGTATCCCAGCGTGCGTCGGGAAGGCTCGAAGGTAGTCGGCCACCCTGGCGACGCCGGCCGCCCCTCCCACGCATCCAAGGCCGAAGGCGGGAACTCGCTTCAGACTGGGCGCGAAGGGTATTCGGTTCATGAGGCGTGCATCGAGCGTGGGGACGGAAATGCCCGTCACCGTCGTCGTCATGAGGTGAGCGATGGAATCTGCCGGGATTTGGGCGTCTCGAAGCACGTCTTCGATGCAGCGCTGTCCCAGCTCCAGGGCGACCTCGAGCCATGCGCGGCTGCGCCCCTCCAAGCCACCCAAGCGGGCGTAAGCGTCCTTGTCGAGGGCAAGATGGCGGTGCTGCACACTGACGCTTCGAAAGAAGCGCAGCAATCCTCGCTGATCCAGCGCTAGCTCCGGCAGCATGCGTTGTGCCAGAGCAGCAAGGTCGGCCTGATCGTAGCGATGAGAGGGGAGCGCCTTGGCAGTAGAGAGGACCGCAGCGGAGGGAGAGGTGATGGGCATCGGCATCTGGTTGTCGACCACTAGGAGCAAACGCCATGCCCGACCCCGCTCCGAGGAACTGCCTCCGTCGCGCAAACTGGCTCGTGACGATATGCCCCAGGAGGCGCTGTATGCCGCGCTGCTCGTCGCGTTTCGAACAACCGAGCTGTATCGTCTGGGCTCCTCATTGGCCGCCCCCACGGCGTCTCCGACGGAGGCGCCGCCAATCAGAGCGGCAGGCATGGTTCCTGCGTGCGGTCCGCAATGGCTTGGCACCACCGCAGCGGCCCCTACGCGCTCTTGGGGACTAGCATCCTCCTCGCGGGCGTCGCTGTGGAGACGACGCGGCTCGTCCTACAGGCACCGTGGGGTGGTTGGTCATTGTGGTTCAGCAATACGATATCTACGTTATTGTCGATCATCTGGACAGCGGCGATCATTGGTTTGTCGGTGCGCCGCAAGCACCCCAAACTGGCACTGACCGCGTGGCTGCTGTCGGTTGCAGCACCGTTTACCATGACAGCACATGGGGTATTCACCCGCCTCGGCGGCGTCCACCTCGGGCTATTGTACGTCGCAGGCGGCGTGCTCGTAGGCTTTTGCATGAAGCGCGTCTGGGACGGCTCCGAGTACAGATGGCTAAGCCGGAACACGTCATAGGCCAACTGGAGCGGCCCGTCACCCCTACCAAGGAGGCAGAGCAGTGAGACTATTGAAGCTTGAAACCCCAGGGATCGCCCACTATGCATACCTCCTGGAAGACGGCGGCGAAGCGGCGGTGATCGACCCGCGCCGCGACGTGGAAGAGTACGTGCAGGCGGCGCGCAGCCTCGGCGCTCGCATCACCCTCGTCATCGAGACGCATCGACAGGAAGATTTCGTCATGGGCTCGTCGCATCTGGCAAAGCGGACGGGCGCGAAGATCGCGAACGGCAAGCACGAGCTTTTCGGCCACGGCCATCACCGCCTGGCGGACGGCGAAACCCTCCGTCTCGGCACACTCAAGCTCAAGGCGCTGCACACCCCAGGGCACACTCCCGAGAGCATGTCCTACGCCGTGTACGCGCCGCAGCAGGAAGATGCATGGGGCGTTTTCACTGGCGACGCGCTGTTCTTCGGGACCACGGGTCGCACCGACCTTCCCGGAGCGGATCGCACCAGGGAGAACGCCGAGCTGCTCTACGATTCAATCCACGCGAAGGTGGCACCTCTCGGGGACACAGCCCTGGTGCTACCCGCGCACGGTCCAGGCTCCGTGTGCGGTAGCGGCATGGCGCCCTTGCCGATGTCGACCCTGGGGGCCGAGAAGCGGTACAATCAGGTATTCACGAAGAGCCGCGCCGATTTCGCTGAGGTCAAGGCGGCGGAGCGAATCCCGCGCCCTCCCTACTTCCAGCTCATGGAGCGCGTGAACCTCGAGGGTGGGCTCGCTCCCGCGCTGCTACCCGGAGAGCTGCCGCTCCTGCAGGCGCCGGAGTTCGCACGCGAGGCAAGCGACGGTCTGGTGATAGACGTGCGTGAGCCGGAGGGGTTCGCGGGGGGCCACATCCCGGACGCCTACTCGATCTGGATGGGGGGGTTGCCCGTGTTCGGGGGTTGGATCGCGCAGCAGAAGACACCGCTCTACCTCGTCGGCGACGACGACTCGACGACGGACGAAGCTGTCCTCCATTTGAGTCGCATCGGCATGGACGGCGCGCGCGGCGCGCTGGGAGGCGGTATCGGGAGCTGGCGCTCGTCAGGCAAAGCGCTCGAGCGCAGCGGCGTCATCACCGTGGCGGAGCTGGAGGCACGTCGCGACGACTTCACGGTGCTGGACGTGCGGGACGATTCCGAGTTCGGAGAGGGGCACATTCCAGGGGCCGCGCACCTGTACGTGGGCTACATCGAGAAGGAGCTCGAGAAGCTGCGACTCCCCCGCAACAACCCCGTCGTCGTCACCTGCAGCGTCGGGCACCGCGCGGGGTTGGCAGTCAGTATCCTGGCGCGCTCCGGCTACAAGGACGTGCGGAACCTCTTGGGCGGAATGACCGCTTGGCGCGGCGCAGACCTCCCCGTGGCACGATGAAGCCGCCAGGCTGGGGAGTGCTCCTCGTCGGCTCGACGGTGCCGGCGCGAGCGGCGGGCCAAACGGTCTCGGAGCTACCTGCGACGTACTCCTATCCCGAACCCGCCTGGTCCCCTTACCTGGTGGGAGCTCTCATCGGCTTGCTCGCCTGCGCCACCCTCGCCATGGCGAAGCAAAAGGTGAGCGCCTCGAGCGCCTATGCCGACCTCGTCGGCATGGTCGGGCGCCTCCTGGCACCGCGCCATATCGGCTCGCTCCGATACTTCCGCGAGCATCCCCCCGGGCTCGGCTGGACCGTCGTCTTCGTGGCTGGGACGATCGGTGGGGCGTGGCTGGCGGCTTACACAGGCGGAGAGGTCCGCGGCGCGTATCTCCAAGATCTGTGGGTCGCGCGCTTCGGACCGCAGAGCGAGCAGCTTCGAACGGTCGCCGCGCTCGGTGGCGGGGCGATCATGGCGTTGGGGGCGCGCATCGCTGGCGGCTGCACGAGCGGGCACGGGATATCCGGTGCCCTGCAGCTAGCCGTCAGCTCCTGGATCGCGCTGGCCTGCTTCTTCGCTGGGGGCGCCGTAGTCGCCTCCCTGCTTTACAGGCTCTGAGCAATCGGTTGGAAATCCCAAGGAGGTAAGGGTGAGTCGGTCGACGAATGAAGGAATGCGGGATGCGCGCGGAGACAACGATCTCAGGCATGCTCCCTGGCTGACGGCTGGGCCCGCGACCCTGGCCCTGGCAGCACTTTCAGGGATATGCTTCGGCTTTCTATTGCAGAAGGGCGGTGTCGCAAGGTTCGACATCCTGATTGGAGCGCTCCTGCTCGAGGATTTCGTCGTGGCGAAGATCATCCTCTCGGCCATTACCGTCGGCATGCTCGTGTTTCACTTCCTGGAGCGTAGTGGTCTGGTAGAGGCGAAGATTCAAGCGACCAGCCTCGCGAGCAACGTCCTCGGTGGGCTGCTTTTCGGCGTGGGTTTCGCCCTGCTTGCCTACTGCCCGGGCACGGATGCAGCGGCCATTGGTCAGGGGAACTACGACGCCATCGTAGGCGTGGGAGGCATGATGCTGGGCTCGTATGCCTTCGCAGTGCTCTCACGCCGCATCCATGAGAGCGTAGGCTCCCATGGAAACCTAGGCAAACTGACCCTGCCAAGTTGGTTGGGTGTCCGGCGCGGCACCTTCATCGCCGTGGCAGCCCCGGTGCTCGTGCTGGTGCTGCTCGGTTTGGAGCAGCTCGACTGAGGCACGCCGACAAGCTCAGCTTTGGGCCCCGGTCTTGCCGCCGAGCACCAATCTGTCGCGACGGCGGGTACCCGGCGGACGCAGCTGCATGGCGATCCCGTAGCAGCGGTCGCTGATTTCCTCGACGTGGTTCAGAGCGTCCAAGAACCAGAGATCGGGGATCGCTTCGTGCTGATCTTTCTGGATGGCTTCGACGAAGTCCATGCGAATGCGATCGCGCGCCACGTCTATCTCAGACTCGATGCGCCGCGCCTCGTCGAGCGAGCCATCCCCAGCGAAATAGCTGCGGGTATTGGCCAACGCAGCCTCCACCAACGGACGGAGGGTCTGCAGGTTCCGCAGTGCTCGATCGTCGAGATCACGGTCCGGATCCTTCCGAATTCGTTCGGCGATGTTGGCGAGGCGCTCACAATGATCGCCGACTCGTTCCAGACGGTGGGCATTCTGCGTCATATTGGCGATCTGCCGCGCGACGTGCCCCGAGGTCGATTCGCGCCCAGTCCGCCTCAGGACCTCGGTGATGTCGCGCTCGAGCCCGTCGACGCGCGTCTCGTCGGCGCGGATGCTCTCGACGAGGTCGGCGACGGGCGCAGCGGGATTCGTCAGCGCCTCCATGGCGTTCCTGAACATCCCGGTCACGACATCCACCATGTGACGCAGCTCCTGACCAACCTGAATGAGCTGGAGCTCCGGCGTGCCAACGACGGCGGTCGTCAGGTACGTCCCGAAGCCCGGCTCTTCCGCCTTGGCCGGCCCGGGAACGAGCCACGTCACGATTCTTGCGATGGTCGTGACGAAAGGCAGCATCAGGAGCGTATTGACCACGTTGAATCCCGTATGGAACATCGCCAGGTGCGCCGTCACTACCGCTGGGTCCGCGGGAATGGCCCTGGGGTCACGAGGGACGATGGCATCCACGGTGGGCAGCATGACCCAGCTGAACAAGGCAAGCGCCCATGCAACACCAAACAGATTGAACGTCGTGTGCGCCAAGGCGGCGCGGCGCGCCGTCACGGACGTCCCGAGCGAGGCCAGCAGGGCAGTCACCGTCGTTCCGATGTTCTCGCCGAGTATCATGGCGGCAGCATTCTCGAAGGTGATCCACCCCGCGGCCGTCATCGTCAGGGTGAGCGTCATGGTCGCGGAGCTGGACTGCAGGATCATCGTCAGAAGCGACCCGATCAGGACGAAGGCCAGCGTCGAATCAAAGCCCTGGCCGCCCAAATCCCTCACGAACTCGAGTTGTCGTTCGTCGAGGGGAGGAATCGACTGCTTCAGGAGATCGAGCCCAAGGAACAAAATTCCGAAGCCGAGGAGCACCTCGCCCCATTGCTTGCGGCGGGACCCCTTCATGAAGGTCATCGCCATACCGACGCCGACGATGGGCAGCGCCATGGCCGACATCTTGACCTTGAAGCCCAACAACGCCACGAGCCAACCGGTGATCGTGGTTCCGATGTTGGCCCCCATGATCACCCCAATCGCCTGGTGCAAATTGAGCAGCTGAGCGTTCACGAAGCCCACGACCATGACGGTGGTGGCCGAGCTCGACTGCACGATTGTCGTCGTGAGGAAGCCCGTAGCGACCCCACTGAAGCGGTTCGCCGTCATCGTAGCCAGCAGCCCCTTCAGCCTCTCGCCGGCTACCTTCTGTAGGGCTTCGGACATAATCTTCATGCCGAACAGAAAGACGCCGAGAGAACCGATGATCTCGAGCACATGGAAGAGGATCTGCATGGTCGTGCCCTCCATAGCCACATCGGGCGTGACAGAGCAATGACAAGGAAGCGCTCCAGGCAGGCGTGAAGGGCCGAAAAGCGCTCGAAGACCCGAGGCAAAGCTCGATGACGCTCCTGTGACGACAAGTCGTTACCGGCCAACACCCGGCTAGCCGACCACACCTCGCCCCCCCGCAGCCAGGCCGTTGTACTTTTTAGGGCGCCACGCCGAAAAGACGCTCGAAATTCTCCCCGAGCTGGACGGCTACGCTCTCGACGCTCATCCCCCACACCTCCGCGGCATACTCCGCGGTCTGGACCACGTTTGCCGGCTCGTTCCTCTGCGCCCGGTCAGGTCCCAGATAGGGGCAATCGGTCTCGAGCAGGATCTGCTGTTTGGGGAGCACCCTGAGCATGCTCGTGAAGGCCTCTGAGCGCCGCGCGTTGGCCGGGATGGACAGGAAGTGGCCCCGCTCCGCCACGCGGCGAGCGAGTCTCACGCGCCCCCCAAAGCAGTGCCAGCACACCCGTGTCGCCCCAAGCTCCTCTAGGATTTCGAGGGCGCGCTCTTCGCGCTTCCGGGTATGAATGATTATGGGCTTCTCGGCGTCTTGGGCCAGCCTGACGAGCTGGCGGAACACGTCTTCCTGAGCAGCCCAGAACGGCTCCTTGACCCAATAGCCATCGAGACCGATCTCCCCCATCGCGAACGCCTCTCCCACGTGGTTGCGCAGCCACGCGACGGACTCTTCCGCTGGCCAGCACTCGCGCTGGTCGGGATAATCCTCACCAGCTGCTCGCATCGCGGCGAGGACGGCATCGACCGGGTAAAGGCCTAGGGCTGGCTTGACGGCAGGAAACTCCCGCGAGAGCGCCAATACGGCAGCGTTATCGCTAGGATTGAGGCCATTGCTGATGATCGTCGTGACCCCTCCTTGAACCGCCCTCGCCACGGCGCTGGCTACATCTGAGCTGAAGCTGTCGTGCGTCAGGTGGGCGTGGACGTCGAAGAGCGGCATGCAGAAGACTCTGCCATACGTCGGCGGCGGCGGCTCGCGCGCGGGGCGGCCAGAACCCTTGTCTCTCGCTGAACACGGTCGCCGCGGGCGTCTCCAGCACGCCGACCACCGAGCGGGCCGGTCGGACGCGGACCGATTCCCCCGAGCATTGAGTTCGCGGCACGATCGGAGTGCTATGGGCTACCGGAGCTGTGGAGCACACGCTTGGTAGTAGGTGAAGGATGACGAGCAAGGCAGTATTCATCATTTCCGGAGGTATGGGGGCATCGGCTCGGCAGGTCCTCGACACGGTGTTGGCACAGTTCGACACGGAGCACGTCGAAGTGATCAAGCTGCCACTGGTGCGGAACTCCAGCCAGGTGAGAGCCGCTGTGGATACGGCCGCTGCCAGTGCAGGTCTCATCATCCACACCTTGGTGGATCCCGAGCAGCGAGAGCTCCTGGCAAAACTCGCGTCCGAGAAGTGTCTCGCTACCGTCGATCTCTTCGGGGACCTGATGGAGAAGCTGACCGCCCACCTCGGCGTGCCCCCGTTGGCACATCCAGGCAGGTTTCGGGAGCTACATCGTTCCTACTGCGAACGCATGGACGCCATCGACTTCGCCATCGAGCACGACGATAGCCAGAGCCCCCGGTCCCTCTTGGAAGCCGACATCGTCCTCATCGGGGTATCGCGCAGCGGCAAGACCCCTCTCACGATGTACCTCGCCATGCAGGGCTGGAAGGTCGCCAATGTCTCCTACATTCCGCAAGGAACTCTGCCGGAGGAGGTCTTCCAAGTCCCTAAGAGCCGCATGGTCGGGCTCCTCATCTCTCAGGAGCAGCTCACTAGCCACCGTGAGCGCCGTCAGAGCGAGTTCGGGTTGCTGGGCGCGACGCCCTACGTCAGTCAAGCCGCCGTCTTCGAAGAACTCGAGAGCCTGCGCGCGTTCTTGCGCGAACAGCGCATCGCGACCATCGACGTCACGAACAAGCCAATCGAATCGACCGCGCGCGAAGTCGTCGCGCTCGTGGTGGGTCGCCTCGGCGATGCAGCCAGGAGACACTGAATGGGCGAAGTCGAGCCCAGGGTCGCTTCGCCAAGCCCGACGCGGCTACGGCGCCGGACGGCTACCGACGCCATGCCCTGCCAAGTGCTGCCACCGCCTTCGCCTGCGCGACGGCTAGGCGGCGTGCCCTTTCGAGGTAGCGCTCGACCAGCCATTCCTTGTAGGCAAGCAAGCTGAAGTCTGCCAGGTCGAGACCGTTGGCAACGAGCCAATCTACTGTCGCTTCCGGAGTCAGCAGGTTCAAGCGCTGGCGCAGCGCATCGGACTGAGTCTGGACTTGCTCCGGCGTAGGGATTGCCCCGTCCGCCTCCGCCAGCTGGAGCGCCAAGGCTCGAGCGAAGGCTTCGGACTGGGGCTCAAGGGGGGCGGGTGCGACATCGCCGGCCTCCGCCTTTCTTCCGCGATGGTCTTGCAGTGTCCGGCGCTCGGTCATGCGCTGGCAGAAGGCGTGCCATGCGTCCGTGTATTCGAAATGGAACCCCGGCACCGAGTCTGCAAGCGTCACGGGCCGGGCCTGCCCGATGAGTTCGAGCATGGTGCAAGCGTCCCGAAGCTTCTGGTTGATGCTGCCATGCTCCGAGATCCATTGGCGCAGCGGGGCCAGGGCGCGGTCCTCCTGCCCTGCTGCCGCCATGGCAGCCCACAGGGCCCCATAGCTGCGTTGTGCATAGAAGATTCGCTTTGCCTGGAGCACCAACTGGTCACGGAGTTCGACCCCAATGATCCCACACTCCAGGGCCCGCTGGAAGGTGGCGCGCATGTTCACCATGGCCTCGGATACTGGACGGTAGCCGCGCTCCGCGGGTTCATGTGCGACGGCGACCTCGTCGTCGTCCATCAGGAGACCGTCGCGGAACCATTCGAATACCTGTCCGACGCCGACCATACCGAAGGGAGCAAGCTCGGCCGCGCGCAACGCGCCCATACTGGCAGCTCCATAGAGTCTCACGCCGCGCTTCAGCGCCCACAAGAGCTCCTTGTGCCAGACCGGCAATCGGTGCTCGAAGTAGCCGTCGCAGAGCCCGACGACCTCGAAGCCCGCGCGCGCTGCGCGGTAAACGTCACCGCACTCGGCGGGCCCCCGCACGACTGCGCCGGGAAGGAGCCGATGAACCCGCTCCGAGGGGAGCGTGGGCCCAATGAAGATGAGCACCTTCACGGCGAGCGCCCCCCCGCGAGGGCTCGCGCACGAGAGCCGGGGCGGTATCCGGGCACCTCGGGTGCCCCCTCAAGCCCAGGCACGATCACGCGGACGACGCATACGGGCCAATCCGCTGGTGAGAGGACCACGCGCAATACATCGTCCATGCCAGCAGCGGACAAACGCTGGAGGATCCAGGCGAGGTCCTCCTCGAAGGTAGGGAAGGCCCATGTGGGTACCTGACAATAGGAGCGCGGGGCACCCGCCGCGGCACTGACCATCTGCTGCGCTTCCGTGATCCGACCTTCGCTCCGCACCGCATCGAACGCGGCGGAATCAACGTCATCGCGCGCCCCCATGATGCGCGTCAGACGACTCTGCGCCGCCTCGGTCAGGGCCCGACATAGGGCGATGCCACGGTCATTGTGGCAGCCATACCCGCGCGCCGGGCCGACGCGCCGGAACACTTCGCCTTCGGATTCGACGATAATCGCACAGAAGGTCGGCAGTCCGACATCGGAGGTCGCCTCCCAAACCGCCACCTGCATGTTGGCACGCACGATGGACTCGAGCAGCGATACTGCCACCGGATCATCGACCGTGCCGAGGTCGAGGCGGCGATCCCGCTGCAGCTCCTCTGGCATGCCAAAGAACACCGCGACAGCGTCACGCTCTACGAGCTCCCATAGCCCGTGGGCGGTCGCCTCCAGCAGGTCGTTTCCTGATGCTAGGCCGTTCGAGCCCAATGGGAAGCAACCACTGCAGTGCTGCGGCGGGTAGCGCAGATCCAGGTGTACCATATCGAACGGAACCTTCGTGGCAACGCCTGACGCTATGTCCAATCCCGTGGCCCACAAGATAGGTCGATGCGCTGAAAAGGGACGAGCGAAGGCTGGCAGCCGAAGGCAGTCCACCACCCTGACTCGACGTTCGAGTTCTTCCTGAGTCGCCCAGACCAGAGGGATATCGGGCCGCTCTGCGTGAAACTGCTCGACGGATTCGAGCACTGCCGATGCGATTGCCGAGTCCAGGTCCACGCCCTTCCCCTGCGATACGCTCAACGACCGCGAGTTCGGCCGCACTGCCACGGCAACTGGTATCCCGATAGTATCGAGCCCTGTAACGTTCGCGACACGAGTGATGCCCGTGCTCCCAAAGCGTGGTCGTAATAGGTCGATGGTCTCGCGGGGGTGACGCACCCGATGCGTGCCCCTCACGAACGCCTTCTCACGACCTCGGCTCGATTGAACATCCATAGAAACCTTGCGACAAGGCTCGCCGGGGGCCCTGCCCAAGGCAAGCCCGAAAAGATGCCTATGGCCAAGGCTATCCGAGACGGCATAGCATATGCGGGAATCTGGCAACATCCCTCGAGTGAGTACCATGAACGAAGAACAGCCGAAACCTACTGCTCAGAGCCGCTACACGCCTGTCCCCCGCCAAGACCACGACCTGCTCATCTTCCCCCATAGTACGGTGGCAGCAGCCACCGAGTGCTACCGGGTGCCGGTGAACCGAGACTCAGCTCCGGACGAGCATCCGCCGGGTTCGTATACTCAGCCGCCCCGCCTGCAGCGCCTTACGGACAAGGGGCAGCGTAAGGCTCTCTCGGTGATGCACCCCGAGCTCTTCGACGATCGTGGCCTCCCGGGAGAGGGGGTCGCAAAGCCGGCGCGCGGCCCCGCCTTCGCGGTGGCACCGGTCAAGGCCGATCCGGCACCCGTCAGCTTCTGCACCTGCTTTCTCGTCAATGCCGCATACTTCACTGAGCCAAACCTTTGGACCCAGGAGGAATGGGTCGATTCTCCCAACGGCCCCGACTACCCGCCGCTGCTCCACCCAGAACAGGTGGAAATGCTGATTGCCGTGCCCTGGGGCGAGGTCGTCAAGCTTCGCCTTCGCCGAGAGCTCTTCGAGGACGACGGCTGGCGACGAACACAGATTGGCGGCGGCGATCAGGGCGAGCTGGAACGCGTCGACCTCAAGCGCGAGCCGGAGGTGTGGAGTCAGCTCCGCAATGGCTGCATCGCTGGCAGGAGCTGGTTCGAGGCGGAAGGGAGGGCCATTCCCCTGGTAAACATCACGGCTTTGATACAGGAACCCGGCGACGATCGCCGACGCACCGAGAGAGGATGCTAGTCATGCACGACCGAACGTTGATCCGTGGCAAGGGCCGCATTGGTCAGGAGGCGCCGTCGCTGCAACGGCATCCACTCGTTCCCGACTCCACCTTTGGCACGTGGGACTTCAAATGGCCCCTGAGAACGAAGATTCGGGTAGCGTTCCAACTACCCCGCGTATTCGCCAGGGAGAGGATGACGGACCTGACGGCCTTCTACAAGGCTGCCAACACAGTGCGCTCCTGGGCCGAGCTGTGGGGTCGTGAGCGGTTCGAGTGGCTCGGGCTAACTGATGCAAACCCCAGTGCTCCGGGCTTCATCTTTGCCGCATCCGAGGACCCTGACACGGATCGCAGCACGCGCCTCGTTGGCGCGTCCACCGCGGCCTTCGGCGCGACGATGTACGATGTCTTGGTATCCCTCGACCACCTTTCGACGGACGGCAGACCTCACTCGCGTGGTTCGCGATTCACTCTGCCGAACGCAGAGCTCGGCACCTACAACCGCAGGGCTGACTACGGCGAGCCCACTGTTCGTGTCGGTCCGCTGGGCGCGTGGCCCGGCACAATCGAAGAGTACTTCGCCGAGACGGATCGGCCTGGTCCTCTCCAGAAGCTCGGTCGCTTCCACGTTGCCCATGAGTTCGGGCACGTACTGGGGCTAGTGCATGCGCACCAGGTGGAAACCTGGAGAAAAGCAAACGATCTGGTACTCCCGCCGATCGGCGACACGACCGATCCAGCGTCACTGACTGGAAGGCTGATGACGGTGCTCACGGGCCAGCTCTGCCTCGACAAAGAGCTCGTGGCGGCAGAAGCACGGGAGTTGGTTGAAGCGCACATCCACGCCGTCTGGCCCGGCAACTCACGCCATTCCGACTGGCGGAACGACCAACTACCGACAACCCCTTCTCGCCGGTGGTCTGCGACCACGGTCCCGTTCCTGCATTGTCTGCTCAGCAGAACGCCCGCGGATGCCACCTGCCCGCAGTGTGTCGATGAGCTTCCCGCAGGTCCCACCGCCCAAGACATCGAAGCCTTGCACCAGCTCTACGAGTAACTGCCCGGCGCGCCAGTGACGTCGCCGCGGAGACGAGCTAAGGTCTGCGTCGTGCAAGCCCCGGCCGACCAGAAAGGCTGCCCCGCTGCTGGCCTGGTAGCGGTACTCCACGACGCCGCCTTGGAGCGCGGGTAGGTTCCATGCGGCTTCCGGTTCGCAAGGATTTGCCCGGTTTCGTAGGAGCACTCGAGGAGTGCCGCCTGGGGCCCCTCCTCGCGAGCCGGTGCCGTGGCAGGGGTGCGCTCCTGATGGAGATCCCGCCAGGAAGACCCAACGACCCAGGCGCGACGGAGCCGCACAGTGGTCGGTGAGGTGGACGAGCTGGGGGCAGGACTTCGGCTCGTCGTCGGCGTGGGAGCCTCCGCGGGTGGTCTAGAGGCATTCAAAATGCTCTTGTCGGTGCTGCCGAGCGATGCGGGCATGGCGTACTTGCTCGTTCAGCACCTCGATCCGACGCAAGAGAGCCTGTTGCCGGAGCTTCTCGCGCCGCACACGGAAATGCCCGTCGTTCCGGCTGACGACGGACTCCTGCTCCGTCCAGACACGGTGTACGTCATCCGACCAGACTCGGCGCTCGGCATCCGAGAAGGGAGGACGCGGCTCTCGGCGCCCTCGCTCCAGCGAGGAGTGCGCCTCCCCGTCGATCATCTCTTCCGTTCGCTGGCCAAAGAGTGCGGTCCGCGCGCCGTCGGGATCGTCCTTTCGGGAGCGGGCAGTGACGGGAGCGCAGGACTGCGGGAGATCAAAGCCGCAGGTGGGCTCACCGTGGCTCAAACGCCGGAATCGAGCGGCCAGCCCGGGATGCCCCAGAGCGCAATTGATACGGGGATCGTCGATGCCACGCTGAAGATCCAGGACATCCCCGCCGTGCTGGCCCGCTTCGCGAACATCCCGCCGCGCGCCCGCTTCGAGCCCGAAGGAGAGTTGGGCACCGATCCTCCAGAGCAGCTGATGAGCCTCACCGAGGATCACCTGGCGCACCTGGCGGCTCTGCTCGAAGAGGCCGTTGGCTTCGATGTCCGCGCCTACAAGGCTGCGACGCTCGAGCGACGAGTCCTTCGCCGTGCCGCCCTTTCCGGCTTTCGAGAGGTCGCGGCCTACTTCCAGTACTTGCGATCGACCCCCACAGAGCAGCAGATGCTTGTCAGTGACCTGCTCATCAGCGTCACGGATTTCTTTCGCGACCCGGAAGCCTTCCGCGGCTTGAGGGAGCTCGTCATCGAGCCGCTCGTCGTGAAGGCAGCCTCTGGAGCGGCACTCCGCGTGTGGGTACCTGGCTGCGCGACGGGCGAAGAAGCCTATTCGCTGGGAATGGAGTTCCTCGACGCGATCGACGCGCAGAAGAAGCCGGTGAAGCTGCAAATTTTCGCGACAGATGCGGATGCGGACGCCCTCGCTTTCGCACGCGCAGCCGTCTACTCGCCATCCGTCGTCCAGCGTGTGTCGGCACAACACCTGGAGAAATACTTCGGACCGCTCGATGGCAAGGGATACCGTGTACTCCCGCGCCTGCGCGACCGGGTGTCCTTCGCGGTGCACGATCTTACGAAGCATCCCGCCTTTCCGCGGATGAACCTCGTGAGTTGCCGGAACGTCCTCATCTACCTTACCGCGGAGGCTCAAGCGCGAGTGCTCAAGCTCTTCCATTTGGCCCTGGAACCCGGCGGTCACCTCTTCCTGAGTACCTCGGAGTCCACCGGCGCAGTGCGAGAGCTCTTCGCTCCGCTGTCGAAAGCACACAGGATCTACAGCAGGACCGGCAGCTCCCCCACAGTGAGCGGCCTCACGTCCTCCTCCGCCCGTCCCCCGGCGATGCCCCGCAACGCCAACTTCCCTCGCCCCGCCTCCTCATCGCTGCGGCACCGGCAGCCCCCCGCCACTGATGCCCTGCGCCAGGCAGTATTGGACGCTTGGGCACCTCCCACGCTCATCGTCTCGGGGGAGGGCTCCGTGCTCTTCATGCATGGGGAGCTCGGCCCTTATCTGCGGTTCCCTCAGGGCGAGAACCCTCGACTCGAGCTGGCTGCGCTCCTTCGGCCCGAGATCGCGACGCGAGCACGCCGTGCCCTCTACGAATGCCGCAAGCGGGAGGAAGCCGTTTGTGCATTCGCGAGCCCTGACCCCTCCTCGCTGATGAGGGTGCGTATCAGCGCCAAACCAGCACCAGAAGTCGGCGGAGAGGCTGTAATCTTGAGCTTCGAAGGCATCGGCGCCGTGGAGCAAACCCAGACCGAGCAGCCCGAGAGCAGCACTCGAGAAGCCGCCCTCGACGCACTCGAACGCGAGCTTTTCGCCACACGCGAGGACCTCCACGCCGCCGTCGACGAGCTCGAATCGGCCAACGAGCAACTGCGTACATCGAACCAGCAGTCGATGAACATGAACGAGGAGCTGCAGTCGGCGAACGAGGAGCTCGAGGCCACCACGGAGGAGCTGCGTTCCCTGAACGAGGAGCTCAGCGCCGTCAACGCACAACTGAGAGAGAAGGTCGACCAGCTTGAACAAGCCAACGACGACCTGAATAACTTCTTGTCGAGCACCAAGGTCGCCACCGTCTTCCTGGACGAACGGCTGAGCATCAAGCGGTTCACGCCAGCCGCGCGTGACCTGCTCGGGATCGACAATCAGGACACGGGCCGCCCCGTCACGTGTATTGCCCGCGACCTCCTCCAGCATGATCTCGAAGCCGAGGCGAAGGGCGTGCTAGACGACTTCGTGGTGCGGTCTCGCGATGTCCCGTCGCGGGGACGGATCATCACGCGCCACGTCCTGCCGTACCGCACGGAGAGCCGGCGCGTCGAGGGCGTTGTCGTGACGTTCACCGATATCACGGAGCTCCGCACCGCGAACCTGGACCTCGCCGCGCAGACTCGACGTCTGGAGCTGGCGTGGGAAGCCGCCCGAGGTGGAATCTACGAGCATCGCGTACCCCCCGACGCTTCCACGTACTGCAGCGAACAATGGGCACAGATGCTGGGGTATCGCAGGGATGAGCTTCCGGGTCATGAAGACCTGCTGACGTGGCTTCACGAGCAGATTCACCCGGAGGACCGTGACCTCGTCGCCAATACCTACGCGGGTTTCGTCTCGGGCCGCTCGGAGCGCTACCAGGTGGAGGCGCGGCTCCGCAACCGCAGCGGAAGATGGTCGTGGGTGCGCGCCATCTCGAAGGTCCTGGAGAAAGACAGCGATGGACGGGTCCTTCGGGTGCTCGGGATGATGATCGACATCACGGATTTGAAGCGAGCCGAGCAAGCACTGCGGGAGAGCGAGGGGCGCTTCCGCGAAATGGCCGACGGCCTTCCTCAGATCGTCTGGGTCCACACTGCTTCGGGGCAGCAGGAGCTGGTCAATGAGACCTTCTGTAAGTTCTATGGCGTTCATCGCGAGGAAGTGACGGGGGATCAGTGGAAGCGCCTCCTACACCCTGACGACGCCGAAGCATACGGCCAAGAGCTACTCCAATGCATCCAGGAAAGGCGTCCCTTTCACGGCGAAGCACGCGCCAGGCGCGCTGACGGCGCATGGCGATGGATAGAATCGTGGGGGCAGCCGCGCCAGGGGCCGGATGGAGAGCTCCGCGGCTTCGTTGGCACCAGCACCGATGTCACGGAGCGTCGCCAGATGGAAGCCGCCATTCGCGACAGCGAGGAGAGGTTTCGAACGCTCGCGGATAACATCGCCCAGCTGGCTTGGATGGCGCATGGCGATGGCTGGATCTTCTGGTACAACAAGCGCTGGCATGATTTTACGGGGACGACCTTCGAACAGATGCAGGGCGCGGGATGGGAGCGTGTGCTCCATCCCGATCACGCCGAGCGCGTGACGACAAAGGTCCGCGCTTGTTTCGCCACTGGAGAGATCTGGGAGGACACCTTCCCCCTGCGTGGTGCGGACGGAAGCTACCGGTGGTACCTTTCGCGTGCGCTGCCGATCCGGGACGAGTCAGGGAAGGTCATCCGCTGGTTTGGCACGAACACCGATGTCACGGAGGAGCGGAACATCGAGCAACGCCTGCTGGAGGCGGACAGACAGAAGGACGAGTTTCTGGCGATGCTCGGACATGAGCTCCGCAATCCGCTCGCCGCCATTCGAAGCGCCTCGGAGCTCATCAAGCTCAGCGCTAGCGAGAGCGACCGAATCGCACGCAGCTCGGCAGTGCTCGACAGGCAGACGGCCCACATGTCCAAGCTCATCGATGGCTTGCTCGACGTCTCCCGCATCATTAGGGGGAAGATCGAGCTGGAGCCTGTGGTCCTCGATCTTTGCTCCGTCTGTCGTGAAACGATCGCCGACATCTTCGAACGGCAGCCCTCTCCAAACCTGACTGTCCAGGCAGCGCTGCCGAAGGGCCCAATCTGGGTGCGAGCAGTCCCCGTCCGCATGACGCAGATCGTGGACAACCTTGTGTCGAATGCCATCAAGTACACGCCCGGCGGCGGGGTGGTGACGGTCTCGGTGCACCAGGAGGGGGAGCTTGTCACGTTGGAAGTGCAGGACACGGGCGTCGGTATTCCACCTGAGCTGCTCCCCCATGTCTTCGACGTGTTCCAACAGTCCAAGCAGAGTCTGGCCCGGTCCAAGGGCGGCCTCGGCCTTGGATTGGCGCTGGTGAGATCGCTCACTGAACTGCACGGTGGGCATGTCGAAGCAAAGAGCCCCGGAGAAGGCGGCGGAGCGACGTTCCTGGTACGGCTTCCGGCGGTCGAAGAGACCGCCTCACCCAACAGCCGCAGAGGCAATCGCGGATCGGAGGATGAGCGGATGCGAATCTTGGTCATCGAGGACAATGAAGACGCAGCGGACATGCTGCGCGAGTTGCTGGAACTCACCGGCCACGACGTGGCGGTCGCCCATCGCGGCCAGCAGGGAGTTCAGCTCAGCAAGGAATACAAGCCCGATGTCGTGCTGTGCGACATCGGCCTGCCTGGCGGGATGACGGGTTACGACGTGGCCACGCAACTGCGTGCGGATGCGGAGACCCGTGACCTCCGCCTGGTAGCGGTTTCCGGATACGGCCGTACCGAGGACCAGCAACGCGCCAAGAGCGCTGGGTTCGACGATCACCTGACCAAGCCCATCGACATCAGAGAGCTGCAGCGTCTATTGGCGGCCCCGGGACCCAGCTCGACGCACTGAGCATTTCCGGGGCGAGTGTCCGCTCGACACAGCTCGTGGCGCACGGAGCTTGCTTCTCCGAGGTGGCCCGCCCCAGGAAAGGTACGCAAGAGATGACGACTCGCCCCACCCGACGAGATATCGACGCATTAGCGGAACCTACGCGAAGCAAGGCGCTCGACCTTCTCCAGCGACTCACGCGCGACGGTCAGGACGAGAGCCAAGCAGTCGAGACCGCGCTGCGCCAAGCGCAGGAATGGGAAACGAGCCGGCAGCCAGGAGCAAAGCCGCCAGAGGAGTCACCTTAGGGAGGGGCGCCCGTAAGCTGCCCAAGGCTCTCACCGCCCAACACGTGGCAAAGTGCCTCTGCCGTGACAGATCAACCAGCAGCCAGACCCAATGGCCGCCGACACCGTCGCCTGACGGGTTCCATGGGCTCCCATGCCCCAAACGGGCTAGAAGGTCCGCCATGTTGACGGATGCTGCCTTGATCCTGATCGGTTTGGTCTTCCTCGTCGGGGGCGGGGAATCGCTGGTGAGGGGCGCCAGCGGAATCGCGCTTTTGGCCCGAATGACCCCGGCAGTCGTCGGGCTCACAGTGGTTGCCGCAGGGACCAGCATGCCCGAGCTTGTCGTCTCGTTGCAGTCGGCCGTCGCAGGAAGCTCGGCGCTGGCTCTCGGCAACGTGGTTGGCTCCAACATCTTCAATATCGGCGCCATTCTGGGGTTCACGGCGCTAGTTCGCCCTCTGCGGGTCCACGGCAGCATCATCCGTTCCGAGTGGCCCGTGATGCTGCTCGCGGTGCTACAGCTTCATCTCTTGGCGCGAGACGGGACGATCGATCGCCTGGAGGGTGCGTGCCTTCTCGCCGGCTTGACCGCTTTCGTCACTTACGCCGTCATCGTGGCCCGCCGCAGCGCTCAGCCAGCCGAGATATCCCAGTATGAGGAAGTAACCGCAACGACGGCGTCCTTCGGCAGAGTGGGCGCAGCGGCGGTCCTCCTCAACATCGCGGCGCTGGCCCTTGGGATCGGGCTACTGGCGGCCGGCTCGAGCGCGCTCGTACGCGGAGCGGTCAGCATCGCCGAGACCCTCGGGGTATCGCAGACAGTGATGGGTGCAGATCCCGCTTTCTTATCAACCAGTTAGGCAGCGAGCAGTGTAACGGGCGTGGCATCGTGAGTGCGGGTGGGGACGGGCTGAGGGCGGAGTCGGAAGGACGGTTGCTCGGCAAGGAAGG
>JAEWRL010000183.1 GCA_023398955.1 Pseudomonadota bacterium
CCTTCCTTGCCGAGCAACCGTCCTTCCGACTCCGCCCTCAGCCCGTCCCCACCCGCACTCACGATGCCACGCCCGTTACACTGCTCGCTGCCTAACTGGTTGATAAGAAAGCGGGATCTGCACCCAACCCCCTTCGAGCCCTCTCGGCACAGTCCGTGCTTCCAGGTGACGCCACCGCGCTCTCTGTATCCACCCGTCGAGGAGCAAGGGCCGCGCGCTCGCGCGAGCTCCGCCAGCTCCGCGAGCTCCGCCAGCTCCGCGAGCTCCGCGAGCTCCGCCAGCTCCCCCGTCGAACCCGCGCGCCCTGGCTGGTGCTCGGTCTCCTCGCGGGTCTCCTCGCCTGTGGCGGGCAGAGCCGTAAGAGCCGCGATGAGAGCTCGTCATGGGCGGGCGCCGGCTCTGGCTCCGCGGCGAGCCGTGCCGAAGGGGGGCAAGGGGGCAGCCTCCAGGGGGGCGAGGGCGGGGCGAGCCTTGGGGCGGCAGGTAGCGCCGGTAGCGCCGGTAGCGCCGGTAGCGCCGGTAGCGTCGGTAGCGCTTCGGGCTCGACGGCGATGGAGTCCGACCTTCCCATCGAGACCGTCCCCGAACCATCGCTGCATGTCGTGTCCTCGTCCGAGTGCGCCGCGGAAGGCGACGACTACGAGCTCGATACGGCGGCGGACTGCCTGGATGATTTCCACACGTGTCCTGACGGCAGGTTGCCATTCGCCGATGGCTGCGGCTGTGGTTGCAGGGAGCCCGTGTTCGTGGATTCGCACCCCGTCTCGGAACCCTTGGAGGAAGGCCCGCTCGTGGAGCTCGACGGAGAATGCAACGGCCCCACCGGGCTCCTTACTCTGGTGTCCTCCCCTTTGGACGACATGGTCATCACTAAGGACCACGTCTTCCTCCTTTGGCTCGACAGGGGAGAGTGGCAGACGTGGGCCGTCGAGAAGCGCACAGGGGCCATCGCCCTCGTCACCGCCGGAGCCGACCCCCTCTTCGAGGATGGGACCCCAAACACTACCGTCACCTCCGGTGGGGTGGTGAACCGCGGCTCGCGCATGCTCGACGCGGGCGATGGGTATGGCTACGAGAGCGATTCTTGGCTCGAGCGCGTCCCCCTGGAAGGAGGGGAACCGGAGCTCCTCTTCGATTGCGACGGCGCGAGCACGTTCATCGTCCATGACTCGGCCTTCTACGGGGTGAGCCCTCGGGGACAGCTGCTCTACGGCCGGGTATGGCCGCAGCCCGTCGAGCCCATCGCCATCGAGCAGCGAGGAGGGTTCGATGACGACGACTGCCCCGCGCTCATGGGCATCGATGAAGACGCCGTCTACTGGGTCGCGGGCAGCACGACGTCCCTTCGGACCTCGGATAGCGACCCCTACGCCCTCTTCCGAACGTGCCGCCTGGACAAGCGCGACTAGCGCCTGCCCAGCACCCATCGCCGCGGGACCCGGACGAGCAGGGTCTTCGAGCCAAAGGCGTCACGGAGCAGACGAGTAAGCCTCCCCCCAAAGCAGGCAGCTCGCCAATGTGCGCGCATCACCTGGGCAGCGATGAAACCCTCAGGAGCTCGTCCCTCCCTGGGGCCCTGGTTGACTGACCCTCGATGCTTCCTTCTGGCAGCCCGGATCGCAACCATCGAAGAAGTCGAAGTTGCCGTCGTCACAGTCCTCGCCTTCGTCGAGCACTCCATCGCCACAGAGGCCGGTCTCGACTTCGCAATAGCCGCTGCAACCGTCACCGAAGGTGCCATTGCCGTCATCGCATGCTTCGGTTGACCCGAGTCGACCGTCCCCGCAGAAACAGGGGCCCATTCTCGTGCACCAAAGGCCAGAACAGCTCGATTCCCAAGCCTCGAAACAGCATCTATGACTGCAACCATCGCCGGAGCGCGTGTTCCCATCATCACAGTGCTCCCCAGCGTTCAAGCTGCCGTTGCCGCAGGTCAGGACCCAGGGAGCCACCTCCTCACCAGTGCCCGCCGCGCCACCGACGCTGCCCACGGCTCCGGCCGTGCCGCCCTCTGCTCTTCCTGAGGTCCCAGCGGCGGCTCCCGATGACGGCGCGCCCCCGGAGCTCGGGGCTCCACCCGACGGAAAACCGGTGGAACCCCCTGCGTGAGTACCAGCGCTCCCTGCCGAACCATTACCCCCGTGGGTCACGCTGCCTCCCGACTCCCTGCGCTGATCGGAATCCCCCAGGATCCCGCCACAGGATACCTGCTGCAGGGCGACGAGGAGGAGGGCTCTTCGAGCGAGAGAGAGTCGGGACGCTTTCATGATGCGCTTTGCCTCTCAGAAGCTGGTTCTAGTTCCTTGCAGCGTAGGTTCAATGGCAGTCCGGGCGAACCGTAAGGCGGGCCGCGAAGAACTGTCCCACGAACTCGGTACCTTGACCACCGAGGACGAGCTCGGCGTTGGGCGCTGCGACATGGGTCGCTTCTGCCGAGCAGACGTGGGTCAATTCTCGCGAGCGCTCAAGTCTTGGGGCTTGCCGCGTGCCGTGAGCATCGACGTGCAGGATAGTCCCTAGTGGCGCTCCTTCTGGGTGATGCGTCGCGATCCGCAGCGCAGGCCACCGATTCGTATGGGGTTCGGGATCAGTGTCGTGTTCAGCGAGCCCGTGGAGATCCCCTATGGGGCCATGGCCGAAGCGCTCGCGAGCGTTGCGACAAGCCAGCTGGGAAGCATGAGAGCACGACCTCGTGCGGGCACCCAATCCCCCGCTGGTTTCGTCTCACCGTCTCGGGACTCGACCTGAATGCACTCACGAAAGCGGATCACGTAGTCCCAGCTTTCCCGGGCGAGATCGTCGGGATGATCTGCCGACGGTTTCGGCGGTAGATTCGAAAGTCGCTATCCAAGGTGAGAACGACGCTTCTTGGATCGAGTTCCGTCATTCTGACTAGACAGGCGTCAGCGAGCGACATGGGGACGTTCGAAAACCTCTTCATCAGCAAGCGTAGGGCATCGATCTCTGTACCGATGCGGAAGTCAGCTCTTACGATCCCGCACCCAACGAGATTGAGCACTGCGTCTGGGTCCCCATCAATGTCAAGTGGTCCGGTATCGATGATGACCGAGGTCACCTGCCATACCCAGACATGTGCTTGTGGTTGGTGGCGAGATCGGTTGGGCCTTCGACGGAGCCGACCAGATTGCCCGCGACAGAGGTGACGGAACGACGCTTGCCCTTTGCAAGGGACTCGATGGCCTCGCGAACCAGAGCGGAGCGGCTAGCACCACGGGACCGAGCGAGTTCGTTGAGGGCGTCGTCCAATTCCTCGGGCAATTTGAACGAAACGGTGCGCGTCGGAGTCGTCATGGTAATATCTGTGCGCATACAGAGTAATACACCAGGGTCCGTGCGTCAAAGGGAGTTCCTAGCTGGCCATGGGACTGCTTCTTGGGGAGGCGCGAAGTGGCCGCGCGAAGCGAGTCACGGCCCCTGAAGCATCGTAAGCGATCCGACGCATGCCTATTGCGCCAGCTTCGCTGAAATGTCAGCGGCGGCGCCCTCGGACAGCCGTGCCTCGTCGCCCCGCGGCGTTCGATCGCGGCGGCGGTGTCTGCGCAGGCCGGA
>JAEWRL010000230.1 GCA_023398955.1 Pseudomonadota bacterium
CTCCGTTGTGGGGGTCACTGTTTCGCAACCGCGATTATCCACAACCGGGAGGCCCCTTCTATCCATCACACGCTCAGGTCTGGCTCCTTTTTCGCGCAATCATTGCGCCAGGGCGGGATTTGCACCCCACACGGAAGCGAGCTCCAGCTCCACCGGTTCCCTGTGCATCCCACAGCAATGCCTTGCTGCCACCGAAGTTTGGCTGCTGGATGGTCTCGTGCTGCCCGCCATCCGTCACCGTGGGCGGGTAGTGGTCCACGAGGAACCCACTAAACACCTCTCCGAGGGCATCCTCGACGTTGACCGCGTTGATGCGCGCGGCATAGTCGGCCACCGAGATGTTCACCGCGTCATGCGCATCGGTGTACTGCGTCAGGTGGACGTTCAGGAAGCCCAGCAGCGCCGCGAGTTGATCCTTCACGGCTCCCGCGGGGAGCGCGTTGGGAGAGCCCCCCAGTGCTTCGGAGCCAACGCGCTGCGAGCCCGCTTGCCCGGCAGTCGTTGCGGCAAGGTCCGTAAGCAATTCTTGCAGCTGTGCCTGCACGTTGGTGCCGCTCAGGAACCCGTGGGGCGTCGCCGCAATGGCGCTCGCGTTGTGAGCGCCGGTGACGGCACCTTGGTGATTGTTGAGGAAGCTGAGCAGGCTCGCGAGTTGCGCATCCACACTTCCCGCTGGAAGTGCGTTCGGCGTGCCAGCGACCGCGTCTGCGCCAACTCGCAGTGCCCCAGCGGCTCCCGATGTAGCGCTGCTCAGATCGTCGACGAGCTCGTTCAGCGCCGCCTGCAGGTTGGTCGCGGAGATGAAGCCTCGCGGCGTCGAGTCGATGGCCGAGGCGGCGTGGCGCCGTCCGGTGGCTCCGAAATGCTCGGTCAGCTCGGCGTCCACCTCGTCGAGGGCCGCCTGCGCCGTGTTCGAGACTGGCTGCAGGATGTTCCAGAGGCCCGTTTGCAGACCGATGGCGGTACCCTGCGCAAAGATGAACGCCTGCCGGCGCGTCAGGTCGATGTCCGAGGCGATGATCTGGGTTTGCCCGGGGCGTCGCTTCACGTCGCAGACGAGGATCTCGTCGGGCTGCAGCGCCACCCGCGTCACTACGCCGACCGCTCCCTCCGGAGCCTGGCGCACAACGATCTCGAAGGACTCGTCACGCCGGAAGAGCACCTGCTGCGAGTTGCCGTCGGTGCGCGGATCGGAGAGCTGCCGGGCGAAGCGCAGGAAGATCCCGAGCCAGCGCTCGTTGCCCGCGGACGCGACGTCCGTAGGGAGCCCGACCAGGTCAACCGAGCAGTCGACGGTCTGGCCGGTCCCAAAGAAGATGCGTTGACCCAGGTTGTCGTAGGCGCGCCCGGGAGCGGTCAGGTCAACGCTCAGGTCCGCCACCGGCGAGTGCGGCGCGGGGACAGCACCTGAGACGACGCCGTAGATATTCAGGTCAGCCGCGAGGTTTCGGTCGGCCTTCTCAAGGAGCTCAAAGCCGAGATCCAGCTCGGCCTCGGAGACCCTCTGGCGAAAATAGTAGTCGACGCGATCGGCCATGGTGCTGCCCGGGAGGCGGAAGGCCTCGGGGGAGCAAAGGCGCCCTTGGGCGAATGAAGGGACACCCTGTCAGTGCAGGTCCGTTTCCATCCCAAGCTCGCTCAGACCCAGCTCCCAGTGATCGGGTTCGATGACGGCGACGGGTTCGACCAGGTCAACGAAGTGGGTATGCGCGGGCTTGAGGTACTCGACGATCGCGCGGAGCCGGACGCGCTCCTCGTCTGCCAGGAGCCTCCCGACCTCCACGTTGAAGGCGTAGAGCGCGAAGCGATCCGATGGTCCCAGCACCCAGTCGACACCGAGCTCGGACTCCCCGAGGACCAGGGCGTCGGACGCGAAGGCCGTGATGGCGGCAATCTCGATGCCGAGGAAGAAGCGCACAGCGTTCTGGATGCCCTTGGCCGTGCCCTTCTGCCGATACATCTCCACGAGCACGGCCGCGAGACGGCGCTTGTCGAGCAACTCGAGGTCGAAAGGAAATGGGTTGCCGAGGTCCTGGAGGATGAGGTCGACGAAGCGCTCCGGGGCGCGCTCCAGGTCGAAGATGTCAGGCCAGCGGTCGGAGTCGGCGAGGAGCAAGTCCGTCACCTCCTGCAGGCAGGAGATGAACCGCAAGAGGTCACCGGTCTGGTCGTCGCGCCGGTTGTGCTTGGGGAGCATCTGCCACAAGTCGAAACGCCGCGTGGGCGGCTGCGCGGGCCGGTAACCGCGGAACGTGGCGCGGTCGAAGGGGGCGAGCACGACGTTGCCGAAGCGGTCCGTCACGCCATCTGCCAGCGCCTCGTACTCGATGTCCGGCGTCATCTCCGTGTCGAGTGTGACCTCGAGCACGCTATCGCTGACGACGAGCGCCGTCGCCGTGATGGGGACCGCTGGGGCACCAAGCGCGGTGAAGCGCACTGTCGCCGCCGTGGACGCGAGTACTGGCTCATCAAAGCCGAGGCGAACGACCCGCTGGTCCGTGGCCTGCGCGCTCACGAGCCGAGGCGCCGTAAGGTCCTCCACGACAACCTCGTAGGACTCGTCCAGGCTCGCGGCCCCGCCAACGGTGGATGCGACCAGGTGCAGCGTCACCCGAGCGAGACTGATCAGTAGCGTGGTCGGGTGAAGCACCACGCGCAGAGTGTCGCTGGCTTCGACGACCTCTGCATTGGGTCCGGCGTACGCTGGGGCGAACTCGCTGCCGCTCCCACCCTCGAAAGCCGGCGCGCCGTCTACCCAGATGCGGACGGAGCTCTGGTCGATCCCGTCGGTGCCCGTGTCCACCAGCTCGAGCGCGAGGGTGCTGTCGACGGGCACGCCCTCTTCGTCCGGCGCCGGGTCGCGGTTGACGAGCACGAGGCGCTCGGCGCTCAGCACCAGCGCGACGTTCTCGACGGTCAACTCGGGGAGTTCGAGGTCAGCCATTGGCGCTACTCCGTCACCAGCTCGAGGCGCACGCCGACGGTGTGGACGCCTGTGGCCTTCGAGACATTGGCGGCGAGATCGGTGAGGGCTCGGCGCCGACCGCGGCGCGCTCTCGCTGTGGCAAACTTGACCCCGTCAACCACGAGGCTCGCTTCCCAAGCAAGTCCCGTGGGCACGGATTCGGGTACGTCGAGCGACAGCGCCGCACGTACGAGGACCACTCCCGTAAGGTCCACAGCTTGCGTCACCTCCGCTCGGTCACCAGGAGCCAGGTTGAAGAGCCTTCCACGGTCGCGCTCGCCGAGCACGAACACGTAGTCGCTATCCGACTCCGAGCTCGCAGCCGCCAAGAGGCGCCCCTGGGCGACACCGAGCCTGCTCGTAAACGCCGTGAGCGCCACCGTCACACCTGCCGCAGGAGCTCGAGGTGATCGAAGTATGCGCGGCGCGTGACGTCCTTCACGGCGAAGCCAAAGCCGCCTCGCCCCGACGTGAGCGGCTGACTCCCTGAGTTGATGCCCAGGTGGTCGTCGATGAACTCCACCATTCCGGAAACAGGCTGCCAGTCTGGCGCGGACCCAAGAGCGTGCGCAGCCAGGTCATTCTGGAAGACCTTCAGCACCACATCGCCATTGGTGTTCACGATGACGTCGAGGCGTAGGTGGAGCCAGGTACCTTGGGAGAAGCTCGCGGCGGACTTGAGAAGCACGCCGGAGCCGTCCGCATCCGGGAGGCCCACTGCCACGGCGCCCTTGCCCAGCACGACACGGTGCGGGTCGTCGTCGGACAGGCCGAGTAGGTAGGCGCTATCGTTCACCGAGTTGCCCTGGCAACAGAGGAAGAGAAACGGCGAGAAGCCAGTCGGGCCACCGCCCGCACCACGTTGGACTGCACCACGAATCGACCCGCCCTTCGCCATGGGCGCAAAGTCCGTCAGGTTGGCGAACAGGCCCACCGCTCCCGTGACTGCCGCCAGCGAGTTGAACGCGAAGAGAAAGCTCCCGCCGCCTGGAGGGCGGGCGATCCCTGCGGTCACGCCGCGATCCACGGCAGCGATGTCGAGGCCGTTGTTCAGGTAGCTCCAATCCGCTTCGCTCATGCTGTCTCCTTCAAAGGGTACTCATCACCGTCCAGGTGCCGGCGAAGCTCTCGGCGTTGCCACCGTCGAACGACGCCGCGGTGCTCGCGAGCGCGGTCCAGCTCCAGGCAAAGGCCTCGTTCGAGCGCCAAGCGTCCTCGAAGTCCTCGCGCGGTTCGCCGTCGAACATGCCCGTCGTCGCCGTCACATCGCTCCAGTCATGGGCGAACGGCACGTTGCTCCAGCCGCTCTCGCAGGACTCGACCTCGCTCGGTCCGAGGGGGGCCGGGACCACCTGAGCCGGTGGTAACTCCAAGAGGAAGGCTCCGACGCCCCACCCCTGGGAGAAGGCCTCGTAGCCGTTGACGGAGAAGTCGAAGAACCCTCGCGCCGTGAGCACATTGCCCAGGTCCGCGGCTAGCCCGACCCAACGCTCGAAGTCTTCCCAAGCCTGCTCTGGCGATGCACCGAAGCCAGCGAGCACCTCAAGGCTGGTGACCGCCGTCAACGTCCATGCCGCTGCTTCTCCAGGAAGGGCACCGGCATCCTCGAAGCTCGGGTTCAAAAGCGCCATCAGAGCAACTCCCCGGTGTCGCCGTTTCGAAGGGTTACCTGACCAAGCACAGGAAATTCACGGACCAACAGCCGCACGTCCGCTGGCAGCCCGTTGATGGTGAGGTCGAGGCTGGAGTCCCCCATCTTTCGAACGCCGTCCGTATCGCGGATGATGTTGAACACGTCGGACCAGGCGATCTCGCCAACGGGGTTCCCCTCGACGTCCTTGATGTTGAAGCCGAAGTCGACACGTGGATTGGGCGTGCCGTCTGCCTCGGTCACGCGGAAGTAGCTCGTCAGATTGGCGCGAATGCGGTCGCGCACAGCATTAGGCGAGGCGCCCTGGCGCAGGTAGAGGCGCGCCACGACGTCGAGCGTGCGGTACACCGGATCTTGTACGCTCACCTGGAACGTCAGGGTGCAGGGGTACACCTCGGTTACTTGGCGCAAGACTTGGTTCTTGAGTGCCGGCGTCGGCAGCGCCGCGGACACCGTGGAAGTTGGGATGACGTAGAGGATGCCTGCGTTCTCCGCGATGGTGCTGTCCTCGTTGGAGGTGAGCATCAGGGCGCGAGCTACGCCGGGCAAACGGCGCGCGTTAATCTCGAAGTCCTCCCGCGCGACGGTGCGCGTGAGCGCGCGCAGCCCTTCGGGCGCGAGCAGCTTGGCGGACGCGATGGTCTGTCGGTCGGCGCCGCCCGATGCTGCGTTGGAATTGCTGACCTGGGGCTGGACGGGAGCGCCGAAGGCGTCCTTGAAGCTGCCCTCGATGACAACGATGCGCTCGGCGTCGACGTTCCCGGTCACACCGCCGCCGGTCTTGTAGGTCACCGTCACGGTGCCCGTCGGCATCACGCCATTGACCCCGTTGCCGAATCGAATCGCGGCGCGGTCATTCTGGTCGACGGCAACCACGAAGTGGCGGTCGTTGGGGCCGGAGTCGAGGAAGCTTTGGACCTCCGTGAAGGTACCCTGCGCCGTGGAAACGAGCGCGGAGTCGTCGAGGTAGGGAGCGAAGTCGAGGAAGATCTCGAGGCCCGCGAGTCCGCGGGTGTCAAACAGCTGCGTGTGGGACCTCGAGTGTTCCACGACTCCCATGGCCGTTGCGGGAATTGAGCCGCCGGCGATGACAATCGGAGTTAGCAGTTGGAAGCGCACCGGCTCGGTCACCTCCTGCGTGCGGACGATGGTGCCCGCAGAGATGATGACGTCCGCTGCGGGTGCGCGCGGTAAAGTGAAGACCACGTTCGCCGTAGCAGCTCGAGCTCCCGAGAGTCGGTATCCGAGCATGCGCGCCAGGGCCATCACGTTCTTGCGCTGGGTGGCCGTGACCAGGCGCGACTCCCGAGCCAGGTTGTCCTGGTAGAAGGTCAGCACGTCGCCGACGAACGCATACATCTCGACCAGGAGATTCCCGAAGCTGGCGACGTCGAAGTCTGTCCAGTCCGGGAAGACGCTCTTCAACAGCGCAATCAGCCGCGCGCGAATCGAGTCGAAATCGCGATCGGTGTAGTCGATGGAGTCCGGGAGCAGCGCCACGTGGAGAGCCTCGCGAGAGGCAAAGTCGTCGAGGCCTGAGATTCGGGGACGGGGCTGCTTGCGCCCGTTGGCACGAGCGCTGTACATCCGGTGGATGTCGGCCGAAAGCAAGGAGCACCCACCAGCTGCGCCAGCGGTGCAGATACGATTGTCACCCGAGCTTCAAAGCGCACTAACGTCACTCCACGAAACCACCGCTCGTGCGGCCGAAGCAGCACAGCCGCTACTGGCCATGGCGGCTCACGCGGCGGCTTCCTTGGCACCGCTCCAAGGGGTTCTTCAGGAGATCGCGTCCGCAATGCGACCTGTGCTTGAGTCCGGCTGGCTGGAGGCGTTCCAGCGCCAGATGCAGAGTATCGCGCCGACTCTCGTGGCGTTGGAGAAGGCCACCCACGTGATCGACGCCGCAATGCGCAACGCCGAGATCATGGGGCAGATGGGTTGGACGTTCCCCATGAACGCGAGCCTTCATGAATGCGTAGAACTGCTGTTGGTTGCCTCGGAGGGGCCGGAAGCCACAGATGCAGCATTTGGTGCGTTCTATGCTGAAAACGAGAAGGAGTCTCTTCTGCTGCTCTTGGCTGATCTCCGACAGCACCCTCGCCTTGCTGAATTTGGAGCCGTTCTTGAGGAAGTTGCCTTTGGCCTCGACCATGAGAAATACCGTCTCGCGGTGACCGCTCTCGTACCAATGTTCGAGGGAGTGGCGCGCCGGTGTTGGGTCGACGGCTTCTGGCAAGGCGCGGCACGTGCGAAGTTCTTTGCGGAGAAGCTCAACACATCGGCGCCTGAGTCATTCGACCGTATCGTTTGGTCAGCGACGCGAGCCTTCGTCGAACGTCTCTACGAGAAAAACTTCCACGGTGACCCGAAACCGCTCTTTCTCAACCGCCACTGGATTCTTCATGGGCGTGGCCCGGCGGCTGCAAGCAGTGTCGACGCGCTCCGACTCCTCCAAGCGATCCATACGGTAGTGTCGTTGGCAGACGAAGAAGCTCGCGACGCTAGGCAAGCTACCGAGGTCGAGTAGTGCTCAACCCTCAAGCGGCACGTTGGCGCTCGTTGCGATTCCTCGCTCGGTGACGCGCACGCGGAGCGTGAGCGCTGGCCCATCCCGTTCGACCTCCAGGCTGACCAGCTTCGCTCCCGGCACCCACCGCCGTAGCGCCTCGCGCACGTAGACTCGCGCCAGCTCGTTCAGGGCGGCGTCGTTGCGCTGATGGCGGAGCAAGGCGAGGCCCGCACCAAAGTTGGTCCGCCAGGGCAGCTCTCCCGACGAGCGCGGTGTTGTTCCCTCCGTGAGCAGCGCCTGGCGCACCTTAGAGGCGAGCAATGCTTCACTGCTTCCGCTCGCAAAGTCGCGCTTCTTGTCCCGGCGAAAGGGGACGAGGAGGTTCTTCAACTCGCTCATGGCGCTGGCACCGCGTTCCCTGCGTTCTCGAACACTTTGATTAGCGCGTCGAGCGGCGCGATGACCGCGTTCAATGGCTTGCCGGCGAGGTCCGACAGATCGGGCACCTCCGGCAACCCGAGAATCCCGAAGAAGAGGTTCACGAGACCGATGAGACGCCCGAGGCTTGCCAGCATCTTGCCGACGTTGGCGGCTTCCTGTCCGACGTTCTCCTGAGCGCAGGCGATGATGGCCATGAGCCCCGAGTCCTCCAGATCGGTGGCGCGATCGACCGCGTTGAGGATGCGCTCAAGCTGTCGCTGAAGGTGAACAAGAGCGTCCCGCGCTTCCTTGAGCGTATGCACGATGAGCTTGCAGATTTGCTTCAGCAGGATCGGTAGCGAGAGCTGCGGAATGAGCTTCAGCAGCTGCGCCACCTTCTCGCCGAGCTCGGGGATGCACGCCGCAAGCACCGTCGGATCTGGTGGTGGCCCGAGCGAGTCCGGGATCGCCTTCACGCAGTTGAAGATGGCGACGATGGTGTCGACAATCTCGAAGAGCGGCATCAGCGGCGCGAGCAGCGGTTGGATCACCTCGATGAGGTTGATACGCTGGATCGTCACACCGCCTGGAAGGGACAGGTCGAACGGGTCAGGGAGTTCGGGCAGGTTGAGGCAAAGCGGGATGGCCATGGATCCTCAGATGGGGTCGGCGATGGGACGCACGACGCGTCCGGCGATTGTGACCTGCATCGCGTCGATGGTGATGGCGCCGACGGCGCGTAGGGTGAGCGCAGTGGTCGCTTCGAGCGTCACGGAGTTCTCCTCCGCGTCGAACACGAGATGGTCTCCGGTTTTCTTGTTCGTCAGCCGCAGCTTTCGCTGCTTGTCCGTCTCGTCGAGCTCGACCCGAAAGGTCTCGGTCGACAGCACGCGATTGTCGGGCCTTTCCCGAACCGCTTCCTCCGGCAGCTCGCTCTCGCCTCCAGGCTTGCCCCAATGGGCGCTCAGGTAATGCGGCGCATCGACGTTCCCCTGGTGGAAGAAGACAGCGACCTCGGCGCCTTCCTCAGGCACCGCGAACAGGCCACGGTTCTTCGAGCCTCCGCCACTCGTGCCGAGTGGCCACGCCCAGGCGCTATCGGGCTCGAGCACGCCCGGAATGCAGACGCGCACACGCCCGAGCTGCTCGGGGTCGTCGCGCTTGGTGACGTAGCCCAGGTACATCCCAAGTAGTTGCGTGTCGTGGGTCTCGATGTCGTCGTCGAAGCTCATCTGTCCTCCATCACCTCGCGACGCTCATGCCCGACTCAGGGTCCTCGTAGCCGATAGCTCGACCGCCCTGGTGGTACTCGACGCGAGACTCCCCGGTGACACGGTCGATCACCTCGACGCTGGAGAGCGCCCCACCTTCTGGCAGCTGCGCGCGGTTGGGTTCTCCTCCTTGAGCCTGGGTGGTGCTGTCGTGGGGAGCACTCCCAGTGGCAACGCCCGATCTTCGACCCGCACCGTCACGTGTGAGCTTCAACTCCACCGTGTAGCCCGAGGACGAGATCGAGTGCTTGGCGGTCGCCACGTAATATTTCCCCGAGAGCAGGCTGGAGATGCCGCGCACCTCGACCACCTGCTTTGCGCGGAGCGTGGGGTCGCCCACAACGTTCAGCGTGAGCTTCGCTGTCGTGCGCTCTGCGCGTCGGTAGCGGGCGGCGGACTCGCGCTGCGCCGCAGCCGGTGTCGCGACGGCCGTCGGGTGAACACTTGTCGTGGCGTTGCGCTGCTGGAGCGACGTCGAGCCCGTCTGTGGATCGACGACCTCGACCGTCTCGCCCAGCGTACTACGTTCGACGCTCGCGCTCGAGGCGGGAGCCTCGATGGTCGCCTTGGTCAGCGGGTCGCGCCCGCGCACCTCGACGCGACCGACACGCCGATTGAGGTCCGACTCAACGTCAACGGACAGCACGTCACCGCGTCCCGGATCGGAGTACCAAGTTAGAATGTGCGTCGGGGGCGTGGACTGGTCACGTGCACGCCAGTGAAGGCCCGCATCGTCCACGTAGAACTGGAACTCCTCCCGCGCGGCGAGGCGTCGAAGGAAGCGCGCGTCGGTCTCGGCGGTTTGGTTGATGCTGTCGAGCGCTTCATCCGTGTCTTCGACATGGGCGAATTCGCCCTCGTAGCCGTGCTCACGAGCAACCTCCCGCGCGACGTCGCTTCGGCTCTTGTTCGACCACGCGCGCGTCTTAGTCTCGCGGTTCATCAAGACGCTCGTTGCTTGGCCCTCGACGGTCAGCTGCTGGAAGCCCTTGAGCTTCTTGACGACAACCCGCCGCGGTGGCGCCATGTTGCCTGGGTAGCCCCAGGACACTTCGAGCGGAGCGCCGCCAACCAACTCATCGCGCTCGAAAAGAGACAGGTCGAAGTTGTCGAGCACGAGCGAGACCTGGTCGGTCTGCTTCTCTGAGTCCTCGAAGCTGAAGCTGATGATGCGGCCATCGAGGTCCAGCGGCTCACCGCTCGCAGCGCGTTCGTTGGCCAGTAACGTGATGCGGACACCAGGGCCGCTGCGGTCGGTGCCTGTCACGACTGCCTCCGCCGCTGCTCGCTGAGGATGACGTCGGTCAGCACCCGCAAGCTGGGGATCAGGAGCCGACGTCCGACATTCAGCTCCAACGTCGGATCCACGATGGGGTCGGGTTGGAAGTCGGCGATCACCCACCAGAAGCCGCAGGCGCGGGGAAGTGGTGCGAAGTAGCGACCCGCCAAGCCAAAGAGCGTGTCCCCCTGGGCGACGAGGTGCTCCCGGGTGTCGCCGTGCTTCCGGAACCCATAGGGCTCGCGCTCCGTCAGGAACAGGCTACCGCTCTCGTCACGAACGCCGAGAGCGAAGCTATGCCGGGAGCCAGTGTGCGGGGCCACGGGGTGGCAAAGGGGGACGACTCACGAAACAGGGACGTCACCCGCTTCGCCGCTCCTCGCTCGTCACCCGCACATCCAGAATCTCCTCGAACGTGACCGTCGCCGTGTACACCAGCGGCGAGCCATCGATGGCGAGTTGCTTGTAGTGGAACTCGACGCTGGCGAGGACGCATTCGACGGTGAGCAGCTCGGGCCAGATGACGAGGACGCGCGGCGGGGCGGTCTCGGCGACGCCTTCCGTTCCTTCCGGCGGGACTGTGAGCGCCAGAAGGAAGCGGCGGAAGTCGAGTATGTCCGCGTCACTCTCGCCCGCCTCGGTGAAGAAGCGGTCGAGGTAGAACTCGACGCCCGAGAGCTGGCGGTTGCCGGTGTTTTGGAACTGGAGCACCTGGTGCGAGAGTCCGGGCACGGCGAGCCGCGACCAGTTCACCTCGACCTTCTCCGTGAGCTCTGTGGGGTTGAACAGGCACTCGATGGCCTCCGCCGTCGAGACGTTCACGAGCACGCATTTCGGGGGACGCGCGACAGCGGCAGCAATCGTCATCGCGGTCTCAGTACGCCGGCACCGGCGAGAACGAGCGGGTGGCCGCGTCGCGGTCCGCTCGATGGACCGCGGTGGCGAGAGTTTGCCCGTCGACCTGCAGGTTGACGGTGACGGGGGGCGACGGCGGTGCAGGAGGCGCCTGCACAGTGATGGGAGCTGCCTGCGCGCTCATGGCCGCGACGGCCGGCATGGGCATCGACGACATCATCGGCGCCGAGCCCGGGGGCAGGCTCATGAGCGGCTGACTGGAGAACTGGCCCGCGTCCGAACTGCTCTGAGGCAGCGTTGCCCGCGAGCGAGCTGGGAGCTGCACGGGCCGACTGCTCGCGCCATCGTCACCAGGAGTCATCGGCTGCGTGAAGCTGAGGTGTTCGATGCCCCACTGCTTCGCATCCGTGTCTCGAATGCTCTCACGGAAGTCCTGGATCCCCTTCTGCCACTTCGTGCCGCTCCCGAAGAGGCCCGTGAGCGAGTCCACCACGCCCGCGATCATTCCGACCAGCTCGAGGACGACTCCAACGATCGCGTCGACCACGCCAAAGACCACGAGCTTCATTCCGGTCCAGATGTCAGACCAGCTCCCGTTGATGATGCCACCGATGATGAAGACGACGCCGGTGACGACATCCGCGAGCCCGGAGAAGACGGCCATCACCATGCCGATGGCCCCGCTGACGACCGAAACCGCCGCCGAGACGATCGACACGAGTACGCCAAGCACAGAGCCGATGAAGCCGACTACAAAGGCGATGACGTTGCCGAGGGCGACCCACGCGCTCCCGTTCCGCTGGGCGGCCGTGCTCGTGCGGAAGAGGTGGTTGAAGGCTTCCCCGAGCTTGGAGCCGAGCTGCGCGAGCGCGGAGAGGAGCACGTCGATGCCCGGCTTGATGAGGTTCCAGCCCTCGGCCACGCCCTGGGCCACCTGAGCCACCGCCGTCATCGCTCGAACGACCAGCTCGAAGGCTTGCGCGAGGAACGTCCCCACGGTCTGCCCCACGGCTCCGAATTGCTGGAAGCGCGTGGCCGCGGTCCCCGCGTCATCCTTGGCGGACAGAAGCCCAAGCGCTGTCCCGATACGCCGGAGCACGCCGACGAAGACCTCGATGGTGGGCCGCGCCGCCTCGACGCCGGCAGAGAAGCCGGTCGCGATCCCCTGAAAGAAGTTCTTGATGCGGTTGCCCCAGAGGTAGAGCTGGATGACGAAGCCCTTGATCCCCTGGTTCTCCGCGCGGTTCAGCTCCTCTCGTAGCGGTCCCGAGAAGCCGCCCTGTTCGAAGACCTGGCTGATCGCGCGGAACGCCAGGCTCACCTTTTCGCCCACGCGCTGCGCGAAGTCCGCGATGCCGCCGACGTTCCTGCGGAACGCCACCACGAAGCCCGCAACAACGAGTCCAAGCGCGCCCACGGCCAAGATAGCCGGGAGCACGATCGCCGCGATACCGCCGAACGTGAGACCCGCGGCCTTGATGCCGATCACCAGGAGCGCGAAAGCGGCCTTGGCTGCGATGACCCCACCCACAAGGGCCACGAAGCTGCTGACCCCCAGCATGAGCCCGGCGAAGATCTTCTTGATGGGCGCCGGGATGGCTTGGAAGGCCTTGAGGAAGAAGTTGAGCGCCTCGACCACGGCCCCAACGATGGGCTTGAAGATGGCGGCGAAGGGTTCGCCCAGCACGACGGCGAAGGTCTGAAGCGTTCCCTGAAGGAGGGTTTTCTGCCCTTGGAAGGTGTCGAGGAGCTGCTCGCGGAAGCCTGCTGCCGTGCCGCTGGCATCGGACATCTGCTTCCGGAGCGCTTCGATAGCCTCGGCCCCTTGGAGCGTCACCTGATGGCCGTCACGCATCGTGGTGAAGCTAGCGTTCATCACCGCGTTGAAGGCGAGCAGTCCACGCGCACCGAAGGCCGTGACCCCTCGGCGGTTGCGCTCCTCGTCGGTCATTCCTGCGGTTGCCGCCGAGAAGTCGCTCATGATGTCGATGATGGAGCGCATCTTGCCGCTCTGTTCGTCGAACACCTTCACGCCAGCGCTGGTCAGCGCCGTGGTCGCTCGGCTCTCCGCACCGACGCGGCGGGTGGCCTCGCGGAACGCGGTGGCAGAGCTCGACGCGTCGATGTTGCGGTTGCGCAAAAGGCCCATGCCGATGAGCACGTCATCCAAGCTCTGTCCAAAGACCGCACCGGTCGCCGCTGCCTTGGAGAGCCCCGCTTCGAAGTCCCGCGTCTGGAAGTTGGTGAGCTGCGTGATCCGCAGGAGGCGGTCCGTCACACCCGCGGACTGGTCGGCAGCCATGCCGTAGGCGTTCAGCGTACCGACAACGGCTTCTGCAGCCTGGGCGACGCCGAGCTGGCCCAGCGAGCCTGCTGCCAAGTCGAGCACCGGGATGAGGGTCTGCGTGGCCTGGGTGGCGGTCTGGCCAGCGGTCGCGAGGGACTGGAGCCCAGCGATCGCTTCGTCAGGTGAAAACTGCGTCTCGATGCCAGCTTGGATGGCGGCGTTGCGGAGCATGCCGAGCTCGTCCGCCGTCGCGCGCGTGACGGCGCCGATGGCCGCGAGTCCCTGCTCGAACTGACCGGCGGCGTTCGCGAGTGACAGTCCCGCTCCCACGGCCGCGGCACCTGCGGTAAAGATCGCGAGCCCCGCACCGAGCTGCGCAAAGGACGTCTGGATGCGATCGGCGCCGAGCCCCACGCGCTGATCGAGGCTCATGAAGTTGCGCTCGAGTCGCCGCATCGAGCCCGAAGCCAGGTCCCGGGCCGTGAACACGAAGCCAAGGCCCATGTTGTTTAGGCCCATGACTCAGCGCCCTCCCTTCTTGGAGCGCGCCGCCTTCTCCATGGCGCGCGCCTCGCGGGTGCGTTGCTCGTTGATGCGCTCGAGGAGCCAGTCGCGATCCGTGGTCGCGAGCTCAAGAGCATGTCCCAGCGGCGCGACGAGACCGGAACCGCCGTGCTGTTGCCAGCACAGCTGAAAGAGGCCCTCGCGCCAGCCATCGAGAGTCACCTCGGGGAAGAGTTGCTCCGCGCCCTCCGTCGTGCGGTCCTGTCCTTCCCCGGGAGGAAGATCCCCTTGTCGAAAGGGAGCTCGACCTCCTGGGTGGCGAAGCACTCGGGGCACTCGATCTCGATGGTCGTGTCGACACCGCAGTCGACGCGATCGAACTCGTCGACGAGGTGATCCGCGTCGCGCATCGTCAAGTCTTCCAGGAAGGCGCGCTTGCCCTTGGCCTCAACACCGTCGATGTCGAGCACCCGGTACGCCAGCACGGCGGAGAGCACGCGGTCCTGCGAGGCGCGCTGAAGCGCCGGCAGCTTCCGCTCGTCGTCTCCGGTCAGCAGCTTGAAGCGGAGCCGCACCCCTGCGTCGGGCAGCGTGGTCTCGAAGCGATTGCCATCCAGGAACGCGACTCGGCTCCCGTCGGACAGTTGCCGAACGGGGAGCTCGGTGAGGTTCACCTCCCACTCCACGCGGGCCCGGCAGGCAGCGTTCTGACAGCCGACCGCGAAGGCGTAGTTGGGCCCGTAGGTGAGCGCTCGAACCATCAAGAGCGCGAAGAAGCGGTCGCCCTGCAGCACCTTGCCCCAGTCGAGCTTCGCTTCGCTCGGGACCTCGTAGGGCCCCGGATCGAGCGTCTCCTCCCAGCAGGACGACAGCAGCTCGTCCATCTGCCCACCCTGCTTGGCGAGTTTGCGGTCGGCGAGGATGCGCTCTTCGCGCACTTTCAAGCCGCGAACGCGGCCAGTCAGCCCAGACGGGCACGTGATGATGTCGCTCATGTGGGGCCTCCGGGGAGGCAAAGGGGAGCGACGGTGAGTCAGGGGACGGACTGATTCGGGGGACGGGTGCGAGACGAGCAGTTGGAGCTACTTCGTCGGCTTTCCCCCTCCAGCGACGTGCTGTCGAACGTTCTGTGCCTTCCAGAGTAGTCCCGGGTGAGAACGGACGAGAGCTTGCAGCTCGATGTCGTCGGTCAACAGTGCCGGGTCGATTTCGCCGGCGCCGTTGAGCTTTTCAAGGAACTCCACCTCGGTGGCCTCGAGGGGCAGCAGCGCCCCCATCAGATCTCGCGTGTCTTGAATCAACGATGCCGTCCACTCACCGAGGTGCTTCCGGGCAGGGCGCACGTCTTCGCGAAGCATGGGAACGAGCTGCGAGTCGGTGTCGGAGACGGTGGTGGTGATGTTGTCCACGGTGATCGAGCGCCAGTCCTCACGGTTGATCCCACCATAGACGACGAAGGCGAGGCGCAGGCGCGTTAGATCGAGTGTTCCACGACGAAGCAGCTCCCTCGCATCGAACAAGTCGCGGCTGGCGCTTCGCGCGACAAGCGCTGCCAACTTGCCAGCAGCGAGCTCGTGTTCATCGAGAACAAGCACCCGTTTCGCTACTTGTTCGCCAATTTCGTGGGAGTCGCGAGCGACAGGAGTCCACAGCGGTACCCGCAACATGAAGTTGAGGTCCACCTCCAGGGTTCCCGATCTGCCGAGGGCTGTGGTGTATGAGAGCCGCCACTTGCCACCGGCGTGCTCACTCGGTGCCTTCTTCACGGTGAGCCCCAGCCGTCCGAAGACCTGCTCAAGTGCCTGCTCGACGCGGGGGCGCTCTGCGAGCATGGTCGCTCGATCTGCTGCCCCGATGTAGTTCAGGTCGATGTCCACCGACAGGCGGGGCAAGTCGAGCACGAAGAGATTCAGGGCCGTCCCCCCCTTCAGTGCGAGTCGGGTTCGCAGGAACGGGTGGGCGCGTAGGCCGTCAAGGAGCCGCACCAGCGTGTAGACCTTCTCGTACGACTCCACGGGATATCCCGCGCCCGCGGCCAGCGCCTGAAGTTGTTCACGAGAGAGCATGGGCGTCCTCCTCCCAACTGCGTCGTAGGACGCGCTCCGGTACAATGAGATTCCACCGTTGGACGAGCCGCCCTGGCTCCCTCGTCGTGTCGAGATAGCGCGGCTGCTTGGGCGCTGTTTCGCCAAGGGCTTCCAGGTGGCGATCTTCGACGAAGAGCTGTTCCTGATGTTGCTCGAGAAAAAGGCCGACTCGGGCGGCTGTAAGGGCTGAGCGGAGCAGGAGTGCGTACTCGACAACGGCGTCCAGGTCGAAGAACTCCACCATCTCCAGGGAGCGCCACAGCTCTTCCCAACCTCCGCAAAGAGCAGGTTGGTCCAACACGTCCACAAGGGTGCGTTCGAGGGTCGTCACGCGAACCGTCCCTCCGGCATAGGGTTCAGACACGATTCCGCCGCCGAGGTCAGAGCGCTCGCGCACAGCCTTGGGCGGCTTGACCACAATGAACTCGCTGCCTTGAGAGCTGAACGGTCTCACGTGGGCGAGCGTCGTCACAGCAAAGCGGTGCCAGACTGAATATGCCTTGCCCCGAAACTGCAGCGCGGCGTGATGGGAGACCGTCGCGTCGGCGCTGAGCTTGCTCGCGAGCAAGTACGGATCGGGCCGACACTCCTCGACGCGGGTGCCTGGCGGCACCACTGCGTACAGTCCCCGACGGACGTGCAGCAGGCTCCCCGCGGCAACCTGGCGGGTCAGAAGGCTATCGGCCGTCCGTGGACTGCGCTCGCGATCAGCTCCACGCGCAGCGACGAACTCGTCGCGCGTGAACACCGGGTGAGTGGCAAAGAAGTCGGCGGTTCGCACTGATCGTTCCTTAGCAATACGCGGACTCATTGTGCGCATATTGATCGCATCTGGCAAGTTGTGCCGGCACATCCACTTGCTAGATTCTCGCGTTACGCGGACCTATAGTGCGTAGAACGCTTCATTTCGGCAAGTGCTGCCACAGGTGGTCTGGCAGCTTCACTAAACTACCGACCTTCACTCGTGGGTGAAGTCGCGTAATTTTGTGAAGTCCACCGCCCGAGAAGGCTCCCCCCCCCGACGCTGGCATCGCCGCCGTCATCCTCCCCGTCATTCGAGAGGGCGCGACCTACGCCATCGACCCCAAGCTGAGCGACGAAGCGGCGCTGGCCCCGAGCCGAACTACGCGATCTCGAAGAAGTCGTACGTCAGTGTCACCGACTCGATGACGTTCTCGTCGCTCTCGTTGTCCCACTCGCCGGCGACGAACTTCACGGGCCAGGCGTTCGTCAGGGTCCAGCGGCGGAGCGTGGTGCCGTCGCGGTCCTGTTGGACGATGTCGAGGTTCCGCTTGTAGTCGTAGTCGGTGAGACCAAGGCCACTGGAAGTCACCGCGACGTCTTGGAACCAATCGAACAGCTCCTGGTCGCTGGTGGCGCCGCGCTCGAGCGTCACGTCCGAGAACGTCAGCCGGCCGGGGCTCTTGTTTGGAATGAGCGAACCGCCCTCGTGGTACTGGACGTTCGCCACCTCGACGGAGAGCTCGCTGCACTTCTGGAAACCAGCATGGGCGATGTCGTCGATCTCGACGATGAACTTGAAGCGCTTGTGGAAGGTTCTGGGGTTACCGATGATCGCCATGGGTCAGTTCCTCGTGATCACGCTTGGGTGGCGGCGAGCTCGGCTTCGAGCGCGCGGGTGTCTTGGCTGATGCGGAGGATGATGAACTCCGCGGGCTTGTTAGTGGCGAGCCCGACGCGGGCGATGAGCTTGCCGGCGAAGATGACACTCGGCGTGTTCAACTGGTCCGAAACGTCGACGAAGAAGGACTTCGCCGGTTCACGGGAGCGGAACGCGCCGTTGTTCATCTGCGCGAGCAGGAACGCGGTGAGCGTCCGCCGCACCTGAGCGCGGAGTCCCTCGGTGTTGTTCTTGTGCCGCGCGAACTCGAGTCCCTGCTTCAGGCTGCGCTCGATGAAGATGACACCGCGGCGCTCGGCCACGTAGGGGAAGTTGCCGTCACCCTTGAGCGTCCGGGAGCCGTCGATGTAGCGCGGTAATCCGGGACCCGTCGTCAGTGGGTTGATCCGATGGGGGTAAACCAAGTCGCGCTTGCGCTCCTCGAGCACCTCGTCGGTCTCGAAGCCAAGCACACCGAACATGCGGCCCTTGTCGATGCCAGCGGGCGGGTCGTAGACGCCGCCGGGGCGTCCCGAGTCGGTGCGCGAGAAAACGCCAGCGATGATGCCCGACGGTGCCACCACGAGCTGGTCGGACGAGCCGAAGACGCTCTTCGCGGGGTTGAGGACCTTCACGCGGGGCCAGTAGATGGCGCCGAACTCGGTCGAGCCCTCCAGCGCGGCCGTAGCGCTGACGTAAGTCACGATGTCCGTCGTGCTTTGGTTCGCGGGAGGGTCGAGCACGGCAAACACAGTGCCGTCCCGGTCGACCTCGGCGTAGCGAATCATCGCCGCGTGAACGGCAGGAGTCGCGCGGCCCGGGACCAGCAGCAAGGAGAGCTCTTGCACCTGGTCGAGCGCGTGCAGCCCGGTCTTGGCAGCCTCGTTGCCCGTGAAGTCGGCGTCATCCAGACCCGTGAGGCCGTCGTCGCCACCGGTGAGCGCCACCGTCTGTGCGGCAAGGTTCGGTGCACCGGTGAGCAGCTGGTCGACGGCGCGCACGAGGAGCGAGCCGGTCCGGGCGTCGTTGACGACGCGCTCGACGTAGCGCGCGTGGGTTGGAGTCATCGAGACATTCGGGAAGGCCTCGCGATAGACGCCGTCCTCGACGATGAGCAGGTCAAACTCCGTCGTCGAGCCGTTGGTGGCGGCTCGCACTTCGGCCTCGATACGATTGGCGTAGGCACCAGGGTCCTTGCCTTCCACGCGCAGGGCCGCGTCGGTACCGACGACCAGGCTCCCGCTCCCGCGCAGAGCTGTGGCCGTGAGTGGATCCGATGGGTCTGTGAAGTGCACCGTGCGCACAACCCAGAGCTGGCTACCGCCGTTCTCGAAGAAGCCCATTGCGGCGAGCGCCAGATCCGAGTCCGCGGTGAAGCCGCCGAAGCGACTGTCGTAGTCGTCGAAGGAGGTGCAGAGCACGGCCTCAGCAATCGGGCCGCGTTCGGTGATGCCCACGGCGCCAGCGACGGAAGTGGGAGCCGACGGGACGCCGCGAACCTTGGGCTCCTCTTCGACGACGACGACCTTGGATGACAGGAGTTGACCGCTCATGCGTTGCCTCGCTTCTTCTTGGTGGGCACTTGCGGCGCACCCTCCGCTTGCGCCTCAGCGCTTTCTTCAAGGGACGTTGAAGGTTCGGGTGCGGCGGCGGACGATTCGCTTACCGCTACTGGGGGCTCGGGCGTCGCGATGACGGCTCCCGTTCGGGTAGCCCGGCGAACGGCGCCAACGCCGAGCACAGCCTCATCGACGCCGCTCGTGCGTGAACCCGCTGGCAAAGTCAGCGAGCACGGAACGCGCGGCTTGCGAGGACCACGGTCGTCGCAAGCGCACTTCTGCCGCGCGGAGCAGTACGTCTCGTGGTCGAGTACAAACACCAGCATTCGCCCACTGCGGTTTCCGAGGGTGACGCTCACGAGGCACCTCCCTGGTAGGACTGAAGCTGCAGCTCCGGGGCGAGCACCAGAGCGCTGAGGTCGAGAGGCAGCCCTTCGTCGACATCGAAGCCGCGCACGACGAATCCGCAGGAGAACGCGCGGACGTCGTCACGACTGCCGAGCTGCGTGCGGAAGTCACCTTCAGCATCCAGCTCCCAGCGCACGGTGCCGCGCTCTGCATCGTTCGGATCACGAAGCAGCTCGAGCCAACGATTGCGGTTCAGGAAGGTGGAGACCGCAGCCATCAGGTTGAACAGCTCCGCCGTTCGCTCGGAGGCCGCGGTGATGGTGAACGCGAGGTCCATCGTCTGCGGCGGCTTGCGCCGGACCAGCTCGGGACCGTCGGCTCCCTGCACGACGTCCACATGCGGAACGTTCTGGGAGTAGAAGCGATTGGGCCGCATGACAGGGCCCGAGAGAACCAGCGACGGCACGCGGGCCATCGCAATCAGGCTTTGCCCATCGACCTCGTTGTCGTCGTAGTCGACGGACACGGTGGCGCTCACGTTGGCGAGCACCTGGCGCTTCAGCTCGCGGAGGAGCTGGCGCACCGCACGCGTGAGGTCTGACTCGCGAGCGACTGTCGGACGAAGGGACCGATAGGCGCCAGGAAGGACGACAAGCTCACCCGCCACCGGCAGTCCAGCCGCGTCGAGGTTCTGCAGCGCGACGCCCACGACACCGGGTTCGAGGGGCGGCGTGCGCACATCGACGAGGCTGCCGGCGCTGTCGTCACGGACGGCGACAGCACCCGCGGCAACGTCGCCAAAGCGGACTGCTACGCGCGTCGCGAAGTTCGAGCCGCGCAACCTGACAAGGTCTCCACCGCTGGCGGGTCCTGTTGCGGGACTGATGCTGGAGAGCGTGGGAACGGCCACGCGGAGGCAAAGCTACCCGCTGCGGGATCCGGGGACGGGTCCCTTCAGGTTCTGGCCATCACCACCCGCAGGCAGCGGCCCAGTTCTGGAAGACGTGAACCGGATCGCAGATGGCATGCAGACCAGTTCGTCCCCGATTCCCGATCTGGACGCCGTGAAATCGTGTCCCGGCCTCTTTTGCTATTCCTACAAGACGAACTAGATGAGGAGGCGCCGGCCACTCCCCATCGCTGACGAAGACCACGTCGGCTCGTTTCCAATCCTTCTCCTCAAGCCGCTGCGTCACCCTAGTTATGACGCCGATCTCGTCGTTGCCACCGCCAAACGACTGACCAAGGAACGCGAGTAGGCGACCGACTCCCTCCGGAGAAAGGTCGAGTTCCTGTTCCAGCACTTGGCCGGGGCCACTGTACGCGAAAAGGAAGCAGCGGCGCTTCTCCTGGTGCGCAGTGCGGAGGGTCTCAAGCACCAGTGTCTTCGCTACCGTTTCAGGAAGTCCGTGCATCGACCCCGAAGTGTCCAAGACCGCGAGGATTGGACCTCTCTGTGGCCGAGGTCGGCGTAGTTCTTGGGTTTCGGAGCTCTCGCGTTCGACCAACGTGCGCTCGATCGCGATCCCCTCTACGCGATAGGTAAGCAATGCTCGTTCTGCACGCCGCGCGTGCCACAAGACCCGAAGCTTCGGGTGTCCGAGATTCACTGCCTCGACCGGCAACATCCGCGCAATCTCGCCGCTCCTCTCAATGCCCCGCATCTCGGTGGGCATGTGTGGAGTCCAGGCTTCGCGCCTCTCCTCCTCGAGCCGACGGATCGGAAGGAAGATTGTCTCCGCCACCGCTTCCTCCGTCTCTGTGACTTGAAGTCGCCCCAGCGAACGAATGACCTCTCGTAGCTGTGGCAGTTGCTCAACGAGTTCACGCAAGCGCATGAGATCGGCCCAACCCGTGTGCTTCAGCACGCCAATGCTCATGTCCCATCCACGCCCCATCATCTCGCCAAGGTCACCAAAGACCTCCGACAACGCCGTCCACGCCCGAGTACGTTCGGACCATGCGGCGACGATTGCCGCATCCTCACTGGACGGACGGTTTGCAAGCTCATCGTGGGCTTCCCGTCGAAGGCGATTGATAGTGCGTTCATCGAGTTGGGTGAGCTTGCCACCGCGACGTCGCCCTCGTTGATCCGCATTTTTCCCTTCGTCGTCGAGTCGGCGTCTCTCGATGCGTTCAAGCTCTCGCAGTCGTACTGCCACCTCGGCTTGTGTCTGCGCTGCACGTTGCGTGAACGACTGGAGCACATCACGGAGGAAAGCGTCGACCAGATCGCTTTGCCCCCTGCAGAACCGCAGAAGCCCAAGCGATGCCGCTGCCATGCGCGCGGGGGTTCCGATCTCCGGGGGCGGCCAGGTACCGGCAGGCGGAAGCTGTCCATCGAGTGATCCTGGACTCGCTATCTGCGAGAGGCGTTTTCACGCTGAGAGAGAGAAACGGTTTGCATGGGAGGATGTCGGGGACGATTCCCGATTCCGTTTCCGCGCAACGCTAGGGGTGACCGGAAC
>JAEWRL010000059.1 GCA_023398955.1 Pseudomonadota bacterium
CGCCGAAGGATCTAGGATACCAACATACCCACCCCGACTCCCGCGTCAGCAAGCTCCACGCCCAACTCTGCTGACCCCACCACAACCGAATATCGTCCGTGGGGGAAAGGGGGAGGTCTATCCACGGCGCCGATCAGCCGACGATCGTGGCCCCCCATGCGCTCGAAAACCCCAACTCCGCCCATCCAAACCTTTCATGGGGGGAGCGCGCGAAATCTAGGTTGATGTCTCCACTCCGGGCACGCCGACGTTCGGTGAGCTCACGAGTGGTGCGCGCCGATCCTGACACGCCTCTGGGACAGAGTGCCTCGCTCCGACTCGTGGGTGCACGCGCGGGGAGCCGTTCGAGGCCTAGGCACACTGGTTGCAGCGGTTGGCGGGATCCTTTAGCGGATGGAGTTGACCAATGGCAACAGCAGCACGTCCCCTGGCGATCGTCACCGGGGCATCAACGGGAATCGGCTACGAACTCGCCGTCTGCTGCGCGGAGCACGGCTTCGACCTCATCGTCGCCGCCGACGAGCCTGCGATCCAGCAGGCCCAGCTCGAGCTTCAGAAGCTGGGCGGCAAGGTGGATGCCGTCGAGGTAGATCTGTCCACCCTGGAGGGAGTGGATAGGCTGTGCGCCGCGGCCGGTGGACGGCCCGTGGACGCCTTACTAGCGAATGCAGGGCGGGGGCTTGGGCATGCATTCCTGGATCAAGACTTCGGCGAGGTCCGACAGGTGATCGATACGAACATCACGGGTACCGTCTACCTCGTCCACAGAATAGGTCGAGAGATGCGGGACCGCGACAAGGGGCGGATCCTCATCACCAGTTCGATAGCCGCCTTGCTGCCTGGCGCCTACCAGGCCGTCTACAACGCCACGAAGTCCTTCCTCGAGTCGTTCTCCTTCGCACTTCGCAACGAGCTGAAAGACACCTCCGTCACGGTCACGTCGCTGCTCCCTGGACCGACGGACACGGAGTTCTTCGCTCGAGGCAACCTCATGGACACGAAGTTCGGGCAGAAGAAGAAGGACGATCCGGCGATGGCAGCCCGGGCGGGGTTCGACGCCATGATGAAGGGCAAAGGCGACGTCGTCAGCGGCTGGCACAACAAGCTTCAAGCCGCGATTGCTCACGTGCTGCCGTCGGGCGTCAAAGCAGAAATGCATCGAAGGCAGGCGGAGCCGGGCACAGGGAACGGTTGACGATGGAGTTCGAAAACCAAGTCGTGCTCGTCACGGGTGGGGGGTCTGGGATTGGTGAGGCTGCCGCGCTGCGGTTTGCGCGAGAGGGAGCCCGAGTGCTTATCTGCGGGCGCACACGCGAGAAGCTCGAACATACCGTGTCCCAAGCGCGTGATCTGCCCGGAGAGATGGTACCCGTGGCCGCGGACGTCGGTGAGCCAAAGGACGTCATGGTCCTCTACGAGGAGATCGAGAAGCGCTGGGGGCGGCTCGACTTCGTCTTTGCCCACGCGGGTGTCAACGGGGTCTGGGCACGCGTCGAGGACCTGTCGCCCGAGGAGTGGAACAAGACCCTCCGCATCAACCTGACGGGCTCCTTTCTCACGGCCAAGTACGCGGTGCCGCTACTGAAGCGCCGGGGAGGCTCCATCCTCATCACGTCGTCCATCAACGGCACGACGAAGTTCAGTGATCTTGGCTCTACCGCCTATTCTGCCTCGAAAGCCGCACAGATAGCCGTCATGAAGCTCTTGGCGCTCGAGCTCGCTGAGCACGGCATCCGCGTCAATGCGATTTGCCCCGGTTCCATCGCCACTTCCGTCGAGGACCAGATGGAGATGCGCAACACCCAAGCCACGAACGAGGTCGCCGTGTACCCCAAGGGGGGCATCCCACTGACCGGAGGGGATCCGGGAAGCAGTGAGCAGGTCGTGGAGCTGGTGGTCTTCCTGGCGTCGAAGCGCGCCAGCCACATCACTGGAGCGACGGTACGAATAGACGGGGGACAATCGCTCGTTCAAGGCTGATGCGCGCATCAACCCCCGTGACACCGAGCCCCTTCGGCACATATTCCACATCGGCTGCAGGAACATGAACCCACCCTGGCCGAAGGTTCGACCCACAATGAGACTCCAGCGACTATTATCCGTTCTCGTTCTTCTACCAGCTTGTGCCGCTGAAAAGGCGGAACAGCCACCCCCGGCGTCACCACCGCCAGCGGACATTGCGACCGTTCAGCAGCCTGCACCGGAATCCGATTCAGCGATGCACGCGCACGGACATGGAGCCGCAGGCGGCGAGGATCTCCGTCGTTTGGAGGTAGCCGTCGCGAAAAAGAGCGGCTCGACACTCGTCGGCAAGGTTGAGCTGACGGAGGTGGACGAGGGCGTCAGAATCGTCGTGCGCGTCGCTGGCGCAGAGCCGGGATTGCACGCCGTCCACGTCCATGAGAACCCGGACTGCAGCGCGCCTGACGCCTCCTCGGCGGGGGATCATTACAACCCCGACAATCACCAGCACGGGATACCCCCGAATACCCCCCGTCACTTTGGCGACCTTGGCAACATGGAGACCAAGACGCCCAACGGCGAGGGACTCTTGGAGATCGTCGTCCCCGGCGCCAATCTCGATGCGGAGGGCAAACACTCGCTCTTGAACCGCAGCCTCATCATTCACGCGAAAGAGGACACCGGAGCCCAACCAGCAGGGGATGCTGGCGGTCGCATCGGCTGCGCAGAGCTTACCCATGCTGCCGCAGAAGGGGACGGGGTCGCCCGAACCGCGACGGAGTAGCCGCGGTTCGGCGAGTCCTTCTTGGGCCCTCTCCCTCGCGGACCCGCGCCAGCCGATGACGGCGTGTATACCCGGGGCTGCCATCTCGGCTCCGGGTGCAGGCACCCACACGCCGACGCTCAACCCGGCGTCGGAATGGCTCCTCAGGCGGGTGCAGTGTAGTGATGCCGAATGGCCGCATCGGCAAGCTCACGTGCCTCTGCCGGCCCAAGATCGGGCCTGGCTTCGACGGCCCGGAGCTCCGCGGCCAACACCTCGTCCTTGATGGACTCGAGTACCCACCGCGAGTAGTCGCCTCGCGACAGGTGGTAGGCCCAAGTCTCATCGTCAACGCCGTGCAGGAGGTTCACGAAGGTGATGAGGTTGTGAGCGCGCAGGTTGAGCCTTCCCTCGGGTCCACGGAAGTAGAAGCTCTTGTCGGGGCCGAGCTCGCCTTCGGCGTACTTCCTGCGGTGACGCCGCCGAGCCAGCTCGTGGCGCGCAGGTTGGAACCAGACGGGCTCGGGCTCGTTGGCAAGCCACAAGAGCGCCAGGTCGGAGCCCTCCGCGTCCGGTGGCGCCGCACGCGGGGGCACCCCGATCCTCGTGGCCCTGCCGAAACGATTGAGCGTCTCCAGCGGCCCCTCGCCCACCGTGACGACGACTGACACACCCTCGAGGGCCGAACCGAGGGTAGCTGGGTCCACGGTGACGAGCACCATGCCAGTTAGTTCACGAATCGGGTTGGCCTCCTTGCCGCCACCCGAAGGCAGGCAGTGGTGCGCTTCGTCCACGACGACGAGATGAGGGCGCCCGAAGCGCGAGCGTAGCGTCTGGACGCGCAGGAGTAACGCCTCGACAAACTTGGGCCGATCGGCGAGCGGCACGTCCAGGAGATTGACGATGACGTTCTCGTCCGGCGCGAGCAGTGCGTGACACACTTCCTCGATGGCGGGCGCGCGCTCCACCGCTCCAAAACTGACGGCTGAAGGCAGGCCCACATAATCGCCTTCGGGATCGATCAGCAAGAACTGGTATCCCCTCGCTGTCATTTGTTCGAGCAATCCCCCAACGAGGCTCGATTTGCCACCCCCCGAAGATCCTGCAACGACGATGCGCTTGGAGAGCGGGGCCAAACTGAGCTCCTCCCGCGCCAAGTTTCGACCCAGCACCAGGGGTGCACGGCGCCGAGTGACATCGAGTTCGGCCAAATCATTGTCCAGCACAGCGTCGATCAGCTCGGTGACGCCAGCGCCGCGCGCAGCGACCGTCACATAGTCAGCCTCATCTTTCACCGAATCGAGAGCGTTGCTCACAGCGACGGAGCACCCACAAGCGCGCAGAAACGCATGGTCGTTCTCGGCATCTCCCACACCAATCACGTTGTGGGCAGAGAGCTTCAGCTCCTCCAACGCAGCCGTGAGTCCCGTCGCCTTGTTGATCCCGGGCGGCAGCACCATCACCGCTCCCTTGTTGAAGATGACGTGGTGCTCCAGGCCGAGGTCGCGAATGCTCTCCAGGACGACGCTCTCGTTGGGGTGCCATGTCGCGATGATGACCTCGCCCACCGAGAGGGGCTCCACCCCGCGACCACGCAGGAGCTCCACCAAGCGCGCGGGGGCGGGATCGGCGAGAAGACGCGTCCGCCGCGTCGAAGGCTCGTAGACGACGGCTCCATTCTCTGCCACGACGAGATCGCAAAGACCCACGTCCGGAAACGCCCGAAGCAGGTCGCGGAGCTCCCTTCCAGTCGCTAAGATGAAGCGCCGCTCCGCGTCGCGCAGACGCTTTACCGCATTGATGGTAACCTCATCGACACAGCCATGGTGCGCCAAGGTACCGTCGTAGTCGCTCGCGATGGCCAGGTACCGCATGAGACGAACATGGAGTATCCGTCGAGGCGCGGCAATGGAAGCGACAATTCACGTGGGGCTGATACCACCACAGCGTCGCGGTGCCACACCATCGACAGACCGCACCGCCATGGAGTGTGGCACCTGTCAACGATCGGGTCATCTTGCCGCGCTGGGGTCCTCGCCGATGGCCGCACCGCCAGCTCAGCGGAGTGGCGCGGCGAGGTAGGGCGCCAGGGCCTCGAGCTTCCACTGTTTGGGCGTGAGCCAATCGTACTCCAGGATGCCTTCGGTATCTCCGGAGTTGGGATTCCAGCACCAGAAAGTCCAGGAGTAGTCAGCACCCATGTAGTCCAAAAACGACTGGAACCACACGGCGGACTTGCCCCCGAAGGCATCTGGATCCTTCATACCGAACTCGCCAATGAAGACGTGTCCCAGCCCTTCGTTCATCAGGAACCCGAAGTAGTCGTTCCAAATGCCCGGAAGGTTGCCGGGGAACTCGGCGCTTTCGAACCAAGGCTGGGCGAAGACCTCTGGGCCGTATTCGTGAGCGGAGTAGACGAGCTTCGCGGGGTTCGAAAGGTTGATCGGGTGCTGGCGTGCGCCACTCAGGTTACCACCCCACCAGTAGCCGTCCGCGCCCACCTTCTCAACACCTTCTATCACGATGAGCACGTCCGGATTCACCTCCAGGACGGCGTTCCCACAGCGTTCGGCGGCAGCGTTCCAATCGGTGGCAGGGATGCCTGCTGCCCACGTCGACCCACCATGGGGTTCGTTGTTCAGGTCGAAGGCCACGACGGTCGTGTTGCCTCGGTACCGCTCCGCCATGAAACGCCAGTCCTCGATCCAGACCTCCTCCGAGGTCTCGTCGGTGTACCAAACCTTCTCCTCCATGTAGCCGTCCGGCTCCCTGGAGTGATTGTCCAGCATCACCTTCAGACCCAAGTCGCCCGCTGCGTCGATGACCAGGTCTAGGATCTCGATGGGCGTAAGACCTGCGAGAGGAGCATTCAGCGGCTCGGTGCCGTCGTAGGGATCCGCGCCGTCCATATTTATTGATTTCGGCATGGCGCCCTCGCGCAGCATTGCGTTGCACCAAGGAATGCGGACGGTATTGAAGCCCACGTCGGCAATCTGCTTGAGCATACTGCGGTAATCCCGCGCCCACAGGCCATGAGGGGAGAGATTGCCCGTCTCGAAGCCGAACCAGTTCACGCCGGTCATGCGCACGCGCATACCTGCACTGTCCATGAGCTGGTTACCTTCTACGTGGAGGAAGCCTGCCGTTGGATCCGGGGCTCCCCCGGAGCCGCCAGCGGGGAACGAAGAGCCTGCGCCCGCAACCGAGGTCCCTCCCCCAGCCGGTGTGCCGCCGGTGCTGCCAGCTGACGCGCCACCGCTGCCAACAGCTGGATGACCGCCAGCACCGCCCGCCGCGGCACCGCCCTGGGCAGTCCCCCCAACGGCGGCATGTTCCCCCCCCGATCCGTGGCCCGGCTCGGCGCGGCCGCTCGCGCCAGCAGCGTGGGTGCCGCCCGCACTCTCTACCGGAGCTCCGGCAGTCCCCGATGAGGCGCCGCCTTCGACCTGCCCAGAGCTTATTCCGCCGCTCCCTGTGGAGGGCTGCTCCGGCGCGCCGCCGACTTCTCCATTTGGATGGTTCTCACTCTCCGCGCCCCCGCTGCAGGCACTCAGGAGGAGAAAAGAGAGCGCTGCCGCGCAGCAACGCGTTGCTGAAGAAAACAAGAAATGGCGCATATTTTTCGCGATTGCAGTAAGCGATGAGACCTCGGGAGCATGCCACAGTCGGAGTATCCCTTCGAGCTCGAAGCGAGAGCGTCACCATGGTGAGGGCACGCTGTCGTCGTACACCGCACCAGGACGATCTGCGCTGCGACTCGCCTAGAACCCGGGGATCTCCCCTGGCGCGAAGGAGTCGATCCCAGTGGAACGCCGACGTGCGCCAGTTCCCAGGCGCCGAACTGTGAGGTGTGGCTTGAGAGGCGTGTGGGACAGGCTCGGCGCTGCAGCTGCACGGGAAGGTTCGCTGCGGGACTCACGGTCGAGGCGGAAAGAACCGACCATGTCTGCCAGGCTCCGCGACTGACCAGCCAGCTCCTCCGCGGTGCTGGACAGTTCCTCGGAATTCGCAGCCGACTGCTGAACGACGGATTCCATCTGAGTCACTGCCTGGTTCACCTGTACAATCCCGTCGGCCTGCTCCCTGCCCGCGGAGGCGATCTCCGCAATGGCTTCGCTGACGCTGCCGACGGCGCTCACGATGGATTCCAAGTCGTTGGCAACCTCCTGGGAGAGGGTGGCTCCCTGCTCGGAGAGCTGCATCGATTCCCGGATGAGGTCCTCGGTCTTGCGCGCTGCCTCCTTCGAGCGCAGGGCCAGGTTCCTTACCTCTTCGGCGACGACGGCAAAACCGCGCCCGGCGTCCCCAGCTCGCGCCGCTTCGACAGCTGCATTGAGGGCGAGCAGGTTCGTCTGGAAGGCCACCTCATTGATGTCTCGGATGATCGCGGCAGTCGCCTCCGCAGCGGTCCGGATCTGTGCCATCGCTTGGGCCATCCTCTGCATCGAGGCCGTACCGCTGTTGGCGGCCTGCTTGGCGCTCACTGCCATGCCCCGCACCGATTCGGTGCTGCCTGCATTCCGCTGCGTCATCCCTGCGATCTCCTCCAGGGTGCTCGACGTCTCCTCCAGGGCCGCGGCCTGCTCGGTGGCGCCCTGAGAGACGGACTGACTGCTGGCAGCAATCTGCTCGCTCGCCGCGGAGACCTGGTCCGCTGCGTCTGCGGTCTGAACCAGCGCGTCGTGGAGGACCTGAGCCATCCCGTTCACGGAGTCCTTCATGTGACCGTACTGCCCGCGGTACTCACCGCGCATGCGCGCCGTCATGTCAGAAGCGGCGAGACCCTGGAGCACTGCTCCCAGCTCGTCCATCGGCTTGGCCATCGCATCCAACGTCGCGTTGATGCCTTCCACCACGGCACGGAACTCCCCCTCGTGACGAGTGACGTCCGCCCTTCGCTGCAAGTCACCCTCGACGCCAGCTTTGGCCAGCTCACCGGTGTCAGTCACCAGGGCTCCCACGCTCTCCACCATCCCGCCGAGAGCCCGCATCAACTGCCCGAGCTCATCGCGACGCCCTTGCTCGAGGTCCACATGCATGTCGCCGCGCGCGACGCGTTCTGCTGCCTCCACGCAGCGGCGCACGGGCCGCGTGATACTGGGGACGAGCCATGCCGCCACCAGACCCATGACGAGGAGCGTGACGAGTAGTATTCCGATCATGAGCTTCGCGCTGCTGCCAAAGGCCGCGTGCATCGCAGCGTTCTCCTTTTCCATGCGGTCCGAGTGGAACCGCAGTATCGCGTGGATGCTCTCGAGGTAGCGCTCGTGGAGCCCTCGAAGCTGACTCTGAACCAGCTTTGCGGCTTCCTCGCGCTCCGCTGCCAGCCCCAGCTCGACGACTCGGTGCAGCACGGGCAGGAATTCCGCTCGCATTCGCGAATACTCCGCGATGAGCTCGAGCTCCTCGGGCGAAGCTCCCACCTTCATCTTCTCGGCGAGAACGGAGATCCTCTGCGCCGCCTCCTTGACCTCGGCTGCGTCCTCGGCGTTTCGCTCCGCGTCGGTGGTATAGACGAGGTTTCTCGCCCGCAAACCCTGCTTGTTCACGAGGTCGATGATGTCGTTCGCGAGCACCGTCCGGGGATATGTGTGGTCGGTGATCACCTCGGCACTCTCTCGCAAATAGCCCAGGTTCGCGTGGAGCCAAAGGAGAGATCCCACTAGTAGGGTCACACTGGCGCCGAATCCGAGCAGCACACGGTGGATGATCTTCAGATTCTTCAGCATGACGGATTCTCCTCGATGAGAAGGGCATCGAGCGGGCTCCGGTCGCGCGAGGGCGCAAAACCCCGCTCTTGCAGGCTTGGCGAAAGACCCCTACGAGACCAACGGGCCTCGTAAGGGTTCGCACCGATGGGTGGGTGGGTGGCGCAGGGGATACGCGGCAGCTTCATCGGCAGGAGCGAAGGCCCAGAGCGACTCCTGCTGCGCGTACTGGTTTGGACTGCGTCAAAGGACGGCGCGCATCCGCGTACCCATAAGCGTCCTCCGCGCAACACTTGCGCGATTTTTCGCTTTGGTGGGAGGGAGTACGCACCCCGGCGGTGAGAGGGCTGCATGGCACGCCCCCCCCCTGACAATAGTCCCTTACCGGGCAGATTGATGGCGGGGTTGGCAAGACTTGGATGGCTGTTGCCGACTGGTGCAGGCAATCAGCTTTCAGTTCTCAGCCGTCAGCATCTGCGGGAGCACCATTGTGCGGATG
>JAEWRL010000108.1 GCA_023398955.1 Pseudomonadota bacterium
ACCCGGGTCATTTCTCCCGAGCGCTGAAGAACCTAGATCGGACGATCGATCGACAGCTCCGGCGGGTAGCCGCTACTTCACCTCATGGATGAAGCCACGCGCGCCAGACCGCGGGATGAACAGCCGATAATTCCGCAGGATTCAACGTCCATGTGCCGGGGGGCGCGCGAAATCTAGGTTGAAGACACGCCCCAATCTAACCGCCCAAGCGCTCGCTTGCCGGGTCATCGGCGGGGACCACCTGAGGTGAACGCGCCGCGCGCGCGTCGTTGGCCGCCTTCTCGAGACAGTGAATCTGTTCGGAGTGAAGCTTGTAGAACTGATCGTGCAAGCGCCCCCTGAAGAACATCACCGGCTGATCTACGTAGTCCTGATATCCCTTAATTATATCACCTTGATGCTTACTCAACCCTGCCATGAGACACTGCTGAGCCACCGCCTCATCCACCTGTGCACGAAGCTGCTCCCGCCGCTGCAGGCGCCTCAGGTTCTTTTCCAAGCGTTTCTTCGAGCTCATGATCTCGCCGTAGCGCGCAACCCCCGACTCCAGGCAGGAGTATTCGACCTCGAAGCACTTGGCCTCGGCTTCGCTGGCGGCGGCATAGAGCCGCAGCGAGGTCTCGCTGCTGTAGCCCTCATCATCTTGAAGACTCGCCTCGAATCCGTCGTGCTTCATCTTTGCGGCCGCCTCGCAAGCGGCTCGACCAGTTTCCTCTGCGCACATCCCATCGGCTTTGGGCGGCAACGTCGACCGCAAGTACTCGATTCGCTCCCGCGCGAAACCAACGGCAGCGCGAGCGTCGATACCACCTTTCGAGAAGAGGATTGCATCACGCCTCGCGGCGATGCGGGCCAACCGTGCGTTCTCAGCCGCCTCGTCGGCAAGCGCCGCGGTGCACCCGTTGAGCCTCTCGTAACACCACGCTCCAAAACCGTAGAAATCGACGGGCGCCTCCGGCCGCCCTTCGGCAGCAAGGGTGTCCGCGACGCACCTCGCTTCGGCTTCGCTATTTGGAAGCTCGCGGCACTGCGCAACATAGTTACTGGCTACAAAATCATTGCGGCGTTCGTCGAGCTGCATCAGGCAGTCACCGGCCTTGAGCTCGCATCGGCGACGGTGGTCAGCGGGCGCCGCCGCGAACTCCTTCTCCTGGGCTTCCCTGCGCTCGCGGGCCGTCAACACCTTCTGCTCTGCCTGCGGGTCCCGAACCGCCTGATCCTTGTTGGAGCCAGCGCAACCCACTGCGAGCATCACCCCGATCGACCCCCACAACCGGTTCATCCAAACACCTCCGCACGCGCGATCACGAAACATCGATCGCCCCATACGGCACTATCGTGCTCGGGATTCACCCCTCATCACCGCGAACCCAAGCAACTCATCCGCTGCAGATGGGGTACTGACCCCCTACCATCATCAACGCTATGAGGTGGAGTAGGCCTCCGTAGTATCGCGAGTCTCCAGTCGGCGTCTCGGCATCCCACAGCGCCCGAATGAATCGCACGCGTTCCGCCTGGGTGCTGGCCAGGGCCGCGATGGCATTCACCGCCGCAAGGGAGGGGTCGGCCGCCTCCGTGTCGACGCACTGAGAACCATCATGGGAGTACGAGCGACAGAAGGGTTCAACGACCTTGGTTCCGAAGAACGAGATGACGCGATTGGCGCCGCTCTGCGTCCACAGGTCCTCCCACCCCCAGAGCCAGTCCAAGACAACGTTCACCTGTGCCCGGTACGCCTCCGGCTGGTAGTCGCCCCAGCCGGGCACGGGTTTTCCGTCGAAGAAGGCACGCACGGGATAGAATCCCGTTCCCGGGTGGCACGTGGCTCTGAGGTACTCCCGACCGCGCTCCGTCGCATCCATCCAGAAGCGGTCACCCGTTGCCTGCGCCCAGAGCCGGTAGTACGCAGGGATGACGACGGCCGGCCTCGTGAAGTCGGACGCATCTGGCGAGGGGAGATGGTACGGGAGGGCTGTCTCCTCATCGAAGATGCTCGTTACGCTATCGACACCCGCGCCGTCCTCTGCCTCCTCTCTCCGCATGAGGTCGAGAAGCTCGAGCGCGTCCTGCTCATAGTCAATGTCCCCCGAGTCGCTTCCCCACCGCTCGTGGGCGAAGATGAGGGCCATCGTCAGCTGCTCCATTCCATAGGGGTCGTAGCAGGAGACCGTATCCCCAACTTCGTCACACCGGGACCAAAAGTATCCCTGCCCACGGCCGTCCTTGTCCTGGATGGTGGCCACGGACCAACGCCACAGTCGATCGAACTCCTCACGGTGTCCGAGCTTGACGGCGATGTTCATCGCCAGACCGATACCCTCGGTGCGGGCTTCCTCGTTGTGGTAGGTATCCTTGACGAAAGCCTGGTCCTTCCCGACCGGAACGTAGAAGGCTTCCTGGTCTGGATCACCGTGGAACAAGCGCTCGAACACCTCGTCGATGCGAGCCTTCACGTCCGCGTCGCTGATACCCAGTAGCTCGAAAAAGGCGTTCACCGTGCGGCCGCCGCAGACCAGCGGGAGGAGCACCCGGGGTCCGGCATCCAGGGCGATCGGTTCGTCGCTGCCGATGGCGTCCGTCGTCGAGGAGCACCCAGTCAAAGCGAGGCTGCCGCCGACGGCTACCAGAACACACCAAGACCGCGAATGAGTGCCGCGCATGGGCGCCAACGGTCCTTGCGGGCTCACTCGCCAAGATGACGGCGCACCCGAGCGGCAAGCACGCTGTTGGAGTGCCGGCGCAGAAACACCTCGGCCCGGCTCGTGGCCTCCGCATGGCGTCCGACGGCGAACAGGGCATCGATACGCAACACCTCCGCTTCCAGCCCAAGACGTCCGCGAGGGTGATCCGTCGAGTACCTCGCCAATCGTGCGAGCGCCGCGCTGCCTTGGCCACTGGCCAAAAGGCCTCGCGCCTGGTCCAACGCTTCGAGCTCTTTGGCGAGACCAGGACGTGCTGACACCCTGCGCGCCATGGGTCTTGATGGTGTCGAATCGGAGACGTCCATCATGTCGCCAGCCTCGAGCGCGGGGTCCGCCGGCTCGGTCCTGGTAGCCGCCTCGACGCGTGGAACGTGAATCGCGACCAGCCCGCCTTCAATCCTCGGGACGACTGGCTCCGAATGCGAGTTGTTCCAGGCGGAAAAACCGACGGGCGCCGCTGCAGCAAGTCCTACCACCGAGAGGCCCGCCAACCACTTCGCCGCGCCAGCATCCAGCGCGTGCCGCAGCGACCAGCTCGCTATCGTCGATCCAATCCCCGCAACTCCCAGCAGACCGAGGCTGGCGAGCACCTTTTCGCGCTGACCGTCGGGGCAAGCATAACGGGAGCCCGCCTGCAATAGCGCCCGTTCGATATCGGATCCTGCATCGTCAAGCAATCGGCGTGGTTCGTTCATGATCCAACCTTCGCGTGCGAAACTCCCTCAAGCGCGAGCACACGCCCCCTGAAATCGGCCCTTGCTCGGCGCAGCCGGGAGGCGACCGTGCCTTGGGGGATGTCGAGCGCCGCTGCAATCTCTGCCATACTCAGCTCTTCGAACTCGTAGAGTACGAACACCATCCGCAGATCAGGCACCATTTGATCGAGGATGCGGTCCAGGAGCTGCCGCATGCGCTTCTGGTCGGTGAGCATCTCAGGCGTCGCGAGCTCTTCCACCAAGCTTGGAAAGTCTTCAGTGATCACCTCGCGGCGTCGTGCGAGCGTACGTCGCGCGTGCGCCGCGACATGGAGGGCTGTCCTCAGCAGGAAGCTCTTCTCCGCTCCGGGGCGAATGTCGTCCATGCGCCTCGCGATCGTGATGAAGGTCCGCTGAATATCGTCATCGAGCTGACCTTCCGGCACTCCCGCATTGCGCAGAACGCGCGCCACGAAGTCGATGTAGTCAGTCACCATGCCACGCAGACGCCGGTCGCGGTCGGAAGAGGTCATTCTAGTCAATCAGCGTACCTCGCGACGGCTGTTCCGACGACCACAGTTCTCTAATGCCGAACACGCGGCTCGAGAAAGCGTCTGCTTCACCACAGTCCTCACGTCTCCCCGTATTCCCGGCCGGCATTCCGCTGATCATAAGCCCCCAAGCGAGGTTCGCGCTCCTCAGGTCCCGGCAGCCGGCCCGAATGGCCCTGTGGGGCGCTCAGAAGCTGTAGGCGACGCCCGAAGCGGCAAGCCAGGTCAGGGAGGGTGTCTCTGCGATCCGTTCGCTCGGGTAGCGAGTCACGAAGCGACGCCGTATTGCGGGAGCCTGCAACGCGGACGCGAGTTCCAGCGAGATTGATTCGTGAAGTGGCACCTCCAACCGAAGCAACATGCCTGCGCCCCACCAGGAGCGGCGTACCCACACCGGGGTACTCGTCGACGTAGCCGCCACCGAGACCCAGCCTCCGCTAGCCAGCGCACATGCGCTAAGGGCAGCGTTCGCAAACGTCTGCACGCGTGCAGGGCACACGTGCAGTGTCAGCGCCGTCCAACCAACCGAGGCATCGGCTGCGGGCTGAAGCACGCCGCTCGGCGCATGCAGCAGCCCGACGCCGACCGTTGGAGCCCAGCTTCGCGTTACCAGCACCGATGTGCGTAGCTCCGCCCCGAGGCCAACGCTGACCGTGGGGGCAACCGTCTGCCCGACGAATCCGGTCGCCGCTATCATCGAGTCGCCCAGCCCGCGCGAATACCAGTGTTGTTCTCGGTGAGCTGCGGTCGGGCTCGAACTGGGGTCGTGGGTGGGCGAGAGGGACGGCGCCCCGCTAGGCGGCCGCGAATCGCCCGTGCTTGCCAAACCTTCGCTACTTGGTGACTCGGCGGGACCGACTCCGGAGGTCTCGGACAGCTCCTCGATGGCAAGGACAGCCGTCAGAGCCAAAGCCTCCACGACCTCCGTGCATGCGGCACCTCGAACTTCGCGTAAGTCTGCGCGCGCACCGCCACCCATCTGCTCGACCCACAGTTGCCCACGCACACCCGATCCCGTCTCGGAAAGCCGCACCCTCAGACTGATGCCCCTCTCGGAGGATACGACTACCCGGGCGCCGGGAAACCGCCGCTGAAGCGCTCGGCGGAAGGAGAGCGGTCCACCACAATCCGCGGGGGCGTCGTAGTCGATGCGGACCGTCACGGCACGGCTTGCGGCCCCTAAACACAAGAGGGCCGCCGCTGCCAAGCAACAAGGAAGCCAGCCGCTCCAACGCACACGTAACCGTTGCACGGTTGTGGCGCTGTCTGCCAGCGCTCGCGCGTTACTCCTGGACGTGATCCCAATCCGAAAGAAGAGAACGATGGGCCGGCCCAGGACAACACCGGGGCTTGCAGTCGCGGATTGCACCGAGCGCGCGGCTGGAGGATGCTCCCTCCGCCCACCGCAACGAAGGAGGTAAACATGCTGGCGGTTTTCGTCCACGTCCGGGTGCTGCCGGATCAAATAGAGCAGTTTCGGGCTGCTACCCTGGAGAACGCAAAGCAAAGCCTTTCCGAGCCAGGCATCGCCGCATTCGACGTGGTCCAGAGCGTAGATGACCCTGCGCGGTTCGTCCTGATCGAGGTCTACAGGGAGGCGGAAGCACCCGCAGCGCACAAAGCGACCTCGCACTACGCCCGCTGGCGTGACACCGTGGCGCCCATGATGGCGGAGCCCCGTTCCAGCGCGAAATACGAAGCGATCACGGCCTTTTCTCGCGATGCACCAAGGTGAAATGAAGTTTCAGTTTGCAACGGCTAGCATCGTCGATTTTGGGGCTGGCTCGTTGAAGAACCTTCCCGGATACGCGAAACGCTTCGGCCGCCGCGTACTCGTCGTGTGTGGCCGTGATCCGACCCGCGCCGAGCCAGCACTCCGGTTGCTCCGGGACGCGGGTCTGGCCGCTGAAACCTACAGCGTGCATGCCGAGCCAACCGTGCAGGTCGTCCTGCAGGGGCGCGATATCGCCACCGCGCAGGAAGCCGAAGCCGTCGTTGGTTTCGGTGGTGGAAGCGCGATTGACACCGCCAAAGCAATCGCTGCCCTGATGACGAACCCGGGGCATCCCCTGGACTACTTGGAGGTTGTTGGTGCTGGCCGGCCCCTCGAACACCCCGCCGTTCCTTGCATCGCGATACCAACCACCTCAGGCACGGGTTCCGAGGTGACGAGGAACGCCGTCCTCGATGTGCCGGAGGAGGGCATCAAAGCAAGCCTTCGACACGTGTCGATGCTGCCGCGCTGCGCGATAGTCGATCCAGACCTGACGCTGACGGTGCCTCCCGCCATCACGGCGGCAACGGGCTGCGACGCGCTGACCCAAGTGATCGAGCCGCTGGTTTCGCGGTCTGCCAATCCCATCACGGACGCCCTATGTCGCGACGCCATTGGCCGGGCAGCCTCGTCGCTGCGGCAAGCCTACCGGAATGGCAGCGATCTGACGGCACGCCAAGACATGGCCTTGGTGAGCTTGTTCGGCGGGCTTGCCCTCGCCAATGCGAAGCTCGGCGCCGCTCACGGGTTCGCGGGTGTACTCGGGGGAAGGTTTCGTGCGCCTCACGGTGAACTCTGCGCCGCCCTGCTTGCTCCCAGCATGGCGATCAACATCCAGGCGCTCAGGAGCCGAGCGCCCGACTCCGTCGCCCTCAGCCGCTACGCGGAGGTGGCACGCCTACTGTGCCGCGACCCCGCAGCGAGCGCCGAGGACGGCGTGCAGTGGGTGCGCGACCTCGTTGAGAGCCTCGACATCCGCGGGCTTGCGTCCCTCGGGGTGGATGGGTCCGTGTCGAGCCAGATCGTCGAACAGGCCTCCCGCAGCAGCAGCATGAAGGGCAACCCGCTCGAGCTGTTGCCCGACGAGCTCCACGCCTTGCTCGATCAAGCAATGTAGATGCAAATGGCTGGATGCTGGCGCTCCACAGCGCTAGATCCGCTTGCCTCGGAGACCAGCCCCATGTCCAAGCACGTCGTCGCCCTCATCATCGCCTTAGCGCTCAATGCCAGTGCCAACCTGATGATCAAGTTCGGCATGCGGTCCGTCGATGCAGAGCTCAGCGGGTCGGGGGCACTGCACGGAGGCCTGGGCGGCCTGGTGGGGCTGCTGTTACGCCACTGGATCCTGCTGCTCGGACTGGCATGTTTCGCGGCGAACGTCGTGTTCTACGCGTACGCCCTGCAGAAGCTCCCAATCAGCATGGCGTACCCGGTCATGGTAACGAGCGGCTTCGCAATCATCGTCATCGTCGCGGGCGCGATGCTGCAAGAGCGGCTGACGGTGGTCCAATGGATTGGCGTCGGAGCAATTCTGGTAGGAGTGACACTTGTCGCCAAGGACGCAGGGCGCCAGATGGACAGCGGGGTGCAGCGCATGACAGACGAATCACCCGCCCGCTGAGCGAGGCGGGTCGACACCACCGGAGAGACGCGCTGACCCGCCAACGTCCGCGAGAATCGAGACCGAAGCACGATGGACATGCCCACCTCAATCACCGCGACGATCCGTGAGATTGCACGTGCAGGAAGACGCATCCATGAGCTGGGGGCATCCGAGGGGGCCGCAGGGAACCTGTCGGTCTTCCATGGCGAGGTCGCCGAGCTCGTCCCCCAGTTCTCGAGACGCGAGCCACTACTGCTCCCGATCGCCGTGCCGCCTCCTCGAGACGGCGTCTTCGTCGTGACGGGTTCCGGGATACGCCTGCACGAGGTGATGGACGACCCGGCGGCCATGCTCGCGCTCGTCGTTGTGCGCGCCGGTCACCGAGAAGCCACCTTGTGCACTGCCGAAGAGCGCCGGTTCGCGAGACTCACGAGCGAGTTCAACTCACATCTGGCCATACACTTCGACAAGCTTTCACGACAGCCACTCCCCTACCTCGCACTGGTTCACGCACAGCCCCGCAGGCTAACGTATCTTAGCCACGTCCCCAACTACCAGAGCGGCGAACGGCTCAGCAGGCGTTTGCTGAGGTGGCAGCCGGAGGCCATTCTCAACCTGCCCAGCGGAATCGGTTACGTCGGCTTTCGGGTACCCGGCAGTGAACGGCTGATGCAAGACACGGCGGCCGCAGCTCGCTCTCACGCGCTCGTCGTGTGGGAGAAGCACGGAGTCATCGCTTATTCGGAGAGCTCCGTCATGGCAGCCGTGGATCTCATCGATTACGTCGAAGCGGCAGCGGACTACGAGTTCATGGACCTCTGTGCTGGAGCTCGTGCCCCCGGCCTCTCGGAGCAAGAGATTCGGCAAATCTCCGACGCTTGGCGTGTTCCCCAGTCCGTGTTTCGAGGATAGCGGCGCGGTTCACTCGTCGGCCTCGGCAAGGGACCACCCCCTCGTCCCGCAGCCCAGCGGTCAGGCCGACCGCTCCACCGCGAGCGCTCCGAGGCCGAAGGAGAGTGTGGTACATAGGCACCGCGACACAACGCATCAGCAGCGAGGAGATTGGAATGTACGGCAGACGTTGGCTACTCGGTTTCACGGCGGTCTTGGCTTTCACCGCAACAGTGGGTGCCAGCGCACCACGGAATGCGTCGGGGTCGGCAAGTACCGTCGACGCCAGCCGGTATCCTTACGACCCGGCGTGCGAGTGGGGACGCGTCGCCGACGGCCGAGGCATGCTCGTCCGCTGCCTAACGCAAGCCGAGGCAAAGCGGCTCATCAGCGACGCGCCACCGCTACCGAGAAAGACGGACCCGGCGCCCACGCCGGAAGGGCCGGTGGCCGAGAACGAGCCGAGCACCTCCGTCCCTCCCGACGAGGCGGCACCGATACGCGCCAAGGCGACGGTGCATCCCGCAGTTGCTGACTCAGGCCAGCTACCTGCGGCTCACAAGAAGCTCGCCTCAGCTCGCAGCCGGTTCGAAGACTGTGTCAATCGCCACGGGGGGCTTCGCAACGGTGAAGCCGCGGAAGTCCACGTGCGGTTCCTCGTTCGCGAGCGTGGGCGTGCCGAGGGCGTAAGCGTCGGAAAGCGCAGCGGACTCAGCGCAGCGGCTGCAAGCTGTGTGGCGGACGTCGTGGACCGACGCGCGGTCGGCGTCCCCGACCAACCGCTCGTTGGCGCAACAATCGTAATCAGCTTCGCTCCAGAGCAGGGCTGAGCACCTCCGTACCACAACCTCATCTCTGGACGAGTCTGACCTCATGACCATCAGCACGCCAGCGGCCGGAGCGTCGCAGATCCCACGCCCGGCCCCGGGCGATGGCACGGAAGAAGCGCCACCGGCAACTGCCCGAGAGGCCGAGTACCGCGAACGAAGTGAGGCATTCGAAGCGCAGGCGGCCTCGCTTCAACAGCGGTCCCACCGCATATCGAACGTGCGTGGCCTCGCGTTCGCTGCAGGGCTCGTGGGCTCGCTCGTTGCTGCGTTCGGCAGCGGTGGACCCATCGCTGGAGCCATAGGACTTGCCGGGTTCGTTGGGTTCATCGCGGCCGTTGCCCTGCATTCCAGGCTGCTCGACAAACTCGACGAGGTACAGCGCTGGGCTCGGGTCAATCGCGACGCGGAGCATCGCTGCGGAACGGCATGGACGACACTTCCTATCACGGGCGCCGTCTACGGGCAGGAGGGGACCTGCCCCTACGCTGATGATCTCGACCTGTTTGGCGCGGGGTCACTCTTTCAGCGGCTCTGCGTGGCGCACACCCGCTATGGCCAGGACACGCTTGCCGCCATGCTCTCCGCACCTGCCGACCTGCGGGAGCTCCACGAGCGGCAAGCCGCGGTTCGCTCGTTGAGCGATGCGCTGGAGTGGCGGCAGAAGCTCGAAACTCACGCCATCGCGCTTCAAGACACCCGCTCTGCGCGCTCCGGGAGCGGGCGAGGACCAGTAGCGCCACCGGATCCGGAACCCTTCCTGAGGTGGGTAGAAGCCGCCCCGCGTCTGCTTCCACGGCGCGCGCTCCGCGTGCTGGCCTGGGCGCTTCCCATGGTCACTCTCAGTGCCGTACTGGCAGCTTCGCTGTTCGGAGCTCCCTCGATTACGTGGGCAATTCCGCTGGCTCTGCAGGTCTTCATGCTGCTCAGACACGGCCAAGCGGCAAATGAGACGTTCGGAGCCGTCGGCAGCTCGCAGGGCCACTTCGTGCGCTACGGAGGGATGTTGGGGATGCTCGAATCCATGGATTTCGAAGCCCCCAAGCTCGCGCAGCTGCGCTCCCACCTCGCTGCGGAGGGGCACAGTCCGTCTCAAAGCATGCGCCGCTTCACGCGAATCATGAGCTGGTTCGATCTCCGGCACAACGGCTTGATTCACCCGGTGGCGAACATCTTGCTCCTTTGGGATCTGCATTGCGTGATCGCCCTAGAGCGCTGGAAATCCGGGGTAGGCTCTGCAGCGCGGAGCTGGTTCGACGCTGTCGGTACCGTGGAGGCACTCTCGTCTTTCGCGGGGCTGCTGCACGATGATCCTTCGGTCACCCTCCCCACTGTCGGCGCCTCGGAGCCGTGCTTCCTCGCCAACGGCCTGAGCCATCCCCTCCTCCATCCCGCGAAGCGCGTGACGAACGACGTGCGACTCGCCGGAGCGGGCCAGGCACTGCTCGTCACGGGGTCGAATATGTCTGGCAAGAGCACGCTCCTGCGCTCGATGGGCCTCGCGGCCGTCATGGCCTACGCAGGCGCCCCCGTTTGCGCACGTCAGCTTCGCCTCTCGGAGGCGGCGGTACGCACGAGCATTCGGGTGCGAGACTCCCTCCAGGCGGGCGTGAGCCACTTCTATGCGGAAATCGAGAAGCTGAAGCGCGCTCTCGATGCCGTCGACGGACCCCGGCCGGTGCTCTTCCTACTCGACGAGATCCTGCACGGCACGAACTCCACGGAGCGCCAAGTTGGCGCACGGTGGATCCTGGCCGAGCTCCTCCGTCACGGTGCAATTGGCGCGGTGTCGACACATGATATCGAGCTCTGTCGACTGGACGCCGAGCTGATGCCGCGTGTCCAACAAGTGCACTTCCAGGAGAGTACCCACGCGGGCCGGATGCATTTCGATTACACGTTACGCCCGGGTCCAGTGTGTGCCGGAAACGCCCTCCGACTAATGCGAATGGTGGGGCTCGGCGTGCCGCTGCCCGGAGAGTCAGAAGGCTGAGAGCACGTCCACAAAGTGTCAGCACGGGGAGCACCTACGACCACCGTCTTGCCGGGGAACCGCTTCCCCCAGCTTCCAGAAGCACTCGGCCCGGAACCCAAACAACCCCGGAGACCGAGGCTTGACGGGAATTTCCTCGGGAAAGTACGGTTGATAGCAGGACTGATGCGCGAAACTGCTACGGCTCTCTCCTCTTTGGTTTACGCTGAAGGTCTGCCCGGCACCTCCCGCCGTGGCCCCGTGATCCGGCAGCAATCTCTGTGAGCGACTACGACGAAAAGACTCGCGTTACCCAGGTCGTCCAAACTCCCGTAGGCGGCGAGGGCGGCGGCAACGACTGCGTGGTCGTCATCTACACGAACACGAAGGAGGACGGCCTCCTTGGCAAGCGCTTCGTGCTCGACAACACGGTGCTGCGGGTCGGCCGCGGCACGGACAACGGCATCGTGCTCGAGGGCGATTCGGTCTCCCGCCGGCATGCGCATTTCGAGAAAAGGGGCCCGCGTTGGGTCGTGGTGGACGATGGCTCGACGAACGGCACTTACGTGAACGAGGAGATCATCGACGGAGCAACGCCGCTGAACAACGCCGATCGAATCAAGATAGGACCGACCATTCTGAAGTATCTCTCGGGTGCGGATGCCGAAGCAAAGTACCACGAAGAGATCTACCGTATGACGATCGTGGATGGGCTGACTCAGATCCACAACAAGCGCTATCTGTTCGAGGCTCTGGAGCGCGAGTGCATTCGAGCTCGTCGTCATGAGCGTGCGCTGAGCCTCGTCATGTTTGACATCGACTACTTCAAGAAGATCAATGATCAGTTCGGTCACCTCGCTGGCGATTACGCGCTCCGCGAACTCGCCCGGGTCGTTCTCGAGCGCATTCGGCGTGATGAGATCTTTGCTCGGTATGGAGGTGAAGAGTTCAGCATCGTTCTACCCGAAACCGACCTCGAAGGGGCCCGCGCACTCGCTGAAGACATCCGCAAGCGGGTACACGAGCACGAGTTCATGTTTCAGGGGGAGACGATCCCGCTCACGATTAGCCTCGGCTGCGCCCGGTTGCTCGAAACGGATCGGGCGGCGCAGGATCTCATCCAGCGCGCCGACGAGAAACTCTACGAGGCCAAGCATCAAGGGCGTAATCGGGTCTGCGCATAGCTCCCCAGCCTAGCGACAGCGATGAACGGCAATGCGCAGAGTCTGCCGTCCGGTGTACCCGACGGAGACGAACTACCTCGGGTGGCCGTGCGACCACCGGGCCCGCGCTCACGGCAGTGGCTGGCTCGCGCCGCCGCCGCGACGGCTCCGATGGGCCCACCGGAGCCCGCGAAGCCAATCCCAGAGCTCATTACGACAGGCATCGTCTACGCGCGTGGCGTCGGAGCGAATGTCATCGACGTCGACGGCAACCGCTTCGTGGACTTGGCAGGTGGATTCGGGGCTTTGCTCCTCGGCCACTCCCACCAGGCGGTGGTCTCGGCGGTGCGACGGCAGTCCGAGCAGCTACTCCACGCGCTCGGAGACTTGCATCCATCGGACTGCAAGGTCCTCCTCAGCGAAGCCCTCGCAGGCCTAATCCCAACACACGGAGCGAGGACCATCCTTGGGCAATCGGGTGCCGACGCCATAACCGCTGCCCTGAAGTCCGCCTCGCTTTGCAGCGGACGCCCTGGGTGGGTTGCCTGCGGAGCTTCCTATCATGGGCTTGGCTATGCGCCCCTGGCCCTCTGCGGGCTCCGCAGTGGCTATGTCGCGCCGTTTCGAGCCCAGCTCAACCCTCATGCACAGCGCGTCGCCTATCCGTCAGTCACCGGCGAGGAGCGGTCGCTGAACGAGCTCGAGCGAGCCCTGAGAAGCGGCACGATCGGAGCGGTGGTAATCGAGCCCATCCTGGGACGGGGCGGCATCATTCCCGTCGCACCCGGTGCCTTGTCAAGGGTCCGAGAGCTAACCCGCGAGCACGGAGCCCTGCTCATCGTGGATGAAATTTGGACCGGGCTCGGACGCTCGGGCGAATGGCTGTACAGTGGCGCGGAATGCTGTGATGCCGACATCGTCTGCTTTGGCAAAGGGCTGGGGGGCGGGCTACCGATCAGTGCGTGCGTCGGAAAACCGGACGTGATGCAGCACTGGCAACAGCCCGAGGAGGTGGTCCATACCTCGACCTTCGCCGGAGCTCCCCTCGCTTGCGCGACGGCGCTGGCGACCCTGGAGGCGCTACGGCAGGAGGGGCTCGTTCGCCGTTCAGCAATTCTGGGGACCCGCTGGCTCGCCTCGCTGCGCTCGCGCCTCGCAGGGATGCCGGCCGTGAAGGAGATCCGCGGTCGTGGCATGATGGTCGGGATAGAGCTCAATCTCGGTGCTGGCGGAGCAGTAGCCGCCATGTCCGCCATGCTGGATCGCGGATTCATCGTTACCACGGGCGGAGGAGAACGGGAGGTCGTCGTACTGACCCCGCCGCTGACGATTGCGGAGCCCCTACTCGAGGCGTTCGTTGCCGAGCTCGCCGATTGGCTGCAGAATCGGCAACCGTGAGTAGTCCGCCGCCAGCAGAGTCCATACCCGCCTCGGACGCCCTCCACGCGCGAGTGCGGAGCTTTGCCGCCGGTGAGAGCAGCGAAACGTTCGAGCAGCTCGCGCCCGCAATCTTCGAGCACCAACTGAGGAACAGCGCAGGATACCGGAGGCTGGTCCACACTAGAGCCAAGAGCATCGCGACTTGGCAGGACATTCCTCCCGTGCCTGTCCAGGCATTTCGGATTGCTCGGGTCAGCACGTACCCCGAGGCGCTCGACGTCGTGAGGTTTTTGAGCAGCGGAACGACAAGCACCACACGCAGCCAGCACTGCATGCGAACGACAGCCACTTACGAGGCACTTTCCTTGGCGCACGGTCGGCGCGCGCTGGTCCCGGAGTGGGCTGGGAAGCCCGTGGTGGTCGCCATCGCACAGCGGCCAAGCAAATCCTCTGGCTCGTCCTTGGCACACATGATGCGGCACTTCATGGTCGAGTTCGACGGCCGCGCTCTGACCCTCGACCCCCAAGGCGTTGCTTTCGATCCAAACAGCGACGAACGTTGGCTCCTCGACTCCTCGGGGGTCAACATCGCGGGGGTCCGACGTGCAGCCAAGCTCGCGCGCAACCGCAACCAATCCCTGCTCTTACTCGCCACCTCTTGGGCTCTGGCGATGCTCCTCGACGCGCTGGACGAGGGAATCATCGATGCTCCAAAGCGTACTGTGATCATGCAGACGGGTGGCTTCAAAGGCCGGGGCCCCGAGCTTCCTCCCGACGAGCTGCGGGACCGTGTGGCGGATGCGTTCCGAATACCTCCGGAACACGTCGTAAGTGAGTACGGGATGACGGAGCTCACCAGCCAGCTTTACGAAGGTCTGCTTCCTGAGAGCGGGCTCGCTGGCGGACGACCTGGCGTGTTCTTTCCCCCACCATGGCTGCGTGCCGTCCCAGTTGACCCGGTTTCGCTCGAACCTTGCCCGCCAGACCACACGGGTTTGGCCAAGTTCGTTGACCTCGGAAACGTGGACTCGGCAGTTGCCATCGTCACGGAGGACCTCGTCCGGAGCGTAGACGGAGGTATCGAGCTAGTCGGAAGGCGCCGCGGCGCTCCGTCCCGTGGCTGCTCCCTCGCTGCGGAGATGTCGGTGGTCGGCCCCATTGCCACGGCAGAGGGGCCATGACGAATCAGCACCAGGCATTGGGGCGTTTGCTGGCGCTCTTCGCCGCTGCCCGCCGCCTCGCCGATCCCCAGGATTCCCTGGGAGCCGAGGCGCGCTCGCTGCTCGCGGACACGACCGGGCTGTCCCAGAAGGGCATCGATCTCGCCCTTACATGGTCGCTCGAGCACGACGCCACCCGAAGCGACCTTCGCGCGCTGGTAACGACCACTGCGCGGGTGCCACGAGCGCACGTATTGTTGTCGGCCAACGTATTCGTGGCAGCCCTACGCGCCATCGCAGTCGCGGTCGCCTCATCGGAACAGGTATTCGTGCGCCCGTCACGACGGGAACCCGTGATTGCCAGGCTACTCCATCGTGGAGCCCCCCACGTCTTTCAGCTCGTGGAGAGTTTGGCACCGTCCCCCGGCGACCACGTATGGGCCTATGGCACCGCAGAGACGCTTGGCGCGTTGCGCGCCGAGTTGCCCGGGGGCGTGGTGCTTCACGGCCACGGTCCAGGACTTGGAGCTGCGGTCGTGCAGCAGCGTTCGAAGCTGGAGCCGGCGACCGAGGTGCTAGAAGGCATGGCTCGAGACATCATCCTGTTCGACCAACGGGGTTGCCTCAGTCCGAGGCTACTCGTGCTCGTTGGCGAACTGAGTTGGGCCGAGGAATGGGTACGTGGGCTGGCTCGCCACCTGGCGGCGGCGCAGCACGACTGCCCTCTCGGCGCGCTGAGCCGCGAGGAGGCTACCGAGGTTACCATGTTCCGCGACGCTTCCAGCTATGCCCTTCCGACCTTCCCAGCTGGCAAGGGGTGGTTGAGCTTCGACCCCGACGGACGTCTCCTGCTAGTACCCCCGGTGGGGCGCTGCTTGCACGTGACCCGAGCGGAAGACGCCCGGCAGGTGCTCGCCCCGTTGTCCAACGTGTTGACCGCCGTGGGGCTCGATCCACTCGACAACCTGGCCCCTTCCTTCGCCCTCGCGTTCCCGAAGGCACGGCTGAGCCGTATTGGGCTCATGCAGAAGCCCCCGCTCGACGGCCCCGTGGACCGCCGCGTGCCGTCCCGAGGAGAGCTCCTCTAGCCCCGGTAACGGCATTGGACGTTTGGTTTGACACAATCTAGTCAGCCAACGAGCGGTAGACGCCGCCTCGCGGCGTGCTCCGGCAACGCGACCTCGCTTGCTGGCTCGGGTAGCGGCAACGACTGCCCCTTCGCGAAGACGGGATGACGGCCGTGCGCTCGGTGCCATTCGGCAACCGTCGCGGATCGCTTCATCTTCTCCACGATGGCACGCCACCCCACGCCGGTGTTGTAGGCGCAGAACGAGATTTCTCCCAGCTGGGTTCCGTAGGGGATGATGCACATCTCGGTACGCCGGAAGTCGTAGTTGAATAGGTCCTGGAACCACATCCCCGCTATGAAAAGGAACCGCCAGGGAAACTGGTGCGCATCGCCCTCCGTTTCGCCGATACGGTTCCCGCGCGCGCCCATCTGACTGAGCAGCTGCTTGATGAGTTCGGTCAGCGAGTAGCCGCGCGGAGCCTTCTCGGGATGGAAGTTTCGGGCAACGCTGACTCCGAGCTGCAGGAGGGTCCAGGTGCGCGACTGACCCGCATCAGCAATCGCCTTGAGGTCCTCGAGCAACTGCTCCACGTCGAAGAAGGCCGTCACCGGAATGGCCTCTTTCGTCTCCTTGTGCACCAGGAGAATGCCGCCGATGCCGCAGTTCGGATGGCAGCCACAGTTCAGCGCCCCAAACGGAGCATCCTGCCCGAGCATGACGTCCAGCACGTCGCTGAAGGGATTCATCGCACTCAGTGGAAAGAAATCCCTCAGCGGCTCGAAGATGCCTGTTTGCCTCTTCAGGTCATGCGCCAGATGGCTGAGCGTGTAGCGCCGCTCGGTCCGAAGCTCATCGCTGATGCCCTCATCACGCCCGGTGAAGCTCACTGGCTGAAAGCTGACGACCGTCACCTTGTCGGCGTTCGCGATGGCGAAATCGATGATCCCACCCACTTCACCGTCGTTGATGCCATTGACGACGGTGACAACCAGAACGACGTCGATGCCGGCGCGGTTCAGGTTCTCGATCGCTTTCGCCTTGACATCGAAGAGATTGCCGACCTTTCGATGCGCGTGGGCCTCATTGCTGACGCCATCGAACTGAAGATAGACGATCCGCAGACCTGCTGCCTTCGCCTGAGCACAGAACTCGGCATCCTGCGCGAAGCGAATCCCGTTGCTCGCGCATTGAACGCAGAAGTAGCCAACCTGCCGCGCGTAGCCGATCGCTTCGAGGAACCACGGGCTCAGCGTCGGTTCGCCACCAGAGAACTGCACGCTGAGTTGCCGTCGCGGCTTCACGGCCACTGCACCATCCAGGATCTTGCGAATGTCCGCCATCTCGAGCTCGTGGACGTAGCCGACCTGGTTGGCATCCATGAAACAAGGCTCGCACATCATGTTGCAGCGATTCGTGAGGTCGACCGTGAGCACCGCACCGCGACCGTATTTGATCGACGAGGTGCCGTGCTGCCGCACTGGCGAATCCATGGCCAGGAGGTCGCGCCCCGGGAACAAGCGCTCGATACGGGCAAGGAACTCGGGATCTATCGAGATGACGTCCACGAAGTCTCCGTGGCGCTCACAGCGCTTCTCCATGAGGACGCGCCCGTCTCGCTCCACGATCTGGGCGGGGATCTCGCCGGGGTGGCCCTGCATGAGAATGCTCGTATCCAGCTCACCAGCGAGGATCGCATCCCGCACCTCCTGAACGCAGCGAGGGCAGAGGGAGTCGGTTCGCCGCGGCCAGCCGAGGGGAGGCCTAGACCGCTCGCTGCTCGTTGCTAGCGGGCGCGGTGCCCAACCCGGTGAGAGTCGAGGTCGTTCGCGCGCATCCATCAGGCGACGCAGCGGCGCCCAGGCGTGAGCCGCGAGGCTTGTCAGTGCCGAGTCGGCGAGGCGGGACGGACGCAGGACACTTGGCATGGCCCCCGAGGATACACGTGGACGGCGTGGACGCATCAAAAGCTTCCCTAGGGGAAGATCTGCTATAGCTTCCGTGACGCTCCCGATCCGCGCGAGGGGGCCATACACCCCTCGACTGTTGCAATGCGCCCTCTCTTACTCGTTAGTGACTGCCATCTCTCGCCACATCGTCTCGACGGAACGGCAGACCAGCTCGCTCGACTGCAACGCAGCTTTCCGGACGCGGAACTGATCCTGAATGGCGATACCTGGGACCTTTCCTGCGAGACCTCGAACCGTACACCGGGCCAGACGCTCTACGAGTGGTTGGAGCAGACTCCGCGGCTCAGGGCTGCTTTCACGGCCCGCTTGAGGCGAGGGGTCCCGATCCGCATCGTGGCCGGGAACCACGACTGGGAGCTCGTGCAATCGTCCGCCCTGGAGGGACTGCGGAGCGTTTTGGGTGTCACGAGTTCTGCGCCACTGGAGATCACGCCATCGTGGCTGAGGCGTGGAGACATCCACATCGAGCACGGGCATGTCTTCGACGCCGACAATGCCACGAGCTGGTCGTCGGGCGTGGAGGCCAGTCGGCACCAGGAGCCTCTTGGCGTGGCTCTGACACGTCGCTTCATTGCCCCGAACGGGGCATTCGCGTTCGCCCACGCTCATGAAGCGACGCCGCTTCGAGCCTTGTCCCAAGCGTTTCTGCGCTTTGGCCCCACCACGCCACGGCTTGTCATCAGGTACTACCGCACCGCCATCGCCCTCTGCGCGCAAGCTGCTGGTCTCGAACAGGAGCACCGCAACCGAGCGGAGAGCAGCCGCGACGTGGAGCGAGTCCGGGCACACGCCAGCTCCGGCTCGAGCTCACCCCGCGAAGATGACCTGCAGCTGAAGCAGCTCCTTCCCCGCCCCACTCATACGAGCTTCCGGGCAACGCTCCACCGCCTTTACCTCGACAGGTCGCTGGCATTCGCGGGTTCCTGCCTTTCGCTCGCGACCTTGGGGGCACCAGGGGGGGTGGGGCTGGCTGCCCGAGCATGTCTGGCCGCGAGTGCCGCCTACGCCGCCGCCTCGATCCTCCGGCGGGGCAATAGGTACAAAGGGCACCTGGAGGAAGCGCTGCGCGAGGGAGCCCAGGCGCTCTCGAGCCTGACCGGAGCCGAACAAGTCGTCTTCGGACACACCCACACCCAGGAACGAATCGGCAGCTACGCGAACCTCGGCACGTTTGGTATCGCTGCCGAGGGGACGCGTTGTTGGGGACGCACCGATGAGCGTGGTCGCTTGTTCCTAGAGCAGGGCGCCGCCGATTAGGTTGAAGCTACGGTCGGACGATCTGGGTTCCGGCAGGGGGCTGGAACGTGAACTCGGTCGGCGGGACCTTGACGTTCAACTCCGGTGACACGAAATCGAACCGGTTCCGATTGCCCTGGGCGTCGAGGATCAGCACACGACGAACCTGGTTCGTCTTCGCGTCCGCGTAGATGAGCATGGTCTGGTACGCGGGGGTTGCCTCACGCGGCTTCGCCTCCAGGACGTAGCCACCCTCGAAGCGGAGCTGTCCGGCATCCAGCTTCCGGATGTCGAAGGAGGTCCTGAGGCTGCCACCGCCAACGAGGAAGGAGAGCGCGGCCGGGTACTGGCTCTTGACCATGTCCTGGACGAACATCTGCTTGTTCTCCTTCTCGTACACCTTCATGGTCGTCCCGTCCGACACGACACGGTTTCCGTTGTTCGTGTAGCGCCAGCTCATCTTACCGGGCTTCTCGAACACCACCTGCCCCGTACTGTCGATCTGCTTATTGTAGCCGCGGATAACGTACCGCTGCTTGAACCGAGACTTGAAGGTGCGGGTCTTGTCGTAGAAACCCTGTATCCGATCGGCTATCTCGACCGCTGTTGGACCCGCCTGGGCGACAGGGGCCGATGCGGGTGCCGCTTGCGCAGCAATGTCCCCACCTCCCGCCACGAGAGCAGAGAGGGCTGCGACGGCTACGATCATTGATTGTCTGAGTGTCATCGGTGACTCTTCGCTGAGCGCGGGGCGGGGGGTCAGTCGACCCAACCCCGCAGGTGGTGTGCCAGTTGGACGCGCCGAGGGCAATCTACAGACGGGCGGAGAAGTGCGTTCATTCCCCTCGCCCCGAACCGGCCTATCGACCTGTTTCAAATCGAGGAAGTGAACCTCCGCCACCGCCGCCGCGTCTATCCACGCCGCTGGGCGAGTCGAGCGCGGCGGATTCGCCGCTCCGCCGCGAGCAGCACCTCGGCCGGACCGCGGCCCCCACCGGCCTGACGCAAGGCCTCTTGATACCCGCCAATCCGCGTGTGTGTAATGGCCAGTGCCAAGGCATCAGTCGCGTCAGCTCCGGGGAGCGTGGCCAGATCGAGGACGGCGCGCACCATCAGAGCTACCTGCCGTTTATCGGCCTGTCCACCTCCCGCGAGCGTGCGCTTGACGCGCGCAGGCTGGTATTCGGCAATGGGCACGGCGAACCTCTGAAGCACCAGCAGCACAACGCCGCGGGCATGTCCGAGCTTAGCGGCCGCCTGAGCATCCTTGTGGAAGAAGAGGGTCTCCACGGAGGCGTGGGTTGGCGCGTGGGCCTGCAGGATCTCCACGAGGCCTACTTCGAGCTCTGCGAGCCGGTAGGGAAGGTCTTCGCTGAGCTTCGTATGGATCGTGCCGCTCGCAACGTGGACGAGGCGCCCGCCCTGTCGGTCGATGACGCCCCAGCCCAAGTGGCGCGTTCCAGGGTCGATACCGATAACTCTCACTCTGACGACAAGCCTTACTGCGTCTTGCGGGATCCAGAAACAAAAAGCCGGTACTCTCGCGCACGAAGGCGCGCGACGATCCACCAGGCTAGATGGCTGGACTGCCCACACCGGCCCCGCAGCCTGGCAACGGTTCATGCGCCCATTCGATGGGCCTGGTGCGGTGACGAGTGGTAAACGACGCCACCATGTCAGCGACTCAATCGGACCTCTCCGGCAAACAACGGCGCTTCCTGCGCGCCCTGGCTCATGACCTGCGACCGGTGGTCCAGGTTGGGCACAGCGGCTGGACCGCTGGTGTGGAAAAGGAGGTCGATTCCGCCCTCGAGGCGCACGAGCTCATCAAGATCCGAGCGGCGCAGGAGTGTCCCCTTAGCCCCAGGGAACTCGCCAACGAGGTCGAAGCGGGGACTCGCAGCCACGTGACTCAGGTGCTGGGACGAGTGCTCGTCGTCTATCGGCCTCGCAACGAACGCCCCGTCATCGTACTGCCGGCGCCGGAGAGCGCATGACTCGAGCTAGCTTCGAAGGCTCGACATCAGCCATTTTCCTCGGCTCGCCCGCAGCCCGTCCGCACTGAGAAACGGTCGAATCAAGATGCAAAGAACGCAAGCCCCCGGGAACCTGGCCTGGCTCGATATCGAGATGACAGGCCTGAACCCGGAAACCGACGTCATCCTCCAGGTCGCGCTGATCGTCACCGACGTGAATCTTGCGGTCAGGGAAGAATATGTCTGCGACGTGTGGCAGCCATCTAGTGCGCTCACCGCGATGGTCCCCTTCGTCCGCCAAATGCACGAGAGGACGGGCCTACTCGATCGAGTTGCACGTTCGACCACCGACCTCTGGGCCGCCGAGAAGCAGCTTTTGGAGCGGATTGCCGCATGGTGCCCCTACCCGGCGGTACTCTGCGGAAACAGCATCGCTCAAGACCGGCGCTTCCTCGACCGGCAGATGCGGGGGTTGGCTGGCTACCTGCACTATCGCATGATCGACGTCACGACGTTGAAGCTGCTGGCAGGGTACTGGTACGGGGCGGAAGCGATCTTCGCGAAGCCGGACGCTGGCGAACACGACGCTTTGGTCGACATCCGAAACTCTATCGCCGAGCTAGCGCACTACCGCCGACACCTCCTGCGACCGTGACGACGCTCAGTTAGCACGGCCCGTGCAGCTTGCCGCTGAAGATCTTTCCGGGGTTGAGGAGCATGCCAGGGTCGAACACTGCCTTGAGGGACTGTTGCAGAGCGATGAGCTCGGGACTCTGCTCCATGGACAAGTAAGGAGCCTTTAGGACACCGACACCGTGCTCCCCGGAGAGCGTTCCACCCAGTTCAATCACGTCTCGGAAGCACTGTTCGATCGCACGATCGACTGCCCCGCGTTCCTCTGGCTCATTCCACAGGAAGTTGACGTGCAGGTTTCCGTCACCGGCATGTCCATAGGCGAGGTTCATAACGCCGAGCTCCTCGCAGCTCCGCGTGACGCGATCGAGCAGCTCGGGGATGCGGCGCCGCGGAACGACGACATCCTCGCTGAACTTGTAGCGCGCCAGCCTCCGCACTGCCGGACTCATTTCGCGACGCGCCATCCACAGGCGCTCCCGTTCGTCTTCGCTGCGCGCGACGCTCACCGACACGGCACCCACCTCGCAGCAGAACTGTCCGACTCGGTCTAGCTGCCGATCGCAGCCGCACTCGTCTCCGTCTACCTCTATCAGGAGGAGCGCCCCTGCCCTCGGATCGAGATCGTTGCCGGCAGCGCGCATGGCCTGCAGCGTGCCCGAGTCCAGGAGCTCCAGACAGCGCGGCACGAGCCCTCCTGCCACGATACGCGTCACGGCCTCGGCCGCTTGCTTCACATCCTGGAAGAGCGCCAACAGAGTCCGCACACCCTCAGGCTTTGGGATCAAGCGGACGGTGACATCACCGAATACCGCGAGGGTGCCTTCGCTGCCCACCAGGAGGCCTGTCACGTCGTAACCAGTAACCCCTTTGATAGTTCTTCGCCCCGCCTGGATTACCTGCCCCCCCATGAGTAGGGCCTCCAAGCCCAACACATAGTCACGGGTAACGCCGTACTTGAATGCTCGTGGACCGCCAGCATTCTCCGCGACGTTACCCGCCAGAGCACAGCCCACAACGGAGTTCGGATCCGGCGGATAGAACCACCCCTCTGCTTCGACCGCGCGATGAAGGTCAGCGAGGATGACCCCTGGTCCAATGCGGGCAACCCCTTCCTGACGATCGATCTCCTTGATCTGGTTCATGCCCAGGGTGGCGAGGAGGATGCCTCCCGCCATGGGCACAGCGCCGCCGCTCCGCCCCGTCCCGCCGGCACGCGGCGTCACGGGCACCCCTGTCTCACGCGCTACCTCGAGGGCGATCCGAATGTGCTCGGTGTTCTCTGCCAGGACGACGATGTCCGGCAGCAGCCCCTCGGCCTCGGACTCATCGCGAGAGTGGGCCTCACGCACGGCGAGCTCCGTCGTGGCGTGCGAAGGGCCAAGACGCGACTCGAGGAGAAACGCCGCCCGCTGGCGAGCGGTGACGGACGGCCGCTGGAGTTTCGACATGGCTGAACCCTAATTCGCTATGAGCTCGTCGACCAGAACCACTCAGGCCAAGAGGCCGCCCCAGCGCTGATGCGGCCCGCAGTCCTGTGGCGATCGAGCCGTGGCTTCGCTCTTGACGGGAGGCCGCAGCCGAGTACCTTCTCGGCCTTCGGAAACGTCACACGGAGAGGTGACCGAGTGGCCGAAGGTACCCGCTTGCTAAGCGGGCGTGGGTCACAAGCCCACCGAGGGTTCGAATCCCTCCCTCTCCGCCGATTCACCGCCCGAGCAGCATGTCGGGCGGGTTCGGTTTTTTGTGGGGGCCGACGCGTTGCGCTGCCAGGCGCTGCCGCGATCAGCCAATGCGCCCCTGCCGGGGGATTTGGTTCAACCGTCTTATTCAACGGGAGAGATACCGTGAAATAGCACGGGAAGCGACGCTGGCTAGCCCGGTCTCTCTGGAATGCCGCCCTTCTTTCAGAGCTGACCCTGCTGGCACGAATTTCGCCGTGAGGCGTGCCGTGCTCAGCCGCAGGCAACTCTCGCCCCCCGTCCCCGAGGAGCCCGCAGCCGCGCATCGTCTGCGCATGCCGGCGCCGCTTCTTCGCACCAGTGCGCTCGTAGGCGAACGGGATGTCGTAGTTGATCCGAGCCGCCAGGGGAGCGCTGCCTGATGCCTTGGGAGGGATGGCTCACATTCTCAGTAGTCCTCCTGATGCTCGTCGGCCTCATGCGAGGCTGGACGAGCCCGGATTGCTTGGTGCTTGGGGCGCTCGCGATCTTGATGGGCACCGCTGCCGTAACGGATTCGGAGCGTCTCCCTGGCCCTGCTTCGGCCGTCGCTGGTTTCGGTAACCCCGGTCTGATTACCGTGGGCGTGCTCTTCGCAGTCGTCGCGGGGCTCGTCAACACCGGCGCGATGGAGATCCTTTCCCGTGGGCTTCTTGGGCGCCCCAAGACAGCGCTCGGTGCGCAGGTCCGCCTCGCGCTCCCTGTCTGGGTCTCGAGCGCGTTTCTCAACAACACGCCCATCGTGGCCATGTTCCTGCCAGTCGTGACGGATCTGGCGCGAAAATGCGGGATCAGCGCTTCCAAGCTGCTCATCCCGCTGAGCTACTTCTCGATCCTCGGAGGCATCTGCACCCTCATCGGTACCAGCACGAACCTGGTCGTGAATGGCCTGGTCATCAAGAGCGGGATTCGCCCCGAAGGGCTCGGAATGTTCGAGATTGCGCTCTTGGGTATGCCGTGCGGCATCCTTGGTGTCACCTACATGCTCACGGTGGGACGTTGGCTCTTGCCCGAGCGGTCCTCAGCGTTGGGCACGGCGAGCGATCCGAGACAGTACACAGTAGAGATGGTCGTCGAGAAGGGAGGAACTCTCGTCGATCGCACCATCGAGGCCGCCGGGCTCCGCCATTTGCCAGGTCTCTATCTGGCCGAGATTGAGCGTCAAGGGCACGTCTTGCCAGCTGTGAGACCCGACGCAAAGCTCGAACCCGAGGACCAACTCGTCTTCGTTGGGGCGGTGGACTCGGTCGTCGACCTGCGTCGCATGAGAGGTCTGAGACCTGCTACCAATCAGGTATTCAAGTTGAATGGAGACAACGCGGAGCGTCGTCTGGTCGAAGCCGTAGTGTCCGAGCGGTGCCCGCTCGTCGGCAGGACCGTCCGCGAGGGTGGCTTTCGGACTCGCTACAACGCTGTCGTCATTGCCCTGGCTCGGGGCGGGGCGCGGGTCCTAGGCAAGATCGGCAACGTAGTGCTTCAACCAGGTGACACTTTGCTGCTGGAGGCAGACGAGCAGTTTTTCATCAGACACCGCCGCTCCCAAGACTTCTATCTGGTGAGCGCGATCGCAAACTCCGCCCCGCCACGTCACGAGAAGGCATGGCTCGCGCTGGCCATCCTCGGCGGGATGATCGTGGCTGCGACGACAGAGTGGCTCTCGATGTTGACAGCGGCGCTCCTTGCGGCGCTGCTCATGGTCGTGACCCGCTGCGTCGCCGTGCGGGACGCGCGCGATTCGGTGGACTGGTCCGTCCTGATCGTGATCGGAGCCGCACTTGGTCTGGGCGACGCCCTCGACTCGAGCGGCGCATCCCAAGCGGTGGCCGGTGGTCTCATCCGGATCGCCGCGGGTCATCCCTGGACGGTACTCGTGGCCGTCCATCTCACGACGATGCTCTTCACGGAGGTGATCACGAACAACGCGGCAGTAGCCCTTGTTTACCCCATCGCGATCACCTCGGCGCAAACCCTCGGGGTGAGCCCAATGCCGTTCATATTCTGCATTATGATTGCAGGATCATCCAGCTTCGCGACGCCCATTGGATACCAGACGAACCTCATGGTGTACGGTCCCGGCGGCTACCGCTTCTCGGATTTCCTGCGGGTTGGCCTTCCCTTGAACTTCCTCGTGATGGCCGTGGCCGTGAGCCTGGCGCCCATCATCTGGCCATTCTGAGAGCGCACGGGGCAGAGCAGACCTGAGCCCATGCCCCCTCTCGTCCGAGCTTCATGCGTGCTACCGTCCCTGGGGCATGCCCCCAGTACGGCTTCTCGTGCTCGCTGCCTACCCGGAGTCCGTCGCGTCGACGCGGCTGCGCGCCTGCGGGTATTTCTCCCTGCTTCAAGGAGCAGGGATCACGGCGGAGCTCCACCCTTTCCTCGACGACGCCGCTGCTCGGGTTCTCTACACCCGCGGGAGGACTCCCGACAAAGCGCTGGGCGTGCTCCACGGCGCAATGCGCCGGCTCGTCATCCTGTGCCGCAGCCGTCGCTATGACGCCGTCTTCGTCCAACGGGAGGCGTGCCTCATCGGTCCTCCTTGGGTCGAGCAGATCCTCGTCCAAGGGCTTCGCGTTCCCCTCATCTTCGACTTCGACGACGCGCTGTGGCTTGCCAGCCACGAACGCTCGCGGAACCCGCGAATGGCGCGGCTCCTCCGCTTTCCCGCAAAGACACGCACCTTGCTGCGAATCGCGAGCCAGGTCATCGCGGGAAGCACCTATCTTGCCGAATACGCCGGTCGCCTCAACGCGAGGACGACAGTGCTTCGCACCGTCGTGAGCCGGGAGGCCTGGCGCCCACTCCCTGGTCGGCTCTCGGGCGCCTGGGCAAGCCGAGACGGAATACCAACGATCGGCTGGGTCGGGAGCCACTCGACTGCGCACCAGCTCGAGCTGGTGATCCCTGCCCTGACTGCTCTCGCGCAGCGCGGACACCGCTTCCGCGTCCGCCTGGTTGGAGCCGACCGGTGCATCACGGTCCCCGGGATCGAGGTGACCAGCGTTCCTTGGACCCTCGAGCGGGAGGTGCAAGACTTTCGCGAAGCGGACATCGCCGTGACCCCAATGTTCGACGACGAGTGGTCCCAGGGAAAGTGTGGGCTCAAGCAGCTCCAGTACATGGCGGTGGGGGTACCCCTCGTAGGGTCCGCACAGGGCGGAGCCCGGGAGTTCTTGGAACATGAAGGCAACGCTCTCGTCGCTGAGGATGCGCCATCCACCACGGTGGCGCTCGAGCGCCTGCTTGGGGACAAACCTCTGCGAGCTCGTTTGGCAACGGTCGGACGCAACCTCGTCGAATCCCGACTCTGCACGGAGGCGCAGGGGCCAGCCCTGGCCGCCATCATCCGCGACGTGGCCAGCACCGGGGCACGCCGTCGGCCCCCAGGCGCTGCACCCGGGGCCGAACGGGACGACTCGCTTCACCCCTTCGAGCATCCTGCGCCTATGTGCGGACGTGGCCCCGACGTGCGGCGCCCGCCCACGTGAGTTCACCGAATTTGCACCGGGGTGTTCAGGAAGGTACCGGGAGGCCGTTGGCACCGCGTGTGTTCTACGAAAACTATCGTGGCCCCGGGAGGGGAGCCATCGCTGCTTTCCAGCGCGGCTGCGTCACGAAGAAAACCCGGCGGGACACGTCTGACCCGAAATCGACACGCGAACGAGGAGCGACCTTGCTATGACACTCATCTCTGGCGTCGGATACAGCGACCATCGAGACCCGGATCGTGCTGGACGGGCTGCAGTGGAAAAAGCCATGGAGCAGGCCGGCACTGCACAACCGGACTTCGTGTTTCTCTTTGGCACAGTTGGCTATCGTCAAGAGCTCTTAGTGCGCGCGGTGCACGAAGCGGCAGGGAAGGCCCCGGTGAGCGGCTGCTCCGTGGAAGGAGTGATCGTTCCTGGGGCGGTGCACGAGACGAACTTCGCGGTGGTGGCCTGCGCCGTGAAGTCGGACGAAATCCAGTTTCGCAACGCGGTCGCTACAGGCATGGGGGCCGACGCCGACAGCGTCGGGAAGCGTGTCGGGGGCGAACTCCGCCTAGGTAGCGCTGACGACGCCCTGGCCCTCGTCACCTTTGCGGACGGCCTGACCCTCAACTTCGACGGCATGTTGCGCGGCCTCATGCACGACTGCCCCTCCGTCGACCACATCCCCATGATCGGCGGCACGGCGAGCGACGACTGGAACTTCTACAAGACCTTCCAGTACTGCAATGATCAGGTGGTCAGCGACGGCGTGGTGGGCACACTCATCTCCGGAAAGGGCAAGATGGTCACCGCTACCCGCCACGGCTGCGTGCCCGTTGGAGAAGAGCTGACCATCACCAAGAGTGATGGCAATCGCATCATGGAAATCGGCGGCCGCCGCGCCCTGGACGTGATCGACGAGTACCTCACCGTGGAGGAGCGAAGCCGCGACTGGAAGAAGACGAACGTTTACCTGGCGCTCGGCATCCGCGCCCCCGAGTTCATGAAGCACTACGACGACTACCTGATCCGCTTCATGCCAATGCGCGACGAATCCGGTGGCGGCGTGTACGTCCCGACCGAGCTCAAGCCTGGAACGAAATTCTACATGACGCGCCGTGACCACAGCAAGATCGAGGGCGGCAATGAACGCCTGGCGGACGAGGTGAGGACGGCCCTCGGCGGCCAATCTCCACGCCTTCTTCTGCAAATCGAGTGTATCGGCCGTGGTCAGGTCATCTTCGAGGACAACGAGAAGCAGGCCCTCTTGCGCGGCATGCAGAACGGCATCGCCCCAGGGGCGAGCCACTGGTTCGGTGGCTACACCTATGGAGAGTTCGCACCCGTGGGAGGCGTGAATTGCTTCCACAACTACAGCTTGGTCGTGGCTGCCATCGCGTAGACTCGCCTCCCGGGGGGTGTCAGGGGAAGCGCCCCCCAAGAGGACCCGCCAGCAATCCGACTCCCTCCTGACGCGTCTTCCCCGCTGTCAGCCCCTCAGCAGGAAACCCCGTCATGCCTGATGGCCACTCGTCCGCTCCCGCCGCGGATCCCTCGATCGCAGCACCACTCCAGCCGCAGCGCTCGCCCGAGCAGCTAGAAGCCGAAAACGATCGGCTCCGGCAACAGGTCAAGCGGCTCATGGCCGCCGAGAACAAGCTTTACATGCTGCAGGGGCACCTCAGCGCGCAGCAGCGGGTGTACGTTCGGCTCGCCGAGCTAGCGCGCAACCTCAACACTCTGCTCGACGTCGATAAGATCCTGAGCGCCGTCGTCGAGTTTGCCCTTTATGGCTTCGACTACGAGCGCTGCGTGGCCTTCTTAGAAGAGTCCTCCGCTCCGGATAGCGTCTACCGCGCTGCCGCCTTCGACGGATACTACGACGACGAGACGCGCGAACACATGAAGAATGTCGTCCTGACCGGCGAAGAGCCGGCCCTGGCGGCAGTCTTCGCCGATCCCGGGTACGTCTGCTACGCGGATCCGAGTCAAAGCGAGGGGGCGCGAGCGCTGGGGGAGCGGGTCCTCCTCGATCAGTACTTCGTCTTCGCCTTGGCTCGCAAGTCTGGAAGGCCACTCGGTTTTCTCGTGGCCGGCAACACACGCCAGCAGGCGCGCTACCAGAACGAGGTCACCGCGGACGCCAAGATGCTGGCGGCGTTCTCGAATCTCGCAAGCCACACGGCCACGGCTATCGGTCAAGTACGCTCCTATCGGGCTCTGGAGACCGAGCGGGAGCTCCTGGATCAGATGGTCGCGGCGCGCACCCGCGAGCTCTCCGAAGCCCTCGACACCGCGCACGAGGCCGTGCGAATAAAGGCGGAGTTTCTGGCGAAAGTCTCTCACGAGCTGCGCACGCCCCTGAACTCGATCATCAACATCCCCGCGGCACTCGCGGATGACTATACGCAAGTCGAGGTGCTCCGCTGCTCCGGCTGCGACGCTGAGTTCAGGTTTGAAGGCGAGGGAGACGCCACGGTCGAACACTGCCCGGATTGCCACGCCGAGCTCAGCCGCGACAGCCGTCTCGTCTGCGTCGGCGACCTCGAGGAGCACGTCCGCTTCTTGAAGCTGCTCCAGCAGCAGGGAGCGCATCTGCTCAGCCTGGTGGAGGACGTGCTGGACATTTCGCGGCTGGAGTCAGGACGCGTCGAACTCAACATAACACGGGTCGATGTAGCGCCCCTCCTGCAAGAGATCCGGGACACACTGGCGAGCGCGAACCGCGGCACGGAGCGGAGCATCCTCTACCCTGAGATCACGGAGCCGTTGGCGCTCCTGGCAGACCGCGTCAAGCTCAAGCAGATCCTCATCAACCTGATCGGCAACGCCGTCAAGTTCACGCACGCGGGCGGAGAGATTCGTGTTGACGTCGCACGCTCGCCGACCAATCCTGGCGAGCTGGAGTTCACTGTCGCCGACGACGGCATCGGCATTCCGGAGGATCAGCTCGAGTCCATCTTCGAGAGTTTCCGCCAGGTCGATGGTTCTCACACGCGCAACTTTGGCGGCGCAGGGCTGGGTCTCGCCATCACCCGGCAGCTCGCCGAGATGCACGGCGGCCGCGTAGAAGTGGAGAGCAGGCTGAACGTCGGGAGCACGTTCCACGTATTCATGCCCCTCGACCAGGAGGTCGGCGTCGAGGTTGAGACTGCGACGGACCCCGCGTCACCCGCGACGGGCCCTGCGCCACGGGGCTTTGGAACAGTCATTGTCGTGGACGACGAGCCGGCACAGCTTTCAATGGCACGCAAGCTCCTCGAGCGCGAGGGCTACGAGGTAATACTCGTGTCCCGCGGGCGGGACGTGCAGGCGGCCGTGCGTCGTCAGCCGGTGCGCTTTGTCGTGCTCGACGTGATGATGCCCGAGCTCAATGGACTGACAGTGCTAAGTCAGCTCGCCAGCGATGAGGCAACGAAGAACATCCCCGTCTTCGTCTCGTCCGCGTACCACTCCAACAAGAAGCGGGCCCTCGACCGCGGTGCCATCTGGCTGCCCAAACCATGGACGACGCGAACGTTGTCGGCGCAGCACCTGGAAAGCCTCCTGACCCAACTCGGCCGTGAGGAGCTCCAAGGAGACCAACAGCCCGGCGCGCGCCAGTGGACACGTCTCTCGCAATCCGTCTCCCAGATCCTTTACGTGGAGGACGAGGACGCGAACTGGGAGGTCACACAACTGTCACTTCGCGGGAAATACGAGTTGGTGCGCGCGCGCAACAGCCGAGAGGCTTTCGGGCGGCTAGCCGAACGTGGATTTGACCTGATCCTCATGGACATCCAACTCGCCGGGTCGGATATGAATGGCATCGAGATCACTGAGGCGCTGACCGGCATTCGAACCGAGAGCCTACCCGCTTATGCCATCGGCGTACGAAGTGAGGCGCCCGTCGTCTTCGTGACGGCATACACTTCCCTGTACTCGCGCGAGCAGCTCATCGCGAGCGGCGGACACGAGCTGATCGCGAAGCCGGTCGACTTCACTCATCTGCTTCTGGTAGTCTCCCGCCTAGTAATGAAGGGCGCTATTCTGGGGCGGGCGTGCCCTTAGCCAACCCGCTATTAAGCACCGAACACCATTCGTCAGCAGGCCCTTTCCTTGCCCAGAGAGACCCCAATGGCACTCGCCCGCATGTCGCCGACCTTCAGCCGTAACATCAGCCCAGGCGCGGCCCAAGGCCGCGTTCTCTACGTGGAGGACGAGGATGCCAATTGGAAGATCACCGAGCGATACCTCCGAGGCAAGTTCGAGCTGAAGCGCGCGAGAAGCAGCAGCGAGGCGTTGTCGCTCGTCGGAACTCAGTCCTTCGACCTCCTCCTCCTCGACATCGAGCTCGCAGGCTCGGAACTCGACGGCCTGGGTCTCTGCCGCGTCTTTCGCGGCACGGCCCCGCCGCCTCAGGGGTTTCGGCGCCCCGGCTGGCTCACCGAGGCGGTGCCCATCGTCTTCGTCACAGCCTACACGGCCCGCTATCCCCGGGAGGAGCTGCTACGGCTCGGCGCGAACGAGGTGGTCACGAAACCGGTCGACTATACACGCCTCCTCCTCGTCTCATCGAGGCTCATCGTCAGCGGCCTGCACGGCCCAGCCACATAGCCGCGTACAGGCAAGACACCTGGCGGCGCTGCGGCTCGCAGAATCTGTCTCGCCACGTGCATTCTTGCCTGGCACGCTCCAGAATGGGGTACAGATTTGGGCGTCCGGTTCGCTCTCCAGCCAACCGATGCCTTTCACGATGCTTCGCTTCCCTGTACTGGCGCCAGGACGCCGCCATCTTGCACCCGTTTCCCCTCGTCCACATTTGCGGCACGTGCGGCGCAGGGCATACGCCTGTTTCGGGACGTGTCTGGGCCTCGCATTGGCGTGCTGTTCACACGAATCAGCGGATCGGGATACCAGTCGACCCAGCCCCACTGCAGGCTCCCCCAGCCTGCCCGGAGCCAGTGGAGGAAACGGCTGGAACGGCACTGGCGGGAGCGGCACTGGCGGGAGCGGTGAAGGCTGGACCGGGAGCCTTCCGCTCGCGGGCGAGCCCTGCGTTGGTTATACGCTCCTCGGCATCCCGGAGAACGACGCCGGTGCCGACTTCCAGGCGATGCTCATCGACATGGACGGAAACACCGTGCACCGCTGGGCGATCACCGGGTTCCCTCCGCGCATGCTGCCCGGGGGCTCTCTGATCGGGTGCACGGGCGTCACGATGGGCTCCTACGATTGCCGCACGATGCAGCAGGTGACCTGGGACGGCGACCTGGAGTGGTCATTCTCCGGCTGGGTCACGACGAGCGGCGGCACACCTTCGGCCCGCCATCACCACGACTTTCAGCGCGCCGGTAACCCGGTTGGCTACTACGCGCCGGGGCAGGACTTCAGCATGCAGGGCACGACTCTCGTCCTTGCTCATTTGGAGAAGCGAGTCCCCGCGATACGGGCGGACGCCATCGACGACGACGTCATCTACGAAGTCGATTGGCACGGCAACCTGACTGGCTATGAATGGCATGCGGCGGATCACGCGGATGAGATCGGCTTCGACGAGGCCGCGCGCGAGGACCTCCGCACCCGAGCACCGGGACGCCTCCTCGAATGGCTCCACGGAAACAGCATCTCCCGCGTGGGCCCCAATCGTTGGTATGCGGCTGGGCATCACGCGTTCCACCCGGACAACATCATCTACTCATCCCGCCAGGCAAACTTCGTCGCCATCATCTCCCATGCCACGGGAGAGATAGTTTGGCGCATCGGTCCCGATTTTGCAGGCCGCCCCGAGGAGGGTCTGGGGCAATTCGTCGGTCAACACAGTCCACACTTGATCCCCGAGGGACTCCCCGGTGCTGGCAACATGCTGGTCTTCGATAACGGTGGCGGGTCAGGTTATGGCATCGTCCACGCGGATCGCTACACGCGAGGCTACTCGCGCGTACTGGAGTTCAACCCGATCACCTTCGAGATCGTGTGGGAGTATGGCGCCGAAACGGGGGAAGAGTTCTTCTACAGCCGCTTCATCAGCAACGCCCAGCGTCTTCCAAACGGAAACACGCTGATCACAATCGGCCAGGAGACGCGGGTCATCGAGGTGACGAGCGCCAAGGTGGTCGTTTGGGAGTATGAGTACACTCCCGTATCGTCAGGGGGCCACGCTGACTGGCTCTACCGCTCCTACCGCATCCCTCCGGAGTGGCTTCCCAGCGGGCACAACGAGGGCCTCCACGACTATACGGCCTGGTCGGAGCTCTTTGAAGGCTAGAGGCTTCATCGCCGAGCACCATGCAGGCAGCGCCCAGAGTGGCATGGCGGCCAGCGATGGAAACCGGATACGACGGTGCTGGCGCGGCGCAACGCCGGCCTGGCTCGCGACTCTCAGGTTCAGGTGTTGGCGGCGGACGCTTTGAAGAGGCACCACACCCGCTTACCAACGGCCAGGCGGAGTGTCGCGGCGGCGTTGGGAGTTATCTCGCTGACCAGGGGGATCCCGGCGTTCACGTGGCAGAGAACGCGCGCGCCCACGCTCCGCATGCGCGTGATGGTGCCCGGTAGCTGGTTCTGGATGGAGACGTGATCTACCGGCTCGGTGGAGAGGGCGATCTCACTTGGCGCCACCACGACAGTGGTGCGAGGTCCGCGCGGCTCAGGCAATACGACGCAGGGCGTGTCGTGACCGACGAGACGATATGCGACGGCGCCTTCCCCGATGGACTCGGGCCGCTCGAGCTCGAGGACATTGACGAAGCGTTGGCTCGACAGATACCTCGCCGCTGAGCCGCGCACCAGGAGGTCGGATACAGCCCCCTGCCCCACCAGGCGTCCCCGTTCGATGAGGAGTACCTGGCTGGTCAGGCGCTGGATGTCGGGCAAATCGTGGCTGATGACGAGCATGGGGATGCGCACCTCGTCTCTTAGCTGGCGAAGGTAGGGAAGGATATGGAGGCGCAGCTCGTCGTCGACGGCGCTGAAGGGTTCGTCCAAGAGCAGCAGCTCGGGACCGGCGAGCAGCGCGCGCCCGAGCGCGGTGCGCTGCGCTTCCCCCCCCGAGATCTCGTGGGGAAAGGCCCCGAGGAGGGGCTCGAGCTGGAGCATCTCGACGACACTCTCCAGGGCCACGTGCTGGCGCGGCGCGTAGCGGAGCCCGAAGCGCAAATTCTCCGCGACGGAGAGGTGTGGGAACAGGTGCCGCTCCTGGAAGACGATGCCGACGCGACGCTTCTCCGGGGGCACCCAGCAGCCCGTGGCGCTGTCTGCCAGCACCCGGTTGCCAAGCGCGATACGCCCCGCGGCGGACCGTTCGAGCCCCGCAATCACGCGGAATAGTGACGACTTCCCGCTCCCGGACGGCCCGATGACCCCCGCCATGGCGTTCTCGACCCTGCAACAGACCCGCAGCTCGAAATCCCGGCGCGACAGGCGGATGTCCAGCTCCAAGCTCACGACGCGCTCGGTCCCTTCACCCGACTCGTCTGGCGTGTGAGCAAGGACGACACAGCCAGCGCCGCGAAGCTCAAGAGTACGGAGCAGACGACCAGAACGCCCGCAGCGCGCTCCTCTCCAGGGAGCTCCATGAGCGAGTAGACTGCGACCGGGATGGTGCGGGTCTCGCCCGGGATGTTCCCCGCGAAGGTGATGGTGGCCCCAAACTCCCCGAGGCTCCGCGCGAATCCCAGGACGCTACCGCTGAGGATGCCCGGGAGCACCAGGGGCAGCGTCACGCGCCACAACACCTGCAGCCGGGAAGCCCCCAGCACCGCCGCCGCCTCCTCGTAGCGACGATCCACGAGGTCGAACGCCAGACGGATGCTCCGGGTGACGAGCGGAAAGGCCACCACAGCAGAGGCGATGACCGCCGCCGCCGACGTGAACGCTAGGGTAATCCCGAAGACCTCGTCCAAGGGGCGTCCCAGCAAGCCGCGCCTCCCGAACACGAGGAGCAACAAATATCCGGTCGATACGGGGGGTAAGACGAGCGGCAAGTTGACGAGTCCCTCCACCAGCACCTTGCCCCGAAAGCTCGCCCGCGAGAGAACGTACGCGACGACCACGGCGGGGACCACCCCGAGGGCCGTCGAGGCAAATGCAATCTCGAGCGACAGCCAAACGACGGATGCTAAGGACTCGCTCATTACCGATCACTCTGCCCCGCGGCTGGGCTTTCTGGAAGCACTGTAGATGACGTCCCACCAGGTGCCAGCAGAACTCTGGCGGTCCACCTACCCCTCGGGCCGGAGCAAGGAAACGCCCGAGTCGCACCCTGGAAACGAACGCGGCAACGAGCGCGCGGGATGCTATGGCCCATCTAGCGGGTCCCGCTCCCGCTCGTCCGCGAGCCCCGCGTCGCCCATCGCGTCGGCACGGCCGCTCCTCCCCTGCCTCAGCCATGCCCCGCCACTTCACTCCTCACCGGTTACTCCTGGTGCTCTTTGTCTTCTGCTGTGACTCGCGCACGGGCCAGCGCTCCCGAAAGGAGGCCCTTGACGCGCCGCCTCAGCTTGTCCTCTTCGCCGCTGCCAGCAGCGCCGATGCCATGCATCGCGTCGCGTCGCTCTACGAAGGTGTTCACGGAGGCAAGGTCACGGTGAGTGTCGCATCGAGCGGCACGCTGGCTCGGCAGCTTATCGCCGGGGCGACGGCAGATGTCTTCGTCTCCGCCTCCAGGCGTTGGATGGATCACGTCGATGAGCGGGGCCTCCTGGCGGAGCGTCAACCCTTCCTGGGAAACCAGCTCGTCCTGGTCGCCCCGGCGGACTCGGGGCTTCCCACCGTGCACCTGGAGCGGGGAATCGCCCTGCCCGAGGGCTTCCAAGGGCGCCTGGCCCTGGGCGACCCGATGCACGTTCCCGCCGGACGCTACGCCGTGGAAGCCCTCGAATGGCTCGGGTGGGGCAAATCCTTGAGCACGAGGCTGGCTCCCGGCCAGTCTGTGAAAGCGGCGCTGCGTTTCGTCGAGGTCGGCGAGGTCGAGCTCGGCGTCGTATTCCGGACGGACGCCTTGGCAGCGAGAGCAGTGAAAACGCTCGCCGTGTTCCCTGACGGTGCCCACGCCCCCATCGAGTACCTGGTGGGGCTCGTGCGCGGGCGCTCCGAGTCCGCACGAGCGCTTTACGCTTTCATTACCAACGATTCCCGGGCGCGCGACGAATATGAGCGCCTCGGGTTCGACCTCCGTCGCTGAAACTCTTCCGGCTGGTGGCAGCGGGCGACTCCGAACCTTGACGCCACGCTCGGCAACCGGAAGAGTGCATGGGTGACGGACGACTTCTTACTGGAGGTGCGCCAGCGTTGCCGCGGAGCAGCCGTCTGGGGCCTGGACGAGCAAACGGACCCCAGCGCGCTCCGCAAGCCTAGAGCCCGAAGCCGCGCTTGCGCCGCGGTGGTCGAGGTGGCGGAGTTCGTAGCCCAGCAGGTGCTCGGCGCGGCGGAGGCCCACGAGCTGCCGGCGTGCGCCGCCCGGTGCCATTTCTGCTGCTATGCGACGGTCACCGTGACCCATCCCGAGGTGCAGCTCATCGCCCAGTTTCTGGTCGACACTCAGCAGACCGAGTCGTTGCGCCCGCTCCTCACGCGGCTCGAGGACCACTCCAGGTCGGGCGAGTCCCTCGAACTCACCGAGCGCTTTGCCCGCGGCCTCGCCTGCCCCCTGCTCGATGCCGCCAGCGGCGCCTGCACCATCTACGAAGCCCGCCCCCTCAGGTGTCGGGGAGCGAACTCCCTCTCGGCCGCTCGCTGCGAGGATTCCTGCCGTGGCACGACGAACGACGTCGATGTCAATGCGCTGCTCTTCGACGTCTTTGCCGAGGGAACGAGGGGCTTGACCGAGGCCTTCGCCGAGCGCGGAGAACGGCTCACCCCTGGGACGCTCGGTACCCTGCTGGCGGCGGAGCTGAGAGCGCACCTGGAATCCGGGGAGCGGGAGCCCGCCGAGGAGGACTGAGAGCGTGCTGGCAAGCGGCAGGGGGGCGACTCCTTACGTGAACTCAGCACCTCTGGATTGATGATGGTGGTCAGTCGACACCTCCGTTCGGTCGCACCGAACGCATCCTTTGTCATTCGGTCACAGCGTCTGGCTCGGAACGACTCCGCGCGGCGCGCCAAGGGGCAACACGCAGGAGCATGAGCATGCCCGGCACAGCCAGGAGCGTACACAGCAAGAAGAAGCGGGTGTAACCCAGAGCCTCCACGACGAGGCCGGCGGCAGAGCCGACAACGATTCCTGGGAGCGCGATGAAGCTCGAGAAGAGCGCGAACTGAGTCCCAGTGAAACGCTTGTCCGTAGCGCGGGCAATGAACGCGACGAACGCCGCCGTCCCGAGCCCCACACCCAGGTACTCGAAGAGGACTGCCGCGCCGAGAGCATAGAGATTCCTTCCGATCTCCGAGAGGGCAACGAAGCCTAGAATGGAGAGCATCTGGACCAGCCCAAATACCCACAGAGCCCTATCAATACCTATCTTGGCCATGATGAGACCGCCCAACAGGGAGCCGAATACCATGGACCAAAGGGCGACCAGCTTCACCAAGGTCCCGATCTCGGTAAGGGTGAAGCCCATGTCGAGGTAGAACGGCGTCGCTATGGAGGTGGCCAGGTTATCGCCAAGCTTATAAAGAAAGAGAAAGAGTAGGAGAGCGAGCGTCGCCCGCCGATGACCTCGAGCCATGAGCGACCGGAACGGCCCGATCGTCGCCTCTCGCAAGCTCCTGGGCGGCGAGACCGAACGCACCTCGGGAGCGAGCCAGGTTCCGAGGAGTCCCACGAGCATGAACGTGGCCACCACGGCGAAGACGGAGCGCCACCCCATGCGATCGGCCAGATAGAGTGCGAGACCTCCGGGGACCACTCCGGCGAGGCGGTAGAGGTTGACCGCCAGCGAGTTGCCGAGCCCGAGCTCCAGATCGTCGAGAAGCTCCCGACGGTAGGCGTCCACAGCAATATCCTGAGTGGCGCTGAAGAGTGCCACGGCGAAGGCGAGGCACGCGACCGCCCAGGGAGACTCCGACGGATTCATCCAGCCGAGGGCGGCCAGAGCAACGACGAGCAGCAGCTGCGTGCAGAGTGCCCAGTCACGCCGGCGGGAGAGGAGCGGAAGCTGAAAGCGATCCAGCAGCGGTGCCCACAAGAACTTCCAGATGTATGGGGCGCGCAGGGAGTTGAACGCGGCGATCTGCGCCAGCCCGACCCCGAAGCTATGGAGCCAAGCGGGCAGGAGGGAGACCAGCACGTAGAAGGGCAGCCCGGAGGAGAACCCCAACAGCGCACACACGAGCATGCGGCGGCTGAAGACACGTGAGAGCAGGCGCGCGTTACCCACTCAATGCTGCGGCTCCTCGAGCGTCACCTCGGCGGGCAACTCGATCTCGGAGAAGTCGACGGGGTGCTTGGCCACGAGCTCCCGCACGCTGCGCACGGTGCCAAACGCCGGTCCGCCGAAGAGCGCCCGTTCGACCCCGGTGAAGGGGCCCTCCGCCCCAAGCGCTGCGCAGAGGTCGTAAAGGGCGTCGTGGCGGTACGCCGTCACGACGAGAGCGAAGGCGGCGGCCGCGGCCCCAAGCCACACAATCATCCGGCGAGTTCCACCGGTGCGGGGTCCCGCGTCGACCAATGCGTCCTGCTCGAGAATGACGACGGAAGGCTCCGAGGTCACGCTGCCCTGCGGCCGTGACGGGAGCGGGGCAGCAGGAGCACTGTTCGCGGGACGCTCCGGTCCGGCAGGTCGCTGAGAGGGCGCCGGGGGCGGCCCGGTCCGGGGTGGAGCCGCCTGCGGCGCTGGCTGAGATCCACCCGACGCTGGCGGTGATCCGGTGCGGGCAGCGGGCGGAGGCGGGAGCGAACCCGCTCCGGCGGTCGGCGGTGCAGGCGGAGGCGGGAGCGAACCCGCTCCGGCGGTCGGCGGTGCAGGCCGAGGCGGGAGCGAACCCGCTCCGGCAGAGAGAGGCTGGGAAGAGCTCGTGGGCGGGGGCACCGCTCGGACGACGCGCTCCTGGCGCGGCCCAGTCTCCGCGTCGGTTGGTGGAGGCACGGCGCGCACGACGCGCGGTGGCGTTGGTGTTGGCGGTAGCGATGCGGTGGCCGTGCCAGCGCGGACCGCGACGGGAGATGCTCCTACTTTGGCAGCCCCTGGTCGGACGCTGGTGCGAGCCGAGGCCGCGGCTGCTGCTCCGACGTGGAGCTCCATGGGTGCGGTGCGAGTAGGGCTGGGCGCGGGCACTGAGGGCGCACCCGCTCCACGTCCAGAAGCCCCGGCGGCGCCAGCCTCCGCCACGTCCGCCCCGACCTCGAGCCGTTCGTCTCCGAGGAGCTCCTTCACCCAGTCGTCGTTGCGCGGTGCGGGCGCCGAGGACCAACCCGCGTCAAGCTCCCGGCTAGCCATCGGCGGCCGCGGAGGCGGCGGCAAGACGGCATCGACTGTCAACAGGGGGCGACCGCTCTTTGCTGGCGATACGGGGGCGCTAGCGCCGCCAGATGGCGGCGCGGGCGGGCCCGTGTGCCCGGGAGGTGCCGCGGGTGGCGATGACAAGGGCGCGGAAGGGGGCCCGAACTCCTTTGAGGCGGCCGGAAGCGCACCCGAGTAGGGGCCGGTAGGCGCCTCGAACGCGGGCACGAAGAGCTCCACGTCGTCGTTGTCGAGTCCAACAGCCAGCCCCAACTTGATCCAGCCGCGCATCCCCTTCTTCCAGACCAGATTGTCCTCCCCAATGTCACCGCGTTGGAACATCCCGTCGAGTTCGTCTAGGGTAACGCGCCGCGCCTCGCCGTCGATGAGCACGTGCCAGAACTCGGACTCCGAAAGTCGATCGCCGCCACCATGCTCGCTTTCGTCAGTGTTCCTTGTCATCCGTCACTCCACCTGCGGACGAGCTGCACGCCGGTGCACAGCCCGAGACGCCCGGAAACAGTAGCAGGAGGTGCACCCGATGTGAGGCCACTTCTTTGATTCGGCTGGAAGTGTCCCGTTCGAACTCCCCGCAGGAACGTGACGACCAGGCCGTCCCGGAAGGCGTCACGTGGCGGCGAGTCGACGCGCGAGCCCCAGGATCTGCGAAGCGCTGGGACGCATGTGCGAAATGTGGGACATCCGCGAAGACCCTGGGTTCAGGCGCCAGGCACCCACATCGCAGCCATCTGGGACCGCCAACGGCTTGCCCGGGAGGTTCCGTCGGGCTTCCCATCCTGTGCGCCACGCGGTACGAAAGCTTTAGGGTCCCAATGGCGAACAACAATCAGCATACCACTGACGAAGAGGAGATCTTTCGCGCTCGGCTCGGCTCGCGGGGCGGAACCGGGCTGAAAGTGGCCTTGGCGGCGCTCTCCGTCATTCTCGTGCTCGTCGTGGTTGCCTGGTACTGGCCCCTGCACCGCGCTCACGCCGCCCTTCGCGTTCAGTACGTGGAAGCGACCAGCCAGGCAAAAGGCCTCCGCACGAGACTTGGCAAGACCATAGCGGTGCTGGAGACGACCACCACCCAGCGCAATGCCCTCCAGAAGGCGGAGGCAGAACGCGCATTGGCCGAGAAGGCACGTGCGGACGCCATCGAGAAGCTGAAGGACGAACTCGAGGGCATCCTGAAGCCGTATGTCGGGCGGGAATGGATCAGCGTGAACGCCACAGGAACCCGCGCCACCGTGACCCTCCAGAGCCGCGTGCTGCAGGATGATGAGTCCGTCGACCTCACTGCGGCCGGGCGCACCGTGCTGTGCAAAGCGCTCGAGCCGCTGAAGGCGCCGAGACCCATTCACGTGAAGGTCGAAGGCGTTGGAACGGAAGCCGCCGCCAAGAGCCGCCGCCTCAAGGAGTACGAAACCGCTCTCGAGGTGGGTGCCGCCCGCGCCGCCCGGGCTGCTCCTACGGCGCTGAAGTGTGGCGTGCCCCAGGACAAGCTGACCGTCGCTGGCTCTTCCACGACGAGTGAAGAGGAACCGACCACCCTGCGCCTCGTGTTCCAAGCAGATGCCGCCCAGTCCAGGGCCCAAGGTGCTCAGGACGAACCCGAGAAGACGACGGAGTAAGCGGCTCGCCCAGTAAGGCTACGACGGGACAACTCCTACGAGACACCAAGCCGAGCAGGCATCTGTCCCAGCTTGTGTCCACGGGTCAACCAAGCGGCACGATGGCGGCCGTGAGCGGCGTCTCAGGAGGGCACGAGGGGGACGATGGTCGCCGTGAGGGAAGGCCCCTCGACTACGAGGATGCCCATCGTCACGGGGGAGCCGGAACGACGTGGCCCGGCACTCCCAGGGTTGAGATGGAGCACGCCCCGCTGCCGGCGCAGCTCGGGGCGATGGGTGTGGCCAGAGATGACGGCTGCCAGTCCGCGAGCGGCGGGATCGAACCCGAGTAGCTCGAGGTCGTGAATGACGTGGATACGTTGACCCTCAAACTCGAGATCACGCGTTTCCGGGAGGGCCGCGCCCCACGCGCCGTTGTCCGTATTGCCGCGGACCGTATAGGTGGGAGCAATCCGCTCGAGGTCCGTCAAAATGTCTTCGTCACCGACGTCCCCAGCGTGGAGGACGACATCGCAGCTTGCAGCGATCTTGATGGCTTCGGGCCTGAGCCAACCGTGGGTATCAGAAATGACGCCGATCCGCACCATGAAGAGCAGCGAACAGCGTGGCACGCCCGCCACCCTCGGGCGAATTGGCTGGCGCGCCCCGAACAGGCCAACCACCCGACCCACCACAAGCGCTGTCTACATGACTATTGCAGTTCCAGAGGAGTGTCTTCAAAGCCGAGTCCGAGCCCGATCGGTTGGAAAGCGGACGGGCTTTCCATCGAACAGAGAGTGTGTTCCATCCTGGTAGCGGAGCTGCTGGTCAGGCTGTGGTCGAAGCCAGAATCTTTGCTGCCACCTGCGACGAGGACTGGCGGTCGCGAAGTTCAGGTCTGTACCGGACATCGCCAGGAAACCTACGAGGCTCGCTACCGAGCCCGCCACCTGGCTGCGCTCTCCTCCAACACCAAGGAGCTGGGATTTGCTCTCGTTCCCAACAGGAGGTTGCGTAGTTTCAAGTCAGAGGAGTGCGATGCGTCCGCTGCGCAGGTGCTCGCTCCGCCCGTCCAGAACCAGCGCGAGGTCGTCCGCGATGGCGACAGCCTTCGCCTCGATGATCTCATGGGGGCCTGCATCATCAGGGACCCAGCGCACGCGACGCCCCAACGCCACCGATCGCGCCCGGTACGCCGCCAGGAGCTCGTCGGTTCCACCAGCCACGAGCGCCTCGTACCTGACGTTCAAGTGACGCAGGAGCACGGCAAAGGCCTCCCCGAGTAGTATCCCAGGCCGCAGCGCCGCGAGGCAGGTGGCTCCTTCGACAGCCGCATCGTTCACGTCGGCGGGCGCGTGCTCCACATTCAAGCCGATCCCCAGAATGATGCTGTCCAGGCGCTCACCCTCGGACTGCGACCAGGCGAGAACACCCGCAATCTTGTCACGACCGACGAGAACGTCGTTCACCCATTTGATGCCCGCGACAGGACGGTTACCGGCCAGTTCGTCGACCGCGCCGGCACAGGCAACCGCGGCGAGCGCCAGAACCCCAGGCAGGTAGCCAGAAATGGCTCGCTGCGGCGCCCAATGCACCGACAGGTGGAGGTTGCCGGGCACGGCGCACCAACTCCGCCCACGGTAGCCGTGAAAAGCCGTACCGCTCCCCGCCACGCACACGAGTCCGTGGGGTAGCGGCTCACCCCGGCGGCGCGACGCGACCATTTGATCGAAAAGCGAGCCATCGGTCCGCTCGACGGCCACGACAGCGCCTGCGTGCGGGCACCCCGAAGCGAGCTGCTTCCTGTAAGCGCCCCTGCCGTGAAGCCACTGGTACATGGGGTGTTCCTCTCGGAGAGAGCACGGCTCCCACGGACTAGCCTCCTGCATCCTGTCATTGGGCGGTGTCACCCTGTTGCCGAACTCCGGCACGTCCGTCCATAACTCGATGGCTTCTGTGGAAGGGTCGAGTCGGTGCATGGCGGGGGAGGGTGCCGCAGGGAGGGCGCTCCCGCCACGCTCGGCAGGGAAGCGCGCCCTCACCAGCCCCCCTGACCGCGAAGCCAACGGAGCACCGCTTCGCAGTCTGCCAGCCGCTGCGCGGCCCGGCCCGGTACGTTGGCAACAGGCTTCCTCTCCAAGCAGAGATCGAGGGCCAGGTTCTCGAGCACCCCTGCCGGGCGCCGGAGGGCGTTGCAAAAGGCAGCCTTGAGCACGACGGCCGGAAGCTCCGGGACGAGCGGCGCGACGACCTGGAGGCTGGAACGGTTCCACGCGACGAGGGCCGAGCAGCCGTGGAGGGCGCTGCGAAGCCACGTTGACGCTGCTGCCACCGGTGGAGCTCCCCGGAGCGCCTCCGCAGCAAGCCCCATGCATGCCAGATGCTGGGGCAGCGGGGGGTTCGCGGTGACGAAGACCTGCGAGCAGCCCTCTTCGGCTGTCAGCCGCTTGATACAAAGCTGGAGCGGCTCGCGCAGGTCCCCTTTGGCATCGCGGCTCTGTGGGCCCGCCGATTCTGCGTAGATGACGGCGATCTGGCTGGCGGGCATCATGAGGTGGCGCGGAAGAGTAATCCGCGTCTTCGCTCGGTGAACATGTCGAGCGGCCCCGGGGCCACGTGGCTGGAGCTGCCAATCGATCATTGTCTCGAAAGCGTCCAGCAATCCCTCCACGCCGAGCAGGTCCGGCTCGAGCACTTGGAGCGCGGCGACGATGGCCTCGATGGTGGAGATGTAGCTGGCGTGGGGCTCCCTACGGATCCGATACCGGCTCGGCGCGCGGGGTACCAGACTAACGCGCGGCAGGGCGCGGAGCTGCGCCTGGTCGCGCAAGAGAGCGCGCGCCTGGTGCCAAGTACCGTCGAGCACCACCAGCTGGGATGGCGCTTCCAGGTCAAACCCCGGCACCAAGGGAGGCGCCGCGGGTCCGGGAAACAGCAGCACCGCGTCGCGAGCAAAACCATAATCGACGTCGTGCTCCTCGAGCCGCCACTGCACGGTGCGACGGCAGCGGCGAAGGCCAAGCTCCGCCAGCCGAGCCGTTCCGAAGGGATGACGGTGCTCCCGCGGATGCTGGACGATGGCGATCTCTGTCCTGTTGGGGAGCGGCACCGGAAACAGGCGACAGATGCATCGCGAGGCGATTCGCTGACACATGAAGCAGCGTTCCCGCGGCACCGACCCGTTCCCCGCGCTTCGCTGAGTCCTGTCGGAGCCGGTGCAAAGCCCACTCTTCACCCCTTGGACCCTCGCCACCGCCGCGCACCTGCCGTCGTCCGCATCGTTGGTCGCGTAACTAGCACATCTCCGCGGGAACCCGAGTCCACACGACGCCACCCTGCGATGCGGGTCACACTAGCGGCGTGCGCGGCAGATGCATGCTATGCGGCGCTTCGATGCCTCCTCTTCGCCCTGCTGGCCAGCTCGTCCCTGAGCTCCTCGGCGTCAGCCGCCCCACGGGCAAGGACCCCTTGTGGTGATGGGGTGGCCCACCCTGTTCGGCTTGGCCGTCGCCTTGGCGATGGATGCCTTCGCGGTGTCCCTCGTGACGGGGGTCACACTGCCCGTGGTGCGCGCGCGGCACGTGGTGCGCGTTGCTCTCCACTTCGGTGCCTTTCAAGCTGGGATGCCTATCCTTGGCTGGTGGGCAGGCAACGCGGTGCACACGGTCATAGAAATCGTCGACCACTGGGTGGCCTTCGCGCTCCTTGTGGCGGTCGGCAGCAAGATGGCGTTCGAAGCATGGAACCAGGAAGAACCGGACTCGGGTAGGGGTCGGGACCGGACCCGGGGGCTCGAGCTCCTCCTGCTTTCCGTCGCGACGAGCATCGACGCTCTCGCCGTCGGTCTCTCTCTGGCCATGCTAGGAGAGGAGATAGCACGCCCCGCAGTCGTGATAGGGGCGGTCACCGCTTTGCTCAGTGCCAGCGGAGTGCTGCTGGGGAGGCGGCTGGGCACCGCATGGGGAAAGCGGATGGAGCTCGTGGGTGGCCTGGTCCTCGTGGCGCTCGGCGTGAAGATAGTGCTGGACCACACCGTCTTCACGGTTGGTTAGCTGCGAAACGGCACGTCGGACTAGCTGCCCGTCTCGACGGCGCGCAGCGCGTTCAGGCGTGCTTCAAAGCTCGCCGCCATGTCCTCGTACACGCCCCGCGTGGCACTACTGGGGGCAACGCTCCGCGCCTCGTCCGGCGCAGAAAACGTACTCGCCAGCTGTTCGAACGAGACGCCCTCGGTTGCCTGAGCCGCACGCACTGCCGCTCCGAGGGCCGCCGAGTTCGACACGACGAGCGGAACGATTTCCGCTTGAAACACGTCCGCCAAGACCCGCAGAATTCCCCTGTTCTTCGAAGCCCCGCCCGTCACGAGGATGCGAGTGGGAGCCTCGCCAATCCATCCCGAGAATAGGCGCATGCTCACGGCCTGTGCCTCGACGATGGCGCGTGCGGCGCCTCGCGCGTCCTTCTGCTCGACGAAAGCCGAGGTGCCGAAGTAGCGCGGGCCTGCTGCACAGATCCTCGGAGTCATCTCCGGAACGAAGTAGGGGAGCATCATATTGCCGCCGTTCCCGGGCGTAGTCTCCTCGATGATGGCCCGCTCGAACTGCTCCCAGTCCAGGGAGAACTGCCTGGCAACGGCCTCGCGCGCGAGCGACCCGTTCGCGAAGCAGATGAGCGACATGAAGCCACCCGCTGGATTGCCGAAGACATGACCGAAACCGTTGGGGTCGGTGCGCGGTTCACTCATCGCAGCGAACACCGTGTCGCTCGTTCCCAGGCTAATGACCGCCGTGCCTGGCTGCGTCGCGCCCATGCCGACGAGGCTGCTAGGATTGTCACCCGTGAAGGCAATCACCGGCGTGCCCGCGCTGAAACCAAAACGATCGATGAAGTACTGCGCGAGGGTGCCCACTCGACTGGTGCTCGGCACCGGATCGGCGAGCTTTCCTCGAAGGCCGTCCGCCGTGGCCTCGAGCAGCTCTGGGCTCCAGCGCCCGGAGGCGAGGTCAAGCAGGTTCATCCCTGCCCCATCGCCGAGGTCGATTGGCGCGGTATCCGCAATGAGAAGCGAAGCCAAGAACGAGCTCACGAGATGAACCTCTTGCGTACGCGCCCAGGCAGCGGGTTCCTGCTTCGCAAACTTGCGGATCTGTGCGGCCGTGAAGCGTTCGATCGCGCGGGAGCCCGTCACCTTCACCATCTGCTCGTCGCTCCCAAGAGCTGCGGCGAGCTCACGGCACTCCGCCGTCGTCGAACTGTCCATCCAGATGGGCGAAACAGGTCGACTCAAGAGCGGTCGCACCTGGTCGACCAGGGACTTGCCCGGATCCCACTTACCCACGGAGGCGAGGGCGCGCGCCAGGTACACCGAACCATGCTGCTGTCCTGCCCCGCTTACGCCGCGTACGCGACTCAGGTCGGCGCCACGCTCGCGCAGGTCTGCGAAAAGCAAGTCGAGCGCCTCCACCCACATGAGGGGATTGCTCTGCTTGACCGTCGCATCCGCGTTCGGCAAAAACCCGCTGGGCGATTGGTACTTGGACAGCGCCTCGCCGAAGTTGATGCTGGCCTCGGCGATCACCGCCCCCGCTTCGGTGTCGATGATGGTTGCGGAAAGGCTTTGGGTGCTCGAGTCGATTCCGAGATACTGTGTCACCGGCTTCTGCTCCTCACTGTCGAAATGGGTCCGGAGGATAGAGCCGATCCTCGCCGCACGTCACGGCAAACCAACCCTGGTCGCACGAAATCGCGCGCCGCCGCGCAGGATCCGCAACAGGTGAGAGGAAGATGTCGATACCCGTAAGCCGTATGGCCACCCGGAGGGGCCCCGCTCGCAGTGCGACGCGGAACCGGCGCACAGTGCGACCCCTCGCGCGCCGCGCCACCTTGCATGCCCGTTTTCGACGCACTAAAAGTGCTGGTCCTCCCCCGCGGAAAGGCTGTCATGGCAGAGCGTAAGCAGAAGAAACGGCAACCCTCGCGGCGCACCAAGGCCGTCGCGCCGCGATCGAGGGCGGGAGTTCGCCAGCCGGCGCTGACGGCCAGCACCGCCGATCGCCACGACCTGTACCAGCGCAGCGTACAGGCCCCGGAGATGGAGATCGAGTTCGTGGACACCACCTTCCGCACCCTTCGTAAGCGGCGACCAGTGTCCTTTCGAGAGGACTTCTGTGGGACGGCCCTACTTTCTGCGACCTGGGTCAAGAGCCAACCGGAGCGAACCGCGACGGGCGTGGATATCGATCGGAGCGTCCTCGACTGGGGCATGGAGCGCAATCTGAACCCACTCGGAGAACAGGCCCAAAGGGTGTCGCTGCTCTGCCAAGACGTACGCGAGACGGGTGGGCGCTATGATGTCGTGGGCGCATTCAACTTCAGCTACTGGATCTTTCGCTCTCGCGACGAGCTGCGGCACTACTTCCGTTGTGTGCGCCGCTGCCTCGGCAAGGATGGGGCTTTCTTCCTGGACGCCTATGGGGGATGGGAGTCTCACCAGCCGATGCTCGAGCCCCGCCGTATCCAGGGGGGCTTCACCTACGTCTGGGACCAGGACTCCTTCTGTCCGATCACGCACGAGATCGTCAATCACATCCACTTCGAGTTCCGTGACGGGTCGCGCATGGAGAAGGCGTTCACTTACGAGTGGCGGTTCTGGTCGCTGCCGGAGCTCCGTGAGTTGCTCCTGGAGGCCGGCTTCAGCGAGGTGCGTGTGTACTGGGACGACTCCGAGGATGACGAGGACAGCGTGTATCGGCCAAAGCCGCGCGCAGCGAACCAGCCCGGATGGCTCGCCTACATCGTGGCCCTTCGCTAGCTCAGACTCGTTGGATCGTATCGGCGCCCGTGGATGACCATCCCGTCCGTGACATCCGTGCCCGTTCCTCCGCCGCCAGTGGGTCGTCTCGCGCCAAGCCCCACTGGGTTGCTTCACCTGGGGCACGCTCGCACATTTCTCATCGCATGGTGGCATCTCCGCGTAAGGGGCGGACGCGTGCTGCTCCGATTCGAGGACCTGGACGGACAACGCTGCCGCCAGGACTTCATCGACTCGACGTTGAGCGATCTGGAATGGCTGGGGCTCGACTGGGACGGATCGCCCGAGATCCAATCGACGAGACTTCAAGCAATGAAGGAGAAGGTCGCCGCGCTGCTTGATGAGGGTCGCGCCTATCCGTGCGTTTGCACGCGAGGTGACCTGCGACGAGCCCTATCGGCTCCTCACCGCGGGGACCGCGAAATGCCCTATCCGGGCACCTGTCGCGGGCGGTTCCCCAGTATCGCTGCGGCGCGCCGCGCCGGCTGCGAACCGGTCGTGCGTTTCACCGTGCCAGCAGGCGCAGTTTCGTTCCATGACGCCGTATTCGGCCGCCAAACCTTCAATGTGGCCTCAGAGTGCGGCGACTTCGTCATCGCGCGGCGCGACGCTAACATCGGCTATCAACTCGCTGTCGTGCTCGACGACGCGCGCCAGGGAATCACCGAGGTGCACCGAGGTGCCGATCTTCTACCGAGCACGGCGCGGCAGCTGCTCCTGCAAGAGGCTCTACGCCTCCCCCGACCGCGCTGGGTCCACCTGCCTCTGGTGGTCGACGGGAGCGGCCGCCGGCTTGCAAAGCGCTCCGATGACCTGAGCATGAGAGAGCTACGCAACCGCGGTGTCGAAGCCCGCGACGTCGTAGGTTGGGTAGCATCGAGCGTGGGGATGGACGCGCCGCACGGGGGGAGCGCGGCCGAGCTAACTCCGCTGTTCGACTTGGACCTCATTCATCCTGGGGACGTGCCCGCACCCATCTGTCCATGGCCGAGCAGAGGGTAGAATCGAGCTCTGAGCCAACGACACCACCTCCAGCGAAAGGACCAGCGAGGTGAGTGTAGGCGCCCTGACTCGCGCAGCCGGCGCCATCGGGGCTGTCAGCGATGAGAAATGCGTGCTATTCTGCTGGGCTGTGAGAGTGCGTGCCTTCGTCATGATCGGGTTCTCGCTGAGCGCGGCTGCCTTCGCTTACGGAGCAGCGCGCGGGAACGTCCCCGTGGCGGGATGGTTCGTGGTGGCTCCGGGACAGCAGGTGTCATTGGAACAGCGCGCGGCTCCAAGTGCTCTGCCCGCACGGAACGCGCTCGCACCACTGGGCCGCACTGCTCCCCCTGTGCTCCTTCCCTCCGGCACCCGCTCGCCGATGGATGATGCTGAGTCCGATGCGGCGCTGGTCGACCCTTGGTCGATCAAGGAGACGGAACGTTGGGATATGCTGCCTGCATTGGAGATCGTGGAGCCGTGGAGCCACGAAGATGTGCTTCCGGCGGTAGCCCTTGTGGATCCCTGGGCCGACAGCAGGCCGCAGGTCTCTGACCGGCTCGCGCTCCAGATTGCCCCGGGCACCGTGGGTGTGCTCGTCGATCCATGGGCGACGCTTCCTCCACCACGACCCACCGCAACGTTCCCGATCCTTCCAAGCATTCGCTGAGATCCGCGCGTGCGCGTGCGTTGCCAGAAGCGTGACAGGACGGCCTGGCGCGGCTCACGAAAGCCGCGGTTTGGATGGAGGTGCCCTGGTCCACGCGTGACATCCATGCAAGAGACCTACCAAAGCGCATCGTGCTCGAAAACCGCTCAGCTGCGCGTTCCGGCGCAGAGCACCGTGCTCCCGTCTGCGTTCTTCGCGTTCGAGGTCGACTGTGCTTGCGGCGCAACGCCAGTGAAACACTGACGGCACTCCCCTGCGGCACAATCTTGGCCGTGGTGGACACGCTCACGAGCATTTGATAAGACCACGGCCAGGAGAAGATGCACCAGCGGGTCACCATGCCCCGACGGGAAGTCAGTACTCTCCTTGACTCCAAACCGACCAGGCTCAAGACAATCACCGGAGGCAATCGACTATAGTGTGCGGATTTGCCGGAGAGATTCGGTTCGACGGAGCGCCCGCCTCACCGGAGCGCGTCCACAACATGGCATCTGGGATGGCCGCCCGCGGCCCCGACTCTGGAGGCCTCGTTGCCCACGGGCGTATCGCCTTGGGACACCGCCGCCTAAAGATCATCGACCTCAGCGAGAACGCGCAGCAGCCCATGGTCGACGCCGAGCTCGGCATCACGATCGTCTACAACGGGGCCATCTATAACTACGCCGAGCTACGGGCAGAGCTCGAAGGCAGAGGGTACCGGTTCTTCTCGAGCGGCGATACGGAAGTGCTCATCAAGGCGTATCACGCCTGGGGCGAGTCTTTTGTGGAGCGCCTCTATGGAATGTTCGCCTTTGCACTCGTCGAGCGGGGGTCAGGAAAGGTCTTTCTTGCGCGTGATCGGCTCGGCATCAAGCCGCTCTATTACGCGGAAGCGGGAGGGGCGCTGCTCTTTGCTTCCACTCTCACGGCCCTGTTGCGAAGCAACGACATCGATACCAGGATTGATGACGTCGCGCTGCACAACTACCTCACGTTCCACTCAGTCGTTCCTGCGCCTCGAACGATAGTGCGCGGCGTGCGCAAGCTCCCCCCCGCCACGGTGATGACGGTTCTACCCGACGGCACCAGGAGCGAGCGGCAGTACTGGGCTCTCCACTACGAGAGGAGCCCCAGTGAGGACCGACTCGACTTCAACGAATGGCAGGACCGAGTCATCGATGTGCTCCGGCGTGCTGTCCGGCGTCGCCTCGTCGCCGATGTTCCGGTCGGGGTGCTGCTTTCAGGCGGACTCGACTCCAGCTTGGTAGTGGGCCTCTTAGCTGAAGCGGGGCAGTCACGCATCGAGACCTTCTCCATTGGGTTCGAGACGGTGGCGGGGGAAGCGGGCGACGAATTCAAGTACTCGGACATCATCGCCGCGCACTACGGGACGCGCCATCACCAGATCCGAGTCGACAGCAGCCGCGCGCTCACGAGCCTTTCCCGGTGCATCGCGTCCATGAGCGAACCGATGGTGAGCCACGACGCTATCGGCTTCTATCTGCTGAGTGAAGAGGTGAAGAAGCACGTGAAGGTGGTCCAGAGCGGCCAGGGCGCGGACGAGATCTTCGGCGGGTATCACTGGTATCCGCCTATGATGACGAGCAGTGACCCACTCGCCGAGTATTCAGCCGCCTTCTTTGATCGGGATCACGCAGAGATGTCGACTGTACTGGAGAAGGCGCACGTCTCCGCGGATTACAGCCGTGACTTCGTGCGCCAGCACTTCGCGGTGGGCGGAGCGCCAGAGCCGATCGACAAGGCGCTGCGCCTGGACACGACGGTCATGCTCGTCGAGGATCCCGTAAAGCGCGTCGACAACATGACGATGGCTTGGGGCCTCGAAGCACGTGTACCGTTCTTGGATCACGAGGTCGTGGAGCTTGCCGCTCGGGTGCCAGGTCGCTTCAAGATCGACAAGGGAGGCAAGTTCGTTCTCAAGGAGGCAGCGAGGAGGGTCATTCCCAGCGAGGTGATCGACAGACCCAAGGGGTATTTCCCCGTCCCGGCCCTCAAGTATCTTCGTGGCGAGTACTTGGACCTGGTGAGAGACTCGCTCTCGAGCACCAGATCGCGCGGGCGAGGTTTGTTCAAGACAGCCTACGTCGAACGCCTGCTGGAGAACCCCCAAGGCGAAATCACCCCCTTGCGCGGCTCGAAGCTCTGGCAGCTTGCCGTTCTGGAACTGTGGCTGCATGCCAATGGATTGTAGATGCATCGAACTCCCGGGAGCACCGTGACGCAGCATCGGATCAAGTCGCAGCACCGTCTCGATCGAGGGCAGGCCCCGACCCTCAACGCTTGGAAGCCACAGCGGTCCGGGGACGGCGCGACGCTGCCGGAGAACGTAGCGATCGAGTGCGGATGGGGCAGGCTCCTTTTCGGACACACTTTCCGGTCGAACGAGGAGCTGGCGAACTCGCTGCGAGAAGAGACGGACGGGCGAAGGGACATTGCCATGTACATCGGCAACCCCCACGTGCTGCTCGCGCTCGCCCCCCAGGAGCTTTTTCTGGATCCTTCACACACGTATCGCATCTACCTGGAACAGTACCGGCATCGTGATGTGGCGCCGCCGCCGTTTACGATCCGGAAGCTCCTCTCTCCGGCGGACATCGATGCCGTCAATGGGATCTACGGCCAGCGTGGTATGGTGCCTCTGGACGCCAACACCGTCTGGGAGAGCCGCACCTCCCGGGTACTGACGCATTTCGTCGCTATCGATGAGTCGACAAAAGCCGTGATTGGAACGGTCACGGGCGTCGACCACCGCGAAGCATTCGGGGATCCGGAGAACGGTTGCAGCCTTTGGGCACTGGCGGTCGACTCCCAGGCCACTTTACCCGGCGTAGGACGGGCGCTGACGAGCCAACTCATTGAACACTACATCGCCCGCGGCCGCTCGTTTCTCGACCTCTCGGTGATGCACGACAACACCCAGGCAATCGCCCTCTATGAGAACCTTGGGTTCATGCGCGTGCCCGTGTTCTGCGTCAAGCGCAAGAACCCCTTCAATGAGCCGCTCTTCATCGGCACACCGGGGCCCGAGCAGGAGCTCAACCCCTACGCCGCCATCATCGTTCGGGAGGCGCGCAAGCGTGGTATCGCCGTCGAGGTGCTTGACGCCGAGGCGGGGTACTTTGCCCTAAGCCTCGGGGGGCGCACACTTGTGTGCCGAGAATCGCTGAGCGAGCTCACGAGCGCGATCGCGATGAGCCGGTGCGATGACAAGCGGGTCACACGGCGTGTGCTGCTCCAAGCGGGCCTCAATGTCCCAGCCCAACGAGTGGCCAGCGGTGACGAAGGGGACCTCGAGTTTCTCCGCCTTTATGGCCGCGTCGTCGTGAAGCCCACTCGCGGCGAGCAGGGCAAGGGCGTGCGCGTCGGCATCACGACCGCCGACGAGCTCGCGGGTGTCGTCAGCGAAGGCCGGCACAGGGGAGATACCGTCCTGGTCGAAGAGATGGTCGAAGGCGACGACTTGCGGATCATCGTCATCAACTATCGCGTCGTGGCCGCTGCTATACGCCGCCCGCCGGAGATCCTCGGCACGGGCGAACACTCGGTTCGCCGGCTCATCCAGAAGCAGAGCCGCCGACGCGCCGCCGCGACCGGTGGGGAAAGCACCATTCCGCTGGACCGCGAAACGGAGCGCAAGGTGCAGGGGCAAGGCTATGGCCTGGACGACATCCTCGCTGTGGGGCAGCGGCTGGTCGTCCGAGGTGCCGCCAATCTGCATGCGGGTGGGACGATCCACGATGTGACCGCGGACATTCACCCCAGGTTGGTGCAGGCGGCAGAACGCGCTGCTGTGGCACTGAATATTCCAGTCGTCGGGCTCGACTTCATGGTGCCCAGCATCGATCAGCCGCGCTACTGGATCATCGAAGCCAACGAGCGTCCAGGCCTCGCCAATCATGAACCCCAGCCTACGGCGGAAGCGTTCATCGACCTGCTCTTCCCCGATACAGCGAGCGCCTGAACGACTGCGGCGTTTTTGCCGCGCCTCCGCGTCCGCTCGGGGGACGGTCAGCAATGGCGATATCCTCAGGCGCTGGCTGGTGGGCGACGACGCCCTATGCTTCGCTCAGCAGGCATCCCTCGCTACAGAACCAGATAGCCAGCCACATGGAACGCCTCCCCATCGATACCGACTACCTCCAGTCTTTTCTGATCGAGCTGCTTGGGATCCCCAGTCCAACCGGATACACGGACCGCATCGTGCACCGAGTTGGCGCGGAGCTCGAGTCGCTCGGCATCTCCTTCGAACTCAGTCGCCGCGGAGCCATCCGCGCCGTACTGAGGGGAAGCCATCGCGCGCCTGCCAAGGCGGTCGTTGGCCACGTCGATACGATCGGCGCCATGGTGAAGAGCCTCAAGGACACGGGGCGTCTCGGTCTGGTGCCAATTGGCAGCTGGTCAAGCCGGTTTGCAGAAGGCGCCCGCGCCACTATCTTCACCGACCATCACGGCCCCAAGAGGGGGAGCATTCTGCCCCTCAAGGCATCCGGACACACCTTCAACACTGAGGTGGACTCGCAGCCCGTCGACTGGGATCACGTGGAGATGCGCACGGACGACTTCTGCACCGGCGTGGCCGAGCTGGAGTCCGTCGGATTCGCCGTCGGTGATTTCGTCGCCATCGATCCCCAACCAGAGCTCTATGACGGGTTTATCATCTCTCGCCACCTTGATAACAAGGCGGGCTGCGCGGCGATACTCGCGGCCGCCAAGGCCATCACCCAGCGTCGGATCGAGCTACCTGTCGACTGCTACCTGCTTTTCACGATCACCGAGGAGGTGGGAACCGGGGCGTCCGCTGTCATGGTGAACGAAGTGGCCGAGATGGTGGCCGTCGACAACGCAACTCCAGCCCAGGGGCAGAACTCGAGGGAAAGAGGCGTCACCATTGCCATGGCCGACCAATCCGGCCCCTTCGACTATCACCTGAGCCGACGTCTGTTGAAGCTATGCCGCGACTTCGAGGTGGAGCATCAACGGGACGTCTTCAAGTTCTACCGTTGCGATGCCGCCTCAGCCGTCGAAGCAGGTAATGACATCCGGGTCGCACTCGCGTGCTTCGGTGCCGACGCCTCCCACGGTTACGAGCGGACTCACATCAGCGCCCTGAAGGAGCTCGGCGTCCTGATCGGTCTGTACATGCAGAGCGAGCCGATATTCGAGCGCGACAAGCACAAGTTGGGCCCTTTGACCGGCTTTCCCGTTCAGCCCGATTGAGCCTTCACAGGCGAACCGATCGATCAACTCGGTGGGGTTGATCTTCACTCGTTCGACGTTAACTAGAAACTCAAAGGGCCAACTTGACGGCGCCCAGCTTCCGCGTAGTCACAATGTCTTCCGAATACTGCAAACCTGAAACGCACATTTCACATTTGCAACAATCAAACAGGTTCGCCAGCGACAACGAATCGAAGTAACTGACACGCTAGAATGGCACACCTAGTGCATATGGATAGGATAAAGAGTAAACGGCCAGGGCTCTGAGCCCGCCGGCGCTACGACGCACCCTCACAATCTCCCCAGCAGCCTGGGTCCCCTCCCCTCCCCCGGGCTGCTGCTTTTCCCCAGCAGCCTGGGTCCCCTCCCCTCCCCCGGGCTGCTGCTTTTCCCCAGCAGCCTGGGTCCCCTCCCCTCCCCCGGGCTGCTGCTTTTTCCCCAGCGGCCCGGGTCCCCTCCCCTCCCCCGGGCCGCTGCTTTTTCCCC
>JAEWRL010000134.1 GCA_023398955.1 Pseudomonadota bacterium
ACCCGGGTCATTTCTCCCGAGCGCTGAAGAACCTAGATCGGACGATCGATCGACAGCTCCGGCGGGTAGCCGCTACTTCACCTCATGGATGAAGCCACGCGCGCCAGACCGCGGGATGAACAGCCGAGAATTCCGCGGGATTCAGCGCCCATGTGCCGGGGAGCGCGCGAAATCTAGGTTCATGGGCGGATCCGATTCGGCGTCTCGGGAGGTCAAGCAGGAACGTAGGTCAACCTGACCACATCCTCACCAACGCGATCATTGGTCATGAGGCGTAACCGCGGCCGGGGCCCGGCGAAATATGGCTTGCCGTCACCAAGCACGACGGGGTGCAGGTAGATGCGATACTCATCGATTAGGCCAAGCTCAGTGAGGCTCTGCGCCAAATCCGGGCCGGCAACCTCGAGCTCTCCATCGCGTTCGGTCTTCAGCTGGCGGATCGCGCCCCCCAGATTATCCTCGATGAGCCAGGCATTGGGACCGACCGACTTCAGGGAGCGCGAGACGACCCATTTCGGCTGTTTCCGCCATGCCGCCGCGAAGGCCTGTTCCTCTGTATCCCATTCGGGATGATCATCGTCCCAGTAACGCATGACCTCATACATGCGGCGACCATAGACGCTGCCCGCTTGCCCCTGAGCCTCTTCGATGAAGTGGCGGAAGAGCGTGGCGCTCGGTGCGAACGCCATATGGTCGACGTAGCCGTCCAGGGACTGGTTCATTCCGAATACGAGCCTGGCCATACTGCTTCCTTTCTTCACGCGGCCCCTCCGCGCGGTTCTGATTGCGGTGCCCGAACGACTGTAAGCTAGAGCGACTGCCAGGAGAAAGTCAGATTGGCGAATCGTCGCGACGATCCCAGCGGCAACGCCATCGGGAACCAATCCAGCCAGGGCCTCGCTTGGCCCCCGACCCCGCAGTCTCGTGAGAAGGCTGCTGAAAGGAAGAGCCACTCGTGTGGCACATGGCGGAGTCGCTCCCGGCACATCGTGATGCCGCTCCGCTCCAAATCACCGAGCATTACGCGAAGATCTGCGTCACGTTTGTTGGTATGCTAGTTGCTTAGAGGGCTTCATGACTCGCACGTGGCACAGTTTGACTCGACTCTTGGCAATCACTTGGGCCGTCACGGCTTGTAGCAGTGACGATACGGCTGTTGATGGAGCCGCTGGCAACGGTTCGGCGACCGTTGAGTCGGCGGGGGCTGGCTCGGGAGGCGCGGGCGGTGAGTCCGCCGAAGGCATTTCGGCTGCGGGCGCGTGCGATATCGCTCCCGATGACCCGGAAGATGACTCCATCTACAGCTTGAACTCTCTCGAAGACTATTGCAGCCAAACCTACTATACGCCGCTCGGCGAGCTTTGCCCGGAGACCGTGCATGCGGCACTTGCGGCTGCTCCCGAGGACTGCAAGACGAGCCCGCGGGCTTACCAGGTGACTGGGTGCGGCTACCAGCATCTCGCCTATCGCACTCCGGTGCTCAGTTGGGGACAGGTTTTCGACGAAGCAACGGGGGACCTCGTCGGTGCTTATTATCTCAGCGATACCCCGCTATCGCCGCCCTGCCGCATCTCCCGCCACGTCGCTGGTGTTCGGGTCCAGCCGTGTTTCGAGTTCGAGCCGAACACGGCAGCAACGGACGCGAATGTCCAGCAGCTCTGCGGCACCGCGGGAGCTGGCGGCAGCGAGGGATAGCTCCTCGCGTCCCTCGTTGCGTGGAGGGATGTAGCTTCCACGAACTCGCCCTCCGTTCCGCGCTGGCCGCCTAGTTCGCGGCTAGCCAGCCGGCGACATTCTGGACTGCACTGCCAGCAGCGTCTGCGCTCTTGGCGGGCGGCTCGAATCACGTTTGTTGCCCCTGCATTCGTGCCGCCCCTTAACCAGACGAGCTTCCTTCCGCTTGGGCGGGTACGGGTTTGCCGTCGTCGGTAGGCCCTTGAGCCAGAGCAAGAAAGGAACGAACCAGATGAGGATCGGAAGTACGCGCGCGTGGGCAGTGGTGATGGCTGCAGGGATCTATGCCTGCGGCAGCGACGACGGTTCGTCTGGGAAGTCCGGCAACGATGCAGGTGGAGCCGCTGGACAGCCTGCGGAGCAGAACCGCGCTGGGCTCCCGGACTCCGACGAAGCATCAGGCGGCCAAGCGGGCTCGGCAGGGTCGGAAACGTCGTCCGCTGGGGCTGATGGCACTCCCGAAGTCCCGGAGCGGGGCGAAGGCCGCGACGAGTTCGGGATGTGTCCGATGACGGGTTTCGTTTGTACCGGCATTGACGAGTACTTCGCATGCTTCGCCGAGGCTTGCGGCTCATACAATGAGGACTGCTATGGTTTGGCCGGTGACTGTGCCACGCAGAACGCGTGCATCATGACGTGCGACTGTGGCGACACCGAGTGCGAGGTCGCTTGTGCCACAGACGAGTGTGCGGAGTGTACGGACGCAGCCACGGGATGTGCTATCGAGAACGGGTGCGTCGAGTTGATGGTCTGCGGACCTGCGGAAGACTGACTCGGGAAGTGCGGCGCCGAGGGGGCAGCTGGCGAGCCCCCGCGGCGCGGCGGCGATGACCACCTCTCGGCGACTACCCCCGTGTTCGAAGTGTCGTACTGAGCGGCCCACACCGGGGATCCGGTGCGTCGCGGGGCTGCTCACCGAGGCGCGGGGCCGTGGCTGTGAGTGCCGCGACACTGCGACGGGAACTGTGTACGCTCGCTGGATGGAGAGGGGAGCGGCCCGAAGGCAGCGCGGGGGTCTTCGAGGGCTAACTTCTCGTTCGTGTGGCTAACCTCTCATGGTTGTGCTCGACCTCGTCGCGAGTGAGCTGTTCGTCGATCGAACAGGGGCCACGTCGGGAATACTGGCCAGAGGTGTTCCCAATGAACAGATTGCTCGTATCCATCCCTAGCCTTCTGGTCGCCGCGTTCAGCGTGGCGTGCGGTGATGACGCTGGTTCTACACAGGGCACCGGCGGCGCGGGAGTAGCCTCGGGCGGTGTCAGCAGCGGCAATGTCGCGACCGGCGGCGTCGGAGCGGCGTCGCCCGGCGCGGGTGGGGCCGGTCCGGGGCAGGTCGGCACGGGGGGAACCAGCAGCGGTGGGACGACGATAAGCAGTGGGGGCAACCTGGTCGGGAGCGGCGGATTGGCAGTGACTCCCGACAGTGGCGGAGCGCCCGCCTCCACAGGAGGTAGTTCTGAGGGCAGCGGCGGCAGCAGCGACGGCTCCGGTGGCAGTTCCGAGGCGAGCGGTGGCACGTCGGGCGGGGCCGGTGGCTTCAGTGCCGAGACGGGTGGCAGCAGCAACGATGCTGGCGGCACGTCGAACGCATCCGGCGGCAACGGTCCCTCGACTGGCGGAATGGTCGGCGGCGTCGGTGGCGGAAGTCAGGGCTTCGCGGGCGCAGCGGGTGGTGACGACCAAGGCACGGGTGGCACCATCCAGCCAGTGGTCGAGCCCGAAGTCATCACTTCTTCCAACGGCAACTGGTGGACGGAGGTGACGCCGACCAAGTCGTCTGGCGGCAACGCTAGCATCACCGTCGATCCGGGTAGGACCCATCAGACGTGGATCGGGTTTGGCGGGACCTTCAACGAGAAGGGGTGGGCGGCGCTCTCCGAGCTGAGCCCGGAGGAGCGGAGCCGAGCGATACGGCTGTTGTTCAGCAAGACCGAAGGTGCCGGGTTCACGATGGGTCGGATGCCCATGGGGTCGAGCGACTATGCGCTCGCTCGATATACGTACAACGACACCGCCGGCGACACGTCGATGAGCAATTTCTCGATCGCCAAAGACGAGACTCACCTCATCCCTTACATCAAGGCCGCCCTGGAGGTTAACCGGGAGCTCTTTATCTGGGGTAGCCCATGGACCCCGCCGCCGTGGATGAAGGACAACAACGATTACGACAAGGGGAATATGAAGGGTGACCAGGCAACCCTTCAGGCTTACGCTCTGTATTTCTCAAAGTACATCAGTGCTTATAAGGAAAAGGGCATCACGATCTCGGCCGTTGCGCCGCAGAACGAGCCTGGGTACCCACAGGACTATCCTTCGTGTCTCTGGAGTAGCGATACGTTCAAGAGCTTTGTTAATATCCTTGGACCCATGCTCCAGACGGATGCGCCGGACGTGGAGATCTGGTTGGCCACCATGTCCAACACCCAGACTGACGGCGGCATCGTGGACGCCGTCCTGAATGATTCGACGGCGCGAGGGTTCGTCTCGAGCATTGGCGTGCAGTGGGGGATGATGGACCAGGCGGCGAACTACGTCTCCAGGGGCCTGCCCATTCATCAGACGGAGCATAGGTGCGGCAACTACCCATTCGGCTACACGCCACCCGCAGGTAGCGCAGGGGGCGACCAGAGCAAGGCGCCGAATGACTTCAACTACGGTCTGGAGAGCTGGTACTACATTAGGAAGTTCATCAACGATGGAGGGCACTCTTACAGCGCCTGGAATATGGTCCTCGATAGCATCGGTAGGAGTTTGGACACGGTGCGCCCGTGGGCACAGAATGCGCCGCTCATCGTCGAGAATGGTCGGTTGATTGAGACTCCCGCCTACTACGTGTTCAGGCATGCCGCCCAGTTCGTCGACCCGGGCGCCGTGCGCATCGACACAAGCGCAAACGATGGCTTCGCATTCAAGAACCCGGACGGCGACATCGTCCTAGTGATGCAGACCAACAGCACTCAGACGATCACCGTGGGCATCGAGGGGACGACACTGTCCTTCCCAGGCCCGGGTCAAGGCTGGGTAACAGTGAACTACCGGCCTGAAGGGTGAGGTCCTGACCAGGGCGCACCGCTGTGTGCCCTGGTCGTGCCACTCACCCCTGCCCATCGGGCCGCTGCCTAGTCCAGCCCAACGCCGAGCTGCACATGGTCGAGAGTGTAGACGCTGGTCGGGGAGAGCGAGCGGTACATGGCCACGAAACGTCGCGTCTCTGGAGCAGTGTAGCCTGCCAAATTCTCTGCCCAACGGTAGGCGATGGGCTGGTAAAGGAGCCAGGCTTCGACTTGGACGGTACCGGTCAAGCCCTGGGTCGGGATCAGGTACGTGATCGTGTCTCGACCGTCAGCGAAGTCGGTGTCTTCGAGGGCTCGGCCATGGACGGCGACCTCCGGCCCAGCTCCTGCCTTATCGAATCCGTCGGGAAGAATGCGATTGTCCTTCGCAAACCCCACGGCGGTCAGCAGGCCCGTCGTGGTCTCTCCCGCACGAGATACCAGAATGGCTTCATATATTTGAACCTCTTCGGGCGACGTAATCCGCTCGTGATGGGGTTCATAGTCTCGCGCATCGCGGTCATTGTCGTTGCCAATGATGGCGCCGTTCGGATTGAAGGCCCCCGACTCGAAGTGGACTCGGCCCGCTGCGTCCATGACCCGCAAGCGCAACCAGACCCGACGTGACGGGTAGGCAGTGGGGAGCTTGTGTCCTGCGAGGTTGCTGATGGTCACCACGGCCTGCAATCTCCCGTCGGGCGCTCGAGAGATTCCAACCCCTAGCTTCGCAGCGGCAGTGCGCAGGAATCCCTCGGTTTCCGACGCGGCCCGCGTGAGCTCGGTCGGCCGAGCCTGCACCGCGAGCTCGGCCGAGTAGCGGCTGAGCACCCGCAGCATGAAGGCATTCCCCCCGCGGAACGCGTGCCGGGCCAGCCACGGTCGGGGTTTGGGGAGGACACTCGTGACGGCCACCGGACCGTTGATCACGGGCATGTGACAGTCGATGCATCCTCGCCGATCCCGATAGGAACTGTTCAACCACTCGAGGTAAGGAACCTGTTCCGGAAGCTCGCCTACCTTCTTCCCGTCGGGACCGAGAGCCTCCGTGATCAACGTGTGACAGGTCGCGCAGAGCTCCGAGCTTCGCAGGTGATCCCCGCGGGCTGGCACGAAACCAGACGCAGAACTCATCACCGTCTCGGTTCCCCGATCCACGTCGAAAGGTCCAAACACCTGGCGCCTTCCGATGGGTGTCTGTCGATCGAACTCGAAGCGACCTACGAAGGTCTCTCGCTCGCCGAGATTCGCCGCCAGGATCTGGTGACATACCGTGCACGACGCTCCGTCTGCGGCGAGAGCCAGCTGTCCCGCGGGCTGGGCACCACGACGCGGCATCATGGCAAAGGCGCGAGCGGGCTGTCTCGCCGCCAGTGCTTGATAGTGCGCCATGGGCATATGACAGGTCGAGCACTCTGCTTGGATGTGCCCCTGCGCCGAGGGGTGATCGATGGTCTCCCGGCGGACCGCCGCCTGCCAGTACGGGTCGCGCGCTGCATTCGCCATCATCGAGGACTGCCACTCATCGCCGATGGACACGTCTTCGCCAGCGGGTGTCAATAGCCCGTTGTGGCACGCCATGCACTTATCAGAGCTTTCGAAAAGCTGGGGAACAGCCGTCTGTGCGAGCGCTGGAGCAGCTGGTGCCAGACTGACCACCAACGCCGCGAGAGCCCCTAGCCGGGGCCGCCTTGCCCCTCTACGAGGCGGGCCGCTCAGACCGTTCGGCATCCACAGATTTCGATGGCGCCCCACGAACTGCGACGGCGCACCCATCCGAACCTTACCAGCCATCGGTCAGCCCTCCATCGAACCAGTCCCAAAGGAAGTAGCCCATGGCCTCCACGGGTCGGCGGTCGAGCTCGGTCATTGGTATTCTTGCACCCAGGTTCAGCATCAAGTGTTGGCGGCGGTTGAGCGTGATTTGGATCTGTGGAACGTAGTCCCAGGAGACAGAGGCGCCTTCTGTCAGCTCACGCGCGGCAGCAAACTCGAGCATCGGTGTCCACGTCCTGCCAAAGCGCCCTTCAGAGAAGGAGCTCCCTAGCGCGAGTCGACCGAAGCCTTCCTCGGGTCGATCGGCATCGAACGGGACCTCCGCGCCGACCTGGAGCTGCACGAAACCGAGGTCCCCAAAACCCTGGCCATAGGCCAGAAACGGCTCACCGACGAAGTACCCCTTGCCGTAGCCGTCTGCCTCGTCGCCGCTTGGCACGAATACCTCTCCCGCGATGCTGAGAATCGCCTCCGCTTCGCGGCTTGCCAGGACGACGTGCTTCGCACCGAAGGCGATGTCGCCGATGCCTTCCGCCCAACCCGATTCCTTGTCGTCGGCGCTGGCGGTCCGCTCGCGCATACCGAAGGGGACGATGACCTCGAACTGGCTGCGACGTCCAAAGCGCTGCTCGTAGATGAGCTTGCCTTCGATGGTGGGCGGCCCCTCCAAGGTCACGGACATGATCAGCAGTGCCTCGTCCTCGGGGAATGCCTTCTCGGTAACGAGCGCGCGCGGGAAGTTCAACTCGCCGCGCGGCCAGCCTTCCTCGTCGCAGAACGAGCGAACGTGTTCGATCGAGGCGTCGATCTCCTGTTCCGTCAGCGCATCTCCAAAGGCGGGCATCATCGGGTCGAAGGCTCGCGCCGGTCCGCCGTCGTGAGTGACTGCGAACCAGTCCAGATCCGGTTCGCGCGTGAAGTTGCAGTCCGTGAGGTCCGGCAGCGGAACATCGAAGCCCACGCGGTCGCTCGGCGCGCCGCGACCATCGCTGCCGTGGCAGGCCGCGCAGGCCCGATCGTAGACGGTCTGCCCGAGGACCCCCGAAGAAGCTGCGGAGCGGGCGGGGTTGCCGGAGCGGAGAGTGCCCGCGTTTCCTTCCATTCCGAAGGATCGGACGCTCCTCGTCAGGCTCGGCAGCACACATCCAAGTGCCAGCACGCAAGTAGCGAGCAGATTGTTGCGGGGTCTCAACATGCGGGTGTGGCCTCTCGCACGGGATCCTGGTCCGCGTCGCACTCCTTCGAAACCGCCAAGAACGCGCAAAGTTCGCGCGTGTCCCGGCGGCATGCGCATATCCTGCATCCGTCTGGTGGTGTCACCTCCACCGACCAGTGAGCTCAGGCGCCAGTACACCCCCTGGCAGCAGCTGCCCGCTCGGCGGCGGCGCCGACCCGAACGGGACCGGGCTCGAAGACGAGCGATGCCTTTCCCTAGGCCACGCGAGTCCCAAGATGCGATCGAAACCAACGAATCTGCGCTCGAGTCACTCGTTCGAGGAGGGGATCCTCGTAAAGGTCGTAGTGGGTCGCCTCTTCGATCATCAGCAGCGCCTTGGGGTCTCTGGCTGCGGCGTAGAGGCGATGCGACTCTTCTGGAGGATTGACGGCGTCTTTTCCGGCACCAACGATGTGGATCGGGATCGTGAGCTCGGGCAGCCAGCGCTCCGGCTCGAAGCGCAGCGTCTCCAGCACCGTCAGGAAGGGTACCTTTATTCTCAAGGCGTCGAAGCTGTCCACGTAGCGTTCATAGAACGCCGCAGATTGCGGGTCGGTCAGGACCTTCTGGAGGGGAACCATCATTTCCTTGCCCGTCTGATCCCGTTTGCTGGCCATGCGCTGGAGCGTCGCCGAGAAGCGTTCCTTTTCCTGGTCCGACATCGCGCCGGTCACGACGCGCTCGCCGCTGCCGAAGGTGAGTTGGACCGCCAGGCACCCCACGAGGGGCGAGCGGCTCGCCGCGACGATGGCGTTCGCACCGCCCAGCGAGGTTCCCCAAAGGCCTATGCGCGCCGCATCGATCCGGGAGTCGCGCTGCAGGAAAGCGAGGGCGGATAGCACGTCGGTGATCTGATGCTCCGCGATGATGCGGCCCCGATCGCCCCCGCTCGCTCCGAAGCCACGGTAGTCAAAGGTCAAGCTGCAGAACCCTGCGGCGGCGAAGCGCTCCGCAAAGGCAGGAAGGAGCAGCTCTTTCACGCCTGCGAAACCATGGCATAGCACGATGCCTGCAAACGGACCCTCTCCCTCAGGCACGTGCAAGAGCCCCGCAACCCGTTCTCCGCCGCTCGTCCACTCCACCGGCTCGATTCTCATGTACCATGGCGTACCGCAGAGCCTCTCGCATGAAAAGGCTCTGCTCGAGCAGCTATCCGCCGCGGTTCAATTCACTCCAGAATCGCGCCTCGAACACCCGTTGGGACCACCCCGGCTGCCGCTGCGACGGCGCTCCTCCCGTAGCAGCTCGTCGCAGCGACGGCGCTCGTCGCCTCCAATTCGACGAAACGCCTGGCGCGGGGTTGGGTGCCTCACGCGCGCTGCGCAGGACTAGGGTTGACCCAGCTTTCCATTCTTGAGCTGGAACTGTTCTTTGCTGAGCTGCAAAGCGAGGGTCGCTTCCTCGTGCAATTGGGTTGAAAAGGCGGCAACGCCTTCGTCGACACCGGCCAGCATGGCCTTCTCCAGTGTCTGGTCGTCGGGAGCAGCGTCCGGGAAGGAGAGCCGCTCGTTGTGCGGACCTAGCTCCCGCATCAGTGTACGCAGGATACCCCCGGCCACGAACTGCTCCATCGGCAGGCCGATGAGCTCGAAACGCCCAGCAAGCTGCGGCCACTCATACCAGGGGATCTTCTCCTTGAAGATCGGCCATTCGAAAACCCACTGAGTGACGGTGCAACGGGACGCATACCGACCTAGCGCATCGATCGCTTGCTCACCCAGGAACGACAACCGTGCATCCGGATTCAACTCGACGATGCGGTCCGTCCAAAGCACCGCCCACCACGCGGCGTTGCGCATCGCGGCCTGGGCCGATGGCGGGGCCAGCCATACTCCGCAGTTCAAGAAGTACGCATCGATCTGCTTCAGCGCTGCTTGCCCCGCTGGAGTGTCATCGAAACCTGCATACGGCGAGGGAGCTGCGGCTATTCCGGTCAGATTGATGTCGAACCAATGGTGCCACGTCGAGTCCGCGACGATGCGGCCGACGTTGACATTGTGGCCGTCGTAGGCCGAAATTACGCCGATCTCCTGACCGTGCTTGGTGGCCGCCGGATCCTTGATGCGGCCCCACGCGATGACCTCCGGACGCTCCTGGTGCCCTGCTTTCGTAGGCCAATCCGCGTCCCCGGGGCTCGGTACGGGGGCGACTGCCTCCCCTTCGTGCTGGTGGTCGGGCAAGACGTCGATCGGGCCATCGGGTCCGCAGAGTACCGGATGCGGGCGGGAGCGTCGAGCAATGGTAAGACCGCCCGACAACGAATAGCGTCGGTACCTGATCTGCTGTGGGGTGTCGTCTGACTGGTCATTGAAGTCGAACGTTGTGCCCGGATCGGGGCCTTCGACGAGGGTCGTGTTCCAGCTCGGCGGAGCAGCGTCCGGTGCAGGGTAGCGGCGCATCTGCCCTGCGCGCTTCAGCGGCCCGGCAATCGCGCGCCCGAGGTTCGCGTGATCGCCCGTCACCAGCACCCCACCCGACTTGGGTGCCGCCATGAAGGTATCCATGAGAGCAATCTCGGCCGGCGTGAGGCTCGGTACGCTGTTAATCCCGAAGAACCAGATCTCGTCATAGTCGTCGATGATGTTCAGGTCCGTCAGCTGCTTGGCCCCAGGGATCGAAGCGCTGGGATCGGAGCCGCTGCGGTGGGCGCTCGATACGTCAAAGTCGACGTAGGTGTATGCACGACTCGTCAGCAGCGATGTGACGTACTGCAGACCCAGAAATGGGCCGCCACTGAATCGAACGCTCCCATCGGCGTACAGCAAGATGCGGACCTTCGCGGGCCGCCGCCACCAGGGATAGATGCGTTGCCAGTCCTCGATGCCCCAGCGCGCTGGGATGGTATCCAGCAACTTGCGCACGTCGCCCGCGGTGGCGAACTGTCGGTGTCGAATGTGAGTCATGGTATCCTCCATTACCTTATTGGTGGTTGTCTGGTGAAGGACGTGGAAGTGCACGCTCGAGCGCTCCCCCATCAGGAGGAACTAGTCTGGGGTTGCGCGTCGACTGCTGCAATAGTCATGATTCGAGCGATGGCGCTGCCGGAGGCCCCCGACCGGCAGTGAACCTGACGAGTCAGAAAGTGTCTGCGGGCGTCGCTGTGGTTCTTCTTGTCGACGCCTTTGCTCGGCGCATGCGATAGACGCGTATCCCCGGTGCCGGCGGTTCACCCTCACCCGAGGATCGCCTCCAGATCTTCTCGCGTCAGCTTGCCTCCCAAGCCCGCGTCCTCGCCCAAGATGGCCTGTGCCAGCGCCCGCTTCTGGCTCTGAAGCGCCAGCACCTTCTCTTCGACCGTTCCCCGAGCGATCAGCTTGTAGGCGAAGACCGTACGCTGCTGGCCAATACGGTGGCTGCGATCGATCGCCTGCGCTTCGACGGCGGGGTTCCACCACGGGTCCAGGAGCAGCACGTGCTCGGCTGCTGTCAGGTTGAGACCCACACCGCCCGCCATCAACGAGATGAGGAACACCGGAGGTCCACCCGGGCTCTGGAAGTGCTGGACGATTCGTTGACGCCAGCGGCTGTGCCCGTCGAGGTACTCATAGCGGATGCCCCGCGCATCCAGCCGCTCCCGAAGGATCCCAAGGAACGTCGTGAACTGGGAGAATACGAGGCAGCGCTCCCCGAGCTCGGCAATGCGTTCGATCTCCTCGATCACGCGATCCAGCTTCGCACTCGAGTCGCTTCGCCGCCCGTCGTCCAGCAGACCCGGGTGGCACGCTGCCTGTCGCAGCCGCAGCAGCGCCTCGAGCACCTGGGGCGTCGAGCGAGCCAGCCCGACTTTCGCCACCTGGCTGTCGATGCGGCGGCGATAGTGGCGCAGCAGCTCGTCATAGCGGCGGCGCTCGCTTCCCCGCAGCTCTACGAAAAGGTTTCTTTCGATGCGCTCCGGGAGCTCGCGGGCCACCTCCCTCTTGGTGCGACGCAACAAGAAGGGCTTGATGGTGCGCTGTACGAGCTCTAGGCTCTCTGTGCCAGCTTTGCCCGCGAAGAGCGCTCGCGCCAGGGGAGGCGAGCTACCGAGGATGCCCGGGTTCAGGAACTCGAGCTGTGAAGCGAGCTCGCCCAGGTGGTTTTCGATGGGTGTGCCCGTCATCGTGAGCCGGGTGCTGGCGTTGAGCGCCCGCGCGACCTTGGCCGTCTCGGTCTCGTAGTTCTTGATGGCTTGGGCCTCGTCGAGAATGACGTAGTCGAAGCTGGCAGCGATGAACGCCTCCGCTTCCCTCCTGAGCAGCGTGTAGCTAGTCACAACGACGTCCGCGTGCGCGAGCGTCTCTTCGAGCGGGTGCCGGGCGGCGCCCGTATGGGCCACGACACGGAGGGTCGGCGCGAAGCGTTCGGCCTCCGCGGCCCAATTGAAGACCACCGAGCTCGGGGCTACGACCAACGATGGTGGTAAGCGCCGTTTGTGCCTGTTGCGGCCCAGCAAAAGCGCGAGGACTTGTATCGTCTTGCCAAGCCCCATGTCGTCGGCCAGACACCCCCCGAAGCCCAGGCGCCCGAGCAGCAGCATCCACGCCAGGCCCTGCCGCTGGTAGTCGCGGAGCTCGCCCCGAAAACCTGGCGGCGCCTTCGCTGGCGTAAGCTCTCGGAAATCCCGTAACTCCTCACGCAGCCGACCGAAAGCAGCATCGACGCCAAGCCCCTCGACTCTCGCAAACTCGTCGAGCAAAAGCAGCTGTGAGCGTGGGACGCGCACCTTGTCCGGGCTCGTCGGATCGCTTCCCAGCAGACCCAGGCGCGCGAGCCACGTCTCCGGAAGCAGCCCGACGCTCCCGTCTCCCAACGCTACGGCTCCCTCCCCGCGTCGAGCGGCGCGCAGGAGCTCCGGCATCCCTAGCCTTTGGCCATCGAACTCCGCGCCACCTTCCACCTCGAACCAGTCTTGTCCGCTGTGGATCCGTGCCTTGAAGCGGCTCATGGAACGGTACGGCTTGCCGTTCGCCATGACGCGCCAACCTGCCTTCAACAGCTGACTGATGGCTGCCGGAGCATGTGTCGTCGCAATGTTGACGTTCTCCGTGCGGGACGGCGCGTAGTCCGGAAGCTCGCCAATGAGCGTTCGCAGGACGAAGCCTTCGAAACCCGCGGCAAGCAGCTCCTCCGCGAACCTGCGCTCTGCCGCGGGCTCGTGGGCATGAATGCGCCGCTCGCTGAGCTCGACGACGATGGCGGGACGGTGCGGGATGGCGACGCTTCGGTTCCCGTATTCGAGCTCCACGTGCCCGGAGATCACAGGAGCGCGTTCGACGACGCGCAGCAGCAGGCAGGGGCGCGGTTCGACGGTACCTCGCACGAATCCGAGATCGTCGGGCAAGACTAGCTCAGGGCCGCTTCTGGGTTCGAGGTGCTTGTCGAGAAAGGACTCTACCTCTTCGGCAGCGATCTCGGCCGGGCTACTGCTGCGCAGCTCTGCAATCCACTTCCATGTCTCGTCATCTACGTTCAGCTTGGCGATGCGCTCGGACCAGCCTACGATCCCCGCACGACTCACGAACTCTGGTTCCTCAAGCGGGCGCCCCTCGCACTTGCGCCCCCGGAAGCGAAAGAGCTCCCCTCGCACGAGCAGATCCCCGTCCCGCGGCTCCCCCACGAGGCGCAACCGCCAGGCCGCTCCCCGATCGAAGGTGAGGGGTAGGGCGTGGTTGGGAGCGCTCATCTCACCCTCAGGCCAGTAAACGAGCCGATGGTCCCTGCAGAGACGCAGGAAGAGCCGCCTCGTGTCCAACGCTGCATCGTGGAACGAACAGCGGACATCGGTGCGCGACCGTCTGAGGTGTCGTGAGAGCCACCGATCGGTTTCACCCAGCTCGGCGAGCTCCGCGCTCCGCCTGTTGAAGCGCTCGTAGCTTCCACCCCGAGGTCGCATCCAACCCGTCAGTTCCAGCTGGCCACTGCCTCTCACAAGTTCTGCATCCAGGGAACAGAGCAGCTCTGTAGGACGGCCTTCCCACTGCACTTGCGAACCGGTGGGGCCGACGCTTCGCGGCACCGAATAGCCATCGGACCGCAATGCCCCAGTCAGAAGTGACGCCGCCCCAGTTATCGGCATGCCGTCGCTGATCGCGCGGTCCGCGTTCCAAGAGGGCATGGGCGATGATCCGGAGGCTGCCTGTGCGTCGTCGACGACCTCCCGCGGATCCTGGGCGAGATGCAATCTTTGCAGCCGGTTTCCGAGAGCGCCGAGCGCGCCAAGGGCATCGGCCATCTGGATCACTGCCCACAGGTGTTTGCATGGCTCTTCACTGCGAACGACGAAGGGACAGTCACACCACAGATAGACGACTTGGAGGTTGCCCTCGCTGTCGCAGCAGAGTCCGGTAGTGTAAGGCGCGGAACCGCGAACCTGGGCATGGATTCCACGCTCTGTCCACTGGATGACCTCGACGACGCCACGACGGAAATAGCTTGCCCCGCGCTCGGCTATCGCCGGATCGAAGAATGGCCGAAGCGTTCCGACGACGCGCCCGCGTTGACGGGAAGCTTCGCGGGTGAGGGAGGGACTCGAAGCGCGCGCCACGGGGCTAGTTTCTTGCAAGCTGCGAGGCGCCGGTCAAGCCCGGCCACCAGCGGCTGCTGACACGCCGGTCGCGATAGTCGTGGCGTGAACCGCGAGCAGGGCTGCTACGCGCCGCATCGTGCGACGGAGTAGGCCTGTACTGGCGGCCCCGATGAAGTATGCTGGATCCCGTTATGGCAAGGAAGAAGCCGCCTGTACCCGGGATTACGACCGGTGCGCTGACTCATAGCCCGTTCGCCAAACTTGTGGACAGTGCCGGGTACACCCCTGGCTTGGCGCAGTCGAGGTCGGCAGCGGTGCCCAGTCGACCCGAACTCCCCAAGCGATTCCCTCCGTGCAATATCCGCATGCGACTCGAGTCGAGAGGGCGGAGTGGCAAGGTAGTCACCCGAGTCTCGGGGCTGCCTGCCAAAAACCTCGAACCCATCGCTTCGCGCCTGCGCCGAGCACTGGGCTGCGGAGCGACTGTCGAAGGGTGTGACGTAATCCTGCAGGGCTCGCTCAAGGAACGCGCATCCGAGTGGCTGAAGCGCGCTGGTGACCTTCACACAATTCGAGAAACGCCAAAGACCGAGAAGGGTTTGCCGCCTGAGTCAGTCGCCAGCGCGGCAGTCTCGAGCACGGCCACGTCGAATCGGTCAGAGGTTCCGCGCGGTACGGTCCGAGCGCACGTGCGACCTGGCCAGCGGGTTGCCATCGTGCAGAAGTCCGATCAGGTAAGCGGGAAGCTGACGGAAGGAATCGTCCGTGATCTCCTCACGAGCTCACCGACGCATCCCAGAGGGATCAAGGTTCGGTTGGAGTCCGGCCAGGTGGGGAGAGTGAGGTCCGTGTACCAGGAGCGCGGCTGAGGGGCAGAGCCCCGACGTCCCCGCGGTGGGACGACCTCTACTCCTCGGCGAAGACGGCTTCCACCGAATCCGCCACGAGAATCCGGTCTCCCCAATTGTCGAGCTGCTCTTCTGGCGCTCGAAGGACTCGAACCCTTGCTTGCTCCGGCACGTCACCGAACTTCCGCTTCAATTGCCGAAGCAACAGGTCAGCGCGCCCTTCGCGTTTCCCTTCGCGCTTCCCTTCGCGCTTCCCCTCCATTCGGAGCTTCTCTGCAGCAGTCATGACAGCATCCTTCGCTTTGGGCACAACCTCGACTAGTTTGCGCTGGATTTGGGGCGCGTCCAGCCGCTCGGAGACCGACATCCAGTACCGTGTCAGCGCCTCGATCACGCCATCGCCCCCAGGCGCGGCCAGGACCGCGTGGATCACGTCGGCCCAGCGTTCTACCTCCTGGTACATCTTGTCGCCCCGCCGCACGTCCCGCAGAGCCCACATCGCAATCAGCGACGCCACGTCCAACGCGCTCGCTCTCAGCTCGTCGTCCGTCGTGTGACTCAGGTCGAACACCACGATCCGGAAGTTCGGTAGCCAGGGAAGGACTTCTGGCGTCTTCTTGGCGGCTTGCCCGAACAGCTCCACCAGCTCCGTCGGTGCGCGCCAGCCGCCTTCACTGTGGTGCAGCACCACCGAGACCGCCAGCGGCAGGGGGCAGGCGTTGCTGCCCTTGCGCTCCGCATACCGCTCCAAGCCCCGCACCAAGTAGCCAGCCGCCTGCAGTGTCGTCAGCTGGTCCGACGAGCTTTTGTGTTCCCATACCACGTGCAGCCGAGCTTCACTCTCTCCCAACGGCGTGCTGTACAGGATGTCCGTGTGCTTCTGCCGTAGGCTGCGGTCCACGAAGCTGCCATCCTCCAGTCTCAACTCGTCGAGGTTGCACTTGGCCACCAGCTCCGCTGGGAGGCACGCGCGGAGCATTGTCCTTGCTCTCGCAATGTCCTTCCAGATGAACTTGACGAAACTGTCGTGCGGCGTCGGAGTCGTCTCCGCGCCAATCTCCCCTTGGCGTCCCTTCCTCTGTGCCATGTTCCGCACTCTAGGCCTGTGTCTTCGGGTGGCAAGGGTCTTCTTGGCCTCGGGGACCTCCGTCTCGGAGCTCACCATCGCGGTCGTCTGAGTGCCTTCCGTCTGAGCTTTTCCGGCTCTGACGCAAATCACGGCGCGCCCAGCTTTCGCGGAACCCGAGGCGGCCGGCGGCTGTCGCTAACAACCAGCACGCCGCGGAAAACAGCCGTACCCGAAGAGGCCCGCTTCTCTCGGCTAGACGGCACGCGGCTGGGAGTGAACACCGGCGCGCTCGCGCGCGTCGCTCACCACGGGAGTACCCAGCATGGTCAACCGAAGACGGATATCTGCAGCCAATCGGGACGGAACCCTCGAGCCAGCGGCATCGCCCGAGCCGCTCCTGCGATTCGAAGCGCCGCGCGTCGCGACGCCTGTCGATACGATCGAAGAGGCCATCACATACACCATGATCCGATCCGGTCCAGAGGTGAGGCCTGAAGAGGTCGAGCTCTGCCGCGTCGACAGCGTGGAAGTGGTGGTGCTTTGGGGTGTGAACGTGCTTCATGTCGCGCATCTCACGCCTCCGAGGTCGTTCTACATCGGGGAGGAGCAGGGTGGTGCTCGTCCGGATTTCCTGATGCCGTCAAGCCTTGTCGGAGCCGTGCGCCTACCCCTGGTGACGGGCGGCTCCGGTGGCATCCGTGTGACCGTACCACCCGGCGCGCAGGGGCGGCTCGAGCTCCCCGGCAGGCCACCGACGACGCTCGATGAGGCGCGTGCGGGCGCCCCGCTGTGCCCGGACGTTCCCGGAGGCCACTCGATCGAGCTGCCCCGGGACGGCAGGGCGAGCGTCGAGTGGTCCGGATTCGTGTTCCAAATCTCCGCGGTACGCGCTGGGAAACCACTCCCCAGGGGCCTCGGCGCCGGCTTGGACTGGGAGGTCCCCGGGTATCTCGGAGTGTCGTTGCTGGCGGTCGGTGCCTTCTTGGGCACCCTGGCGTGGTTCGTCCCGCCCGAAGGGATCACGGCCGACGAGGGCCTCAGTGTCGAGCGGCTGTACCTCATCCAACAGTATCTGCGGAGCGCTGCCGAGCGCGAGCAGCAGGAGCGGCCGGCGACGGAAACGTCCGATCAGCGCCCGGATGACCGCGAGGGAGGCACCGGCACCCGGAGCCCCGGAGAAGAGGGTGAAATGGGCAACTCGGTATCGCCGGCAAAGAACCGTAGGTACGGGGTGGCGGGTCCCAAGGACAACCCTGAGCCGCACGTCGCTCGCGAGGCGGTGCTGGCGGAGGCCCGCACTTGGGGCATCATCGGTATCCTCACCGGAGGCACGCAGGGCGACCCACTAGCGCCCACGGCGCCCTGGGGCCGAGAGGAGTCGCTTGGCCGTGACGAGCTGAGCGCCCGCGGTAGCATGTGGGGCGACTCGATTGGCATGGCGTTCGGCGCTGGCGCTCTGGGCCTGTCCGGAGTCGGCGAGGGTGGCGGCGGTCTCGGTGTCGGCATTGGGCTTGGCAACATCGGTACGATCGGTCATGGCGCTGGCACCGGGATTCATCAAGGCATCGGCTCGGGGCAGGGCCGTCTGGCGCGTGGCCACGGCACACGCGTGCCCAGGATGACGGCCAGCCATACAGAGGTGAGCGGCCGCCTGCCGCCGGAAGTAATCCAGCGCATCGTGCGCCAGAACTACGGCAGATTCAGGATGTGTTACGAACAGGGGCTCGCCCGGAACCCGAACCTCGAGGGCCGCGTGTCGGTACGGTTCGTAATAGGGAGGGACGGAGCGGTGTCCAACGTCTCCCGCGGCGACTCCGATCTGCCCGACAGCGGCGTGGCGTCATGCGTTGTCGCTGCCTACTATGGGTTGAGCTTCCCCCAGCCGGAAGGGGGCATCGTCACGGTCGTATATCCTATCCAATTTGCGCCTGGATGAGGATCGTCGGACACGGGGCTGCCGCGGTGGCCACTCATGACCACCGTCGGCTCCCCGCGTCGAACGGGCGGGACGACGAACGATCCGACTACGGGCAACGCCACTGCCGAGCCTCACGCGAAAGCGGCGCTGGCCGGGCTCGATCTCTCAGTCGTTGGACGCGGCGAGAGGAGCCTGCGCCGAAGGCGCTGGTGGCTCAGCAAGCGTCGTAAACGTAGCTCGTGGAGCCGGGGCTCGTCACGTCGATGTCGCGCAAGACGATGGATAGCTCACCGTGCTCTGCGCAAGCGGCGCTGAAGTCTTGCTGGCGGTACTCGATGACGAAGACCCGATCGCCGTATACTTCTCGGTACTCACCGCACTCTTCCCAACGACCACACTCTTCCGCGATGGCGAAGTCGGTGCCCATGGTTGCCGCTTCATCGAGCAGCTCGGTGGTATTCTTCTGCGCGATGGCCAATCCGGCGCCGTGAGCGACCGCGGACAGAAGCGCCATGAGCTCGACGGCGTCTTCGCGCTCCAAGAGCCCGTTCGAGCGGCTGAAGGTGTCCAGGTTGTCGATCTCCACTGCGTCGAACCCATCAGCGGCACACTGCTCGATCCAGTCACCAATGATCTCTGCGAGCGCCATTCGCTTCTCCGCCGTGCTGACGTCGAGGATGAGCTCTCCCCAGTCCTCGTCGAAAACCGGCGTGCCGTCGTCGTGAAGCACGAGCTCGACGTGCTCGCCGAGCCACCAGTCTTCGTCTTGTGGTTGACCCTGAAAACCGTTGACGTAGCAGATGTTGTAGAGCCCAGGCGCGGGGTCGTCCTCGCGGTCCCGACTCAGCACTCCGACTCCCAGTTGTGGCTCGTAAGCACCGCCGAGCTGATAGTCGAACTGGCTGTTCGCCGGTGGCAGGCGAACCTCTGCTGTGGTCGAGGTACCGCCGATGCCCGACGCGCCGCTGATGCCCGACGCGCCGCCGATGCCCGACGCGCCGCCGTTGCTCTTACCCCCGGCGGTACTCTGGCTGCCGCTCGCGCCGGCACCTCCGTCGCCCATCGGGGCGCCCCCGCTCGAAGCGTTCTCAGTATCCTCGGAGTCGCCACCGGTGCTCCCGCAGGCCGCGAACGCGGCGGACGCGAGGAGGGCGGCAGTCATGACAGCGAGGAGCGAGGTTTCGGGTTGTCGTATTAGCGAATGATGCATGGGCTCTCCACCTGCGAAACATAGCTAGCTCTGCTCAGTAGCCGATTTCACGCGCCATCTCGGCGTAGGCGGCCGCCAGCCCATCCAGCTGGTAGTGGGCGTTCAAGCCGCTCGGGTTGGGAAGTACCCAGACCCGCGCCCCAGCGAGCCTCTGTGGCTGCTCGCCGACCCGCGCCTCGGGGCGCACTGTCGCTTCGCGGTACGCGCCAACGCCCAAGAAGGCGACTATCTCCGGCTGGTAGCGCTCGAGGCGGCGCCCGAGCGATGCCATCCCGCGCCGATAGTCCTCGCGCGAGAGCTCAGCGGCCGATCGCGTCGCACGTGCCACGATGTTGGTGAGCCCGACGCCGTGCGCCAGAAGCTCGTTTTCTTCGCTCGGCATGAGGACGCGCTCGGTGAAACCGGCGCGATGGATGGCCCGCCAGAAGCGGTTGCCGGGGCGAGCGAAGTGATGCTGGACCGCGGCCGAATAGAGGCTCGGATTGATCCCACAGAACAGCACCCGCAGACCCGAGGAGATGAGGTCGGGCACGCGCCGGCCCGCCGCGGCCGCAAGCTGAGCCGGGCTGGGCCGCTGCCGGACCGTGGCCTCTGGACACCTTGTCGCCATCCTTCGTAAACTCGGCCCAAGGCCCCTCGTGCGTCAAGGAGTCTCCACAACTGGAATGGCTCCGGTGTGGCAATATGTCACATACTGAAGTCGGTGGGCCGTATTGCCAGGCATCCACCGATCTGCTTCCCTAGTGCCCCGGAGTTCCGGGAAGCACTGCCGCTCTGCCTGGCACGGCGGCTTGGCGCGTGTCGTGCACACGGGAGTTCGGAATGGAGCGCGAGGTAGTCATGGTTGAGTCGAAGATCCCGTCAATCCTCCAGAGTTTCGAGTCCGAGATCCTCGCGGAGTGGATTCGTGAGCAGACGACGGCAAATGGGCGTCTGAGGGACGAAGAGGTCCGTGGTCACTGCGCCGAGTTCCTGCGGCTGCTCGTCGACGCGGTTCGAAGCGGTAACGTCTCCGACACGTCCGGGCCTGCCTACAAGCCGTTGAGGGAAATGCTCGAGCGGCTGTCGCGGTCCAGGAGTGAGCAAGGGTTCTCGCCCAGTGAGACCGCGACCTTCGTCTTCTCGCTCAAGCGCCCGTTCTTTGCGCGCCTCCGCAGCGAGCTCGAGCAGAGTCCGGCGTTGCTGTTTGCCGAGCTTTGGGCGGTCACCGAGCTCTTGGACGCCTTGGGCCTCTTCACGACGGAGGTACACAGGACGGCGCGCGAGGGCGTCATCCAGCGGCAGCAAGCGGAGATGCTCGAGCTCTCGACTCCCGTCGTGAAGCTGTGGGATGGCGTGCTCGCGTTGCCGCTGATAGGCACGCTCGACTCCAATCGCACGCAGGTGGTCATGGAAACCCTGCTTCAGCGGATCGTGGACACCAACTCGGAGGTCGCGATCATCGATATCACGGGAGTGCCGACCGTCGACACCCTGGTAGCCCAGCACCTGATGAAGACGGTCGCCGCGGCTCGCCTGATGGGCGTAGACTGCATCATCAGCGGCGTGCGCCCGCAGATCGCGCAGACGATCGTCCACCTCGGCGTCAATCTCGGGGAGGTGCCAACCAAGGCGACGCTCGGCGCAGCGTTCAAGCTCGCCCTCCGGAAGGCGGGGGTGACGCTCGGCGCGCGAAGCAAGCCCGATGAGGGGCCTACCTGGCGTCACGGAGACGAGCGAGGCGACTGAACCACCGGGCACGGAAAGGCAACTCATGGACCGGATCCCGATCTTGAAGATGGGAGAGTTCCTGCTGGTCACCATCCAGGTGGACATGCACGATCGCCTCGTCATGACCTTGCAGGACGACCTGACGAACGCCATCGTGCGCGTGGGGGCCCGTGGCGTTCTCATCGACATCTCTTCGCTCGAGATGGTAGATTCGTTCATCGGCCGGATGCTGGCGAACATCGCGTCGATGTCGCGCATCCTGGATGCGCAGACCGTGGTGGTGGGTATGCGTCCCGCCGTGGCGATCACGCTGGTGGAGCTGGGGCTCTCTCTCAACGGGGTTCGTACGGCGCTGAACGTCGACAAAGGCATGGCACTCCTTCGTTCGGCGATCCGAGCCGAGGAACAGCTCATCGAGGCGTGTGACGCGGACTGATCGACATGAGGTCTCCTCGGACGAGCACGTCGTCTTGCTGCGGCAGCTCGTACGCAAACGGGCTGTCGAGATCGGGTTCTCCCTGGTGGATCAGACGAAGATCGTGACCGCAGCGAGCGAGATCGGGCGCAATACCGTCATCTACGGGGGAGGGGGGGTGGTGACGATCGAACACCTGGAAGAAGGGGGACGGCAGGGCCTCCGCCTCGTATTCGAGGACCACGGCCCGGGCATCCCCAATCTCGAGCTTGCCATGCGTGATGGATACACCACCGGCGCCGGACTGGGCCTCGGTCTCGGCGGGGCGAAGCGTTTGGTAAACGATTTCGAGATCGATACGAAGGTAGGGGGAGGGACTCGGATCGCTCTGACGCGTTGGAGGTTCCGATGATGCACCACACCGCTCTGCCGATCCTCGATGTCTCTCACGTTGGCGAGGCTCGGCGGGTCGCGGTCGGTCTCGCGTCGGCTTTGGAGTTCGATGAATCCGAGTCCGGTCGGGTGGCGCTGGTCGTCACGGAGGCAGTCACCAACGTCGTCAAGCACGCACGCCAGGGTCTGGTGCTGCTGCGGAGCATGCGCGAGGTGCCTGGGAAGGGAGGCATCGAGGTGCTCGCGCTGGACAAAGGACCCGGCATGGCTGACGTGTCGCGTTGCATGGTGGACGGCTACTCGACCGCCGGAAGCCCGGGCACAGGGCTCGGCGCCCTGCAGCGTCTGGCCTCCGTCCTGGAGATCTACTCGTCGCCGGGCCTCGGAACCGCGCTGCTTGCGCAGGTGCTGCCGACCGGCGTCGCGCAGCGCGCCGAGCGTGTGGTCGCTGGTGCGGTGCGCGTGGCTGCTCCTCGGGAGACGGAATGCGGTGACGACTGGCATCTCGAGCAGGTGGGTTCGCGGGCGGTGCTCCTGGTGGTGGACGGCCTGGGGCACGGGCCGCAAGCCGCCGTGGCGGCAGCAGAGGCCGTTCGCAGCTTCGAATCGAGCTGGCGTGACGGCACCGAGGCGGTCCTGGAGCGGGTCCATGGCGCGCTGCGGGCCACGCGAGGCGCGGCGGGGTCCATCGCCGATCTCGACCTCGACGCGAGAGAGGTCCGGTTCGCGGGCATGGGGAACGTGACGGGCTTCGTCGCGTGGCCCGGGGGTTCCCGAGGAATGCTGGGGCAGAACGGCACGCTCGGCGGTCACGCTCAGGCTCGACGCTTCCGAGAGACCCCGTACCCGTGGATGCCGGGGGCCTCCCTCATCATGTACACCGACGGTCTGACGAGCCACGTCAGCGTCAACGGTTATCCCGGGCTTCTCGGTCACCACCCGACCCTGGTCGCCGGGGTCCTCTACAGAGACTACAATCGCGGGCGCGACGACGCCACCGTGGTCGTGGTTCGGGAAGCGGCTGGCTGAGATGATAGGTGCGATCCTGTCGCTCGAGCTCGAGCGCGAGCATGACGTCGTGCTGGCGCGGCAGCGCGCGCGGCGCATCTCGGAGCTGCTAGGGTTCGATGAGCTGGATCAGACGCGGATCTCGACAGCGGTGTCGGAGATGGCTCGTAACGCCATCCAGTACGCGGGGGAAGGTCGCGTTCAGTTCTCGGTGAGCTCGCAGGAACCGTGGATGCTACTGGTCCGCGTGACGGATCACGGCCCGGGCATCGCGCGCATCGATTCCATTCTAGATGGCAGCTATCACTCCTCCACCGGAATGGGGCTCGGGATCCTGGGCGCACGGCGCCTGATGGACCTGTTCGAGGTCAAGAGCGCCCCGGGCAGTGGCACCGATCTGTTGATCGGCAAGCAGTTCCCGAAGAAGGGCCCCGCTCCCTCGCCAGGGCTCCTCGCCAAGGTGACCGACGAGCTCGCGCGCCAGCGCCCCACCGATCCGCTCGAGGAGGTGCAGCAACAGAATCAAGAGCTCCTGCGCACGTTGGAGGAGCTGCGGCAGGAGCGCGAGAGGCTCGCGCAGACCAACCGTGAGCTCGAGGAGACCAACCGCGGGGTGGTCGCGCTCTATGCCGAACTCGACGAACGCGCTGACGCCCTCCAGCGGGCGAATGAGGTCAAGACGCGCTTCCTGTCGAACATGACACACGAGTTTCGCACCCCGCTGAACTCCATCATGAGCCTGACGCGGATCCTGATCCAGCGGCTGGACGGAGAGCTCACGAGCGAGCAGGAGAAGCAGGTCCGGTTCATCCAGCGCTCGGCAGAGAACTTGAGCGAGCTCGTCAACGATCTGCTCGACCTGGCCAAGGTGGAGGCGGGCAAGATCCTCATCCGCCCCGTCGAGTTCCGTGTCGAGGACTTGTTCGCCGCTCTGCGCGGTATGCTGCGCCCTTTGCTCGCGCAGAACTCGGCGGTCGATCTGATCTTCGAGCAGCCCGTTGGGCTGGCTGCGATGAAGACGGACGAATCCAAGGTCTCGCAGATCCTGAGGAACTTCATCTCCAATGCGCTCAAGTACACCGAGCGCGGCGAGATCAGGGTGTCTGCGCACGGCGGCTCCGGCGCCACCGTCATCTTCGAGGTCGCCGACACCGGTATCGGGATCGCCGAGGACGATCACGAGCATATCTTTCAGGAGTACGGGCAGGTCGAGCACCCGTTGCAGCGCCTCGTGCTGGGGACCGGGCTCGGGCTGCCGCTGTCGCGGAAGCTCGCAGGCCTGCTCGGGGGCAGCGTCGGCGTGCGCAGCCAACCCGGCGTCGGTTCTACCTTCTTTGCGAGCATCCCGGCGGAGTTCACGGGTCCAACGGAGTTGGCGTTCGTGCCGGAGCTCACGCACGTCCTCGACCCGATGCGCATGCCCCTGCTCGTTGTCGAAGACAACCGAGAATCCCTCTTCGTCTACGAGAAGTACCTGAAGGGCAGCGGCTACCAGGTGCTTCCAGCGCGTACCCTCCACGATGCTCGGGAGTGGCTGCGTCAGGTGCGACCCGTCGCGATCGTTCTCGACATCCTGCTGGAGGCCGAGAACGCTTGGGGTTTTCTGGCCGAGCTGCGCGGGGACGCGAGCTACCGGGACGTACCGATCCTGGTGGTGACCATGGTCGAGAACGAGCAGCGCGCCCTGGCCCTCGGCGCCAATGCCTTCCACTCCAAGCCGATCGACCGCGAGTGGCTGTTGCATCACCTCGAGCGGCTAGTCTCCAAGGGGGCCACCGAAAAGGTTCTGTTGATCGACGACGACGAAGCGTCCCGGTATATCCTGCGGGGGCTCCTCGCCCAAGGGCGCTTCGACGTGCTCGAGGCCACGAACGCGCGCGAGGGACTGCTGCTCGCCCGAGAGGGGGGTCCGAAGGCCATATTCCTGGATCTCGTCATGCAGGGAATGGACGGCTTCGCAGTGCTCGACTCATTGAAGTCGGACGAACGGACCCGCGGAATCCCGGTCATCATCCATACGAGCAAGCGCTTGACCGAGAGGGACCGCGCGCGTCTGCACGCAGCGGCTGCCATCGTCTCCAAGGAGAGCGACTCGAGGGAGGCGCAGATGGCCGCTGTGCAAAGCGCGCTGATCGAGGCGGGAATGGGCGTGCCACGGGCGGAGGAGCCATGAGCATCGAACGGGCTCGCATCCTGGTGATCGACGACGATGAAGCGGCGCGCTACACGGTCGCGCGTACGTTGCGCGCGGATGGTCACGAGATCGCGGAGGGGGCCACGGGCATGCAGGCTCTGGAGGCCGCGCGCAGCTGGCAGCCGGATCTGATGGTGCTCGATGTCCGCTTGCCGGACATCATCGGCTATAAGGTTGCTGAGCAGCTGAAGGCCGATCCAGCCACTCAATCGATGGCAATCCTTCAAGTCTCGGCCAGCTTCACCGCCGCGGACGCCCAGGCGGAGGGGCTCCAACGCGGTGCGGATGCGTACCTCACGCACCCGATTGACCCGGGGGTGCTGTCAGCCACCGTCCAGGCGCTGCTCAGGATGCGCCGGGCGGAACAGCGGGAGAAGGAAGCTCGCGAGCGGGCCGAGGCGAGCGAGAGGAAGTACCGGTTCCTCGCCGACGTAGTGCCGCACATGGTCTGGTCGACGGACGACCAGGGGAGCATCGACTATTACAACTGGCGCTGGCTGGAGTTTGCCGGGCTCGATGTGGCCCAGAACGAGCCGCTCGATTCGCAGCCATCGCTCCATCCCGAGGACCGCGAGCGATTCATGGAGGCCTGGGAGCGGTCGCTCGTCACCGGTGAAGGTCTGGAAATCGAGTGCCGGCGCTGGTCTCCGCCTCTCGGAGCGTTTCGCTGGTTGCTCGTCCGCGCGCTCCCGATGCGAGACTCCGACGGTAAGATTGTGCGCTGGTTCGGGACGAGCACCGACATCGAGGCGCAGAAGCAGGCGCTGATCGAGCGTGAGCGGCTCCTCGCCGAGGCGCATGACCTCGCTGCGGAGCGTGAGCGATTGGTCTCCGAGCTCCGTGAGGAGGCACGGCGCAGGAACGATTTCCTCGCCATGCTTTCGCACGAGCTCAGGAACCCGCTCACGCCGATTCGAAACAGCATCTACCTGTTGGAGAGGGCCCCTCCGGGTGGCGACCAGGCCGCCCGGGCTCGAGCGGTGATCGAGCGGCAGACCCAGCACATGGCTCGGCTCATCGACGACCTGCTCGACGCGACCCGGATCGCGCGCGGCAAGGTGCGCCTGCAGCGCGAGCGGCTCGAGCTCAACGGCCTGGTCCAGCGAGCGGTCGAGGACCATCACGAGCAGTTTCGGCGCGCGGGGATCGAGGTCGAGGTCTCCGTGCCTCCGGAGCCCACTGTCGTGGATGGCGACCCGACGCGCCTCGCGCAGGTCATCGGAAACATCCTCCAGAACGCCGTCAAGTTCACGCCCGAGGGTGGACGGGTATCCATCTCTCTCGAGGTCCGGGACCGGGCCGTGATCAAGATCGAGGACACTGGTACTGGGATTGGAGAGGAGACCTTGGGGAGCGTCTTCGAGCCGTTCGTCCAGGCCGAGAGCACCCTCGAGCGAAGCCATGGGGGGCTCGGCTTGGGGCTCGCGTTGGCCCGCGGGATCGTAGACCTCCATGGAGGCTCCATCAGCGCCGACAGCTGCGGGCAAGGACGGGGGGCCACCTTCACGGTGACCTTGCCGCTCGAGGTGCGGCCCGGCGCGTGCGCGGCTACACTGCCCAGCAGCGAGTCGGGGCGCTCGCGGCGCATCCTCGTCATCGAGGACAACCGTGACTCGGCCCAGAGCTTGAAGGACGCTCTCGAGCTCTCGAGCCACCGTGTCGACGTCGCGCACGACGGTGCGGAGGGGCTCGCCAAGGCGCGCATACTGAAACCTGACGTCCTGCTCTGTGACATCGGGCTGCCGGAGCTCGATGGCTACCAGGTCGCCCGCATCATCCGTCAGGATCCGGAGCTCCGCTCCACCTTCCTCGTCGCGCTCAGCGGCTACGCCCTCCAAGAGGACCTCGACCGCGCCAGTGAGGCTGGCTTTGACCGCTATATGGCCAAACCTCCGAAGCTCGAGGAGCTCGAGCGCCTGCTCGCGGAGGTGGGAGAGCACGCGCGCCGGCTTCCCGAGCCCTGCTCCTGAATCGTAGCCGGCGTGCCAGCGGGAGCGCGCGCGGCAAAACTGCCCGAGCAGGTTGCCGCACTAATTCGCCCGCAGCGTCAGAGGCTTGGCGGAGCAAAAGAGGGTCAGCGAATGCGAGTGCCTCGAGGCCGTGCACAGTTCCGCCACGATGCGACGATTCGCCGCGGGACGAAGACGAGCGTCGCTTGGGAATGGCCGACGCCCAGGTGGCGATTGACATGGCAGTGCGGCGGCGGAGTACTCGTCGAGAGCTCGCGCTTCGAAGCGTGAACCGGCAGACATAGGCAGTCCTTACTGGCATGCGACCTGCAGAAGAGCGCCCGCCTCACCAGGTCCTGGTGAAATGATGGAAAGGCAGCAAACCCATGGGATATAGAATAATTATAAGCATTTCAAGCGGTTTTGTGTGCATTGCCCTGACGGTCGGGAGCACGAGCTGTGCGGTATCGTCTCTCGATGACGACGGCACCTCCCGGATTGAGGGTACTGGATCGGTTGTCGCCGCAATGCGCCGTGCCCCACCACCGCGGGTCGACCCCGCGGCGAGCGAACCGGGAGACGGCTCCTCCTGGCAGAGTCCGATGCGCTCCGTCCAAGCGGGTGGGTTACTCTGTATAACTCCGTCGCGAACCGGGGCTCGGCTGTTCCAACATCGGCGACGACGCGGCGGCGCGTGATGCAGCGCGACGTGCCCGCGAGTTCGCGGCGAGTTTGGGCGCGAAGCTCTGGTTGTGGCCCGATGGCCGGTGGCGAGCTCTGGGATCGGTGCATCCTTTCCGTGCGGATTTCGGGCCGATCGATCCCGGCCGCCACTACGGTCCCTGGGCGTCGTTCGGGCCTCTCGATGGGCCGACTTGAACGGGTGCGGGTCGGCTCAGCGGCAGCCCACGAAGCTGAGCTGGCTCCGGTGCTCCTGCAAGACGCGGTCGAAGGCGTCGAGGACCCAATCGATCTCTTCCTCGCTGTTCGAGGTGCCGAGCGAGAAACGGACGGTGCAGTGGGCATCGGCTTCGGTCAAACCCGTGGCCAGCAGGACGTGGGATGGGGATGGCGAGCCAGCGCGCGTGAGGCGAGTTCAGCGGCCTTCGCGAATCCGACGATACTCCGCGACGACGGACAACCCGCATTCGCGACCCCAAGCGGCAAGTTCGAGGTCACCCCCAGCATCTTGGCCGAGCACGCGCGCGGGCAGGTCCCCTACAGGGCACGGTTGACGCGAGACATCATACGGGGAGCGGTCGAGGCCAACATGGGCGGCGGTGGACCGCGGGGTAGCCAGGCTTGGCGCGAGTGCAATGTCAACGAGCTCACGGACCTTCAGCAGTACGACCCCATCAGCGGTTTCCCTATCTACAAATCCCTGCTTTGCGAGGTCGAGCGCTCGGAAGCTGCAGGCACGAATGCCTCGACGAGCCCAGTGTCGCGCGCGGAAGTGGCAAGGGGGCGAGCCCCAAACCAGACGCAGACGGTACGACGCGAGGTTTACCTCGATCACAACGCCACGACCCTCATGCAAGCAGAGGTCCTCGAGGCGATGCTGCCGTTCCTGAAGGATCAGGGAGGAAACCCTTCCAGTATCCACGCCCTCGGCGAGCGCGCGCGCGACGCGGTGGACGCGGCCCGCAGGAAGCTCGCCAGCGCGATCGGCTCCACGGCGCGTCGGCTCGTGTTCACTGCGAGCGGCAGCGAAGTCAACAACTTGGCGATCAAGGGGGCACTCGGGGCGCGCCCCGAGCGTCGCCATCTGATCACGAGCAGCATCGAGCACCCCGCTGTGCTGCAAACCTGCCGTGCGATGCAGGCGATGGGTTACGAGCTCGACGTGATCGCCGTGGACGGCTCCGGCCTCATCGATCCGCGCGAGCTGGAGCGCAAGCTTCGCCAAGAAGCCCCTTCTCCCATTTCTTGTACTGCTGAAGACTCGCTGGCACCCTTACGGAGCCTCCTGCTGCACGCACATCCTCGAGCGTGAACCCGGAGCCCTCGAGAGCGTGGCGCACGCGCGCTTCGTCGCTCTGAGGAAAGAGGTGCCCGTAGCCAAGCCGTCGAGCTAGCTCTGCCAGTATGTGGTAGTCGTCCCGCGCCTCCCCCACTACCGAGAGGGAATGGTCGACGACGCGCCTGGGCGGCTTGAGCGATTCTACGAGCTATTGCGCCAAGAGAGCGCGCGAGGGCCCGGCAAAGGGCTCGGGCGTGTGGCGCGTGTCGTGCGCGGGGGCGCGGGGATCGCGACGAACGTGCTCCTCAGCGTCCGCCGCGGCAAAGAACCTGAGCTTAGCGAACGGGAGCTCCGCCGCTTCGAGGCTTTGGTGACGGAGCTGGGAAAGCTCAAGGGGCTGCCGATGAAGTTCGGGCAAGTCATGAGCTACCTCGAGCTGGAGCTGCCAGAGGAGGCCCGTGGCTTGCTCGCTCTCCTCCAGACACAGTCGCCCGCGACGCCGTTCGAGCGGGTGGCGAGCGTCATCGAGGAAGACCTCGGCGCGCGTGGCGTAGAGCTCGTCTCGCGGCTCCCGCGCGAGCCAGCCAGCATCGCTTCCATCGGACAGGTGTACCGGACGGAGCTCCCGGACGGGACGTCGGTCGCCGTGAAGGTGCGCCATCCCGAGATCGAGGCCGCGATCCGCTCAGATCTGCGGGCCGCCGAGCTCGGTAGCGGGTTCGCCAGCGCGATCCTGCCCGGCATGGGCGTGACCGCGCGCGAGTTCGTGAGCGAGGTCCGAGACCGGTTGTTGGAGGAGTGTGACTACGTCCTGGAGGCCGAGCGGCAGGAGCTCTTCGCGTCGCTCTACGCGGATCACCCGGTGCTGGTCGTGCCGGCGGTTCATTCCGAATGGTGCGGCCCGCGCGTGCTCACCACGCGCTGGATGGACGGTGAGAGCTTCGACACCTTCTGCCGGAACGCCGACGCGGAAGCGCGGAACCACGCAGGCGCGGCGCTGTTCGAGCTCTACCTGGGCGGCCTCTATCGTCACGGCATTTTCCACGCCGATCCGCATCCCGGGAACTACCAGTTCTGCGAAGATGGCAAGATCGCCGTTTTCGACTACGGCTGTGTGCGTCGCTTCGAACCCCGTGAGGTGCAGGCGTTTGCGGGGCTCGCCGACGCCGTGCGTGAGGACGACCGCGCCCGCATCGTCGCAGCCTTGCGTGAGCTTGGCGCCGAGCCCTCCTCGAGCGACGCTTCCTACGCCCACCTGCGCGAGCTGCTCCGGAGCTTCTTTGGCCCGCTCTTGGTCGCTGGCGCGCGCCCCGTGGACGGCAAGATCGTTGTCGACATGAGACAGATCACGAAGGACAAGCTTGCCATCGCGCGGCTGCGCCTGCCCGGCCGTTTCATGTTCCTATTCCGAATCCGATTCGGTCTGTACGCCGTGCTCTCCCGCCTTGGCGCCGTCTGCGACTGGTCGTCGCTCGAGCGGGGCTTCGCGGCCAACGCGGGGAGATCGTAGCCGAGGTCGAGTGGCGCCGATCGCCATCGACTTCGCAACACGCACGGGCTCCAGTCCTCTACGTGCCGTCGGTCTCGGTGAGCCTCACCATTACCACGCCGTGTGAGGGCACCTCGGCGGAGAACGAATCCGTGTGCTCCCCGAGATCGGCGTGGGCCCAGAGGTCGCGAACGTTTGCCGGGCCCGACATGCCAATCTCTTCGAAGGACACCGAAATCCTGGCCGTGCTGCCGCTGCGGTTGAGCAGAGCGACAGCCTTCTCCGGACCTTCGCGGCGGCAGAGTGGCTTCATCCAAACCTCCAGATCGCCGTTGTCTACGACCCGCGTCCCCTGGAAGCCCGCTGGGTCTTGATTCACAGCGATGACCTCCTCATTGCCGAGGATGCTCCGGACCTGGTCGGACATCGTGCGCAGATCGTTGCCCGCGATGAGGGGTGCGGCCATGATGGCCCAGAGGCTGAAGTGGGCAACGTCCTCGTGGTAAGGCAAGCCGTTGCCGACCTCCAGCATGTCAGGGTCGTTCCAGTGCCCTGGCCCTGCCCAGTCGGCGGTCTCCTCGTTCTCGTCGATGATCTGGTCGATGTTGCGGTACCACTCTTGGCACCCGCTGAAGCAAAGGCCGATATCGAATGTGCTCCGCCACAGGTGACCGACGTGGGGCATCCAGGGTTTCGCGTCCCACGCGCAGATGCTGAAGACGATGTCCCGACCGGAGTTTCGTAAGGCCTCGGCCATGTTCTCGTAATCCTCTTGTTGAGCCTGATCGTTGTCTCTCCCAGGTGCAGGCTCACAGTTGTCATACTTGAGGTAGTCGACCCCCCAGGACGCAAAGGTTTGTGCGTCCTGCTCCTCGCGCCCGTAGCTCCCGCTCTGTCTGGTGGTCCCACGGTTGGCGCACGTTTCGTTTCCTCGATCCCCGTAGATACCGAGCTTGAGGCCCCGCTCGTGCATGTAGTCGGCCAGCGCTCTAATCCCGCTCGGAAACCGAACGTCGTCTGCGACGAGATTGCCCATCGCGTCGCGCCCGTCGTCGTCCATCCACTTGTCGTCCAGGTTGACGTAGACGTAGCCTGCGTCTCGCAGGCCCGAGCTGATCATGGCGTCTGCGATCTCACGGATCTGTCGCTCGTTGATGTTCTCGTGGAAGATGTTCCAGCTATTCCAGCCCATCGGCGGGGTGAGCGCGAGGCCGTCTCCCTTCGAGGGATGGGTGTCCCAGCTCGTGTCGCAAGCGAGCGGTTCCTCGCCTCCCATGCCCGCAGCCCCCGCCACGGCAGCGCCGCCCGCCCCCGCAAGCGGCGAGCCGCCAGAGCCCGCTGTGCCGCCCGCTGCAGTCTGCCCCCCGGTGCCCCCTGCGCCATTCGAGGCGCCCCCTGCGCCTCCCTCGGCAGTGCCCCCCGTCGCCGCTGCGCCGCCGCTCGCGCCCGATCCCGTGTTGCCGCCTGTCGGTGCAGCTCCGCCCGCCGCTGTGACGCCGCCGCTCGCAGGCGTGCCCCCCGTCGCGATCGTGCCACCGCTCGCTAGGGTGCCGCCCGCCGCAATCGTGCCGCCCGCCGCGACGGTGCCTCCACCACTGCTGGCAATGAGGCCACCAACGCCCGCCGTCGCATTGCGTCCTCCCGTGGTGGAAGGGCTCGGCTGCCCCCCCATGGACGACACGGCGCTTCCGCCGCTGGCGAAGCCGCCACCGGTGCTGGTTTCGCCGTCGCCTGCCGGGGAGCTCCCTCCGTCTCCGCAGCTTGCGGCAGCGATCGGTAGCCACACGAGGATGGTTCTCGGAAACTTGCGCGAGACGAGCATGCTCTACTCCTGTAGTCGACGGGCTGCGAGCGCTGCTCGCAGTCGCGGCTCTTGATACACCAGCTTCGGGAACCAAAGCACGAATCGTTCGCAAGAGCACCGAGAATGATGACTTGTCGGGGGAGACAGAAGGCTCCCCCTCAACAGCGAATGATGCACCTTACGGGGGCGAAGATGCTCCCCTCCCAGGAGAAAGCGGGTGGGGTACCCTGCCGAAGGCTCGGCTATCCCGCTGACATCAGAACTACGTCCAAGGCATCCCGCTCGCGACATCGGGTCCCCACCTAACCCGGCGGAGCCGGAACCAAACAGGGGAACTGGCAACGCCAAATGCAACCGGAGGGCAGGCTATCAGGTGTCAGCCGTCAGGCGTCAGCTTCTGCATGAAGCTGGCGAGCATCCTGCGC
>JAEWRL010000191.1 GCA_023398955.1 Pseudomonadota bacterium
AGGATCTAGGATACCAACATACCCACCACGACTCCCGCGTCAGCAAGCTCCACGCCCAACTCTGCTGACCCCACCACAACCGAATATCGTCCGTGGGGGAAAGGGGGAGGTCTATCCACGGGGCCGATCAACCCACGATAGTGGCCCCCCATGCGCTCGGAAACCCCAACTCCGCCTATCCAAACCTTTCATGGGGGGGAGCGCTCGAAATCTAGGTTGATTGGGCCGGCAACTCGAAGAAGAGGGAAGTGACAATCCAAGTCACCAAGGGCTCCGGACCTGGGGATCCGGGGGGCAGCTCGCTTTCGCGTGGGAGCGCTCTGGGGATCCGAGGGCTGGTGCTCTGGAGCAGGCTGCTTGCCTTGGGCTGCATGCACAGGCCCACTCGATCGCGGCGAGAGGACCGCTCGCGCCCGCGGTGGACCGCGTACGGGGCCCGATGTGCCACTCGTCCGTGAAGCGGCGGGCAGGTGGGTTCCCGGTGCTAGAGCGGCAGCACATCGTGTGGAGGTGGCACCAGATGTCGACACGAGTAGCTCCCGTGCGCCCCGTGACAGCGCCCCAGCAGACGAATGATCGATTGCTCTCCACGGCCGCGGCCGTTGGCGCCGATGGAATGGAGGTCCTCGGCGCGACGGATTTCGAGCCTCTCCATGAGCGCGCGCGGCTCCGCTGGCCGCGCATCGCCCTGTCAACTTGGGACTACTCTCGGTTCTTGGAGAGCAAGATCGGTGGCCGTGACTCCCCGAAACCGTTGCTGAAGCACGGTCTGGATCTCTACCTGGCCGGCGTCTGCCTCCTCGGGGTGCCCGAGGCCATCGTCGTGCTCGAGCAGGAGTACTTGGACCGAATCCCTGCAGTGTTGAAGACCTTTCCCGACTCGGAGGACCTTCGGCAGGCCGTGCTCGAGAGGCTGCTGCTCGGTCGAGGTAGCCGTCCCGGCAAGCTCGCCCATTACGCCGGCCGGTCTTCGCTCCATCATTGGTTGAGGGTGGTGATCACGCGCGTCGTATTGAACGTCCGCCGAACCGGGGCGAGCAAGATCGCGCGCCGCAGTGATGAGGGTGTCGAGGAACTCGATGCTTGCGCCACGACCGATCCCGAAACTGCCTACCTGCAGCGTCTTTACGTCAACGAGTTCGCCGAGGTGCTTCAAGAGTCCTTGGCGAGCTTGGACGAGCGGAGCCGGTTACTCTTGAGACTGCACACGGTCGAACGCACGAGCGGACAAGAGATTGCCTCCCGCCTCGGGGTGAGCCGCGGAACCGTCGTGCGGTGGCTGAGCGGGGTCCGTGAACGCCTGACTCGTGACACGTTCGCGCACCTTACGGCCCGGCTGGGACTGCCGCAGGAGGACCTGCGCCGCATCACGCCGCTCGTCTTGCATGAGTTGGACGCAGAGTTCGCGAGGCACTGCCTGATGGAGAGATCGGTGGAGGCCAGCTTGGCCGTTTAACCTCCCCGCTGTTTGACCTCCCCTAACCCGGCGGAGCCGGAACCAAACAGGGGAACTGGCAACGCCAAATGCAACCGGAGGGCAGGCTATCAGGTGTCAGCCGTCAGGCGTCAGCTTCTGCATGAAGCTGGCGAGCAATGGTGCTCCCGCAGATGCTGACGGCTGAGAACTGAAAGCTGATTGCCTGCACCAGTCGGCAACAGCCATCCAAGTCTTGCCAACCCCGCCATCAATCTGCCCGGTAAGGGACTGAGTGCACCGTGCTCGAAGGACCGTGGGTGTCGGCGCTGGAGCGGGGGCCGGGCCGAACGCCGGTGACAACTCCGCGGCTCGGGGTGGGCAACGTCGGTGGCACTCAGCTTGCCGGATTGTGTCCAGGATTGCTCTCCCTGAAAGAATTTTGCGCCGTGCGTGTGGTGCGTTGGCAATGAGAGCTGGGAGCAGCGCGGCCGCTACGGTCTTCGCTTGCTTGTGTCGCTAGCTGGCCTACACCGTCATTCGTGCTCCGCTGGTATGCGCTGGGAGGACGCCGCGCCCTCCGGACGGAGTACGCGTCGGATTCGTGCTAAGCGTTGATGATTACGAAACTACTCAGCCAGCTTGGGAAGTCTCGAGACCCTGCACGCTCCGTCCCGGGAGCTCAACCTTTCGAGTGCGCCTTACGTCGTGGTGGGCGCGTCGATGCAGCGGACGCCAACTTTCACCCCCAGTAGCTCTTGTCTCGCGAAGGATATCGCCCATGCGCCCTCTCCTTAGTCTCTCCTCGTTTCTTACAATCGGTTGCCTCATGCTCGGTTTTCTCGGCTGCGGCGGAGAAGGCGGCGGCGGCCCCTCGCCCCACGGGGACGGTGGATCTGGAGCGGAAGCCGCCGGTGCAGGCGGACACGGCAACGATCAGGGTACGCCTCGAGGGGGCGCCGACGATGGGCTCGACTTCGGTGATGGCGGCGCAGAAGAGAATCCCTGCCTTGGGGAAAACCCCCCTGCAGACCTTTGCCAGCTCGTCGTCGAACCCGCGTGTGGCGACGGTGAGTTGAACCAGGATTCGGAGGCCTGCGACGACGGGAATACCCTGCCTGGGGATGGCTGCAACGGCATCTGCAACATCGAGCCAAACCATGTATGCCCGACCCCCGGACAGCCCTGCGAACTCAACTTCGTTTGCGGCAACGGAGTGCGAGAGCCTGGTGAGGTCTGCGATGACGGCAACGCGGACGGGGGTGATGGCTGCAGCGAGACCTGTGAGCAGGTCGATCCGAACTTCATGTGCATCAAGGAGGGAGAGCCCTGCGAGCGCGTCGTCTTCTGCGGTGACGGGCGGATCGGGGGCGACGAGAAGTGTGAGGACGGCAACACGGAGCCGGGGGATGGCTGCGACGCGGCGTGTCAGGTCGAGCCCGGTTGGCTGTGCGCGTTCCCCGGTCAACCATGTGAGCCGGGCCCGATGTGCGGCGACGGCGTCGTCTCGCCTGCGATTGGCGAGGCCTGCGACGACGGGAACGTGAACGGCGGGGACGGCTGTGCGGCGGACTGCACCTTCATGGAAGACGGGTGGCTCTGCGCAACGCCCGGGCAGCCGTGTGAGAACCTCACCGTCTGCGGCGATGCTCGCGTCACCGGAGCCGAGGAGTGTGACGACGCCGACGACGATCCAGACGACGGCTGCGACGCCTGCCGCGTGACGGTGGGCTGGGAATGCCCATTCCCCGGAGCACCGTGCCTGCCGAAGTGCGGCGACGGGATCAATCTCAACAACGCCGAGATCTGCGATGACGGCAACCTCGTCGACGGTGACGGTTGTTCGAGCACCTGCGAGTGGGAAGACGGCTGGGCGTGCACGGGCGAAGCGGGTCACTACACCTGTGTGCGCACCACGTGTGGTGACGGGATCGTCGCGGGGACGGAGTCTTGCGACGACGGCAACAACGACATGGGGGACGGCTGCACGCCGCTCTGCAATATCGAACCTGCGTGCGAGGCGGGGGCTTGCACCTCGACTTGCGGCGATGGGTTGCTTCTGGGAAGCGAGGAGTGCGACGACGGCAACGTGCGCAATGGGGACGGCTGTTCCGCGACCTGTCAGGTGGAGTCGGGGAGCGAGTGCAAGCAGCCCGAGCTCGGCGAGAGCATGACGGTCCCGGTGGTCTACCGCGACTTCGATTCGACCCATCCGGATTTCGAGCCCGGTGCCGTCGGTTGTGAAGACCCTAATCCCGGTCTCGTCGAGAGCACCCTGGGTGCAAACGGGAAGCCCGTCCAGGCGGTCATGAGCAATGACGCATGCAGTCGCGCCACCTCCCTCGGTGAGTGGTACAGCGATTCCGCGAACAGCACCACTGTCGCTGACACCCTGACGCTCTGGCTCAGCAGCGACGGCTTGAGCTACGTCAACCGCTACGGGGAGAACGGGGAACACTGGGTCGCGACGGTCGACACGGGGGAGGAGCAGGGCGGCTACGGCACGAGCCTAGCGACCTGTGAAGCGACCTGCACCACGAGGACCCGCGACAACCTGCAGTGCGAGAACGTTTGCCGCCCGGAACACGACCAGGTCGCGCAGACGACCCGGGAGCTCGAGCAAGAGCTGGACGCTGAAGTGCCGGACGAAGAGCTCATTGCCGAGCTGGAGGAGGAGCTCGAAGCGCTGGAGGAGATAGCAGCCCAGTGTGACGAGGATTGCGCGACGGAATTCGCGAGTCGGGAGGCGACCTGCCAAGCGGCCTGCACCCCTTGCAGTTACAACGCGGCCCAATGGTGTATCGGTGGTGTGGTCGTCGAGTTCGAAGGCAACCCGCTCTTCTTCCCCCTCGACGGCAGGGGGCAGACTCCTGCGGCGCAGTACGAGGATGCGACCGTGCCCGAGCCAGTCTACTCCGGAAACTGGCAGGAAGATCCGAGCGGGGAGCCTCACAACTTCCACTTCACGAGTGAGGTGCGGTTCTGGTTCGCCTTCGACGCCGCCCCCGACGTCCCTCAGATCCTCAACTTCACCGGGGACGATGACGTGTGGGTCTTCATCAACAACCGGCTGGCGGTCGACCTCGGTGGCATCCACATGCCGGTAGAGGGCGCCGTCAACATCACGCAGTCGGCGGCTCAGCTCGGGCTCACGGCTGGCAGTGTCTACGAGATCGTCGTGTTCCAGGCGGAGCGGCAGACCACGGGGTCCAGCTATCGCCTGACCCTGAGCGGCTTCAACGCTGCGAAGAGTGAATGTGGCCCGATCTGCGGCGACGCCATCATCTCTCCCGGAGAGCAGTGCGATGAGGGAGAGAATCCCGGTGGATACAACCACTGCAACCCGGACTGCACGCGCGGCGAGTACTGCGGCGATGGCGTCCTCCAGAGCGAAGAGGGGGAGGAATGCGACAATGGCGTCAACCTGACCCCTTACGGCGATACGGGCTGTGCCCCGGGCTGCCGCGCCGTGCCCTTCTGCGGCGACGCCGTCATCCAGGGTGAGTTCGGCGAACGGTGCGACGACGGCGTCAACGACGGCGCCTACGGCGGTTGTGCACCCGACTGTCAGCGAGCCGGGTTCTGTGGCGATGCGGTGACGAATGCCGAGCATGGCGAGCAGTGTGACGACGGCCTGAACAACGGCGCCTATGGCACCTGCGCACCGGGCTGCGTGCTGGGCCCCCGCTGCGGGGACGGAGTGCTCCAGGAAGAATGGGGCGAGACCTGCGACGACGGTAACCGCGAGGCTGGCGATGGCTGCAGCGCAACCTGTGGCGAGGAGGGCATCTGCGGCGACGCCCATCCCGATCCCGGCGAGCAGTGCGACGATGGGCAGAACATCGGCGGGTACGGCGGTTGTGCCCCGGGTTGCCTCTATGGGCCTCGTTGCGGTGATGGCGTCACCCAGCCGGAGCACGAAGAGTGCGACGGCGGTGAGGACGCGCGCGTTGCTTACGGAGAGTGTGCTCCGGGCTGCGTCCTCGGTCCCCATTGCGGTGACGGGACTCTCCAGGAGGCCTACGAGGAATGCGACGACAGCAACAACGACGATGGGGATGGTTGCAGTGCCGGCTGCAAGCAGGAGATCAGCATCCCGAAGTGAGACAGGCCGTCTCTTCTAGCCGCTGCCCCTGAGATCGAGGGAGGCTATCGGTTCGCCGGAGCCTCCCTCGACGCTCGTTCAGGGACGGAGTTTGACCCGGCGGAGCCGGTACCGAAGAGGGGGGGACTGGCGACGCTGAAGCGACTGGAGGGCAGGCTGTCAGGCGTCAGGCTGTCAGGCGTCAGGCGTCAGGCGTCAGGCGTCAGGCGTCAGGCGGGGCGAGCGGCGCCCGACCGGGGCCACAAACGGCGAAGGGGGCCATCAGGCCCCCTTGGGTTCGTATCTTCGCTAGCCGGCCGCTTTAGGCTATTCGCTGACGAAGGTGGTGACGCTCATGGCGGGGAGGGACGCGGAGAGGACGCCGCCGGTCACCGTAACTGCGGACTTCGAGGCGAGGTCGTCCGTCGCAGAGGTTTGCCACACGTTCATTGTCGTCGGCGCTGTGCCGCCAGCAATCGTGATTGGCAGGTCGACGGTCGCCGTTGTTTCGTTGATGGCCACGACGACGACGGTGCCGTCAGGCCCCACGGAGGCTACCAGCATGACGTCCTGGGGTACCTCGCCCGTGACGTTGACGATGCTGTGACCGGGCCGGATGAACTTGCTGAACTGCCCAAAGGTCCACAGGCGTTTCGCGACCCGCCCGTCCTTGCAGACCAAGCCCTCGTTGTCGTCGGTGTCGATGGCTTGGTACCACCAGTAGAGCCAGGCGCTGGCTTCACCCACTGTGAGCGCGCTGTGGATCCACCTCGCGACCGCAACGCCGTTCCCGATGTCTGTGGTGCAGCTGACCCTCCAGCCTCCGGGCGCCGACGAGTCTTGGACGATCTCGCCCTGTTCCGGCCACCACTTCACGCCGGACATCTCCGTCTGCCAAACGGGCTTCTTGGGCACCTCCGCCGGCCATGCGTACCCGATTTGGGAATCGTACTGGTGGGTACCCATGATGTCGAAATCATCCCAAGCGTCCATGTGGTACATGGCCCAGCCGTACTCGTACCCGTCGTCGAAGGGTGCTCCCGCGGGGCAGTTGGTCGGCGGGAAGCCGCAGCCGAGCGGGTCCGAGCTCCCGAGGCCCGAAGGCTCCGAACAGCACGCCGACTCGTTCGACCAGACGTGGATCCACTCCGAAGCTTCCACGGACATGGGCTTGACACCCTTGGCACGGAGCTTCGGCCCAACCACCTTCATGAACTCCGCGGCCTCTGCGCCGGTCATGACCGTGGTGTCGTAGTTACCGTTGCACGGCTCTTCTCTGCCGCACGAAGCGAAGTCTACCTCGTTCTGTGGCGACATCGCGTACAGCGTGGTGCTGGTGTTCTGCGCGATCTTGTCCGCGAAGGCCGCGATCGTGTTGGACCAGCTGTCGTAGCAGCTCTCGAGGAGGTGTCCGCCATCGTTGATGCTGCCGTTGCTCTTGCAGTTGGCGGGCGGGCTCCACAGGGTTCCGATGATGTACTCGGCGCCGCGCGCCACCGCTTTGTTGATGTCGGCGTAGCAGTTCGCGCCGTTGTAGGGCTCGCCATCCGAACCCATGCCGACGCGCAGGATGTTCATGCCAAGCTGTTGCGGACCCGTTCCAAACAGCCTGTCCGCGACGTCGTCCGTCATCGCTGGCGCCCAGTTGTTGTTGATGCCGAATCCCGCCATCTCCTGACGGAGATCATCGAGCCGTACCGTTACCTGAGTGGGGTCTCCACCGCCCCCTGCACCGGCACCGCCCGCGTCCGTGCCGCCAGAGTCGGTGCCCCCGGCGCCCGCCGTGGTACCGCCGTCGCCCGTCACTCCGCCGGTGTCGCCAGTGGTTCCGCCGCTAGCACCGCCCGCACCGCCGTCGCCGCCGCTCGAGGTCGTGGCGCCGCCAGCGCTGCTTCCGCCGCTGGTACTCGTGGTACCACCGAGGTTCCCCGTCGCGCCGCCCAGATTGCCGGTAGCGCCGCCCAGATTGCCGGTGGCCCCGCCCAAGCTCCCCGTGGTGCCGCCCAGGTTGCCGGTGGCCCCGCCCAAGCTCCCCGTGGCGCCGCCCAGGTTGCCGGTGGCGCCGCCCAGGTTCGTCATGCCGCCGAAGGCGTTGCCTCCGGAGCCTATCATGCCCCCGACGCCGCCAATGGGTCCGGCGCCCCCGGTTTGGGTCGTGCCCTCGTTTTCGTCCGAACACCCAAGAGTCATGGCTAGAAACGCCAAGCTAAGGGCTGAAAATGGTAGAAATGCTCTGTTCACAGTAACTCCTCTGCTCCCACCAAATGCCTCGCATAACTGGAGAGTGATCACCCACTGTAGGCGTTGGGAGCCATCAGTCCAGGAGGTCGTGAACGATAAGGGGCGCGCCTGGGGATCATCCAGGAATTGCCGATGGATGCGGTGTGGCGAGAGCAGCGGGTGGGACCCGCGGGGGACCCGCTCGCTTGGATTCCTCCCGGGGTCCTCAGGGACCAGTCTTCAGGTCGACGCACCGTGCTGCTCAGTTTTCGTCGCGCCAGCCGCGTGACGAGCCCATGACTCTCCGAGACCCTGGCTGCCGATCGAGCCATGCTGACACTTCCGCCGAGGCTCAGTGCGCCGAGTACCGCTCGCGGATCTGCTCCGCCACGGACTTGACGAAGGCGGTGGCGTCTGCGCGCAGCATCAGCTCCAAACCAGGCACCAAAGTGAGCCGCTGCCAAGGTTCGAAGCTCTCTCCCATGGCCGCGTCGAACGAGGAGAAAGCGGCCAGCTCGGTGCCAGCGGGCAGGTCTTTGAACCCGTCTACGTGCGGCGGCGGAGCCTCCCAGCCCAAGGCCTCCCGGGTTTCAGGGGGTAGGGGAGAACCCCGAACGAGCGCGCTGAGGCCGGGCTCACCGAGACCGTCGAGGATGCCGCGCAGCTCGCGGATCCGGCGATGTCCCTGTGCCTTGAGGAGTGGCACCGCCACGAGCCGCAGCAGGTGCAGGCGGTCGTATCGCGTCTGCCGCCCCGCGAACTCGGGGGGGATGAGCAGCTGCCGGGCCACGTAGTGGTGCACCGTTCTCACCGGGACACCAGCCAGGCGCGCGAGCTCCCCCACGAGCCAACCCTGGCGCGAACCCTTGCTGCGCCGTTGCCTGCGCAGCTGGGCCAGCTGCTGCCGCAATCCTCGCAGGGCGGGAGCCGCTGCCGCGCCATTCCCACATGCCGTGTCCTCGGTCCCGCTCATCGACATCCCCAATCGGAGCTTACGCAACGCAAAGGCGCGCGGCAAGGAGAATCATGTCACTTGCAGTAAGTAGAGGGCGGAGCATCCGCTGGAGGGCCGCCAGAACGCGTCACGTTGGAGCGGGTCACCCGCTCCCATCCTGTCACGACGCCTCAAGATTCGGCGGGTTTCGGACTCCGGGCGCCCCTACTGCAGTACGAAACCGCGATCGCCCCCCGCTAGTCTTGTCACGACGTCACGATTCGCAGCGGGTCATCCGCGCCATTCGTGACATGACAGTAAGACGGCGAGCGGGTTACCCGCTCCATCGTGTCACGGTACGATGCAAGCGGGTCTCGGCGAGGCGCCATCTTGACGCCGTTACCGCGTCGGAAGCATCCAAGCGCTCTGGGCCGGAAGACGCCCAAGGGACGTCTAGACCCCCCCAATTACACCTGCTTGCAGCTGTGGTTCAAGACTCCGCTCGAAGCGGTCGAGAGAGGGCGCGCACACAGCGAAGAGGGGACTAATCGCTCCGGGATACCGTTCAGAAAGATTTAGTGATCAGTAGGAGCATCGAGATGGGATATTAACCGCGAATGGTACGGGCAAATCGCGCACGCCGCGCCGACCGGTCGAGCGGAAAAGGGTTTCTGTCGACGAGAGGCGCACCGGCTGTCGGTCATTGGGTCAGACCGCAGCGGTTTGGGAGAGGCGCGACTCGTGCTAGCGTCGCCCGCGGCTCACAGCCGGCGGGAGCTCTTCGTGTCTTCGTTCCGTTGCGAGAGATGTGTCTAGACCCAGTGTTCGACCAGGGGAGCCCACGAGCAGTGGGGTCTCGCACCTGTAACGCACGTCCTGGCATCAAGGGGGCGCTGCGCCCCAGTTCAGCACAATGCCGTGGTGGGCATGGCGTCACCCCGAGCTTTCATCGAGCCCCTGAGACTCGCCCATAAGGAGATCCCACAATGAGTCGGTCAGTACTTATAAGTTGCTCCTCGATCACACCGATACTGGTGATGGCACTGGCCGCTGGTTGCGGTCACGCGGATAAGACCTTGCAAGCGTACGAAGCGTCGAAGACAGCCGGGCCCTCAGGTGCGGAGGGAGGCGCTTCGGGCGGGTACGAGGAGATTGACGATGCGGCATTCAGCTGCACGGCGGCCCCGTCCCAGCAGTATGATCCAAACACGATGAAAGCCTACTCCGTGCCGGCGGAGATAGAGACGGAGGTCACCAACGTCCTTTCGATGATGACTCCGGCGGACAAGGCGAGCCAGATGATGGGTATTCCCGTGGGAAACAGGGATTGGCTGGACATCGAGCGGAGCCCCGACAGGGAGGTCGCCGGGGTTGGGGTCGTCCGCGGCTACCGGTACCGAGACGCCGGGCGCGGCGTCAACCTTGATGCTGGCCAGGACAACCGCCAGAACGACAAGAAGAACTACGCGACGGTCTTCCCGACCCCCTCGGTGCGGGGCGCCTCCTGGGACCTCGACCTCGAGAAGCGGGTCGGCAGGGCCATCGGCGACGAGACGGTCGCCTCCAAGAACAACATGCTCCTGGCTCCCTGCATGAACATCATCCGCCACCCCTACTGGGGGCGCACCCAGGAGACCTACGGCGAGGACATGTACCATATCGGCCGCATGTCGACGGCCTTCACCGTGGGTTTGCAAGAATACGTGGTGGCCTGCGCCAAGCACTTCGCGGCGAACAATATCGAGAAGGACCGCATCACGCAGAACGCTAGAATGAGCGAGCAGACCCTGCGTGAGATCTACGGGCGTCACTTCGAGATGGTCGTCCAGGACGGGGCCGTCGGCTGCATCATGGCTGCGTACAACCTTGTCAACGACGTGAAGTCCACCCAGAACGCCCACCTGCTCAGGAACGTCCTGAAGGCGCCTGTCGAGCAGGGTGGTATGGGCTTCGAAGGCCTCGTGCTCACGGACTGGTGGGCGATGCCCGGCTACCAGAGCGACCGCGATCCCGCGACGGCTAAAGCCGAGACGATTGAAGCCGTTATTGCCGGGACGGACATCGAGGTGCCTTGGCAGCTCCACTACACCGAGGCGACGCTCGCAGAGGCCGACCCCTTCCTCGTCGAGGAAGCCGCCCGGCGCGTTCTCACCCAGAAGTACCTCTTCAACACCGCCCTCGATAGCGATCCCTGGGGCAAGAAGTCGGCGACCTCCACCTTGACCGAAGGCTCGATAACGCCGAACGAGTCCCATGAAGCCCTCGCCGAGGAGGCAGAGGTCAAGTCGGCGGTGCTCCTCACCAACGGCCTGGGCGGCACGGCGGTGCTCCCCCTGACGAGCCCGACGAACATCGCCGTCGTTGGCCCAGATCAGTTCTTCCAGCAGGTTACCTCGACGGTGCCGAAGAGCTGCGGCGTCGACGAAGAGGGTGGAGGCCAGGGTCAGGAGAGCCTGAAGGAGTGCACCTTCCGCTTCGCAACGGATCCTGGGCTCGGGGACCGCGGGTCGAGCCGCGTCAATGGCGACCCTGCGCGGTCCTTTGGGCCGTTCAAAGGTATCCAAGCCATCGCCGGCAGCGGTAAGACTGTGACGAGCGGGAACACGCCAGGAGCAGCCGCGGGCGCGGACGCCGTCGTTGTCGTCGTTGGCTATACCCCGGGCGACGAGGGTGAGGAGTACTACATCGCGGCCGGCGGGGACCGAAGTACGCTGGACCTCCCCGAGGGACACAACGCCTTCGTGAACAGCGTGCTCGACCTGAACAAGCCGACGGTCATCATCATCCAATCGGGCTCGATCGTGAACTTGCCCTGGCTCGGCCATGCGAACAAGAACCAGGCCACGATCTGGGCGGGCTACCCTGGCCTTCGTGGCGGCACGGCGCTCGGCAAGCTCATCCTCGGGCAGGCGAACTTCTCGGGCAAGATGCCCTTGGCGTGGCCGACCCAGGCGCAGCTCGATGCCGTTCTGCCCTTCAAGGGGAGCGGCGGCGCTATCACCGAGATGGGTTACTTCTTCGGCTATCGCGACTACGACAACCGGAAGAACGTCGCCAACGAGCAGGTGAACCTGGTCTTCCCCTTCGGCCACGGGCTGAGCTACTCCACCTTCGAGTACTCGGAGCTGGTCCTCCCCTGCGAGTCGGCCGTCACGAAGGAGGCCATCTTCAAGGTCACCGTCGACATAACGAACACCTCGAGCGTCGACGGCGACGAGGTTGCCATGCTGTTCGTGAAGCCTCCGCCCAAGCCGGGCCACATCACGGGGGAGCGCCCCTGGAAGGAGCTCAAGAGCTTCGCTCGCGTCTCCGTGCCTGCCGGGGAGACAGTGAAGGCAATGCTGCCCGTGCGCGTCCGCGACCTGCGCCGGTGGGAAGGTGGCGCCAACGGTAGCTGGGTCATCGACAGCGGCGAGTACACGATCATGGTCGGCAAGAACGCGGACCACGCGGAGACAGCCCTCACGGGCACCGTGACCGTCAATGGTGACGGCTGACGGTTACGAGCACGACATCGGAATAAAGCAGCATGACTTCTCGAAATAGTGGTTTCGGGCTAGCGATAGCCCTGTCTTTGGCCTCGGTCTCGCTGACCTTGAACACGCCGGCGCTGGCTCAAGACGAGGCGCCCCCCGCCGAGGACCCGTTCCTCAATCCGCCCCAAGGTGAAGAGGACGCCGCCGCGGACGCTGCCGATGAAGCGCCCGCGGCGGAAGCCGCCGACGACGCTCCAGAACCCGACGAGGAAGCGGAGGAAGAGCCGGAGCCAACCGCAGAGCCCGCGGGTGAACCCGAGGCGCCCGCAGCGCAGGCGGAGCGCCGGCAGCCGCGGGCCGCCGACGAGCAGAGCACGGAGACCGGTCCGGAAGAGGTAACCGTCGCCGGCATCGAGCTCTTGCCGGGCTCTGCTTCCCCGAGCACGCCGGTCCGCGGCATCGCGTACGGCTCCCTCTGGCGGACCTTCCACGGCTTGCAGTGGCCGTACATGCGCGGTGGGGAGGGGGACCGCTTGCGGATCGGGTTCTCCGGGTACATCTGGAACGACCTCAGCAACACGCGCATTGATGCCGACTCGAGCCTCAGCGACGCCGCCATCAACGACCAGAATCGCTGGACCACGCAGACGCGCGGCGTGCTCCGCGTGACACCGACCTACAACGCAGGCGGCGACTGGTTCGTTCAGGGCAACGCCGAGATAGTCGTTCAGGGTGATATGCGTCCAGATCCCTCGTCCGGCGTCCTCGCGACGACGGACGACCTCTGGGTGCGTGCCGGGATGTGGGACGTCTTCGACGTGACTGTCGGGCGCTTCCAGGGCTGGGAGATCGCGAACCACTATGGCATGGGCCTCGACATAAACACCCTGGAGCGCCAGGGCGCGTGGATCGTCGGTGCGTCGCTCCCGAGGCCTTCGGATGGCTACGGCCTGACGTACTTCTGGGACCGGCAGAACTTCCTCCTCGGCGGCTATGCCCTGCACGTTTACCCGACCAAGTACCTACGCGCCGAGGTCCTGGGCCACGTGGGTGCCGGTAGCAGCAGCAACGCCGCGAACCCCTACCAGATGGACGTCCGTCCTTCGGTCATCTTCGACGTGGGCTTCCTCAAGCTCAAAGCAGGCTGGGAGTACGGCAAGGCCATTCCGCAGGACGAGAAGCAGGTGGTGCGGGATTCGAAGAACGGCTACGGCTTCGCCGCGCAGTTCATCCTCGATCCATACGTAGAGCTCGGTGGCAGCTTTGCCCGTGGGTTCCAGGACGTCATCGACAAGGACGACCAAGCCGACCTGGCCGCGAGCAACACCGTCCAGACCGTGGGCGGCTTCCTGAATGCCAGCCCCGGACATGAGCCCCTCGTGTTCGGCTTCGGTGCCTTCTTGAATAGCTGGGAGAACTTCCGTATCAACCGCGAAGCGGGCGCGGCGGCAGGCCAGGTGGATACGAACGACCAGTGGCTCGTCTTCGGCGCCGTTCAGTACACCTTCTGGACGCGGTTCAACATGAAGTTCGTCTTCTCTCACGCCAGCAACAAGGTGGAGGACTTCAGGGCGGGCGACTACGTGAACAACGCGATGAGCGGACGCCTCCGCGCAGAGTACTTGTTCTGAGTAGGAACGTCGAAGCACTCTGAAGCAAGGAGACTACCGGAGCATCCGGTAGTCCACGGAACCCCCTGGGAGCCATTCCTTGGGGGTTTCGTGCGTTACGGGTGTGTCGCCTGCGTTCACGGGTGCCCTGCGGTGCCCCACGATGGGGCCCAATCCCTTCGAGGTGCAGGCTGCGGTTGCGGGAAGGCAAACACGCCCCGCGGCCAAGCCAGCATTCGACGGCGTGGCCGTGGGGCGTCACTGCTCTTCGCGCGTTGGAGCGAATGGCAGTGCATCTGGACCCAATCTGTCGAGCGGTAGCTATAGATCTTGCTCGTCGTGTTGGGGAGCCTGCAATAGATGTAAGCGTATCCGGTGCTGTACGCAGTAACCGATCCGAGGTTCATGTACCCAAATCCGCTGCTGCTGCTGCTGCTCTGTGTTGTGGTCTAGCTGCAGGTGTCGCCTTGCCCCGTGCAGCCGACCGCGTTGCACTGAACGTAGATTTCGCGCGCCCCCCGGCACATGGACGCTGAATCCTTTGGAATTCTCGGCTGTTCATCCCGGGTCTGGCGCGCGTGGCTTCATCCATGAGGTGAAGTAGCGGCCACCCGCCGGAGCTGTCGATCGATCGTCCGATCTAGGATCTTCAGCGCTCGGGAGAAATGACCCGGGTATGCTCGGGAGAAATGACCCAGGCTTGGCGCGCGCCAACCGCCGGCTACCCGGTGAGGCGGCTGTGGATAGCGTACAACCTGGGACCGAGTTCGGGCGCCCCAGAGGAACGGGCACGCTCGAGAGTCAAAGCGCGGCCCTGGCGCAGACGCTCGGCGGACAGAGCCGTCGCGGCACCGCGCCTGCGCCTGCGCCTGCGCCCGCGGG
>JAEWRL010000215.1 GCA_023398955.1 Pseudomonadota bacterium
CGGCACGCTGCTCCAGGACCTCACCTACACCTTCGACCCCGCTGGTAACATCGTCGCCATGCGCGACGCCTCCGACCCGACGCCGATATTCTCCGGCAGCGTCGTCTCCGGCGACGGCCTCTACGAATACGACGCCATCTACAGGCTCATCCGCGCCGAGGGACGCGAGCACCCCGCCACTCAGCCCGTCGACCTCGACCCGCCCCGCGGCGCGGCCATCCCCCACCCGAATGACCTCCAGGCGCTTCAGCGCTACAGCGAAGCCTACGACTACGACCCCGTCGGTAACATCCGGAGCATCGTCCACACCGCGGGCCCCGGCTCGAGCGGCGGCTGGACGCGCAATTACCGCTACGCCTACGAGCTCACTAGCGAGACCCCCAGCAACCGCCTCCGCTCCACCAGCGTCCCAGGCACACCGGGCGACCTGAGCCTCGCCTACTCCTATAACGAGCACGGCTCGATGGCCTCCATGCCGCACCTCCCCCAGCTCGACTGGGACTACGCCGAGCGGATGCAGCGCGCCAGCCGCGGCGGCGGCGGCGACGTCTTCTTCACCTACGACGCTGCCGGACAGCGCGTCCGAAAGGTTTACGTCCATTCGGGGCTCGTCGAGGAGCGCATCTACCTCGGCGGCTTCGAGCTCTTCCGACGCTGGGACGGCCCGACCCTCGACCTCGAGCGCGAGACCCTCCACGTCATGGACGACCAGCGCCGCATCGCCATGGTCGAGACTACGGGCACCGCCTCCCGCTGGCGCTTTCAGCTCGACAATCACCTCGGCTCCTCAACCCTCGAGCTCGACGAGGCCGCCAACGTCATCTCCTACGAGGAGTACCATCCCTATGGGAGCACCGCGCTTCATACGGCAAGGGGTGGCGCCGAGGTGAGCGCCAAGAGGTACCGCTACACAGGCAAGGAACGCGACGAAGAAACCGGCCTATACTACCATGGCGCGCGCTACTACGCCGCGTGGCTGGGTAGATGGACGGCGGCGGATCCTGCTGAACTCCGCGATGGGCCAAACAGGTACGAGTATGTTTCCGCAAACCCCATTCGCCTAGTCGATCCCACTGGAATGGACGGTTGGGATCGAGCTCTCGGCGTCATAAAGGCCGCCGGAGGGGCCCTTGAGACGGTCGCAGGGGCAGGGCTCGTCGCTGCGGGAGCCGCCACCTCTGAATTCGGCATCGGGGTCGCTTTGGTAGTCGCGGGAGGAGCGGTCGCAGCACACGGCGTCGACACTACTGTATCCGGACTGAGGACCGCTTGGGAAGGTGAGCAGGTCGACACGCTGAGCTCCCAGGGACTGCAAAGCGCAGGCATGAGCCGAACGTCGGCGAATCTGGTCGATGCAGGAATCAGCGTCGTGGGAACGCTTGGGGCAGCAACTGTACCGAGAGCAACCGCAGCGACGGGCGGCACCGTGAGTGTGGCATTCAAACCCGCGCTCGGCCCCGGGCACAACATGGTCGGGGTGTCGACGGAAGCTGGTACGCAGTGGTCACATCTTGTCATCGAATCCGGAACGGCGACTCGAACATCTGGCTTGGTAGCGTCGGGCGAAGCAGCCGTTGTTACCTCGCGCGGACCGACGTCCGCTTACGCGGTTGCACGGGTACCCGTCTCCGCAGCGCAGGCGGAAGCCGCAGCCGCATCGGCAGAAACGCAGGTCGCCCAGGTTGCTGCCGGACGGTACGCCATTGGTTGCACCGATTGCGCAACGTACGCTGCAGGAATCATGGGACAAGCCGGGATAAGAACCCTTCCCGTGACTACGCCTAGTCTGAACTACGCTGCCGCGGCTCTACGGGATCCCGAGTTGATGATACGCATCGCCAGCACAGGCGCCACAGCGGATCTGCTGACGGGACTGGGGACCCTCGCGAGCGAGAGTCCGCCCGTGGAACCCTCGGCCAGCTCAAGCACGCCAATGACTTCCGAAGCTCCGAGTGAACCGAACTTCAGCTACGACCCGGCGACCTATCCCGAACCAACTCCAGCGGAACTCGAGGCGCAGCAATCACTGCCAGTCTACCTGAGATGAACGGTTTGTGCTGTGCAGCTCCGGAGTTTGGCTTGGCGGGAGCGCAGGGGCTGACTTAATTCTGGCGAGCAAGGCCCGGTTGCCCTCGCAAGGCAGCACGCTCAAGCCGCCCGACTCTGGGCCCAAGGAGCTGCTCGATCAAACTTCTGCTGACAAGAGCAAGAGCTCTTCTCGGACTCGGCCTCCGTGAAGGGGGGGGGCTGACCCGCATTTCGACCACCACGAGGCTGAGGCTCGGACTGGACTACGACGGCGGCCCCGAACGGCGGCATACAGGAGCCAGTACCGCCGAGATGCTCGAATCGCGCCCCGCCGCGTCAACGTGCAAGCTGCGGTGCAAAGTCTGTGTGCACCGGAACGAAGCGGAAAGGCATCCTGGACACTGCACGCGCCACTTGCGATATTGCCGGTCGTGGCGTTCTTCGCATCGTCGTTTCGATGCGACAATGCGAACCAATCACAGGCAGAAGCCTACGGATTGTCGATTGCGCTGGACTGCGTGGGGCGCTTCTAGCATGAGGAGAAAAGGTCAACGAGATGGGGCTCCTGGTAACGAGTGTTCGATTCGAAGGCGCGGCTCCCAACGAGTCGGAGGTTCGAGCAGAATTGGAAAGCCAGTTCGGTTCGAGTGCATGCATCGACAGCTACTCCCTGCATGAACGGACGGTGCAGGTGACGACAACGCCAGATCCGGTATGCACTGCGTATCTTGTCAAGGTTTTGTTAGGTTATGGAGGGATGCTTGTCTCGACAGTATCTGGTCAAGCGCTAGACGCCAGCCTCCCGGAGTACACCTGCAAGACCTGGCAGGCTTGGCCCCGGTGGAGGCGACTGCTATTTCGACTGAAGTCGTCCCATTTCAAAACCCGATCGCCGAAAAGTCACGCCGCTTCTCGATAGGAGTACCGCGGCACCCCACGACGCGCCCGGCGCTGGGTCCCCCGGCCGCGCGCAAGGCGCCGTAGGCGCCTGAGCACGGCTTTGGTTGGGCCCCGCCGGCGCGCAGCGAAGCGAGCACCGGCGGCCGTACTCCGACGACACAGCGCGGGGGGCAGCCCCAGATACGGTCCTGGAGAGCGATTGGTACGCAGAGCGCACAGGAGCCACCGGCGATGAGGCCCGCGCCGCGGCGCTGGCAGCGGCCCATGCCGAGACGCCGAGCATCACCCACCTCGACACGCTCGGAAGAGCCTTCCTCGTCCAGGCCGACAACGGCAGCGCGACGGCCCACGACTACTATGAGACGCGCAGCGAGCTCGACATCGAGGGGAAGGTCAAGAGCATCACCGACGCCGTCGGCACGGTCACCATTCGTCAGCGCTTCGACGTGCTCGGACGGCGCTACCGTGTCGCAAGCCCGGACGCCGGCACTCGCCTCGCCATCGCCGACGTCGCCGGCAAACCCCTGCGCGCCTGGGACAGCCGCGGACAGACGATGCGCACAGGCTACGACGAGCTGCAGCGCCCTGTCCGCCAATACGTCCGCCAGCGCGGCGCCGCCGCCGAGCAGGTCGTCCTACGCACCGTCTACGGCGAGTCCCTCGACGCGCCGAGGGTCTTGCCTGATTCCCCGACGCCACCGAGTACGCCTAGCCCTGCCCAGTCGCTCAATCTGCGCGGTCAGGCTTACCTCGTCTTCGACAGCGCAGGGCTCGCTTCGAGCGACCAGGTTGACTTCAAGGGCAATCCCCTCCGCACCAGCCGCCGGCTCTTCACCGACTATACCCTCACCCCCGATTGGTCCTCGCTGCCAGAAGACCCACCCATCGCCGTCCCGGATATCCTCGCCGCCGCCTCCCCGCTCCTCGATGCCGAGAGCTACCAGTCGGCATCCGAGTACGACGCCCTCAGTCGCGTCACCCGCCAACAGACCCCCGACGGCAGCGTCACCGTCCCCCACTATAACGAGGCAAATCTCCTCGACGGTGTCGACGTCACCGTCCGTGGCGTCACCAGCCGCGTCCTACGCGACATCGACTACAACGCCCGCGGACAGCGCCTCCGCTGCGTCCACGGCCGCCCCGATGCTGACGCCCCCAGCTTCGCCGTCACCTACGAGTACGATCCCAACACCTTCCGCCTCACGCGTCTTGTCGCCACGCGCCAGAGCGGCACGCTGCTCCAGGACCTCACCTACACCTTCGACCCCGCTGGTAACATCGTCG
>JAEWRL010000224.1 GCA_023398955.1 Pseudomonadota bacterium
AGCCCTGTCGATACCGACCGCCACAGCGCTCCGCTCGCTGCCCCCGTTGTCCAGCGCCCCAGCGACCGCCACCTCGACCTGCTCGGGTCGCGCTGTCGCCATGGGCTCACCAGCTCGCGCACCCGCTCAGCTGGCATTCTCTCGATGCCCCACAGGCCCAGTGCCATCGCGATGGCCGCCGCCCCGTAGTGCTTGCACTGCAGCAGCGCTGAGTGCGTCACGCGCATCACGTGCCCGCACTTGCGGCACCGGTATCGACGGACCCGCTGCCCTGCGACCTCCGCAGTCCCCCCGGTGCCGGACGGGTCCAGCCGCTGCCGCTCGACCACCCCGTGTCCCACGATCGCCTGGCGCCCACCCGCTCGCGCTCCGGTCCCGCAGCAGGGGCACCGGCCCGGGCGCACGTCATCGACTGGTGGGCATGCGCCCTCCCACAACTTGACGTCGCCCACGACTCGGTAGACAACAACTGCGCTCTGCTCGTTTTTCAGGATCGGTCGGAGCACTCGAGGGAACCAGAGGCCGCTAAACCCGGGTCCCTCGAACTCTCTGGACGTCGAGCCGGCCCCGTGCCGGTGCTCCGCTCCTCATGCGAGCCGCTCCTAACCCGAGCGGCCCAACGCACCCAAGAAAGTCACCGGCCTCCGCGATGCGGAGGCCGCGGCCTTCCCCCCCATTCACCTCACGCAGCTTGGACGAGATCGGGGCCACAGCACTCAGCAAGCGCGGGCGCCAACAGGGGTTAGGTGCGGATGATGACTGTACTATTATAGTTGCTAGTGCTCTCGTGGCCGTCTTGGTTACGGAGTCTGTCGCAACTTGCTGCTCGGAGGCAGTGACGCAACGTGCCTGACCTGAGTTGTCCCACGCCCTATCGCACCAGAGCGACTCCCGTGCTGCCAAGGTTCCGCAGCAACACCTTGCGTCGTAGCGCCTCGAATCAACGGGTGAATCAGGTGGATTGGGCCCGAACCTGAGGACCAGGGTGCGGCATGAAGAAAGGACAGGGCGGTGCGTGGACGGAAGAGAACGAGCGCGTTGCCCCCGGGGAGCGCTGCGCGCCATTGGACATTCAGTCCCGCTCCCGTGTTGGTATCGCGGACATTTGTGGTATAGGACCGCTTAGGTGGCGAGGGGGAGGTCGGGCAGTTCGGTCCGGAGCCGATTGCTCAGCGCCGGCTGGACGGCGGAGAGTAACTCGGTGCCGGCTGCCGCCCAGAAGTTCCATGGCTTCCACGGGAGCTTCCAATCGCTGAACGTGAACGGCTGTCCCAGGATGTCGTACAACCGATAGCCTAGCCCGTTCAGCAGTTCGTGAAGCCCTTTTAGCTCGTATCCGTAGAGTTGTGCGGTTTGCTCGCCGCCGTGCTCGAATACTATGAGAGGCTGCTGCCGGCGGAGAATTCGCTGGCTTCCCAATAGCGCGTGGTACTCCGCGCCCTCCAGATCCAGCTTCATGAACCGGATCTGCTCGCCCTCAGGAATTGAAGAGTCGAGCATCGTCACCGGCACCCTGATCGATTCGACTCCGCTCTCTTCTTCAAGGTTTGGAGGAAGCTTCTGTGCTTTCAGTCCGCTTCGTGTCGCCATGCGCTTGACGTGAGCAAACGACGACTCGCCCTCGAAGTCCGCTACCGCGCACCTCTGGAGTCGGATTTGCGGGAAATCGTTGAGCTGATTGACTATGTGGCGGCTGGGGCCATCAAGAGGCTCAAACGCGTAGACTCGCCCCCCCGTTCCGACCGCGCGCGCCATGGGCATCGTGTGCCTCCCGCGGTTGGCACCAGCGTCAACTGCCGCATCCCCCGGTCTGAGCACGGACTCATACCCAACCTGAATCAGGTCCTCGAACAACTCGCCAAGAACAGCCGTGCTGCGGCCAGCACGTAGTTTCTCGTACACTGCGTTTCTCACGATCGGGCCTCCTGTCTGAACCGTTATCACAGACCATGTTAGGCAAAGATTCAATGCGATTCAGGAGGCCAAGACCAGGCAGCCATTCCAGAGTGCGTCGTGCGGAGAAGAAGGAACAGGCAGGTTAAGTCGGGTTCTGGCTGCTCGACCTCCGCCGTGCACTGATCCCCGGATGATACGGAACAGGGGAGAATCAGCAACGGGTAGGTGGCCAACCTTTGCCAGAAGTTTGCTGCGTCTCAACAGCTTTCGGGCAATAGCGTGATCTGCGAAAGAATCCCGTTGGCCCGCCGCCAGGATTGTGTTTGAGCGGTCCCCGCGTCGGCGGGAACCCGGTGAGAGGCTCTGGCGCGTTCTCCGATGCCAGAGCGGTTCTGGTCGTTGATACAAGTCCAGCGTCCATCTGTGTGACGGCCACAGCCTCCGGTAGGTGAAAGGCTGCAGGCTTCCTGCGGCGCCCGCCCCGTCCGGAACCCTGCCACGGAGCTCGCCACTCGTTGCACGCGGCGATCGGGAGCAGGGTTAAGTATGATCAGTCGCCCGCACGCGTTGGGGCCGCTGGACGAGTATGAACCCCTCGGTGCGAACCACGGCTGGACAGTCCTTGATGGAATCGGGGTCGCTGGGGAGGGGCATTGCGTCACAGCGCCGTGCCACAACGTTCCGTGCTGGGCCGCCGCCGCGCTGGCCCGGGATGCGCGTTTTCCTCGGGGAGATGGCCTGCGGAAGCTTCCGACGGGCAAGGGAAGGGCACTGGACGGGCAGGGGAGGGCGTCCGGCATGCCGATCTGGCTTCCGCCGCGTTGGTTAAGGCTTTCCGCGGCGGGTACGGCGCTTCCGCCGGGGGGCTCGAGGCCTTCCGACGCGTTGCGGAAGCTTCCGACGCGTTGCAGAAGCTTCCGACGCGTGTCGGAAGCTTCTGGACGGCGAGCCGAAGGGTGCAGCGGGTCTCCCGGCCGGAGCCGAACCGGCGGCGGTGGCTCCGAGGTGGGTACGCCGCGGTTCGCCGTTGGTATCGAGCTCAGTCGCACTGCAGCTGAGCGCAACCCTGAGCTTCGTCGGAGCCGTCATCGCAATTCGGCTGCAGGTCGCAAACAAGGTCGGCGTCGATCTCGCGGGAACCATCAGCACAGCTGAACCGGGTGCCCGCAGGGCAGCCGACTTCATCCGAACCGTCCTCGCAATCCTCCTCGGCGTCGCACTTCCAGTCAGCGGGGACGGTCTCTCCGTCCGCGCAGGTGAAAACGGAGGTAGCGGGGCATCCGATCTCGTCCGAGCCGTCTGGGCAATCGTCGTTGCCGTCGCACTTCCAGCTAGTCTGGGTGGTCCCGCTGCCGTCTGCGCAGTTGAACTCGCCCTCGGCCTGGTCACAGCGGTCCCAGCATTCCTCGAAGGCCGTGTAGTTATATGAACAGGCAAAGGCAACCAAATCTTCACAGCTGCCGTTCGTCATGCACCGGGCGTCGCAATCGTCGAACTGTAGGTCGCTCGCAACCTTGCCATCCGTGATGAGACCGCAGCTCCGCATCTTGGCGATCAGCGCGCTGGTCCCGCTCTCCGAATCATCGTCACTGCCGCAGCTCGCGATGCCAGCCGCCAGAATCAACCCGAAGAATCCCGCAGTGAAGCGGCTCAATCCAATGCTCATGTGTCCTCACATCCTGGTCCGAGCCTCTGTACCCCGGACTTGGGGAGGACCATGCCATGGCTCTGGAGTCAAATGCTAGCTGGTTCTCGGGCCTTTCCATGCTCGGGACCGGCGAAGCACAGAATGGCTTGGTTTCCCCCCGAACTGCTCACCCTCGGACCTCTTCTCGAATGAATTGGCGCGCCGCCTCCACGGCGGGGGAGTCATAGTCCCGTGTCGCGGCAGCCAGGGCGGCATAGCTATCAGCAATGAACGCCACAAGACTGCGAGTCTCATCGCGATGCCGAAACACTAGGGTGCCGGGCTGGCGGAGCTTCTCTGCTATCTCTGGATAGAGGGGCCATACCCCGAGCTTCGCGAGGTCGTCCGGGGGGACCTTGGCGCGGATCAGGGGAATGCCGAGGCGTTCGAGCGCTTGGGAAGCGACCTCGTGCAGGATTGTCGCGTTGGGATGGTTCACCGTGTGCATGAACGGTTCACCGCGGAGGAACTGGGAGAGCCGAAAGTTAACAGCCCGGGCGCGCTTCTCGAAGGCCTTGGAGGCTTGCCTGAAGACAGAGAAATAGCCGAGGCGGGCGTAGGTGTAGCTGTTGAAGAGGTGGCGTGCTCTCTCTGGACTCAGGCCCTCCCGGAAAGCTCCCGTGCAGATCGCCGAGTGGTAGGGGCCCATGGGGCCTCGGAGCTCCTGCCCCTCATGGCGGAGGCAAACGCAATCAGGATGGAAGCCGCGAAAGGCAATATGTGGAAACTCCAGCACGGGCACACGGGCACGAAGCGCCTCCGCGGCGAGGGGGCCTACCCCTTTTCGTTCTGTGTTCTGGTACAGCACGGCACGGCAGCTGGCGAGCTGCTCGACGAGAGCCAGCTTCTCCTTGCTGCTGAGCTTCGGGAGCCGAGCTGCTGGCACGACGAAGACCTCGGCCTCCGGTGCCAGGGCCTGAATGGAGCGCGTGATCCCCTCAATTTGGCAGTTTCCGAAGAGGCCGAGCTTCACTGGTCGATCGCCTCCTCGTCGCAGACGACTTGGTAGAGGGCCTCGAGCTCGGCATCCACCTCGTCCGCAGTCGCAGTCGCAGTCGCAGTCGCGGTCGCGGTCGCGGCGGCATCGGGGCTCAGGTAATGCTTGGCAAAGAGCGCCATCACAGCGTCCACCCCCTCGGGGGACACGGTGCGGAGATCCTCCTGAAAGAAGGCGTAGCCCGTGTGGTGGCCCGTGATGATCTCGTAGGAGGGGAAGTAGGCGACACAGGGCACCGTCTGGCAGACGACCTCGGCGACGACGCGGAGGGCTGATTTGCTATATATCGTCGAGACGAGCACGTGGCGCGGCTCATAGGTCGCGATGAGCGGCACCGGGGACACAGTCAGGAGGACGCGGACGGCAGGATTGACGACGCGCAGCTTATGGATGAACTCGCTCAGGTCCGCGACCATCTCGTTGACGGGTCGGTTGACGAAACGGTACTCGACTGCCGAGCAGGGGAAGCCGGCGACGCCGGGAGCCAGCGGGACCACGGCTCCGTCGTGAACCGCCTCCCAGGTCTCGGTGAGCCCGAGGGTGAAGATGAAGAGCTCACAGGTCTCCAGCATGCGCCGGACGGCGGCGAGATGGGTCTCGCGGTCCGCGAGCAGGGCATCCCGCGACGCGAACCCAGCGGGCTCTACTTGCGGCCGGAAGGGATCGACGAAAGGACCATCTTCACGGATCCAGACATCATCGGCGGGGGCGAAGAGACCATAGGCCCGCTGGAAGAGCTGCAGGAGCTGTCGCGTCGAGTAGATGTTGCCGAAGCGCGCGGGGAAGAGGCCATAGTGACGCTCGCTCGGCCCTTCCTCCGTCACGATGTAGCGGTACCCCTCACGGATCAGTGTTCGTGCTATGTGTTGCGCGAAGCAGCTCCCGGCTGTCGCGATGCGGTCACCCCTGCCGATGGTGAAGGCCGGCTTCAAGACCGGATCCACAGCCATGGCGCGGTTCGGGACCGCCCGCCTCCAGAAGGATGTATCCGGTAGGGCGGAAAAGGGGCTCTCGCTCGTCACCGGGCAGCCCCCGAGTCGTTCCATTCGCTCAAGACATGGGCGGCTGTGCGGGCGAGCTTGATGTGGAAGGGCGCACTCCCCGCGGGATCCACCCTGTAGACGTCCGCGACCTCCAGGGCGCCTGTGGTACCCGCCAGCTTGTCGTCGTCTTCCTTGGCGAGCGTCAGCCGGAACCCTCCTGGCTGGTAGCGCTGCGGCTCCGCTCCATCGATGCGGAAGATGAGCTCATCCCCAGTCGTGAGCGTGAGAAAGAGCCCCTTCGGCGACTCCCTCACCCCTCGCGCAGCCGCCGGAATGCCGAGGCCTCCGAACCTCCGCTTGAAGCGGGCAGGGAAGGTGTAGCGCACCTCCTCCCCCTCTCGGAGCCCCAGGTGCACGAGGGTTGCCCTGGAGCCGTGCCTGCCTTGGGTATGCCACCAGTATCCTGCTCCAACGAGCAGCACGACAACGAGCACTAGCAGCTGTGAATACCCCATGGCTTTCCTCCTGTTCCTGGTCCTCCCCGAGCGGCCGTTGGATGCAAGCCCAAGTGGGCTTTGAATGCAAGCCCAAACGGCCCTCGGCGCTCGCTGCTTCGGCTGACGGGCCACAGGGGCGGCCCCCCCGCGCCAGTCGCGAGTGACTCCCCTACGCCAACGACCTCCCCGTGTCGCGCCAGGTGGACTGCACCTTCCGATACGTGGATTTGGGGACGACTGGCTCGTAGCTCCCGTGGGGTTCGATGAAGTGGTCCACGACAAGCTTGATTTGCGCCGTGGCGAGCTGCTCGGGAGTCATGTTTCTGTTGGGGTGGAGGCCGGCGCTGGCGTAGCTCCAGTCATAGTCGTCCATCACGAGGATACCCCCCACCTTGAGCAGGCGGTCACATAGGAAGAACGCGAGCGCATCATGGAAGAATGTGTGTGCGCCGTCGATGTAGAACAGATCGAAGGACTCGTGTCTTCCCCCTTCGACGAGCTTCGCGAGGTTCCAGTTGTAGGAGTCCCAGCTGCGCGTCGTGTTGGGGTGGGTGAAGACATTGGAAAAGCCGAGGCTCCGTAGCTCCGCCAGGATAGGTGCGAGCTTGGCCTCGAAATCGAAGAGGTGCAGCTCACCCCTTCCCGCGAGCGCCTTGGCCACCCCCAAGCTGGTGCGCCCATACCCCGCACCGATCTCCCCGATGACCAGGGGCTTGTCCTTCACTCCGAGCAACGTGAGTGCCGAAAGCACGTCCTTGGCAGGCGGTCGCCGCAGCTTCCGCTGGTGGCGAGCTATCTCTTCGGGTGAGGCCCCTGCCGCACGCAGCTGCGCCAAGTACGGTGATTCATCGCTAGCAGCCTTCTGAGAGTCGGTCGGCATCTCGTGCTCCCTTCATGGTGCGGAACGATTATGCTGCGGTATCACCGAGCGCGTCACGGGATTCGAGCTCGAGGAAGCTGGCGTCGTCGGGAGTGTCGCTCTGAACCCCGCGGGCACGCGCGTTGGTGGCCGCGACGTTCCCCGCCCGACCTGGCCGAGAGTCGTTCCCTCCGGCTCATCAGTCGAGCCCGTCGATGAGGCTCGAGATCGGGGGCATAGCCGCGGAGCCACAGCAGGAGCGCAAGTCCCAGGCCCCTGGCGAGGAGAGTCTCGCCACCGACGGGCGAAATCGATGTAGACTCTCGCCTCTTGATGATGGGCCAAGGGGCCGAGTTTCCTTGAGACGTTCTGGGCGCGGCAAACGATACGGTTCAATGACCTCCTCGAAAGCATCCACTTCTCCCTTCTCCTCGTATAAGCGGCGGCTCGCTACGCTCCAGCGACGGCTCGCGCCAAGCTTCATCGAAGGTATATTGGGACGCGGAGACTCTGGGGCGGCCCTGCTGCGGCAGCCCGCCGGGGATGACGACATCATCAACTGGTTTCGGCTGACCCTCGGGCGCACGCCGAACGTCGAGTCTATCGCCGCCAAGCGGGGGATGACCGTGGGCGAATTGATGGCCACGCTCCTCGGGTCGCGTGAGTTTGAGGCGAAGGCTCTGCCGGCCCTCCTCGGCGGTCTCGACCTGTGGCGTGCGCAGCGGCCGAAGGAGTGGGGTGACCTCGAGGACTACATGGTCGTTCGCTTCGGGGCTCTGCTCGAGGGGAACGAGATGGGCCGCCTCGACTATCTTGCCCGGGTTCTTGCGCATCGCGGCGGCGCCGTCTTCCGACAGGTCAGGGCGCTCAAGGGCACCGTACGGGCGGAGCTGCTGGAAGATTTGCAGCGGGCCTGGGCGCGCTCCTCGGCGACCGCAGAAGAGAACGGTCTGGACATGGAAGCCGTGCGCGCCGTGACGATGCTGTTCCTGGGTAGATACCCCAACGGCAACGACGATGTCAGGGCGCGCGCCGCGCTCGGGTCGCCCCGCCTCGTGAAGCGGCTGTTGAGCTCCGCCGAGTGCGACGCCACGGTGCTCCAGGCCATCCTCGGAGGCCAAGCCCTGCCGCACGAACGCGTTGAGCCGGTGCCACCGGAGTGGCTGAAAGCCGCCCTCGCGCGGGGAATGGATTTAACGCCCAAGGCACGCCGTGCCGTGCGTGCGGCCGGCTCTTGGGCTTCAGTCCTCGAAGTGATCCTCAAGGACGAGCGCTTCGAAAGGGCGCATCTCTCCCAGAAGCCCGGTAAGCCGGGGTTTGCCGCGGCGGCGCGCCTGAAGCAGGCCAGGGAGCTGCTCGGGGCTGATGCCTCGGCCCTGAGAGATGCGGGCGCTCCAGCGCGTGTGCACGCCTCCCAGCCCGACGTGGACGCCTGGGGCGCACGTGCCAAGCGTCTGCTCCGGGAGGGGCGAATTGCCGATGCCGAGCGGCTTCTGGCGTCGGCAGCGCAATCCGATTCCCAGGGGGAATGGCGCGCCTTGCTCGCCACCTGCCTTGCTCTGCGCGGCGCCTACTTGGAGGCACTCCAAGCGCTCCCTGAACACCCCATCCAAGCCGGAAACCCGGCGTCCGCTGTCTTCCGCAGGGCGGGTCTGCTGGCGCGTCAGGGAGAAGACAGCATGGCGGGGGCCCTCTTCCGGCAGTGCGAAGCGGCCGGGTATGAGGCGGAGGTCGCGGCGTTCGCGGCAGCCTGTCTCGAGGGAGCAGAGGGCGCCACTGCTGCCGTAAGGCTCCCGGGACGAACGGCGGCTCTGCCTCAGGCGATTGGCGCGACCTTGGTCCGGGACATCGCGGGCTTCATGACGGAGGCGCGGGCGGTGCCGCGGCCCCCTGTCCCAGCACTCTCCGGCATTCCTCTGGAGTACAGGGAAGCTGTGGCATGGCTCGTCGTGCGCGCCTGTATCACTTGCTTCGTGCACGCGGAGCAGGTTTTCCTCCTGCTCGACAAGTTGGATTCTCAAGGCGCCCTGAGCCTTCGCACGTGCCTGAGCCTGGCGAACGAGAGTGAGCTCCTGCCGCTGCTCACTCCTGCTCTCTCCCACGCCCAGCCGGATCGCGTCGGCGACCACGATGCCCTCCTGCGGGTGGCCCGCTACCTCGAGCTCCAGGGCGAGCACGAGAGGGCCTCGTGGTTCGCCGTGGCGGCGGCCGAGTCTACCCCGGGCTCCAAGGATGCCAACCGGGTCGCCAGCTATCTTTGCGAGCGGGTTGGCCGCTTCGCGGATGCCGCTCGGTTCCTGCGGGCTGCCTCCGGGCAGGTGGGGAGCGATGCGCCATCTTTGATTCGCCTGGCGGCTCTGGAGCGGAAGCTGGTGACGAAGGATCCAACCCGTGATCCCTCCTTGCTCGATTCGACAGTGGAGCAGCTGCTCGGGCTAGCATCTGAGCGGCTCTCCAAGGACTTCAAGGACGACGACGCTCGACTCCTCATGGCCCGTGCGCTCGTGTTCGCGGAGCGCTTTCCCGAGGCTCATCGCTTGCTTTCTCAGCTGGCCACGGATTGCGTGCGCGCGGACCTTCGGGAGAAGGCGGGTCGGGAGGTGACGCGCGTCTGCGAGCGGATGGGTCTGACGGAGGATACCTACAGCTGGGCGAGCCGCGAGTACGAGCTGTCGCCCTGCGCGCGGACGGCGGTGTCGAAGGCAAAGGCGCTGCGCGCGCTGAACCGCGCTGAGGTGGCGCAGTCCGTGCTGGAACGGCACCTGGATGAGAACGACGCAGAGCTGGCTCGCGAAACGGCGCGGAATCTCTTCTTCGTCGGCAGGTTTGGGGAAGCCGCCGCGCTCGCCCAGCAGCTCCTCGAACGCTACCCGGGCGACCGTCATCTCCTCCTTTACGCGGCCGCCGCGGCGCTCGAGGCCGGCAATCCCGCGGAAGGGCTGGCGCTTGCCGCCAAGCTCGAGCTGGCCGGGGGCCGCGAGGTGTTCTCCCAGGAGCTTGCTCTGCTTCAGTACGCTCTGCTCAAGGCAGCGGGGGACGCGCCGCTGGCTCTGGAGCAGCTCAACTCTGTCTTCGAGGAGCTGGGGTGTCAGCGCATTCGGTTCGATGAGAGCCCCTCGGCGCCTGCTTTCGACCGCCTTGCGCCGACTGGGCAGTACCCAACAAGGAAGGGAGAGGCGAGCGGGCTCCTCTTCGACGGTCCCCTCGTTTCGGTGATCATGACAGCGTACAACGCCGAAGCGCATATCGAAACGGCTGTGCGTTCCATTCTGCAACAGAGCTACAGCAACCTCGAGCTCATCGTCGTCGACGACGCCAGCAGCGACAGCACGCCGGAGCTGTTGATGAGGCTCGCCGCTACCGACAGCCGCGTCCGGCCCCTGCTGAGGACCACGAATAGCGGCACCTACGTCAGCAAGAACGTGGGTCTCCTGCAGGCTCGAGGTGAGTTCGTGGCACTTCAGGACTCTGACGACTGGTCTCATCCGGATCGCCTCGCCAAGGTCATCCCCGCCTTCGCCAGCCAGCCAGGGCTAGTCGGGCTCACGACGGATTGGATCCGGATGACGAGCGAGGGGGACATCGTCATCAAGGCGGGGGTGCAGGTCGCCCACGTTTGCTGCATTTCCCTCGTCTTCCGGCGCCGGCCAGTGCTCGACGCGCTTGGGTTCTTCGACAGCGTCCGGATCGAGGCGGACATGGAGTACATCCGTCGCATGCGCCTCGCGTTCGGTCCCGCTTCTGTCTTGCGCTTACGCTGGCCTCTGCTACTCGGGCGCGCACACTCCGCGTCCCTCACTGCCAGTGAGGAGTTTGGCATCACCCGCACCGGGTTCACCAAGCCGCGCCTGGACTACCAGGCTGCCCAGCGCGCCTGGCATGCGAAGATCATCGAGGGAAACAGCCCCTACATGCCGTTTCCCTTGGAGGAACGCAACTTCGAGGCTCCCGCGGTGATGCTTCCCTAGTGCCCCGAGCCAGGCAAAGGCCCATGCGAGTCACGAACTTCACCTTCTATTCCGAGAACCCTTACTCCCGGCTGATGTACTCCGCCCTCCAGGGGCGCTACGACCCGGAGCGTGGGACGGTGGATGACGCCCTGGCGCTGCTCGCTGCCGGTGAGTCGAACCTCCTCCACGTCAACTGGGAAGAGCACGCGGTGCGGGGGAGCGCGAGCGAGGTCGAAGCCGAGCTACTCGTGGACCATTTCTTGCTGCGCCTCCGCCAGTTCCGGTCCCAGGGAGGCCGAGTGCTCTGGACCGTGCACAACGAGATGCCCCACGAGCTAGAACACGTCAGCGCCTTTCTACGCTTGCGTCGGGAGCTTGCAGGTCTCGTGGATCGCATCATCGTCCACAGCACCCACGCAGCCGCCGTGCTCCGCCATCAGGTGCCTCGGTTGGACGCGAGCTTGCTCTTCTACCTCCCGCATCCGTCCTTCCTCGGCTGCTATGAGGCGGAGCCTCCCGTCGATTGGGAGGTGCCCAATCCCCGCACGGTCATCGCCTTCGGAAAGGTGCGGTCGTACAAGGGCTACGGCATGCTCCTCAAAGCCATCGCCGACGCTGATTCCAGCGATCTTCGGATCCGCGTCGTGGGGCAGCCGGTGCTGGGCGACCCCTTCGCCAACTCCCTCATCGCGGAGTTTGGTTCCAATCCGCGGATCGAGCTCGACTTCCGGCGTGTGCCGGACGAGGAGGTCGCTGGGCTGCTCCGGCGCCACGCTTGCCTGGTGCTCCCCTACGAGCGCTTCCTGACCTCGGGGGTTGCCCTGTTGGGGATGACCTTCGGTGTTCCCATTGTCGCACCCGATACGCCCCAGCTTCGCGAGGTGCTGCCTCGGGCTGGGCACGAGTTGCTCTTCGACCGCCTCGCCCCCCCGGACCTGCTCCGCGCTCTCGAGCGCGCCGTTAGCCTGAGCGAGCCAGAGCAGCGCGAGGTGCGTGCCGCGTACCTGGACAGGGCGCGCTACCTCGAACCGGCAGCCATCAGTAAGCGATTGGGCGAGCTACTCGATACAATCCAAGTCCCGCAGTCGAACCGGTGTGCTGCGGAGGTGTGACGTGACGAACGAACGTGCGCCCTCAAACAACCGCCCCGCTCCGAGCCTCAGGGCGCGCAAGATCGCAATAGTGCCCGTCCACACTGGTAACGCCGCTACGAGCGAGCGTCGCCTGCTCGTGATGGCGGCTATGCTTCGTCAGCGGGGCTTGCAATGCGACGTACTTCGGCCGTCCCACAGAGCCAGGGAGGATCATCCAGCTTCCGCCGATGCCGCCGAGGTCAAGTTCTTCGCCGTCGACAACCCCGACCAACCGAAGAACGACCAGCACACCTGTACCTCCTTGGTCGAACACCTAAGGGCCGGCGGGTATACGACGGTGATGCTAAAGGGTCTCGGGTATGCAGTCGGAAAGCAGATCATGGAGGCGGAGCTAGGCGTAAGCGAGTTCGTCGGCATCTTGGGAGGCAGCTGGCGTGACAAGAACCTTCATCGCTTTGGTTTTTTCTTCACCGAGCACGCGGGTCAGGAGTGCATTCTGGCAGAGCGTAGGGGGCACTCCGCTGTCGTTCACCGGCTGCCGAAGTACTTGCCTCTCGATGACTGGCGCCCGCTGCGGCAGCAGCCGAAGGAGTTCGATGTCGCCTACATCGCGAACTTCATCGCGCGAAAGAACCACATGGCGATGGCTCCGTTGTTCGGCAGTGAGCATTCCATCGTCTTCATCGGAGATGGGCCGCTCCGGGAACAGGTTCGGGAGGTGGCGAAAGGGCACGCAAACGTCGTCTTCGCGGGCCAGAAGCCGTGGCGGGAGACAGTGAAGCTAGCCGCCTCCGCCCGTGTCCTGGCGCATCCCTCGACGTTCGAGGGCCTACCACGCGCTGTCGTCGAGGCGATGGCATGTGGCGTCCCCGTGGTGGGCCTCGCCTCCACCCTCGGGGCGGCCTTGGGAGATGAGCCTGCCTGCCTGCTCGTGCCACCCGAGAGCTTCTGCGAAGAGACCGAGCGGCTGCTCGCAGACCGAGCACGCCTAGAAGCGATGAGCCGCGCCGCTGTCGACTACTACGAGCGAAACCACAACCATCGTGTATTGGAGGAGGCTGTCGACGCTTTCTACAGCTGGGTGCTGAGGAAAGGATGACGGCTTGCATGGCCGTCCGGGCCAGCCCTCGCTCCGATGCTGTTGCCAAAAAGTGCCCTGTTGCGCGGGGCAGACAACGGCGCCAATAGGGACAACACGCGCGAGCCCCTCGCCTCCGTCTATGTCGAGGATCCGGAGGGTGCTGCCAAGGTGCTGGGGCGCCGGGCGGCTGACGCTGGAGCCAAGGTCGTGCTGGTGGGGCAGTCGGAGTGCCCGGACGCGGACCTCGCCTGCGTGCGGCTTCCGCGTTACAATGAGCTCCTGGTGCACCATGGTTGACCCTCAGAGCCCCGTGACAAGCGACCCCGAAGTGCTTTCCGGAACCGCGTGCTTCTCCGGCACGCGTGTGCCGGTCGCTGCCCTCATGGATTCCTTCCAGGCCGGAGATCGAATCGATGATTTCCTGGAGGATTTTCCGACGGTTTCTCGTGATCAAGTCCGAGCGGTCCTTCAGCTCGCGAGTGAAGCTGTGACGCAACATGCGCGTTCTGCTTGATGAGTGTCTCCCTCGCCGTCTGAAAGCACACTTGGCCGGTCACCAAGTTACGACCGTTCCCGAGGCAGGCTGGGCGGGAAAGAAGAACGGCGAACTGCTGCGGTCTGCGTCCGGGCTTGTGGACGCCTTCATCACGATTGACAGCAATCTCGCCTATCAGCAACACCTCGCCGATCTGCCGTTTGCAGTCGTCGTCGTCAGCGCGCGCTCGAATAGACTGCAGGCGCTGCTCCCGCTCGTTCCGCAGATCTTGGCCGCACTCTCCGCAGCTCAGGCTGGTCAGGTCGTGCGAGTCGGTGGCTGACAATCTAGCGTTTCGCGACGGTGGAGCGCGGGGAACGGAGCGAGCCGCGCGGACACAGGCGCCAAAACGCCAGTCGCGCCACGGAGCGCTCCCGTCTAGCCTACTCCGCGCAGCGGAATCCCTCGGCTTCGGAGCCCTGGCAGAAGGCGCTGCCTCCGGCGCAGAGGCGTGAGGCGGCGCAGGCGCAGGTCACCTCCTCGTCCGTGCCGCCGCAGGAATAGGCGGTGGAGCAGTCGGGGTACGTGCACTCCACGTAGGAGCAGCGCTTCGTGCCGTCGCCGTCCTCGATGCAGCGGGATGGCGGTGAGCACATGTTGCAGCTGCTCACCTCGCGGCACGACGTGACAGCAACACAGTCCGCCCAGCAGTCGTCGGTCACGCTCGGCACCGCGCCGCTCGGGCAGGTGGGTGGCAAGGCCTCGCATAAGGGCGGCAGGCAGTCGACGAGGACCGTCGGACCGCAAAGCGGCGATTCGGCGCCCACGAGCGGCAGCAGCCAAGCCAGGAGCTCCGCCGCCGCAGGGGCCGTGTTCTCGACGGTGATGTCCCCGCTCACCCCGAGGAGCACCGGGGAGTAGGTCGAGCCAGCCTCCTCATAAAGCCATCCAACGGCTTCGGACTCCCCCGCGTCCAGGCAGGAGGCGCTCGCGACGAGGGCTCCGCGGCGAGCCTCTGCGAGACGGGCGTGCATGGCGAAGAGCTCCGCGGTATCCACGCTGCCGACGAGCTCGGGGGCCGCGCCGTACTTGGCCGTGACGGCTTCGTAGGTCATCGTCTCGCTCCGCCGGAGCAGGTCGCCCACGTCGTCGAGACCGGTGTCGTAGCGATAGAGCGCGCCCTCTCGAGTGAGGTACCACCCCGTGCTCTGGGTCCCCCAGGCGAAGTTCGAATAGGCCACCTCGAAGAGGATCTCTTGCTCGAAAGGCGGCCCGATGACGGAGGTGCTCCCTCCGTGCCCCCCCGAACCCGCGGCACCGCCGCTTGTCGCACCCCCCGCGCCGCCGCCGCCAGCGGGAGCGCCGCCCGAGGCCATAGGGCTCCCGGCTGCGCCGCTGCCACCCGCTGCCGCGCTGCCACCCGCTGCCGCGCTGCCACCCGTCGCCGCCACGCTGCCGCCTTCGCCCCCGTTGCTCGCGCTGCCGCCTTGGTTCGTCCATCCCCCAGCACCTCCGACCCCAGGAGCTCCCCCGCCGGACGATCCGCCCGTGGCGCCAGCTCCTCCAGCCCCCCCGGCGCGCGCGTTCTGGCCACCCCCACCCCCACCGGCGCTGGGCGCCCCTGCGCTGCCACCCATCGCTCCCCCGCCGCCTGCCGTGGGTGCCTCCAGGCAAATCCCTGCTGCGGTGCCGGAGCAGAGCGCCTCGTGGTCCTCGTCGCCAGCTTGGGCGCAGCGAGCGGCGCGGGGGGCGTCCTCGCAGTCCGCGCGCTCCGTGCAGGCAAAGGTGCAGACCCCACACAGGCAGCTCCCGATGTCGCAGTCTTCGTCCGCGCTGCACTGGCGGAGCCAGTGTGTCTCCGTGCCGGCGCTCTGCTCGGGGTGGTCCGTGTTGCAGCCTGCTGCTGCGAACATCAAGCCAAGCACGACTCCCATTCCCGCATAGGTCATTCTCGAGTTGATCATTGTCGCTCCATCTCCGCTGAATCATCCGCAGCGATTACTGTCTGTCCGAAGTAAGTGATCACGCGCTGCCGGCCCTCCTCGGGGATCGTGGCGCTGTCGTTCATGGCGTCGACCCTGGCGCGCAGCGCCGTGGCTCGGTCACGGGTCTCCTGGAGGAATCCGAGCACCTCGTCGCGCAAGGGGTGGCCCTGCCATATATCGAATCCGAAGGTGCTGCCGCCGGTGCACTCCCCCTGGCGCGCGCTCGTGGCGCCCTGCCGGAGCTTGTTGCAGATGGCGATGACCATCGCCTGGTAGTGATCGAAGACGCTCGCCTCCCACCCCACGGAGGCGCCGAGGGGAATGACGCACGCTTCGCTGCTGTAGGTGATCACGGGAGGCGTCCCCGCGGCCTCGACCCGCCCGTCCGCGAGCAGGGGCGCGAGGGCCACGTCGAGCTCGCTGGCTTCGATGCGGAGGAGCTCCGTGAGGCGTCCCCTTTCGATGGGGGAATGGCGTGCGATGGTGATCCAAACGAGGTGCGCCAGGCCCTGCGCCTCGTCGTGGGTCCCCGTGTCGTACTCAGCGGGCGTGGCGGCGCGGTACACGATGCGGTCGCCGCTGCCCTTGGCGAAGAGCATGCCCGTGGCGACGAGATCGCTAAGGACGCTCCGTACAGTGCGCTCGTCGTCTCTGCAGAAGCGCATCAGGACATCGCCCCGCGAGGCGACCTTGCGCTCCTGCACGTATCTCAACACGGCGTCCCACAGCGACTCGCCGCGCTCTGTGTGGCTCTCGGAGAGGCGCCGCATCTTGTTGTGGTACGTGCGCAGGGAGAGCCCAAACATGTCGGCGATGAGCTTGTTGCCGAGCCCTTGCTCCTTCAGCTCCCGGGCCAAGTCCAGGAATACCTGGTTCGCTGTCTCGCTGAGGGAAGCCCGCGCTCCCGCGCTCGTCGCCAGCTGGGCCACCAAGACCGTCGTCTGTCGCACGATGGCGTCGATGAGGATGGTGATGTTCACCCTCCCGAGCTTAGGCGGCGCAAAGTGCAGAGGAAGTGTAAATTGCTTCACTCCCGCGCGGCGCCACGCCTCAGACTCAGGGGCCATCGCGGAGATACCCTTCGCCCACGAGCTGGAAGGTGCGCCCCACGAGGATACGAGTGGGACGGTCGGTCGAGGAAAAGGCGCGGGCGACATGCGATCGTCACTGGTTCCGTCGTGTCCTGACTGTACCTAACAAGAGGGACATGACTGCAGGGCACTTCGTCGACTAGCGTGACTCTCGGTGGCGACCCCTGCATCGGAATCCGCGGCGGAGCTAGTCCTCGACCCGGGCAAAGGCTGTGTCTGCGATGAAGCGGATGAGCAGCGCCAGTACGTCTTTTTGCGACCTGCACCATGTCTTCGCAAAGACCCGCGACCAATACGTCGCCACCGTGTAAGCAGAGCAACGCATTTCGTCCGGGAGTCGCTTGCCCTCGGTGCCGACAGCTACAAGAAGCACCAATTGCCGCTCACGGACACTGAGCCCGAAGACCTTTCCAAACTCCTCAACCCATACCGAGACGGCGCGCGAATTGTCTTGCGGCGAGGGCATGGCAATCGAGAACCGCGCTCGCACACCGATCCGCGAACCGTCTCCATCGCCCACGGGACGGTGCAGCGCGGGCGGAGGATCCATCAACACGCGGACCGGCGCCAACTCCATGACGCGTCGACCGCCCCTGCTGTCAAGACGAGCCTCAGCGCTCGGCATCTCGACGCCCCTGCCTTTGAGCCTGATCGGCTTACTCGATTTCACTCAACACCTCCAACGTCCACGTCCCCTCGGTCTGCGTAGCGGTGCGCCCCGCTAGATGGCTCGTCCCGTACCAACGTTGGTGCGCGCGTCCTTCGCCATCCGAGAGATCCCTGCCGCCAAACGTACCACGAAACAAGTACAGCTCAATGAGGAGCCAAGGGCAACGATTCGTAACGGCGCACAACGAGTGGCCGACCTGTGCTCCGTGTGTCTTAGCAGCAAGAGCGCTTATCGTATCGATTGATACCTGCGATATGTCCTGACCCGCACTGAAGTGAAATCGCCACAAGAGTAGCGAAGTTGCCATCATTAGTTTGTCGTGGTCTGGGGCCCAAGCTGCCTGCAGCTCACGAGTTTCGCGTCAAGGTTCGATTCGAAGCAAGCCTTGGGCTGAGCCTGTGACTATTGGAGCATGTAACTGGAGCATGTAACTGTGTTTGCTTGGTGCCGCTGGATTGGCCAGGTGTCGTGGTGTCGTGTGAGTGGCAAGCGAGGCGTAGGCTTTTGTCTGTAGCTATTGGTGTTCTAATTTAGGTGTTATAAATCAGGTTCTGTTGGCAGAACAGAAAGAGCGAAGAATGAAGTACCGAAGAAGCTATTTGTCTGGGTATTCGCGTGTTTCCGGTGACCGAGGATGGGGCTGCTCGGTATGTGCGCGGACTACGACGGTTGCCCTGGTTCTGGCACTCATTGGGTGCGCAGGGACTGACCAGGTAGAGTCTGAAGGCGACGGTGTGACGCCGGGGTTTGAGGCGTTTGAGTCCAGCTGTCAGCGAGAGTCAGGCACGGGAGCCTACCTCGTCGAGGGAGATATCGCGATTTGGTCGAAGGAAGCCTTGCAGGATTACTACCAGTCCACGCTGGGTCAGGTAGTCTCCCAGGATGATGAGGGCTCTGGTCCTGGACGTGTCCAGCAGCCGCTTGCCGTGTATAGTGTCAATGGAGCAGATGTGCGGTGGAGCTCCGCTCTGCAACGAAACCTAACGTACTGTGTTAGCTCGACCTTTGGGGCGAATAAGTCGGCGGTAGTTAGTGCGATGGCAAGCGCTACATCGGCATGGTCTGCTGTCGCGAATGTGAGGTTCGTCTATTCTAGCGCACAGGATGCAAGTTGTACAGCATCGAACAACAATGTCGTGTTCGATGTTCGGCCAACTAGCGGGCAGGACTACCTCGCTCGCTCGTTCTTTCCGAACTACTCGCGGTCGAAGCGTAACATTATGATTGACTCTAGTGCCTATTCTTCGTCGTATTCGTTGGCTGGCATTCTTAGGCACGAGCTTGGTCACGTCTTGGGGTTTAGGCATGAGCACTCTGTGGGTGGAACAAACTGCTATGAGGATCAGGAATGGAGGTCGTTGACTGCCTATGATTCAGCCTCGGTGATGCACTACCCTCAGTGCGGTGGGTCCGGCGGGTCTTCTTTGTCGCTGACAACAAAGGACAAGAATGGGGCAGCGTGTCTGTACGGAGCGGCGACTGGATATGTTCGCGATTGTAGCTATCGCGGGGTTGTTTATCGAGCACATGCGGAGGGTATTGGGTGGATGCCGGAAGTGTTCTCTGGGAATATTGCTGGCACCGTGGGTCAGAGCCGGCGAGTGGAGGCCGTTCGGTTGAGGATGTCTGGAGTCGCTGCTGTTGGGGTTTGTTACACGGGGCACGTTCAGGGGATCGGCTGGCAGAGTGAAGTGTGCAATGGGGCAGATGCGGGGACCACCGGGCAGTCGCGTCGTCTCGAGGCAATCAAGGTTCGGCTTACCGGTGCGCCCGCCGGGTGCAACGTCGTGTACCGTGCGCACGTTGCTGGGGTCGGGTGGCAGAGCGGAGTATCCAACAATGCCATCGCCGGGACAGTGGGTCAGAGTAGGGCGATTGAAGCTCTGGAGGTGTGGACAACAGGGAGCTGCGGGTTCTGAGCCGCGTCGTGAGGCCTTGGGTGGTGGCACGGAACGCCGTAAAGGCCTGATCGCCCGTTGGCAACGGATTGATGAGAAGGATCAGCGGGTGGAACGCGCACCTGCGGTTTGCTGGTAGTCCTAGTGAGCCTGCCGTGGCCTGGCACGACTGTGCCGGGCCAACGGCGTCTCCGGACCCAGCTCCTGGTCATTCTCGTTCGCTGGTTGCCCCGATGCCCTTGTGTGACCGAGCGATGCGCAACTGCGCTGGGCGCGAGCTGATAAATCATAAACCAGGATGAGCAACGCACCGAGACGCAAGACTGACGCCCCAAGCCCATCCCCAGGAGCACGAAGCTACACCCCCGCGTGTCGCAGCGCAGGCTCCACGCGCAAGGGAGACGATATCAGTGGCGCGTTGGCGCGCGCCAAAAGCCGGCTACCCGGTGACGCGGCTGTGGATAGCGCACAACCTGGGACCGAGTTCGGGCGCCCCAGAGGAACGGGCACGCTCGAGAGTCAAAGCGCGGCCCTGGCGCAGACGCTCGGCGGACAGAGCC
>JAEWRL010000012.1 GCA_023398955.1 Pseudomonadota bacterium
GCGCCTGCCACGAAGGCTCCTGCCTAGAAGGCTCCTGCCAAGAAGGCTCCCGCCAAGAAGGCTCCTGCCAAGAAGGCTCCCGCCAAGAAGGCTCCCGCCAAGAAGGCTCCTGCCAAGAAGGCTCCCGCCAAGAAGGCTCCTGCCAAGAAGGCTCCCGCCAAGAGAGCGGGAGTAGGACGACGGGAAAACTCTAGCCGGCGACGGTAGTCCGCCCTCCGCCCCCTAACCCGGCGGAGCCGGAACCGAAGAGGAGCTGCGTCTCCAGGCTGTCAGCCATCAGCGACCTGCCTGGTAAGGGACCAACCTCGCGACGCTCCCGAGGGCGCGATCAAGAATGTCCAGGCTGCCGAGACTATGCGCGTATATCATCGACCGCGCATGCGTTCGAAGTGATCTCTCACGTCCGCCAGCGATCGAGTCCTTCGCGCACCCGGCAAGGCACGGGCAAGCTGTCGCCCGTAGGGCTTCAGCTCGATCCGCGGATCGAGGAGCGCCACGGTTCCATAGTCACTTCGGGTCCGGATGAGACGGCCGAACCCTTGCTTGAGCGTGATGGCAGCTGCAGGGAGAAACAGCTCGAGAAACGCATTGCGCCCCTGGCGTTCTATCTCGCGAGCACGAGCTTGGACAATGGGCTCGGTCGGAACCGCAAACGGAATCTTGTCTAGGATCACGAGACGCAGGGCGTGGCCGGGGACATCAACCCCTTCCCAGAACCCCAGCGTTGCTACCAGAACCGCAGCCCCTGCCTCCCGAAACCGACGGAGGAGAGCAGGTTTGGGGCCATCCCCTTGGACGAGGAGCTCGCGCTCGGGACACCGCGCCCGCAGAGTATCCGCGAACGCCGCGATTGCCTTGAAGGAGGTCGTTAGCACGAACGCGCCTCCGTCCGCGACTTCCACGAGCTCCACGATGCGCTCTGCCGCGGCCGGGAGGAAGGTTTTGCTTCCAGGAAGGGGCAGGTCGGTGGGCGTGTAAAACAGTGCGCGCGACGCATAGTCAAAGGGCGACTCCACCACCATCTCGCGAACCGCTGCCCCCATTTCGTCCAACCCAAGGCGCGACCGAACGAACCTGAACGCGGTACGCTGGCTAGGAGCAACTGCGTCAGAGCTCGGTCCTGGCTCGCCACTCGACGAATGGGTCGCCAGAGTCGCGCTCGTCAGGACAACCGACGGTACTACCTGGAATATCGATTTCTGGAAGATCCGTGACATCTCCATCGGCGACGAGCTGAGCACGAAGGAGCGGCCGCTCAGTTCCAGCCAGTACACGGAGTGGTCGCGGCCTTCCGCGAGCTCCGAAAGGCGCGTCCTAAAGCTGTGGGTTCTCGTCGCGTCGAGCTCCAACACGTCCGCCGAGAGCTGGCCCTTCAAACGAGATTCCGTCGAGAGCCCGCCCAGGACGGCGCGGACCTCAAGCTCGATTCGCTCCAACGAATGATCCATCGCGAGCCATCGATCGCGCAGGGCACCCACCCATGCCTCCGGCTCCAGCGGGACACGCCCGCTGGCTCCGTTCACGGTTCGCTCCAACGACCGTCGCAGTTCGTCGAGCCGCTCCCTCGCTTGGCCGAAGAGCGTCATGCGCGCCTCGTGGATGCGCTGGTCGAGCTCGAGAACCGACGAAAGGTGTCGCTCCGTTTCAGCAAACAGGCGAGAGAGAGCCGCGCTGGCAAGGCGGGTTCCAAGAAAGAACGAAGCAACGTCTTCCAGCTGGTGCGCCTCATCGAATATCACGGCGTCATAGTTGGGAATCACTCGACCTGGATGAGGCCCTCTCAGCGCCAGATCAGCGAAGAACAAATGGTGGTTGACGACGATGATCCGAGCCTGCTCCGCCTTGGCTCGCATGCGAGTCACGAAGCACTCCTCGAAGTGCGAGCATCGACGGCCAATCCGGGTTTCGGTGGAGGACACGACCTCGCCGAGCAGGGGATCCGTTTCGGGAATGTCGGTCAGCTCGGCCACGTCTCCGGTGACCGTCGACGCCATCCATTCCCGCATCCGATGCAACTGCTGCAGGCCCAGGAGGTTCTCCATGTGCTCGCCGTTCACGTGCTCTCGATAGCGGCGCCGACAAACGTAATTACCGATGCCCTTCATCAGGGCGGCATTCACGTCGATGCCCAGGGCGTCTCGGATGAGCGGCAGATCGAACTCGAAGATCTGGTGCTGGAGCGCTCGTGTGGCTGTTGACACGATCACTCTTCGTCCGCTCAGCACCGCCGGAACGAGGTACGCGAGAGTCTTTCCCGTTCCGGTACCCGCCTCACAGATGAGGACGTGCTCCTCCGCGAGGCAGCGCTCGACGGCCCCCGCAAACTCGAGTTGCCCAGGGCGCACCTCGTACCCGGGAAGGGACCTGGCGAGGGGCCCGGAGGGGCCGAGAAGCTCCTGCGATCTGGACACCGGACGAAGCGTAGCCCTTAATGCCGAGTCGCCTGTGTGATCCGACGCGCGTCAGCTGCCTTTTGGAGGACCGTCACTGCCGGCAGCATTGAGGAACTTGATGCCGACGACCTGCCCGTCAGGTTCGTCTTGTACCCACACGACGCGGCCGGCTCGGACCACCGGCTTATCATCCGGAGAGAAGACCAGGGCATACTGCCTGCCTACGACGAGCGGTTCTTCGAGGATGACGCGGACTCCGCCCCGACTGAGATTCAGCGTCCACCCTTCGGCTTCGAAGCCCGACGCGCGGACCACGATGCGCTCGGTAGTCTCCCGCCGCGGGCCGCCAGATTGCCGCCGCTGCTCGCGGGCAGGGAGGTCGGAGGATGGAAGTGAACCAGGAGCGGGAAGACGGCGCGCCACCCAACGACTGTACCAGCATGCCGCCTCATAGCCTGGAAACCTGCGTCGAATTCCCGGCCAGCGTCTCAATCTTGACGCATTTTCTCGACCAGCGGGTCGGAACAGGTTGACGCCGGTGGCAAGCCGGTGCGATGCTGTTGCCTCTCACGCTGGCGCCTGGCGCCTGGCGCGCGCTCAGCAAGCAGCGATCCCGCCTATCAGGAGACCATGCCAAGCAGCGAGCTCAAGCAGCTTAAGAAGAGGCTACTGGCTGAGGGATTCGAGATCTATCGTTCGGCGGAAGCCAGCCTTAGGCTGGCCGACCGTGTGCGAGAGAACCTGATCATGGACGGTCAGGTCAGCGCGGAGGTCGATCCACTGGCGGTCGTATTCGTTACGCGAGCGCAACGCAGTGAATGTGGTGGGCTAGGCGAAGCGTCGCTCTTCGAGAGCGCGCGACAGCTCGGCCACCCTGGGTTGGCGAGGGGGTATTCGGAGGAGAGCGCCCGCACCCTGGAAATCCCAGATCCGGGCGACAGGTCGCGTGTTCTCGACACCTGGTACGAAGTCTCTTTTCGGAAACTCGTTGCAGGTACGGAGGAGCTGGCTGAAGAGCTGCGGTTCGCACTCCGGCTCGAAAAGACGGTCCGCCCTTTGCGCGCGCAATAGACCTGGCGCCAGCCCCGTGGTATCTGCGGCAACCTGTGCGCCGCAGCCGCGGCTGTCCGGCCTAGTGCCGCAGGAGCACGTCCATGCTGAGTTTTTTCCGACGAGGGGGCGCAGGCCAAGCCATTGTCGGCGCCATCGTATTCGCCATTATCCTAGTCTTTGTTCTCGAGTTCCGAGCAGGTCGCGGGGCCCAGGGCGTGTCGCTGTCCAGCGACTGCGCCATCGAGGTGTCGGAACGTTGTATCTCCGTCAAGGAGTTCCGAGCAGCTCAGGGGCTGCTGAGCCCCCCTTACGTGGAGCCCAAGCAACTGCGTGAGCTGAATCTTCTGCAACGGGCCGCGGATGGCCTGGTGGAGCGCGAGCTGCTGCTCGAGGAAGCCGAGCGCCTGGGGCTCTCCGTCAGCGAGGAGGCAACGGACCGTGAGCTCTCCCAGGGGCGCGCCCGTGCGTCACTCCCGACAGGCATGAGTGAACAGTTGGCACTCAATCTTGGACTCTGTCAGCCCGAATCGAGCGGTTGGAGCTGCATGCCGGGCACCGTGGGAATCCGCTTACTGCCAGTGAAGAACTCGAAGACGGGTAAGTTCGACTACAACGTCTATTCTCGCGTCGTGCGCAATCGCACGAACCGAAGCCCTCGCGAGTTCAAGGCGATGCAGCAGCGGGAGCTGACGGCGGAGCGTGTGCGAAACCTTGTCAAGTCGCGGGCTCAGATCTCGGAACCCGAAGCATTCGAGCAGTACCTTCGGGCGCGTTCTACGGTCCGGGCCAACACCGTGGAGTTGAATAAGGATTGGTTCGAGCGGTTCGTCGTTCGCGCCGATCCAGCCGCAGTGAGCGATTGGGTACAGGAGCACGAAGCAGAGGTATCGGAGGCTTGGAAGGAAGCGAAAGCCAGCTTCACCCCGGGCTGCGCTTTGGTCGTACAGATTCAGTCCACCTTCGGAGCGGAAGCAGACGACGACGACAAAGCGTTGCTCCGGGAGCGCCTCGAAACTGCCAAAGCATTGCTCGCCGCAGGGGTTCCCTTCGAAGACGTGGCTCGGCAACTGGCCGACCCGAGCGACACCTCCGGGGGTGGCGTGGCTTGTCTCCCCAAGGACGCGCCTGCCGAGCTTGCGGAGGTCGTGCGGACGCTCCCCGTCGGATCGGTATCCCCCATTGTGGAGACGAGCAACGGGTTCTCCGTCGTCAAGCACTTGGGCTCGCTTGCGGAAGACGAAGTGGAGGCCACTGGGCGTGCTGCGGTCGCGCGACGCCTGGTGCTCGGTCACCTGGCGGAGGCTGCGGTCGCCGCCGCTCAGCAGAGGATCGTGGAGCGGCTCGAGTCGGGACAGACGCTGGAAGCGGCAGTCGATGCACTAGTCGAAGAGCTCGTGCCCACGGGAACCAGGGGTGTTTCTGCGGTCCCGGGTGGCGTCGCCAAAGCGGAGCCCCTTGCGCTCGCGTCGCCGAAGCGTCCGACCGTGCGTGACCTCGGAGCGTTCACCGCCAGCGCACGTCCTCTGCCCAACGCAGTCCCCACGGAGGCTTATGCAGCCAAAGCATTCGAGTTGGAGCCGGGGGCCCATCTAGCCATCGACCTGACAGATGGAAAAGCGGTGCTCGTGGTGAAGGGCAAGGAGATAGCGACAAAGGACGCCTTCGAAAAGGACAAGCGTGAGTTGCTCGATCGAGCTCTTGCTGCAAAACAAGAGGAAGCGCTCGTCCGCTACGTGGCAGCACTGCGCAAGGCTGCCGAGGGTAAAATCCGGATCGCGCCCGAGCTCGTCGCCCCGCCGAAGTCGCCGCAGGGCGAAGGCTGATCCGCTCACCGGGAACGCCAGAGCGGCATCAGTCCCATTTGCGGCCGGTGCGGCGGTGCCCTAGGGAGCCCCAGTCACCCCACGATGTCCACGACACATCTTCCATCCCTCGACGCTCGATCAACGACCCTGAGCAATGGCCTACGTGTGCTCACGGCGAACACCCCCCACCTCCATACGAGCGTGGCGACTCTTCACGTTCGGGTGGGGTCCCGCTTCGAGCCGGCGGAGCTCAACGGGATTAGCCATTTTCTAGAGCACATGCTGTACCGCGGCACACCGCGGCATCCTAGCGCCCATGCTCAGGCACTCGCCTTCGAGGCCCTCGGCGGGACCCTGGACGCTGCCACGAGCCTCGACTACGGGTCCCTGGCCATCGCGGTCCCGCCAGAGAACCTTTGGCCAGCCCTGGAGCTGCTGTGTGAAGTGTATAGCGAGCCGCTGCTGCATGACATGGAGCTCGAGCGCGGCATCGTCCGCGAGGAGATTCTCGAGAGCTACGACGAGCACGGACAGCTGGTGGCCCCGGACCTGCTTCTCGGTGAAGAAGCCTTTGGCGAGCACCCCCTCGCATTTCCGATAACCGGTCGCCGCGAGCACCTCGAGCGCTTCAACGAAGCCCTCCTGAGAGATCACCATGCCAGACACTATGTGGCTGAGGGGACGGTGCTCACCGTTGTCGGTCCCATTCGCCACGACACGGCGGTGGAGTGGGTCGAGAGGCACACACGAGGGTTCCGGCGCGGCGCTCCGCCGTCCAGCAGCCCGCCCGCGATGCCGACGGCACCACGCCTCAGGTACGTCCGCCACACCATGAGCCAGACCGCATTGCGGGTCGCTTTCCGCGCTCCCGGCGAAAAGGATCCCCAGGAGCCAGCCATGGATCTCTTGATGCGGATACTCGACGACGGTCTATCGACGCGCTTGTATCACCGTCTCTGTGACGAGCTCGGTCTTTGCTACGACGTCTCAGCCACCTATGAGGCCTATGACGATTGCGGGCTCATTGAGCTTGCTGCCGATACCGAGCACTCCAAGGCTCTCGAAGTCACGCGGGAGCTCATTGAAGTCACGCGCAGACTGAGAGACGAGGGCCCCACCGAGGACGAGCTCCGTCGCGCCAAGCAACGACACCGTTGGCAGTTACTGGAATTGTTCGACGACACAGAAAGCATTGCCACCCACCTTGGTCTTGGCGAGCTTGCCGGCACCCGGATCACTCCCGAGGAACGCCACAGTCAGGTTGAAACGGTATCCCGTGCTGATATCCTTGATGCCGCCCAGCGTTGGATACAATCGCGCTCACTGACGGTGATTGCCGTGGGACGACTGTCCAAGCAGTCGCAGGCGCAGCTCCATGACATGCTGGAGGCGTTTCGATGAACCAGGCCGAGGCTGAGGCTCCCGTTGCGGCCTCTCCTGCCGGACATGGCGCTTGCGCTGCAGAAGGAAAAATCTAGAGCATCCTTCAGCGGGACCTCTTGTGCTAAACGGGGCGCTATGAGTTTTCGAGTCCTCTTGGCCGCGTGCTGTGGCCTAGTAGCTTACGCGCCGAGCGCCCTTGCTGAAGACGAGGTCGAGGACGCGGCCGCTTCCACCGAGGAGTCAGCCTCCGAGGAGTCAGCCTCCGAGGAGGAGAATTCCACGTGGGCGGACATCGAGGAAGATGCGCAGGGCTCCGATGAACCACGCGCGCCCTCCCGCGGGCTGAAGTGGCCGTGGTTGTCGGTTGGGCTGAGCGGGCGCTATGGTCCGATGTCGGGCGCATCGGGATGGTGGGGCGATTTGATTGTGGCTGCGCGAACGAGCACCGAAGGCTCCCTGGGTTTCCGATTCGAGCTGGGGGGCGGTTACGGACACATCAGCAACACGACGGACATCCCGATGAGCACGATGTCGGATCCCCGCATCGTCGAGAACTACGAGTCCATGGACATCCTCTCCGGGCTCTTTCGGGTTCAGCTCGAGCTTCCGGAGGATCCTCTGAGGCTTCGGATTGGACCTGCGATCGGGGTGGGCACCGGCGATTTCCACTCGGACACCTCCAGCTGCGGCAACGAGGTCTGGAATCGTCTCATCGGGGGAGGCAGCGTAGACGTCGCGGTGGGCCTCGGCGACCCGGTGTTTCTCGAGCCGTTCGTCCGCTTCGACCTGCTGTACTTGGGTACCCCGCAGTGCGTGCAAGGCGATCCTGTCGCCGCGCACTCATCCACGCTCCAGGAGCCCAGAGTCACGACCTCGGACAGCGTCGGCCTCTTTGTCGGGGCCGGATTGCTTCTTTCCCTCTGACGCCAGCGCTCAGGCGCCGCTGCGACGGCGCCGCTTGGCCGCTTTGTTCTCCGCCCGGTCCTCACGGACCAAGACCTCGGCGATGCGGAGCACGCGACGGCGGGTAGCGGGGCTCGCCCCCTTCAGCACTGCCGTAAGGCGATCGTCCTTGGGCGTCGCCCTCCCCCGAGCCGCGAGCAGCTCGGGAACCGTTACCCCCAGCGCCGACCCCAGCCGCGCAAGAGTCTCCAGAGATGGGTTGGCATTGGCGGACGAACGCCCGCGCAACACACGCTCCAACCGAGCAACCGTTTCCACGGTCACACCGGCGCGCAAGGCGAGCTCGGCCTGTGTCAACCCTGCCCCTAAACGAAGCTGTCGAACGCGTTCGGCAAGCTGAATGGCGATATCTTCCACGGCAACACCACGATTCGGCAGGCTTTTGCCGCCCACCGCGCGGCAGGGTACAAAATCTGGAACAGCTGTCATCAGAAGTCTAGTCCTGGACGTAGAGCCCGTTTTGCCATAGATTCCAGCCGTTTGGAGCGAGTTGAGCCAAGAGGAACGCGCCGCCGTGTGTGGATAGGCGCAAGCGGACGGCGATTCTCGCGATGGCTCAGCGCAACCGGCCACCCCTTCGAAGCGAATCCAAGAGACCACTCTAAGCCGTTGGGCGGTGGGAAGCGTCCGTGGGGGGGAGCCCGTTGCGCCTGCGCCGTGGTAGGCCCAGAGGTCGAAGCAGCGGACTCGGGCGCGCCGAAGGGGATTGCGCAAGTTACGAAAGGGCTCGGCTAGCCGGTGCTCGCGTGCTATCGACTCGTCAGCCAGACGCGGCCCATCAACCCGAGCCTGTCGCGCACGAACGCCAGCTCGGCCAGGGAATCCGAGGGGCAGTCCATGTTGCGCCCCGCTCAGTTGTGGAGAGGCTTCGACCATGGAAGGACAGCGCCAACGTATCGGTCGCGGCCGACGCCGCCGGAAGAGGGGTCGCGAGGAATCACGGGTTCAAGCCGAGCCAATACTCATTGCGGCGCGGCGCCCCAACTCTCCACTGCTAGAGAAACGTCGCGCGAGGAAGGCCATCGCCGCGTCCGCTCGGCCCGTGGGGCGCGTTGAGGCTTCTCTTGGATGCACGACCGCCGAGAGCGGATCTCGAGCGCAGGAGGGGGAGCCCAGCTCCGAGACGCAACCACGCCGCATGGCCAGAATCGTCGAGTTTCGCGCGAAAGAGAATGGCGAGCAGGAGGTGCAGCGTCAACGTCTACTCGATCGGTTGCTCATGAGCCAAGGGCGTGGGGCTATTTCGCGCGCGGCAGACGAGTTTCTCTCTGCTGGTTTCGAGTTTCCACAGGAGCAGGAGGTGCAGCTGCAGTTGCTCGAGCATTTCGACGAGGACCGTGCGCGTTCGGCGATCGAGAACCTGGGACAGCTGTTGGTTCGGCAGTCCCCCATCAAGCGACCAGTTCTCGAACAGAGGCTACGGCGGCTGGAGGAGTACGCGGACGAGATGAGAACCCGAGAGGCCGCGGCATCCCTGCGGCGGGTCGTTCGGGCCTGACGAGGAGCGGGAGCCCCGGAGCGGCCTAGCCCCGCGGAAGACACGCAGCGAACTGCACGAGGAAGAGAATGGGCATCGAACTGGACCTGCGGCAATTCGAAGAGCGTTACCGTGAGTTGCTCAGCGGGTTCGAGTCTGTCGACCGCTCGGAGAAGTGCGTGCAGTGTGTCAGCTGCGTGGGCTGTATTGGCTGCACGTTCTGTCGGGACTCTCAGCAACTGGTGAGGTGCCACTACTGCGTCGCCTGCCGCGCCTGCAGTGATTCATCCCATTGTCGGGACTGCCGCAACCTCATGGGCTGTCAGCACTGCCTTCAGTCGGAGAGCTGTTCGTCCAGCTCGTACCTGGTCCGCTGCGTGTCCCTCACGAGCTGCGTCTACTGCTTCGGATGTGTCGGTCTCAGCGGGAAGGAGTTCCATATCCTCAACGAGCCTTTAGAGCGAAGGGCGTACTTCGAAGCAACGAACAAGCTAGCGCGAGCCATGCGCCACGGTTGACGAATGCCCAGCGACCCAGCGTTCGAAGCCCTATGGAAGCAGGTCGTCGCGCGCTGGGACCAAGAAGCCAGCCATCGCGCATTCCTCGAATATGGCCTTCGCTCAGACCAGCTAGTCGAGGCGGCGCGGCGCTACCGAAGCGCAGAACGGGAAGCCTCGAAGGCGGCCGCTGCTAGCCAGCAGCTCAAGGCGATCTCGGTGCTCGCCCTCACGAAACTCGAATCAGCACGGACGCCGCGTCATCGGGCAAACCGGCGAGCCGCTACCCTCCTAGGAATGGTGCTCCTCTTAACGGCGCTGGCCGCCATTCTATTCCGTCTCGGCGCGACGATGAGGTAGCGCCGGCCACGGCGGGGCCCATGGATCTCGGCCGCCTCGAACCCCGTGTGGCGTCAGCTGTGCCCTTTCGACAGTTTCGGGGCGCGCGATTCCGCTAAGCGTGAACTGAGGCTTGGTCGAGGGCGACGGCCACGCGACCCACATACCTGAGAATTCGGCCGGCACCCCGTTCCCGAGGCGCATTTCGCCCTCGTCCGCGGTTTTGCAAATGGGCCGCGCTTCACGGGCGGGACCGCAGTCTGCCGTTGCGCGGGAAGGGGATCACCGTTACCAATAGCGTGCGGTCGTTGCCCCGAATCACGCGGAGCGCGACATAGAAACCGAGAGCAGTGGGCCAGCTGCTGTGCCGACGCGCGAGGAAGCTAGCCAGTGGCTCGCAGAAGTTCTAGGAGGTCAGCATGATGAAAATTCCGTCCTGGGTAACCGCCATCCTAACAGTATCCGTTCTATCCGCCTGTGGCGACAAGGAGGCGATTCCACCGGCTACGCCTGCAGACCAAGCCCCTCCACCGCGTGCTGAACCGTTCGCCACCGAGCCGCCACCTGCCGACGACAGCGAGGATACAAGCAAAGGCACCCTCAACATCTCAGACGAGATCCGAAAGGCTTGCGGCATCAGCGACGCCGAAGCCTACTTCGCATTCGACAGCGCCAACGTGCGCCCAGAGGACCGCGCCGTGCTGCGGAAGCTCTCGGACTGCTTCACGACGGGGCCGCTGAAGGGCCGACAGATGCGGTTGGTAGGGCACGCGGATCCCCGTGGCGACTATGACTACAACATGGTTCTGGGCGGCGAGCGCGCAGAGAACGTGAAGCGCGTCATCGTCGCCGAAGGCATGGAGGCCGCGCGTGTCGCCACCACCTCCCGTGGCGAAATGGATGCAACCGGCACCGATGAGGCAAGCTGGTCCCAGGATCGCCGCGTGGATGTCGTCCTAGGCGACTGAGCTCTCGGTCCCCCCCCTGATGGCCATGTCTGCACAAGCTGAACAGGCGGTGCTCGTTCAACCCGCCTCTACACCGCCCGAGGCGCTCGATCCCATCCACCTGGTTCTGAACTCGTCGGGCGTCGTTCTGGCGGTGCTCGGCGTGCTGCTCGTCGCCAGCACCGCTGTCTGGTTCATCTGGATCCTGAAGGTCATTCAGATGGGGCGACTGAGATCGGCGCTCGGGCAGTTCGAGCACCTTTCCGAACGGTGCGAGGGGGCCGAGGAGCTGGTGCGGCTTGCCCTCAGCCATCGGAGCTCGCCTGGTGCTCGGATCGTCATCGAACTGGCCAAACGCCATGAGCAAGCTCATGTGAACTCCCAAGTCTTGCTGGCTGTGGCACGGCGGGCGCTCGCATCAGAGCAGCAGCGCGCGTCATCCCTCATGCCAACGCTCTCCAGTATCGCGTCGGCATCACCGTTCATCGGGCTATTCGGAACTGTTTGGGGCATCATGAACGCCTTCTTGCGGATCGGCGTCGAGAAGAGCGCGTCTCTTCCGGTCGTCGCGCCCGCGATCGGTGAGGCGTTGATCGCGACCGCCGTTGGGCTCGTTGCAGCCATCCCCGCCACAATCGCATACAACTACATCGACAGGCGCATCGCGGATTTCCTAGACGAGCTGAGCGCATCCAGCGAGACGTGGTCCGAGCTCATCGCAGCCGAGGTGGCGCCACCTGCGGCGCCTTCAATGGAACGTCGGCCCCAGGCTCATCCGGGCCTGGGACAAGCTCACCCTTCTTTTCCACGAGGGGGGTGATCGGTGGGAGCGTCGGTCGGCTCTAGCGGACGAAGGCGCGGGAGCGCCTTTCGGGACATCAACGTGACGCCTCTCGTGGACGTCATGCTCGTACTGCTCGTGGTCTTCATGGTCACCGCGCCGCTGCTGACCACCGGCCTACATATCAGCTTGCCGCAGGTCGAGGCAGCGAACACGCCGGTCAAGGACGCTCGTTTGCTGGTGACGATCACCAAAGAAGAACGAGTACTCTTTGGCGAGGACGACGTGACCGGGCGGGTCGCAGCTGCATTGAAGGAGAACGCGCGTGTCCAGAAGGAACGTGAGCTCTTCATTCGCGCCGACAAGGAGGCCCGCTACGGAGCCGTCGCCGAGGTGGTCGCCGCCGCACGCAACAGCGGCGTCGATTCACTGAACCTGCTCGTTGAGCCGGTGCTGACTCCCGATGACGAGGCGCTGCCGTCCGGTGAGGCACCTCCAGAGGGGACGCCGGCCGGGAGCGACGCCGCCTCGCCGTCCCAGGTAAACCGTCGAGTACGACCGTAGCAATGGCTGCCAGGGCCTTCTCCCATGCCGAGATCACGCTGGCTGCACTGCTCGCCCTCAGCGTAGAACTCGGCGTTTTCACGCTCTTCGTCTTGGCGGGTGAAAACGACCTCATCGTGAGAGCCGCAGAGCCTCCCCCCCCCGCTGAGGTGCCCATCGCGGTGACGCCCGTACTCGACGAGTTGCCGTTGCTCAAACTCGGCGGCAAGAAGCTCAAGCCCAAACTGCCCGACATGTGGAAGAAGAACCCCCCGGTGCAACGTTTCGAGGAGGCCAGCGCGCCCTCTCCCTTGGCAGAGAAGACACCGGAGGCCATCCCGACCAGCAAGCTGGCAGAGAGAGATGCCCAAGCCCCGCCACCGGATGCGGAAATTGCCAAGGAAGTGGACGAGATGCTTCCGGATGCGGGCCCTGACGCGGAGGTTACCGTCGAGGGACCGGGAGCACCCGGCGGGGTCGAGGAGGGCACTGAGGTGGACCCTCTGAAGGCACGCCAGATGAGTATCTACGAAGCGACGCTGATCCGCTGGTTTCGCAGCCGGTTCACGAACCCAGATCTGCCTGAGGAGGAACTGCGAGGCCTGCGCGCTACGGTACGGTTCGAGATTGGAGCAGGTCGAACGGTGGGCGGCTGGCATATGGTGAATCCAAGCGGGAATGGCGTGTTCGACGCGCACGTCAAAAGGATTATGGATGGCACTCTGGGCTCCACCCTGCCGCGTCCCCCTGAGGCGTTGGGCGACGTTACAGGCAAGGCCTACAACGCGACCTTCGTGCCAAGGCTCGATAACCCATGAAGTATTTTTCGCTGTTTCTCTTGTTCTTCGTTTCTTTCGTCTCCCCGTTGGCGGCTCAGGATGCCCCCAAAGCCCCGCCGGACGAGCGGCTACTTGGCGAGTTCGTCGTCGAGGCGCGCGCCGAGGAGCACGTCACGACCCTGGCCGTACTGCCGTCCCTGGAGCCCGATCTCGAAGACGTCATCGTGCGCGGCGTCGTGCGGCGCGACCTTGAGCTTTCGGGCATGTTCAAGATAATCGACGACAAGAAGGCACCGGAGGGCCTCTACGGCTTCGATGATCCCGTGGATGTGCCCGCATGGCGCAAGCTGGGGGCCGAGGTGATCGTCAAGGTTGCGGCACGCAAGGATCCCTCGGGAAAAGTGCAGGTATCTGGGGTCGCATACTTCACGGATGTCGGCATCGACCCCGTCTACGAGAAAAAGCTCGTGGTGTCGAAGGAGGACGTTCGCGTCACCGCCCACCGCATCACGGACGCGCTTCTCGGTGCCATCACTGGGATCCCGGGGGGGTTTGCCAGCCGTTTTGCGTTCTCCGCCAGGTGGGGACGCAATCGTCGCATCTTCTCGATGGACTCCGATGGCCACGACCTCAAGCCGCTGACGGATCCCCAGGTAACTGCCATCACCCCCGCCTGGGGAGCTGGAAACCAGCTGTTTTACGCTGAAAGCCGCAACTACTCGCCCTTCCGGCTCATGGCTTGGGAGGCAGGGACGGCCCGCCCTGTCGATCTGATCTTCTCACGTTCCATCTACAGCGTTGCCATCAGCGACGACAAAACAAAGATGGCAGTGGCAGTGGCAGAACAAGATGGAAGCTCGATCTATCTCGGCAGCATCGACGGTACGGGGATGACGAAAGTATCGAAGACTCTGCTCGCGACGAGCCCCGCATTCAGCCCGACCGGAAAGCTTGCCTGGATCGGTGGCACGGCTGAGCACGGCAGCCAGCGAGTTTGGCTCGACGGCAAGCCCGTTTCCCCATCCGGATTCGTTGCTGCTGCGCCGACCTTCTGCGATACGCAGGATGGTGTGCGTCTCGTCTATGCCGTCGCCGTTGGCAACGACCGCCAAGACCTCATCATGGCCAACGAGCAGGGCGGCGTCATCGGCCGCCTAACCCAAGGCCAGGGCAGCAATACCTACCCAGCGTGTAGCCCAGACGGCCGCCTCTTGGCCTTCTTCTCCACGCGCAAGAGCGGGGAAGGGCCCGGCACCTACATGATGAGCCTCAAGCGGTGGACCACTCAACTAGTGACCAAGCAGCTGGGTGAATCGCTTCATTGGGACGCGCTGCCCTCCCCGCCTGCTGGCGCGGTTGTCCCTTGATGCTGCCGGCGCATGCTGCGCCTTTGTGGCTCGGCGGACGTCGGGCTCAAGCACCGTGGCCCATGAACCACGCGATCGTGTGCGTTGCGCGCGCTCCGAGCAGCCCGAACTGAACGCCGAACCCCGCAGATCCTCGATCCACCCAGCGCACGACAGCTGGCAGCTCCAGGGACGTCGGAGAGCCGGGCAGGGTCAGCGTCAGCGTCAGTTTGTCGCCAAATTCAGGGGCATGGTCGGCGAAGATGAACATACCCCCCAAGCTGATGTCTTTTGACCGGCCCGTGAAGGCGGCACTCGATTCCGCTTGACACTTCACGTCCACGTCCATCGACTTACGGGTGTATGCGCGTTTTTCCTGCACGGTAGCCTCATAGACGGCGGTGATGGGCAGACTGTTTAGCACCGAGGATGGCCGGAGGTCGAGGGGGGGTCGAGCGGGTCCGCCGGGGCCTGCCGCTTCCCTCGCCCTCTTGGCGTCCACCGGCTGGAAGCGCCATCTCGAAGGCTGGCCCTTGGCAACCTGCGCGCTTGCCATCGCGCTGCTCAGCGCATGGCTCGTGACGCCGCGCGCCACGAGACCGGACGTCCTACCCTTACCCGAACCGAGTCCGAGCGCCACGGAGAGCTTCTGGGACGAACAGCGGCTCCTCGCGGGAGCCGCTCGACGACAATCGCTCTCTTGGGGCATTCGGGCGGTAGGCGAGAGCTATCGCGAGTACTCGAACGCGGTGGCGCTTGCGCACTCCGGTCGGGCCGAACTCCACGACTTGAGGTCGCGCGCCCGCGCGGCGCTCGATGCGGGGCACGAACTCGGTCTACGCCGGCTGCGCGCCGTGCAGGGGGAGCTTTTCCTTAACGCGCTGGGGCGCTGGGATCGCACACAGCGACCATCACGCGAGCTTCGGGAACTGTCCGGCGACTTTGCCGAAAAGGCACGGCGAAGCGGATGGCTGGACGACGCCTACCCTCGCCTCGACAGCAAGGATTTCGCTGCAATGTTCTACGTAAGATGGACCTTCCTTGCGGGCTTGCTCGATGACGAGCACCTTCGGCCGCCAGAAGCCCTGTGGCAGGCGTACTTTCGCGCGCTGCTGCTGAAGCCCGAGGGCAGCAAGAGCAACCCGGCAGCGATTACCGAGAGGCAACTCTCCTACGTGAAGGCCATGAGTCACCATGACCCACAGTACCCAAGAGCATTTGCGGAAGGGGTACTCCTCTATCGCGCGCGACGCCATCGGCAGGCGAAGAGCGCTTTCGAACAGTTCCTGGCGACTCCTACGAATCAGCGTTGGCGCTTGCGGGCTCGCAATCACTGGCTGGAATGCAGGGCGCAGCTGGGCGAGCTCTAGGCACAACCCTTTGCCCCAGCGGCAAACTGCAAGGCACGCATGCTACGGACTGCTGACTGATGCCTCTCCCGACGGACCTCGACCCAGAAAACGCACACCGCCATCTGGATTCCGACGAGCGCCCCCACTGCGACGCGCAAGGAGTGCTCGCATGGAGCTTGGAACCCGGTAAGCAGCACCACGTCGTAGACGTTCATGGGTGCGCAGCCGCGCTCGTCGCGCACCAGTTCGTCGCCAGGCACGCTCGCAGCGTGCTCTTGCTCGTACCCGACGACGAGACGGCGGACAAGACCTGCGCCGACTTGAAGCACTTCCGCCGTGGGTTTCGCCGATGGCACAACCAGAATCTTCCGGCGCATCCGGAGCTCCCGACGCATCTTCCAACTGCCGAGGACACTCCCTACTCGCGAATCCACCCGGATCGCCGCACCGTACAAGCGCGCAGCGCGGCCCTGTATACTTTGGCAACCTCGCGAGCGCCGCGCGTGATCGTCGCCACTGCAGAGTCTCTCCTGCGGCGAGTTCCGAGGCGCGAGCATCTCGAAGCCGTCGGCTTGCGGCTGTCCGTGAACGGCGATCTCGACACCAGAACTGGCAGCGACCGGCTAGTCGCAGCCGGCTATCTACGCGCCCCGGTCGTCGAAGACCCGGGCACGTTTGCCGTGCGCGGCAGCTTGGTCGATGTCTGGCCCGCAGGGCGGCGCGAGCCCGTGAGGATCGACCTGCTCGGCGATGCCATCCTCACCATCCGCTCTTTCGACCCCGAGGATCAACGGTCGCTCGGAGACTTGGACGCCGTCGAGCTACCACCCGCGAGAGAGGCTGCACTGCTCGTGGGGACCAGCGAAGTGGTGAAAGCCAGGCTGCGAGAGCTTTGCGACGCGGCCAACTACCCGTCGACGAAGGCGCGCAAGTTCATCGATGACGTCAGCAGCGGCAGCGCGTTCGCGGGCCTGACGAGCTACCTGCCGGCGTTCGCCGACTTGGTCCCGCTCTGGCACCTATTGGAGCCAGACTGCATCGTTCTCGTTCACCAGCCGGACGCCGTCTCTGCCGCGTTACAGGACGCCGCATCGCGTACAGAAGCCGCGTTCGCAGATTCGTCCGAGGGCGCGCCGAGCTATCCGCCAGAACGGCTGATCGTCGGACGCGACGAGTTAGAATCGTTCATCGCGCGCCACGCTTCCTTGGCATTGCACCGCCATGGCATCGCGGGACGTCAGGAGGGGCAGTGGTGCCAGGCTTGGACCGATGTCCCTCTCGCCGCGCCCAGTCTGGCAACCACGGACCATGCGGAACTAGGGCGCCGCATTCAGCAGAGCCGCTCGGAGCGTGGGGCAAGGGGCAGCCTCGAGCCGCTCTTCGCAGCGCTACAGCTCTGGCAGGAGCAGGGGCTGGACATCATCCTGTGCGCGCGGGGAGGGACTCAAGCCGATCGTCTGAGCAGCCTGCTGACGCACCGCGGATTCCTCGTGGAGCGGGAGGAAACGGCGAGCGAGCCCGGAACGATCAAGGTCTCTGTCGGCCCCTTGGCGCGGGGCGTCGTTGCGCCGATGGAAGCACTGGTCCTGCTAGCAGAGGAAGAAGTCTTCGGGCACCGCAGCCACCGGCAGAGGAAGCGAACCAAGTCACTGTCCCGCGCCATGCTCGAAGATCTGCGCGCGCTGACTCCCGGCGACTACGTCGTGCACGCGGATCACGGAATCGGACGCTACGAAGGTCTGGAGCGACGCTCGCTAACCGGCGTTCCCGTCGAACTCCTCATTATCAGCTACCTGGGCGGCAAGCTCTATCTACCCGTCTACCGGCTCAACCAGATAGAGAAGTACGCAGGCGCGGAGGCCAGCCCCAAGCTCGATCGCCTCGGGGGGCAGAGCTTCGCGAAGACGAAGGCACGAGTTGCGCGCAAGGTCCGCGAATTGGCCGACCAACTCCTCCGGTTGCATGCAGAGCGTGACGTTCGGCAACGTCCACCGCTGCCGCCCCGCGGGGACGATTATGCAGCCTTCGAAGCAACGTTCCCTTACGAGGAGACGGCGGACCAGGCTGCTGCCATCGAGGAAGTGATGCACGACTTGGAGTCCTGTCGCGTCATGGACCGCTTGGTGTGCGGGGACGTCGGCTTCGGCAAGACAGAGGTCGCGATTCGTGCGGCCTATCGCGCCGCACTCGCGGGACGTCAGGTTGCGCTGCTTTGTCCCACCACGGTCCTCGCCCAGCAGCACTTCCGCACCATGAGCGCTCGTCTCGCGCCTTACGGGGTGGATGTCGCGTCCCTCAGTCGTTTCTCGACGAAGGCCGAGCAAACGCGTACCCTGCGCGGCCTCGCCGCCGGGGCCGTCGATGTCGTTGTCGGTACGCACCGACTGCTGTCAAAGGATGTCCATTTCAAGAACCTGGGGCTGCTCGTCGTCGATGAGGAGCAGCGCTTTGGCGTGACCCACAAGGAGCGCCTCAAAGCGTTAAAGCTCGACGTCGACGTCCTCACTCTCAGTGCCACCCCCATCCCACGAACCCTGCAGCTTGCCATCGGCGGCCTCCGTGACATGTCCGTCATATCCACGCCCCCTTCCGAGCGACGTGCTGTAAGAACGTTCACGTCTCGCTTCGACCCCGGCGTCGTGCGGGAAGCCATCCTGCGAGAGCTGGCTCGGGGCGGCCAGGTTTTCTACGTCTACAATCGCGTTGAGGGGCTCTACGAGCGAGCGGCACGCCTCGAGCAGCTGATCCCCGAGGCACGCATTGGAGTTGCCCATGGGCAGCTGCGCGAGAGTGCCCTGGAGCGCGTCATGGTGAGCTTCGTGGACGGTGAGTTCGATGTCCTCGTGTGCACCGCGATCGTCGAGAGCGGGCTCGACATCTCTCGTGCCAACACCATCGTCGTCGACCGCGCCGACCTGTTCGGACTGTCCCAGCTCTACCAGCTGCGGGGGCGCGTCGGGCGCGCAAACGAGCGAGCGTACTGTTACCTGCTAGTGCCCGGCACCAACGAGATGACCGACGATGCCCGGAGCCGGGTGGAGGCGCTCGAACGCTACACCGAGCTCGGGTCGGGGTTTCACATCGCCAGCCTCGACATGGAGCTACGTGGCTCCGGTGACCTGCTGGGGGCGGACCAAAGCGGGTATGTGGAGAGCGTGGGATTCGATGTCTTCTGTCGCATGTTGGACGAAGCACGTCGCGAGCTTCAAGGGCAGCCGCTCGACCACGAGATTGAACCCGAGCTCAGCGTTGACGTCGAGGCGCTGCTCCCCGATGACTACATCGCAGAGGTGGGGGTGCGCTTGAGTTTCTACAAGCGTTTGGCTAGCGCGGGGGACGAAGCAGACGTGGACGCGATCGCCACCGAGATGGAAGATCGCTTCGGCGTAGCCCCAGCGGCGGCCAGACACCTGGTCATCCTGATGCGTCTGAAGACGCACCTCAGGAGGCTGCGAGTCCTTGGCTGCGACGCCACGAGGGCGGCTGTCAAGCTGCACCTTCGACAGGACACGCCTCTCGACACAGTGAAGCTGCGCAGCGAGGTCAGCCGCAAGGGGTCACCATATCGGTTGACACCCGAGGGACGGCTCCTACGGCGGGCGCTCGACGCTGGACAAACCGAGCATGGACTGGCGCTCCTCGAAACGGTCATCGGGGAGCTCGACTCATTTACTGCTTGACGGAAACCGGGACCCCACACTGCCCGCGCCATCGCAGCCAGTGATCGGCAAGGACCAATGCGACCATGGCCTCCGCGATGGGGACAAAGCGAGGGAGCAGACACGGATCGTGCCGACCGCGAGTGCTCAAGGTGGTTGCTCGTCCCGCGTCATCGACGGTCGGCTGCTCGCGGGAAAGGCTACTGGTGGGTTTGACGGCCGCTCGAAGCACGATGGGCATTCCCGACGAAATCCCACCCAGCATGCCGCCGTGGCGATTGGTGAGCGTCGAGGGCTGTTGAGCGCCTTCACTGGGCGGCACGAAAACGTCGTTGTTGTCGCTGCCGCGCAGCGTCGCACATCCGAAGCCGATTCCGTACTCGACGCCCAACACGGCAGGAAGGCTGAGCAGGGCTTTGCCGAAGTCTGCTTTCAGCTTGTCGAAGACCGGTTCGCCCAGGCCCGGCGGCACATGTGTCGCGACGATCTCGGCAATGCCACCAATCGAATCCTGGTCCCGTCTCACGCTGTCGATGAGCTCAGCCATTTGGCTCGCTGCGCCTGGATCGGGGCACCGTACAATGTTGGGCTCCCCGCTCGGCAGGAACTCGACCTGCTGCTGGGTGACCGCTTCGGGACACGCTATCGCCGCTTTGACGGCCCCGACTTGAACGACGTAGGCGACCACGCGCCCACCAAAGGCTTCCGCGATCAACTTCTTGGCGACTACACCCGCGGCAACTCGCGCCACGGTTTCCCTGGCGCTCGCCCTACCGCCGCCGCGGTAGTCGCGAAAGCCGTACTTCCGATCAAAGGTGAAGTCTGCATGGCCCGGACGGTACTTGGCTCGAATGTCCGAGTAGTCTCGACTCCGTTGGTCGGTGTTCCTGACTGCAATGGCAATGCTCGTCCCAGTCGTTGTTCCCTCGAACACCCCTGAGAGGATCTCCGGTGCGTCGTCCTCCTGGCGCTGGGTCACGAGACGGCTCTGGCCGGGACGGCGCCGCGCGAGATCGCCAGCCAGGTCGTCGACCGACAAGGGGATCCCTGGCGGGCACCCATCCACGATGACCACGTTTGCTGGGCCATGCGACTCGCCAGCGGTAGTGACCCGGAACGCTTGACCGAAACTGTTGCCTGCCATGAGTGCTTGAGCGTACCGATTCCAATGAACCAGCGCCAGGTCGCCAGGTCGTCCCGACCCGACGCATCCTTCAGCTGGGCGCGCACGTCTCGGCGTCCATCCCAGCTCTGAACGCGCAAAGACTTGGCCTGAGGACACCACCTAGGTGTGCGGAAATCGTCGAGGTTCAGTGGCTCGCGCAGAACCAGGTGGCGGAACGTCAAAACGCGCCCAGCCGCTGGCTGGATGCGCGCCGGGTGGACGGCGCGAACCGCGCAGGGACGGCGCCCTGCTGCTCGAGCACCGCGCGAGCAGTTGTACCAGGCATACAGGGCTCGCTACTTGCTCGGGAAGACGTACCAACGAGCGCGTGCAGCAGCCCCGCCGTGTCTGCCAGGACGCAAAAGGCCGACCGCAAGGCCAGCGCTTCGACACGGGAGGAGGCTTTCGGCAAGGGAATCCGAACGGGACATCCAAGGGTCCTGCGCTTGCGCTCTGTGCTCGCCGACACATATCCCACGCTCATGGAGCCTGGCCTTCTGACCCTCGCCAAGATAGTTGGCACCCTGGTTGTCTGCATCGGTGTCGTTCCCCTTCTCTTTCTCTTGGCCCCGGGAGCCGAGTCGGGTGAGCCCGTTCTCGATGACGACTGAGGCACGGAGTCGTACCCATCGCTGACGAACGTCCCATGGTCGCCTCGATCGTTCAGGGACGCACCGCTTCCCGAACGACGCGCACACTGAGGACGGCTCCGTCGCGGATCAGGTCGACGAGCAGATGGCTTCCAAGGGTGCCACCGAGCCGTGCACGAGCCTCGCCAATGCCCCGAGGAGAAATTCCGTCGATGCGTTTGATGATGTCTCCAGCTTGCAGACCCGCGCGCTCAGCCTCACTGCCCACCGCCACGTGGGCGACCGCGATGCCGTTCGGCCCCTCGCGCAAGGAGATGGCGAGCGACGCCGCAGCCGTATCGGTTTCGTCGCCATCGCCCGAGGCGCCTGAGGCCGCGAGCACAATCTGAACAGCTGTGAGTTCCCCGCCACTGACAAGGTCGACGGCCAAGGTACCGCGCCCAACCCCGTCTGCACGTGCCTGCAGGAGAACCTTTCCCAACTGAAGCCCGGTCAAACGGAAAGCGCCCCGCTCATCGGCGGCGACACTGGGCGAGGCCCCCCCACCTGCAGGGACGAGATCGGGCATGGCGCCCGCTCCCACCCGCGCCCCCGGAACGACTTGGCCTTCCATGTCGACGACGACTCCACTGACGGCAGCACCGTCGGGAAGGTCTAGCTCAGGAAGCTCCACCTCCGTATCCGCGCGAGCGGGCCGCACAATTTCCATGGAAAGCTCTGCCGCCGCATAGTCCGGATGAACGGCACGAAGCCTGGCGGCTCCCGGCTCCACGTCGACGAACCGGTAGCTCCCGACCTCGTCCGTGACCGCGGCACGCCGACGACCGCTCTGGAAGAGGATTACGTCAGCCCCGGCAACGTAGCGACGGCCTCGAACCGCCGTGACTTGCCCCACCACGATGAGACCGGACTTGAGTGCGAAACGGGCTTCTGCTGGGGCTGAGTCGAAGGTCCGTCGAGCTGCAGCGTATCCGTCTCTCTCGACCGTAACGCTCACCTCCAAACCTCGCACGTCGGGTATGAGGGCGCGGCCGTCCTCGCCTGTGAAGAGAGTCTGCCGGATGGGGACGGCAGGATCGAGAGACGCTAGAAGGATCTGTGCTCCTGCGAGCGGTCGCCCCATGTCGTCGACGACGAGTAGCTCGCTGTCCTCGCGGAGATCGGGGAGCGTCAGCTCGAGTTCGCGGGAAGCCAGGACGACCGTGTCCACGTCGCGCCGCAACACGGGTCGGTGGGGATTCTCTGGGCGAGAGACGCTGAGGACCACATGGGCCGGCACCGCCGCAAAGGCGAACGTGCCGTCCGCTGCCGTGAAGGTCGTCTTCTGAACCAGGCCACGCTGCCCTTGAATGTCGATGCGGGCACCTGCGACCGGCAGGTCACGCTCATCCAGCAAGCGTCCATCGAGGGCCACGCCCCCTCGCAACGCGACGGTGACCTCCGCGCTTTGGCCGGGACCCAGCGGGACTACGTCGCTGACCCCAGGCAAGTAGGAGGGATGGCGCACGAGGGCGCGCACTCGGCCAGGAGTCACTGGTTGCACCGCGAAATACCCGGTATCCCGAGTGACCCAGGCCTGCACCGGCGCGGGCGCTGCACCAGGCACGTCCGACGCATATCCAAGGCGCGGGATCGGCGGAACGGCGCCAGGCATCACGCCAAGCTCGCCCGCCGGAACCAGAGGCAGCGGCCCCGCAAGAGACCACTCGAAATGGGTATCACGGAAGGCATTGCTCCACGGGGTGTCCGCCAGCGGCATTCCGGCCAGATCGCTGCCGATCACCTCGATGGATGCGCCCGCTACGGGAAATCCTCGCTCGTCGACGACTCGGCCCCGTAGAATGCCACCGCGTAGCAGCCCGATTCTCAACGGCTCCGACGACTCCTGGGGAACCTCCAGAAGACTGCTGGGGACGAAGCCGTCGGCGCGAGCTCTGACGAATGCCGCGGCACGCACCGGACCAAGGACTATCCTGCCCTCTGCGTTGGTTCGGCCGCGTAGGGGGAATGGACTGATGCCATGCTCCACCAGGAGAACATCCGCATTCGCGAGGGCCGCTTGAAGGGGGTCAGCAGCGTCGTAAACGGCTATCGGCACACGGCGGCCGGTGCCCAGCCGAATCGTAACGCTGGAGTCCTGACCGTGGCTCAGCTCCAAGCCAAAGAGCGTCGAGCTGACCTGATCCCCGCGCGCCGCTCGTAGTTCGTAGATGCCGCCCAGCAGCCCGAGCACCGTGACCGAGCCATCCTGCCCGGTGCTTGCGCGCCGGGAGGGCCAGAGTGCTGCGCCACTGAGCCACACCTCCGCCCCGGGAGCTGGCGTGCCGTCGGAAGCCAAGACGAGGATGCGCAGGGCTGCCAGGCGACGCAGCACGACACTCAGTGACCCGCCCACGTCGTGCCGCGTTACGGACTCGAACCCTCGCGCGGAAACCCGTACCGACCAGGTCGGGGCAGGAAGGCGCCGGACGCGCACGGTCCCCTCCTCGGCCGTGACCGCTCCGAACGGAAGAGCATCCCCGGAGTGGATGAGAACGGTGGCGGCGGGGATTGGTTCCCCCGTTTCGGTGCGTACCGAGATCGCGAGCTCGTGAGCTCGGCCGAGCTCCAACTCGACGGTCGCAACGCCATGCTGCGTGGTCAGCTGCGACGAAGCACGCGCGAAACCGGGGGCCTCGGCCAAGACCCAAAGGTTTCCCTCAGGGACACCCTCGAGCTCGATGGTCCCCGTGGCATCGGTGCGGCCCGAGCCCGCATCAAAGTACTCGGCGGTCTGCTCCCAGAACAGGTGCACCGTCGCGTTGGGCAGCGGCGCACGGGTAGCTTCATCGCGCACGTGAACTCGGACCCGAGCATGACCGGAGTGGTGGGGGACGGCCGGTGCCAGCGCCGCTCGAACCATGAGGCGAGAAGGCGGCGTATCCTGGAGCGATAGCGCGAACAACAAGCAGGTCAGGCTCGCCAGCAGCACCGTGATCAGATCAGTGGGCCTTCGCGCAGGCACGAATCGGAGCACAACGCGCGGCGGGCTACTCGAATTCCGTTTGCCGAGGATCACTACGCAAGGGGATAGCGGGCACGTTCCAAACCGTCGAGGCAGGCTGTTGAGCCGTCCTGAGCCGCGGTTCGATTGACTTTGGACATAGGAAGGCACGGCGCTGGCCCGAAGGCCGTGGCGAAGCACGACGCAACGGCCCGTGGGTGCGCTGTTCACCGGGAAACTCGCACTATACTACCGGCACCGAGCGTCGTTGATACAGCCGAGGTGTTCGTGGCCGATCCAGCACAGCTCCCGACGCCGAATCCGGATTCATTGCCTCGGCGGGTTCTCCACGCCACGAGGGCCTTGCTCGTCGCGCTTGCCATCGTGTCGTGCGAGGAAGCGCGGCCGGCACCGGCTGGCTACGCTGCAGCCCCTGGCGGCTCTCGGGATGCTGGGACAGAACTCGAGCTGGACGGCGGCAGCAATCAACATGGCCCGCCAAGCGGCGATGCGAGCGGGTTCTGCGGAAATCAGCGGATCGCCCAGGTCATCGAGCGGCCGAATGTCTACTTCGTGGTCGACCGCTCAGGAAGCATGGCGGATGCGCCCGAGGGGGAGCCCCGAACCAAGTACGAGTCGGTCAGGCTAGCCCTGAGGGAAGTGCTCAGCCAAGTTGGCCACAGGGTGCGCTACGGCGCTGCCGTGTTCCCATCGCGAAGCGCCGACGACGACTGCGCCCCCGGGGCAGAGGTCTTCCCGACGCGGGAAGGCGATCCCGTTGCCTACGCGTTACGAGGAGAGCTGGGACCCACCCTGCTGGAGCTTCTCACGGTGCTGAGCCGCTTTCCGAGTCAGGGCTCGACGCCCATCGACGCCACACTGCGAGCCCTCGCGCCGTCGTTGCAGGCCCTCCGCGGAGAGACCGTCGTCATCTTGGCGACGGACGGGGAGCCAAACTGCGGTGAGTTCGACTACTGCGAGCCCGCAGACTGCCAGCTCGTGCGCGACCGCTATGTGCTGACGAATGGCTGGATATGCGCAAACGACCTGAACTGCTGCGATCCGGAGGTCGTGACCAACGGACCGCAGTTTTGCGTGGACGACGTCTCGACACAGGCAACGCTCCACGAACTGGCCGAGGCGGGGATCCATACTTACGTGATTGGTTTGCCGGGAAGCGAAGCGAGTGCCGATGTCTTGAACGCGCTTGCTCGCGCTGGGGCCGCACAGGTGGGTCTAGAAGGGCCAGATCCGGCGTCCTATTACCCGGTGCGGAGCGCGGAGGAGCTGTCTGCGACGTTGCGCAGCATCACGACGTCCGTGTCCATCGATTGCCACATTGACCTCGAGGCAGAACCGCCCGTCCCTTCAGAGGTGAACGTCTACTTCGACGGCGTCGTGATTCCTGCCGATTCGAAAGACGGTTGGCAGCTGCAAGGAGAGCAGCAGATCCAGATCAAGGGCGAGGCCTGCCGCCGGCTGCGAGGAGGCGACGTCTACGAGGTCCACATAGTGGCCGGATGTCCGACAGTCGTCCTCTGATTCGGCGGGCTCCTCGCGCTCTCTCGCTCTCGAGTCGCTGTGGCGTGCGTGCACTAGCGCTTTCGACGACGGATCTCGCCGCCAGAGCGCCCCTCCGGGCTCGCATCCGCCGCGTGACGGAGCTAGCATGGCGCCGTGAACGTCGACCCCGAACTGGAAAACCTACGCCGCGACATCGACGAGGTAGATCAACGAATTCTCGACTTGGTTGCACGTCGAGTGAGCATCGTCTGTGAGGTTGCAGAGCTCAAGCGACAGCGTGGGATGGCCGTGTACGATCCCGACCGCGAGCGCGACATGTTGCGCAGGTTGTCAGAGCGCAGCGAAGCGCCGCTGGATGCGCACACCGTTCAGCGCGTATTCGAGCGCCTCATCGACGAATGCCGACGCATCGAGCAGCTCCACATGACGAGCCGGTAAACCCAGCTTCAGTGTAACGTGTGCCAACACCCTTCGTGCTCAACCTTCGGGATCTCGACCTCCCGCTTGGGAGTCGGCATGGAGATGCGGTGGCGCGGCGCGTGACGTGCAACGACCAGGTTGATGCGAGGTTCCTGGAGCGCCGCCTCGGGCGTGGCGACCACCGCCCTGCGGCGCGTCTCTTCCTGATCCCACCGTGCGAGGGTTTGGCGATCTCGCCGACGCCGGCGCTTCCAACCCCATACGAAGAGGGCTACTGCTCCCACCCAGATGAATCCACCGCTGAAGAACACGGGCCAGAAGGTGTAGCGGCGCGCGACGTCCTGCCTCCACTCGTACTCCAGCTGGGCGACTTCGAGTCCGTAGGCCGCCTTCACTGCTTCCTCGAACGGGCGCTCTTGACGCATTAGCTCCACCAGGCGTTCGAATCGGTGGCGCTCCTGTGTGCGCACCAGGAAACGCACGATGTCAGCGGCTTGGGCATATGCGATGGAGGCCGTCGTGGCGTCCCTCGGGAAGCCGCGTTCGAGCTGGTTCAAGGGTATCAAGGTGTCCGCGAGGGTCGCCGTCCACAGGGTCTGAAGACGGGGGAAAGAGCTCTCGCCCGACGCGAAGACAGCGAAACCTTCATTGAACCAGCGCGGGACAGGGCGCCCTTCGAGTGCGTCGTGAAGGGCAACGTGTGCGAGCTCGTGTCGGAAGACTTCCCCGAGATTGTGGCGAGCATTCGCGCTGTCCGGCTCGAGTGTCAGGAGTACGAGCCCGAGCGAGGAGTATGCCACACCGCCGGCGTAGCTGGGATACGGCGCGCCTTCTGGGGCAAGCGTTGCCATTTCCGCTCGCGTGCGCGCGACATACACTGCGACGTCCCGCAACACGGGCTGTCCAAGGCGCGTAATGAGCTCGGCCCGCACCTGCCCCGACGCTTCGATGAGCGGCTGAACCCGAGCCTCGATCTCCGGAGGATAGGCGAAGAGGATGGAAGCCTTCGCCTCCGTCTTGAACCCCGGCGGTACAGGCGTACGCTTCAAGCCATCCCGCAGGACGGGTGCGTCGCCGGGCGGCAGCAGGTGTGCAGCCAAACCGGCGGCGCCGGTCGCGCCTGCTACACCGGGACGCGCCACCGCCCCAAGGAGCAACAGGACTACCAGTAGTAGGCTGCTTAGGGCTCCCGTAAGCCGCCTTGGGCTCGTTGGCCGCATCGCTCCGGGCAGGTTGGGTCGTCCAGCCGCCGCGTCTTTAGGGTCGCTGGCCCGACGCTGCATCGGAATCAGTATGGATCCGCTTTTCCCCCGCGTCGCCCCCAGCCTCGTCAATTTTCCGGCCGAGCCGTGTCGTCTCCAGGGGCTAGCGCAGGCCCGCCCAGGGCCAAGTAGCTACCGGTGCCGCCCGCAGGACCGCACCCGACGCGAGAGGGCCAGCTTGGCTCAGCCATAGTCCGATGGCCACAGCGAGCAGCCAAATCACCACGCTGCACACACGTAGCCACCGCGGTACCGTAATCCTACCCGCGGCGTGGAGGCTCAAGAGGAATACCGCAACGATGAGGCCTAGCTGCCAGGCTGCTTTGGCCAATGGGGCCGCGTCAGCCTGGGCTGCACGCCATGCGAGGAATCCCGTGACTCCGGCCCACCCCAAGGTCAGGACAACCTCCACCGGTCGACCCCACTTGACGCTAAGCAACTGGCGCTGGGGATCCCTGAGGCGCACGACGAGCAACACGGTCGCCACCAGCAGACCAACACCGAGGGTCGCAAAGGTTGCTGCCCCCAGCGGCCGGTGGCGCGTTCCCGAAAACAGCAACGTCCCGAGAACCCATAGCAGCGGCAACGCCAAAGCCAATCCGGCAAGCAAGCGGCGCGTTCCCGTGGGCCACCGGCCGGCGCTGCACACGAGCCATCCGAGCGGGCCCAGAGTCAGCGCACAGCACCCGGCGACGGCAAGGAACCCACTTGGGGACGACAACCCCACCCGAGCAACTTCTCCCAGGTGCGCCAAGGCAACAGCGAAGGCTGCAGCCGTGCCCATCATCAATCCATCGAGCCCTCGCTCGAGACTCGGGGACCGAGCCATGGAGGGGGAGTTCGCCGTCCGTGCTGTCATCGCCTCACCGCAAGTGCATCCTCATCCGGTCCCCGAGCTTCGGCTCGAAGTAGCCGTGCTCGAGGTACCACCTCAGAGAGCGTTCGAGAGCAGCGCGAGCGGGGCGGTACGTGTAGCCAAGCTCCCGCTCCGCCTTGGCCGAGCTGACCCACGCGAACCTCCCCACGAAATCGCGAGCCATACGCCGGGTCACCGCCAGCCTGCCTCCTGTGCGCTGCGCCACCTGCTCCAGCATAGCGACACCCAGTCGGAGAAGCCAACCTGGCACCCGCAGGGAGGGAGGGGGCAGGGCGGCAAGGTCGCTCAGCATGGCGAACATCTCCTGGAATGTCACATTCTCCCCACCGAGGATGTACGTTTCGCCGACGCGGGCTCGCTCCATCGCCAGAATGTGACCTTGTGCCACGTCGTCTACATCCACCAGGTTGAGACCGCCATCGGGTATGGGGACGCGCGCTTTGCGGCTGACATACTCCACCACGCCAGCGCCGGTAGGAGTCGGGCGCGCATCCCCGGGGCCGACGATTGCCGTTGGCAAGACGAGCACGACGGGAAGGCCCGACCGAGCGGACTCCCTCACCAGCTGCTGTGCACCGAACTTGGCGGCCAAGTAGGGGTCCGGATCCGACTGCGAGACCGACTCGTTCTCGGTGAGCGGTTCCGGCCCCTGCGAAGCACCGAGGGTCATCGCGCTACCAGTCACCACGAGCCGCTCCACACCGCGGGCCTTCGCCATGTCGAGGACATGTCGGGTACCCTCCAGCGCTGGGCGCAGGACGCGCGTCGCGTCACGCTCCGTGAACGAGAAATTCGCTGCGAGGTGATAGACTCTGTCGCAGCCGGCAAGAGCCGCGTACAGGGAAGACGCGACGGTCACGTCGCCGTAGACGAGACGCACTCGATCCCAAGCGGAACCCTCGAGCCGCGCCAGCGAGGAGCTCGGACGAACGAACGCTTTGACGTGATCGCCGCGAGCCGCCAGCTGCCCGACGAGTCGAGCGCCAAGGAACCCAGAGGCTCCGGTTACCAGTGCCCATTTCTGCTGCATGCTCACCCCGGGTCGATACCTTGTCCTGCGCGGCGCAAAGCGGCTCTGCTGCCGGGCGCGCGGCAGCCGCCAGATCGCTGAAGCCGGGTTCGGACCCCCTCTCGAACCCGGACGGGAACACCCTCCCCGAGCAGCGGAGAGAGCCGCTGGTGAAGATCCTTCGGGGCCAAGCGCGTGAGAGCACCGAGCGCCGCCCACCCGAGCTCTCGGGCTTCCTGCTCGGCTAGGGGGTCGGCAAGCTTGAGGGCAGCATCCACGAGAGCATCCGTGGCACCGGCGAAGCAGAACCGGCCCAGAGCCTCGGCCGCAGCGAGTCGCACCGTCGGGTCCACCTCCGGTCCTTCGAGCAAGTCGAGGAGCTCCGGTGCGGAGTTGGCAGCACCCCTCGCCGCCAAGGCGCGGATCGTCGCAGCCTGGACCGTGGGAGCGCCATCCTCGAGCGTGTCGGTGAGGATGGCATCGAGCCCCTGGTCCCTCGGGAGAGCGGTGGTTGCTTGAGCCGCTGCCACGCGCACCAGCGGCCAGGGATCGGAGCGCAGTCGCTCGACGACGAGGGGACTCGCAAATGCGGCTCGACCGCTCGCGAGCGCCTGCAAAGCCGCCTCCCTGACCCGCACGTTCGGGTCGCGCAGAGCTTGCAGCAAGCCAGACTGGTAGCGGGAAGGGACATCCAACACCTGCGCCGCCCTGGCCCTGACATACGGACTCTCGTCGGTAGCGAGAGCCGAAGCGATCATGGCCTGCGCGCGTGCAGAGCCAGCTGCGGCCAGCTCTGCGGCTGGTTTCAGGACGAGGTAGCGAGTCCGGAAGCTGCGCTCACGACTGAGGCGCTCGAGGTGCTGCTCCGCCAGCCCACGCATGTCGCGCAAGGTGGGACCCAGGGCGCGAAGCAGCTCGAGGGCTATCTCCGGATTGGGATTCTGTCGCAGCACACGCTCTACGGCCTGGCGCCCCTGCTCCCGGCGGGCCGCCAACGAGACAGCGCCCCGAAGCAAGCGACGCCGTTCTTTGCCGCCCTCCAACCGCTCGACGATGGCCGGCACAGCCCGAGCTGGGGCAGCCATTGCCAACTGAACGAGCAGCAAGGGATCCCGCTTGGAAGGGCGGTCGCCGAGCGCCGCTTCGAGGGCGGTCGCGGCGTCCTGCCCGCAGCGCGCCAGGCGCTCCTTCGCGTGAGTGCGTTGGGCGCCATATGGACCCGTGAGGGCCTTCACGTAAGCCGGCGCACTGATCGCACACGCCGCGCTATCCAATACGTCCAGCGCCGCACGGCGCCCCTGCTCGTCGAGGGAATCGAAGCGGGCAGCCACCTCCCGCTGCCCCGGTTCGCCAGAAGCGGCCAGAACGGCGGCTGCAGCGACGGCCCTGTCGCCACCACCAGCAAGAGCACCAACGAGCCCGGCGACGCCGGCTTCCTCGAACTCACTGATCCCGGCGAGCTCTGCAAAAGTGACCTGCGCGTCCGGCCCTTCGCGCCACGCCGACTCTGTGACCAGGGCCAAGCACCCCGTCTGCACAGGAGCACCCAGCTCGATGCGGTAGCGCGCGCCCGGGTACTCCCAGGCATCCTCCGGCATGGTGACGTGCCAAAGGTCCTTCTCGGTTGCGACCCAGAACTCCTTGGGAGCGACGCCCCTCGCCGGGGTTCCTGTTGGCGGTCGGATGGTGACGTCGAGGGCGTGCAGGGGCAGGTTTGCAGAGGCGGTCATGACCACGAACTCTCCGCGCCCTGCCCCGCCCCTGTTCTCCGCCCAGGTCGTGTCGGGATCTCCGTCCGTCAGGGCACCGGGCAGCCCTACGGCGCTGCTCGCTGCCAGCGCTCTTACGAGGACGGGCGCCAAGATCTCAGAACCGCTCGGCACGGGCGAAGGCGCTGGAGGACTCGGCACGGCAGCGTCGGGCTGGGCAGTCCCGCCGCTGATCCGCGAGGCCTGCACTCGATGCGCGGCCGCCCTTTCTTCACGTGACAACCGCTGCACCTTCGCCGGGTGCAGCGCGAGATCCGAGGGAAGCAGCAGCTGGGGCGCGAGGACGGTGGGACGCCCGCACAGGGTTATGTCTTCGTGTTGCTCCCCCACCACGATGCGCCGAGCACCCGTGGCGTCGCGTGGCGAGACTTGGACGACGGGTCCGCGGCGCAGCCCATGTTCCCCTTGCACCCATCCGGTGAAGCCGACAAAAACCGTCTTGACCGCCCCGGTCGCTGGATCCGCAGTGAGCACGGCCTCCCACGCGCGCGGCGCGTCCGCAGCTCCAAGTCGAACCCAGATCGCGTGGCGCTCGGCCCCTAGGGGGACGACCTCCATGCGCAGATCCACCCCGGGGGGTCGCATCCCGGCTGGCACCTCCATGCCTACGGCGGAGCGCAGATCGCAAGGGCCCTGAGGGCACGCGACCGCTTTCACGCTACCCGACTCATAACCGACGGTGAGCGCAGGCTGCTGGGCGCTCGCTGGGGCGGTCGTCACGTTGAACGCGAACGAAGGCTCGGCGAGGGTGGTCGCAGCAAGTGCCAGGAGCCCGATGGTGCGCGGAGCTGGAGGATTTCGCTTCACGACTCCGAATGCTGTCAGCGCTGACGCTTTCAGGCTAGCTCGCAAATCTCGGCAGTGTTGTTTTCTTGGACGGCGCTCAGGCAAGCAGCGCGTACACCTCGCCGGGGCTCACCCCCAGCCGCCCCAGGAGCTCCGCGGCCCGCTTCCGGGGGAGCGCCACGCGGGTGGGCATGCCTCCAGGCAAACCGAGCAGTTCGAGGAAGTTTAGGCCGCTGTCGAAGCGAGCAGCAACGTGTGCATTGTTCCGATCGAGCACGACGGCGACGCGCTCCCGTTCTTGGCCCAGCAACAGTAGGTAAGTCATGTCGATGCGCCCAAAGCCGTTCGTCACATCGACGAAGGCTAGGCCAGCATCTAGACGACGGTAGGATTGCGCTGCGCGACGGGTTTCGCGCTCGATCGGCTCCAATGCCGCCGCCGCTGTCTCGATGCGTTCGCGCAGAGAGCTGTGGGTCAAGCGGCTCACCAGATACTGCACGATAGCGCCCTGGAGCCCCGCATCCCTCGGGTTGGCCCGCAGGGCACGATCCATCATGGTTGCTTCCGGGCCGGGGCGACCCAGGCGCGTGTCGATGGCGCGGGCATCCGCGTCGCAAGCGGCATACGGCTGCTCTCCTCCGAGGATCCACTTGGCGGCGCTAGCAAGGCCGTCGAAATCCGTGTGACATACGATCGTGTCAACGGGCCCGATGCGATGCACCAAGGAGCTGTCGATCATTTCGGGACAAGCACCGTGCTCCGCTTTGGTGGCGAGCACGAACCGTGGGTCCTTGGCAAACCGCGCGTGTTCAATGTGGTCGTGATGATCGATCCACCCCCTCAGGCGTTCACCCAAGCCGTCGATGAATTTCAAGGTCGTGTTGTGGAAGCCCTGGCTCTGGTCCACACCGGCAAACGCGACATCGAGCACTACCACTCGGCCATTGAGCCGCTTGGGATTGGGCAGTTTGCGGGGCGTTCCAAATCGAATTTCCGGTGTCATGGTGTGCCGGCCCTGCAACGGCGCATCCGTGCGTTCGAGGGGCCCCTCAACAGGCCAATAGCACGGCGGATGAGGCAGTGGAGACCAGATGCGCCTCTCCGCGGATCGAGGGAGCACCACGACCGGCAGCCCCCTGGCCGCGCCCGCAGCAGTGGCGTGGGCGTGCAGACGATGACAGAGTCCGGAGTCGTGCGCTCATCGACAGCCGCCTGCGGAAAACCGGCGCGTGATCAGATCGACTTCGAGGTCGGGTACATCGCGGCGCAGTACTTGCTCGGGGTGCGTGGAGCAGCGCTCGGAGTCGGGATGCATTGGTGCACCGGGGCCGCGGAACGGTTGCTTTCCGCACTTCGCCACCCGGAGCGTGCCGTCCGGGCACAAGGCCTTGCCGCACCCCTCGGACGCTTGGTCGCAGCACTCGAGGAGCGGGAAGTATGAGCCTTCCCAGAGGTCGAGTCCTGCGCGGGGAGGATGCGACGTGGAGATGCGTACCCGTCAGCGCCGTACAGGGGCGCACCGAGCTACCCGTGGGTCGGCTCCTCAAGCGGATCGAGATGGAGGCCGCAGGGCGAGCACGCGAAACGTTGGATGGCGCTCGGAGAACAGCCGAGGCGCTGCTCGAAGATGGCGAACGGCGCGCTGCGGAGCGGCGACTGGCCGCAGAAGCCGAGGCCCGAGCAGTTGCCCTTGCAGACTTCGCGGCGCATTCAATCGCGCTGGTGAGGCGAGAGATGGAGTCCGACGAGGAGCAGGGGGATCGCATCGTGATGATGGCACGACTGCTTGCAGAGCGCCTCTTGGGTGAGGAACTCCGCCTCGACGCTCGGCGTATCGTCCCCCTGTTGCGGCAGGTCATGCAGGAGGTGCGCGGTGCTCGGCGCGCCGTGGTCGAAGCACACCCTCTCGACGCTCGAGCTCTCCGAGAACACCTGTGCGAGGCCGACGCTTGTGGTGATTGGGAGATTCGGGAGAACGGAGCATTCGCCCGCGGGGACATTCGCGTGACGACAGAGCACGGCGTGGTCGACGCGCGACTCGGGAGCCGGCTGGAGCAATTGGCTGTATGCTTGCGCGAGGGGCTTTCTTCATGACGGGAGATGCCAGGGCCGCGCTGCGCGATGCTGTCGACGCCAGGCAAGCTCGGAGCAATGCCAACGCCTTGGTCCAGGACGCTTCCGGTACACTGGCGGACCGCCACAGCGGCTACGCGGCGCAAGAGCGCCGTGCAGGGACTCCCTGGCGCCTGAACGCTCTCCTCTTCGCCGCGACGGTCGGCTCGGTGTTCTTGATGGGAGCGCTCGCCGCGGGATGGATCCCCCGAGCAAGCCTCGACAGTGCCGCAGAGGTCGCAAGGCTGGGCGCCAGCTACGCGCTCCCCCTCCTCGCCATTCTCCTCTTTCACGAGTTCGGGCACTACATCGCGGCGCGCCACCATGGCGTTCCGGCGTCACTCCCGTACTTCATCCCCATGCCCCTGCTCAGCCTCTTCGGAACGCTCGGGGCGGTCATCGTCATGCCACGGCGAATACGCTCGGCACGAGCCCTGTTGGACATTGGTGCTGCGGGCCCTCTTGCGGGAATGCTGGTGGCCGTGCCGATCATTCTATATGGTCTTTCCTTGTCAGAGGTACAGCCGCAGACCGACGGCCACTATGTGCAGGAGGGGCAAAGCCTGCTCTACCTCGCGCTCAAGTACGTCGTCCATGGGCACATCCCAGCAGGACACGACGTCTTTCTCCACCCGACAGCGTTTGCGGGATGGACCGGGTTTCTCGTCACTTTCATCAATCTGATTCCCTTTGGCCAGCTCGACGGCGGTCATGTCGCCTACGCCCTCCTCGGTCCCCGCCACCACGGTTTGGCCAGGCTCCTCCTTCACCTGCCGCTCGCCCTCGCCGTATACAACCTCGCCGCGTTCGCGGGTGTCGGTTGGTGGCGCGCCGAGTCGGGGGAACAGTTCGATGTCTTCGACGCTTTGAGCTCGGGGTCCGTTGGGATGTGGTTGGTGCTTTGGGGGTTGCTGCATGTCATGAAGAGAGCATCCGGCGCTCAACACCCCCCTGTTGACGATGAGGAACTCGGCCCGACGCGGCGCTTCGTCGCCATCTTGACGCTAGCGTTGTTCGGACTGCTCTTCATGCCGAGTCCGCTCGTCGTCTACTGATAGGCAAGGCGGACCCGAAATGTGCTTCTCGCTGACGCGTTCATGAGGTCCCGGCGCCGGCAGCTGCCCTGACTATCAGTACTTGTCCGCGAACTTGCGCTTCAGGGCATCGCAGACGACGGGCGGCGCGTAACGAGCAATGTCACCACCGTGACTGGCGATCTCGCGCACGAGCGAAGCCGAGATAAACCCGTAGTTAGCCCGTGTCGGGAGAAACACCGTGTCGATCTGCGGGTGCATGTCGGCATTCGCGTGGGCGATCTGCAGCTCGTACTCGAAATCCGTACCAGCGCGCAAACCGCGCACGATGACTCTCGCACCGATACGTTGCCCGAAATCGATGAGGAGCCCGGTGAAGGAGCCAACCTGGACGTTCGAGTAAGGGCCACAAACCCGCTGCAGTAGATCCAGTCGCTCCTCTACGGTGAAGAGCGGGGAGCGCGCTGGGTTATGTCCGAGGGCAACCATCACCCGCGGGAAGAGCTTGGAAGCCCTGTCGACGACATCCAAGTGGCCATTAGTAGGCGGGTCGAAGCTGCCAGCGTAGATCGCTAGCTCACTGCTGTTCATCACACCACGCTTCCGAAGGCCTGGGAGCAGCGTACTCGCGCCATGGACCCAGGGCTACTCATTGGTCCTTCGCACCGGCGGGGGGCGGCGCAAGGGGTGTGGCGTCCACCGGAGCCTGGAGCTCGGGCCGCGCGGGGGCCGCTGGCACCTCGGGCTGCGTGGCGGAAGGCGCCCCGGGCAGCATTTCGCTCGGCAAGTCCTCGAGCCAAAGGGTGCGCCCGCCATCTACGAGGGAAGCCCTGAAAGCGGCTATGAACTCCGACCCGAGCATACCGTCCAAGTCGATGCCCAACGATTGCTCGACCTGCTCGATGGGTGCACCGTAGTAGGCGGGCACATTAGGGAGCTGAAAGGCACCGATCCCCATCACGGGAAGGATCCCTCGTCTCAGGTTCGTTGCGCCCGGCACGAGTTCCAGGTTTGCGACGGCCCGTCCGGCTGTCTTCCAGCCACCTTCGTCCAATGCGACGGCGAACCCGAACGACGTGTCGATGAGGGTTGCAAGTCGCGGAGCCGTTTCGTCTTGCCCCACGGAGGGACGCACCACCATCGCCCCTCCTTTGATGAACCCAACGGTAACCTTTGTCGCGTGCGGCGGTGGCGGCGGCTCGAAGGTGCGAACAACGAACTGGTCGCCGGAAAAATCGATGGTTGGTCGGATGCGTCGAAGTAGGTTCGAGCCCAGCAACACCTTGATTGGTGCGTTCAGCTGACGGGACACGCCCGAGAGATCCTTGGCGAAGGCTGGGACGTCCTTGACCTCGATACGCTCACCAAACCTCAGGCTCACCCACTTGGGGTCGGTGCTTCCGCTCGCGTCGACGACGACCTCGGACGTGGCAGTCGCGATCATCGCAAGCGCGGGCTCGCCGTTGAGCTCGACCGGCACGACCAGCGAGGTTCCCTGAACCCGGGGCATCTCGACTGCGGCAAGCAGACCGCCTGTCATGGCGAACGGCTCACGACCAATCCCGCGGCGTGCGAGCTTCGCGACGTCGACGGCCCAAGGGTCGCGCACCTCGGGATCGGCGACGAGCTTCTCCAGTTCGTCCGCCGCGAGCTGCAGCTGCGCGTCATACCAGTAGGCGCGCCCCCGCAGTGAAGCCGCCTCATTCCCTCCTACACCCTCGAGTAGCTCGAGTACGCGCGCGTACTCGAGGCGCGCAAGCGCCACTCTGGCTCCGACGAGCTGCACGTCGGGCTCATTGGGCAGGAGTCTCAGAGCATTGTCGATGGCCAGCTGAGCGTCCTCGACGTCTCCCGCTGAGTAGCTAGCCGTCGCCCGTTCGTACCACTTCTTCGCCTGCGGAGGCCAGGCGGCTTCGCCCTGCTGACCCGCACAAGCTGGCCCTCCCAGCGCCGCGACGAGGAGCCAGATGTGCCGCCAGCTATTGGGTCGTAGAGCAATGGCGCGGCGTCGCAGGGTCTCGGGTATCAAAGCAGCCTCTCCGGGTTGGCCGAGCCGCGGGCGTCCGTTGGACCCCACGGTTCGAGCCCTGCGATAGCCCATCGCGGCGCAGGGGTCGAGCAAGCCGACGGTGGGAAATGCCATGGCCCTCTTCGCCTGCACGGCAGGTCGACCCGCGGGGAATGCGATGACCGGACGCGCAACCGATTCCGGCCCCAGTTTTCCCGGCCCCTGCGACGGCGAGGGGCTCGTTTGGCTCCTTCCGCTCGAGTACTATCCCCGTCATGCGCAGAACTCACCGACTCCCGCTCTTCTTGTTCTCATTGGCCGCCGCGGCGCTTGCCTGTGGTGGCACGAAACCAAACGCGGAGGCGCCGCCGACTGGGCTGCTAGGGGCTGCGGGCGCAGAGGCCGAACCCGAGGAGCAGGAACCGCCGCTGACGGCCGCCGACCCGGAGCTCGACGAGCCCAGCACCGGACTCGAAGAAGAAGAGGAGGAGGAGGACGAAGGAAAGCCCAGCTCGCGCGGCGCGGCGATTCAGAGGGTCGTCAAGGATCGTCGTCAGAAGGTTAGAGACTGCTACTTGGCGGGCCTCGAGCAGGACCCGAGCCTACGAGGAGACCTCGTCATTCACTTCAAGGTCGATGCAGAGGGAAGGATTGCCGAAGCTCGACTCGTCGAGGATCGCAGCGAGATCCTTGCCCCAAAGGTCGTGGAGTGTGCCATAGCGGCACTCAAGGCTATGGAATTCCCACCACACCCCGAGGGGATGGAGACGGAGGTGAACTACCCCTTCAGGTTCAATCCCTAACGGGGCCGGCGCAGCGGGAACCAGCGATGACCGTGCCAGTCAGCGGTCAGGCGACGTGCGGGATTGACGGCTGATCGCTGACTCTTGGGGCATCCAACAGTCCGCCAGAAGTGGCCAAGAATGGACTGCTAGGGGACTAACCTCCCGCTCAGCACGGCGCTCAGCGCCGTCTGTCTGCGTGAACGCTATCCGCGCCCACAGCTCTCGCGAAGTCTGGGGCAACGAGCAGCGAGATTGCGTCCTCCATTCATCTGCAGCGAGCGCTGGCCCCCCTTTTGCTTTGTCCGGGCACCGTGCGTGGTAGAGGTCAGGAAGATGCAACAGTACCTAATCCGGGGGCTTGGTTGGCTAAGCAGGGTACAAACGACGCGACCTTGGGCGGTCGTCAGCCTTGCGGCCCTGACCCTCATCCCAGCGCTGCTGACTGCACGGCAACTCGAGCTGCGAACCAGCTTCAGCGAGCTGCTGCCCGACGACAAGCCGAGCGTCATCGAGCTCGGCCGTGTGGAGCGCCGCCTGGCCGGGCAGTCCACCCTCACAGTCGTCGCTCAGGGCGGGACCGTAGACCAGCTCAAGCACTTCGTGGACGCGCTGGCGCCACGCGTTGCCGCTCTTGGACCCGAGTGGGTAACGCGAGTGGACACCGGCACCCGGGAGGCGCGCGCCTACTTCGAACGCCACGCAGCGCTCTACGCTGAGCTCGAGGATATCGAAGCCGTTCACGAGGCCGTGGTAGAACGCTACGACGAGCGAGTGGCTCGCGCGGCCGGTTTCGACCTCGGCCTCGATGAAGAGGAGGAGGAGGTCGACGGCAATTCGGGTGAGCCGGCAAAGGATGAGCCTCTGACGGTCAAGGAGCTCGAGGAAAGGCTTCAGCAAAGGGCCGATGCCGCACGCGCCAGGATCCCGGTCTCGATGGCTACTATATCGACGCAAAAGAACGTCTCGCCGCTGTCTTGGTTCGAACACCGCTGCGCAGCGGCTCGGAGCAGGCCGGTGCGCTGCGCGATAAGATACGCGCCATTGTCGAGGATCTACCGGCGGGCGCACGGGGTTCCCTCGATGTCAACTTCACCGGGAACCTGATAACGAGCGCAGAGCAACACGAGACGGTGGCCCGGGATCTGGCACATGTCGGGGGATGGGGCGTCGGGTTGATTCTAGGCGTCGTGTTCCTGTTCTTCTTGCGACTGCGCACCCTGCTCGTGATGGCATTGACGATAGGCGTTGGCTGCGTGTGGGCCTTCGCCTTTGCCCGGCTCGCCATTGGTCACCTGAACACGGCCACGGGCTTCTTGTTCAGTATCATCGCCGGCAATGGCATCAACTTCGGAATCATCTACATGGCACGCTACATAGAGGGGCGGCGGGACGAGGCGCTCGATGTGCCGGCCGCAATTCACACGGCCCATGCAGAGACCCATATCGCGACTCTCGCCGCAGCGGGGGCAGCGATGGTCGCCTATGGTTCCCTAGCCGCAACTGATTTCAAGGGCTTTAAGCACTTCGGTGTGATCGGCGGCGGCGGCATGCTGCTGTGCTGGATCGCGACCTACCTGGTGCTGCCTGCGCTCCTCGTCCTGACGGAAAGGATGAGCCCCATGTTTGGCGTGACGCGGGGTTGGAGGAGACGCCTACGTGGGTACTACGGATACCCATTTGCCTGGCTCGCGGGAAAGGCTCCGCGCACTCTCGCTGTCTCCGGGGTGGCGCTCGGCATTGCCGCGTGTGTGTTGGGGGGGCGATACCTTGCCCACGACCCAATGGAGTATAACCTCCGTAACGTCCGCAATGACATGGTCTCGCCATCGAGTGCCGGACTGCTCTCTCGCAAGGTCGACGCCATCGTCGGCCGCCTTGGTCAAGATGGCCGCGCGATCGTCGTCGATGACTTGGCGCAGGTTCAGCCGTTGGTCACTGAGCTGCAGCGGCGCCATGCCGCCGCTCCCGCCGATGAGAAGCCATTTAGCAGGGTGGTAAGTGTGTTCGACCTGCTTCCGCGAGACCAGGAGCGCAAGCTCGAACTCATTGGGGAGATTCGTGACCGGCTGGAACGAGCCCACAAGCGAGGCAGCATTCCGAGACAGGACTTCGAGCGCCTTCACAGTTATCTCCCGGAACACCTGCGTCCGCTCGATCTGGACAGCCTCCCGGAGCTGTTGGCCCGTCCCTTCACCGAGGCCGATGGCACCCGCGGCACCATCGTTTACATCGCGCCCACGGAAGGTCGCAGCGTCTACGACGCTCACTACTTGATGCGGTGGGCGGACGCCTTCAGGGAGGTGCGTCTGCCGGACGGTTCGGTGATCCGAGGAACCGGAGATCCCGTGATCTTCTCGGACATGCTCCTCAACATCGCCGAGGATGCGCCACGAGCAATCTTGCTTAGCCTCGTTGGGACTGTGCTCGTCATCCTCGTCGCTTTCCGAGGCAGGCGTTTCGGATGGTTGGCGCTCGGAAGCCTGGTCATCGGAATCGCATGGCTGCTCGCGTTCCTCGCCATACGCGACATCAAGCTCAATTTCCTGAACTTCGTCGCCCTACCTATCAGCATCGGTGTTGGAGCAGACTACGCCATCAATGTCATGAAGCGACGGGAGCTCGCGGGGGAGGCCCGCTTGCACCGCGTACTGGTGGAGACGGGTGGCGCCGTCGTCCTCTGCTCCCTCACGACGACCCTGGGATACCTGGCGCTGCTGTTGTCCATCAATCGGGCGGTCCGAAGCTTCGGGCTTGCGGCAGCTGTCGGCGAAGTGACGACCCTCGTGGCCGCGATGATCGTGCTCCCGGCCATCCTGTTCTGGCAGGCCAAGCGCAATCGTCAGGCCGTTCGCGCTTCCGGGGGTGCGACCTGAACAGCTCCATGTCGTATGGGAACAGTTGTCTTCCCATACGACGTTCGTCGATTTCCAGCAGAATCCCCGCCTCCTTGACGCCCAAGGCTCAAGCTGCCCACACAATTGCCCTTGGCCAAGCCAAAGAACTCATCGTGGCCATGGACTGTGTCGAGACAGACGAGTTGGCTCCGTTGGGAGAGATCGTCCTCACTCAAGACCTCGCGGACCGCACTCCAACCTTGCTGACGAAGCTCACCGAAAGCGTGAGCCGTCGTCCGTGAGCGTGCCGCTCGCAGTTACCCGACGCAAGGCGGACTAAGCGAATCGCGACTGGCTGGTTCCGCTGCTGGACACTCTCGGGCGGCCACCTCCGTGGCGGCCAGCGGCCGTCGATGGGCTCGACAGCTCGCTCGAGCACGCGGGCGGTCGGCGTCAGCAGGCGCTAGCGCTCGCCGACCGCGTGCTCTGTAGCCGACCCGAGTCCTGCCTGGAGCACGGCGAGCCACCCAGTTCCGCTGGTCCAGGTGGTGACTCGCTGACCTCCAGCCAAACGAACATACGACGGCGTCACGGGTATGCCTCGGGTTGGCGGTTTAGCGGCCCGTCCGTGACGATGCCGCGAAAGGGGCGGGAGTGTTGTTCACAAATCGGCCAGCGTCACTCTCACCCCTCGCTGCTATCAGGCCTTCTTGGCCCGGCGCTTGGCGACCTTCTTGGCCGGTGCTGCTGCCGTATCCACCACGGCCGCCTGCTTCGGAGCCTTCTTGGTGGTCTTCTTCGCGGTCTTCTTGGTGGTCTTCTTCGCTGCCTTCTTGGCAGGGGCCTTCTTCGCGACCTTCGGAGCCTTCTTGGCAACCGTCTTCTTGGCGGTCTTGGTCTTCGTCTTCTTGGCGACCTTCTTTGCAGCCTTCTTGGCGGTGCCCTTCTTGACGGTCTTCTTCGCGGGCGCCTTCTTGGCGGCCTTCTTCACAACTTTCTTCACAGCTTTCTTTGCGGCCATCTCGATGCCTCCCTGGCAGTTCCGAGGGCGCCTGCGGCGCACCTCACGAGGGTATGTTGCAAGACGTATATTGCCACCTATTGTGGTGTGTCAACGAAAAAAGTGCACGCGGCTCCTAGGCCTGGCCAAAAAGGGTGATGGCGGACTATGCAGAAGTTGCGTAGCCAAGGCTTGGCCGATCTCTACCGATAGCTTGTTCAGCGATTAGGACGGCCGGGCAACAACCCCCTCCCCTGTTGCAAGAAAAAGCCGAAAAGCCGACTGGTGACGCGCACTTGACTCGAGTCGGAGTCTTGGATTAGCGGGTGGTCGTTCGGGCTTTTGGTGGCGCCCGGAAGGCACGGAAAAAGATGCGACAGACAGGTACCAGTGCTTGGGGCTTCGCCCTCCTCGGTTGTGCGGTGTTTGGCAGCAGCGCCTGCGGGTACTCCCAGGAGGAGTGGGATCAGAAGGTTCGCGAGAACGAGGCTCTGCGCAGCCAGCTTGCCGCCGAGGGCCAGGCGCGTCGCAAGTGCGACGCCGACATCGCCGTGGCTCTGCAGGAAATCGAGGACCTCAAGGAGAAGCTGCGGGAACGCGGCGTGAACCTCGAGAATCTGAGCGCCAGCTTGGAGCAGCAGAGCAAGGCCCTCGACGAGTATCGGCAGCGAGCGGAACAGCTCGATCAAATCCGGAAGCGATTCGAGCTCCTGCGAGAGAAGTTGAAGAAGCTGACGGAGCTCGGACTCAAGGTGGAAGTCCGCGATAATCGTATGCTCATTCAGCTCCCCGGCGACGTGCTCTTCGACTCGGGGAGCGACAAGCTCAAGCAGTCTGGTTTGGACATTCTGGAGCAGGTGGCGGAGGTCATCCGCAATGACACAGAGCTCAGCGCTCGCGAGTTCCAGGTGGCGGGGCACACGGACTCCAAACCGCTCAAGGGCGGAGTGTTCCGCGACAACTGGGGTCTATCGTCGATGCGGGCTCGGTCCGTGCTGGTGTATCTCACCACGCCAGCCGAGGAGGGTAGCGGAGGACTCCCCCCTGAGAACTGGAGTGCCGCCGGATACGCGGATACGGATCCGGTCGCAGACAACGAGTCGGCCGACGGCCGTCAGCGGAACCGACGCGTCGAACTCGTAGTTCAACCCGACGTCGAGGAGATGCTCAACTTGAACAGCCTCGCGAAGTAAGCGCCAGGCTAGGCCAAGCAGCAACAGGGAGCGGTTGGGCAGAGACCGCTGACGCAGGTTTCTTGAGCTCGTGCCCGCGAGGCAGGAGCCCCCGACGGTAAGCAGCGGGGGGACCTTGGGGGGCCGGTGCGTGACGCGGTCCGGACGGTTTCCGCTGGGGTGGCGAGGGGGCAGAGCCGGTGCGATCGGCGGCGGTTCCTGGATGAGGCCAGCAGTCCGGCGCTAAATCCGGCCGTTTTTGGGCCGTGGGGCGCGTCCGTGGAGGGGCTCCGGCCAATCCCTGGCTCCTTCCTGAGTTTCTGGGACTATTCGGAGGTGCAGGGGCGTTGATGAGCGTCGACGCCGCTCGAGCATTCGTGGCAACGGAATCGTCAAACACGGCGAACAGTCCTGGCGCAGCTACTTAAATGTTGACACAATTCGTGAACCTGATTAGAGTCCCGCGCCTGGCGGCCCTTAACCTCATTTCGGCGACGGAACGCCCTGCGAGCTTTGGCACAGCGCCAACCGTGCTCGCGAAGGTTGTTGAGCTCGTCCACCCTATCGCCCGGAGGGCGACGGACGTTGCTCGCTTCGATTATCGGTAGTTGATTCACCCTCCGGTGATGAGCGTAGCCCAGTGCAGCGCCGGCACCGCGGTCGCAAAAGGAGTCATTATGCAGGCAGTCCAGGGAGTTGAGTTCAAAGTCGGCGACAAGGCCGTGTATCCGGCTCAGGGCGTGGCTGAAGTAATCAGCATCGATGAGAAGGACATCGCCGGGTCTCGACAGAGATTCTACGTGCTCCGCATCCTGGATACCGATCGCAAGATCATGGTCCCGGTCTCCAATGCTGACGCTGTCGGATTGCGACAAGTCATTAGTGAGCAGGAGATCCGTGAGATCTTCGACATCCTTCGGGAGAGGACTATCGGTTTCGATACGCAGACATGGAACCGTCGTTATCGCGGTTTCATGGACAAGATCAAGACGGGATCTATCTACGACGTCGCTGAGGTCCTCCGCGACTTGTACCGGCTCAAGGCCAACAAGCAATTGTCGTTCGGCGAGCGCCGCATGCTCGACACGGCACGGTCGCTCATCGTTAAGGAGATCGCTATTGCGCGTGACCAAACCGAGGAAGCGGTCAAGTCGGAGATCGAGTCGATCTTCTTTGCCAACTAGCACGGATTGACAAAAGCGGGAGCGCGCGCGCCTTTGGGCGGTGCGCTCTCGGCCGTTTGTGCTGCCACGATGCCGAACTGGTTGTCGGCCTCGCCGCGCCTGTCTCGAGAGGTGAACCCGACGAAGAGCGTGTTCACTCGTCAGCGTCCTCCCCATCTCGTTCGCGCTTTCGGATGGGGGAGAGGGGCGGGAACCGAATGGCCACGCGCCAATGTCCCGCTTCGCGAACCAGCGGCACCACGCTCGACTGCTGGCGCGGATCATCGCCGGTCAGCACCACGGTGGCCCAGTCCCCTTTGATTTCGGCTACGTAACCCTTGGGTTCGTACCGCCAAACGAACCGCGACGGCGCAATCATCTCTTCCGGGGCTACCTTGCGCCCTGCCAGGGCAGTCGCGCGTTTGGCTCGCTCTGCCAGGTTGTCTCTCGCCTCGGCCCAGAGGAGATCGTACGCCGCCCGTGCGCTGGCCTGATCCCCGTGCACCCGGCGCATGCGATCGATGAACTCCTTGGCCACGTTCTCAGGTAACTCCGACTCGGGCTCGCTCTTGCAACCGCTGACGCTGCCGGTCGTCATCACAACCACGACAAGGACCTGGGCGACGGCATGGTGCGGGCCCCACCCAGTGGCGCGTCTACGTAGTACATCGGCGGCCGAAGCCCGAAGCGACGAGTGCATACACGAAGCCAATCAGCGGACGGGCATGCGCGCGCCGATGCCCATGCATTCCCGCACCGCACCGAGGGTGTCATTCGCCATGAGTCGCGCCCGAGCTGCTCCGTCCTTGAGCGGTTCCAGTACTCTCCGCGGGTCGGCGCGGAGCACTTCCGCTCTCTCACGAATCGGAGCGATCTCCGTGATCAGCCGCTGAGAGAGCGCTTTCTTGCAGTCACCACATCCGAGCTCGCCGGAACGGCAGCCCGATTCGATAAGGGCAAGTTCGTCAGCCGGTGTCAAGGCGGTGTGCATCGTGAACACGTTGCATATCTCCGGACGACCTGGATCCCCCATCCGCAGCTTCTGGGGGTCCGTGAATGCGCCCTTGAGCTTCTTCTCGATTTGCTTGGGAGCCTCGAAGAGCCCGATGGCATTCCCGCGGGTCTTGCTCATCTTCGCTCGACCATCGATACCCATGATGCGCGGAGTCCGGCTCAACCTTGGCTGGGGTTCGACGAAAACCTCGCCAAAACGGGCGTTGAACTTGCGGCAGATCTCCCGAGCAAGCTCCAGGTGCTGCACTTGGTCGTTACCGACCGGCACCACCGAGGCCCGATAGAGCAAGATGTCCGCGGCCATCAAGACCGGGTACGTGAAGAGCCCAGCGTTCACGTTTTGCTTGTGCTGCTCGCTCTTCTCCTTGAACTGCGTCATCCGGTAAAGGTCGCCCATCGCGGTCACTGCAGCCAAATACCACGCCAGTTCCATGTGCTCCGGCACATCCGACTGCACGAAGAGCACCACTCGGTCCGGATCGAGGCCAGCAGCCATGTACGTCAACGCGGCGTCGAATATCCGGGACGGCATCTCGCGAGCGTCGTATTCCACGGTGATGGCGTGGGCGTCTACAATACAGAAGACGGGCAGGTACTGCCCCTCGTTCGCCAGTGTCACCCAGTTCTTGAGGGCACCGAGATAGTTCCCGATATGCAACTCGCCGGTGGGCTGCATACCCGAGAAAATGCGAGGGGGGACGGGAACCTGTAGCTTCGGAGCACTCATGGTCGTCCGGGTTGGGGTAGCCGCAGTGCGGGCGGTCGGCAACCGGAGAGGTCCTAGCGACCCGAACTTGGCCCAGGCGAGCACCAGCCAAGTACGATTTCACTCGATGAAATCGGCAGATTCCGGCGTGAGCCTGAGATGGCCTGGTAAGCTCGAAGAGTCGGCAGTTTTGGCAGGGCGTCTGAAACGAGTACGCCCCGGCCATCCGGCAAGTCTACTCATCGAGGGTGACAATCTCGCGGCCATGATGGCCTTGGGCCGGCGGAGGGTCCAGGCGACGCTCGCCTATCTCGATCCCCCGTTCCTCACGGGCCGAGTCCACCAGCAGGTAACGCGCCGCCGCGACGAGGACACTGGCCGCATCCTGAGAACCACCAAGCACGCCTTCGATGATCGTTGGTCGGATCTGGGGGACTATCTTGGCGAGCTGCGGCACCGCCTCCTGTCCGCTCGTGCCCTGCTCTGCGACGAGGGGAGCCTCGTCCTGCACGTGGATACGAAGACCAGTCACTATGCAAAAGTACTCTGCGACGAGGTGTTCGGTCCTCGCGCGTTCGCGAGCGAGATTGTGTGGCGCTACCGCCGCTGGCCATCGAAGACTGCCAACTTCCAACGGGTCCATGACGTGCTGTTGCGATACGTCCGAAACCCGGACGCGAAACCCACCTTCAATCAACTGTACGAACCCCTCGCCGCCTCCACGCAGTCGACTTGGGGTACCCGCAAACAAAGGGCGGTCGTCGGGGATGACGGGCGCCGCGTGCGATCCTCGAAGACCGAGGACAGCAGTCCCGGAGCTCCCCTGGGAGACGTCTGGGAGATCGGCATTGTGGCTCCAGTAGCGCGGGAGCGCACCGGCTACCCAACTCAGAAGCCCGAGGCACTGTTGGAACGTCTCGTCCTTTCCTGCACGAATCCGGGAGACCTCGTCTTGGACCCATACATGGGCAGCGGAACGACGCTCGCTGTGTGCGCTCGCCTCGAGAGGCGCGCGATCGGTATCGACGCCAACCCGGACGCCGTCGAAATGGCAAGAAACCGCCTTGCCAGTCATGGTGTAACGGCCCGCGTGGAGCGAGCGTTCGCGGTCGCCGCGGAGCGGCCGATTCCTGCCCTACCGGAAGTGGCTCGCCCGGTGCTGGGCCGCGAACGCAACGTTGCGTGAAGCATTGGAGGGTATTCACTCGGCAACTCCAGCCCACGCACGCGCCAGACTATCAGCGGAGAAAACCTCCGTGCGGCCGGCCTAGCTTGCCTGCGGTAGCACCATCGCCTATTAGGCCCCCATGAGACGTGCAGTCCCTTTGCTGCTCGGGCTGCTTTCGCTCTCCTCGAGCGCTCCACCAGCGGCGCGCAGCGAACCACCCAACGCACCGGAGGACGGTCCTATCGTGCTCCGCGTCGGAGACCGCACCATCCGCCGCGGCGAACTCGAAGAGCGCCTTCGTCGTGTACCGCACTACCAGCTCGCCACCTTCGGGGACATCCCCACAGCGGCCCTCCGCGGATTCACCCAATCCGTCGTGGTCCGGGAGGCACTGCTCGACGCGGAGAGCCGCCGGCTCGGCTTACAGTACCAGCCGGACCTCGCTTGGGAGCTGCGGACGGCCCTTGCCGAAACCCTGCTGGCTTCGTTGGAACGGGAAGCCGCCGCAGCCCTGACGCCCTCACGGGTGCGCCGTCACTTCGAAGAACAGCGGGCGAGCTACGGTGCGCCCCTTCGCCTGCTGCTGTGGCGGATCGTCGTCCCCACCCGCGAGGAGGCCGAAGCCGTCATTCGGGATGCCTCTGGGGCTGACGGGCTTGCAACGTGGCAGCGAATCGCCCGTGAGTCGTCTGAGGACCGGAGCAACCACCTAAGAGGCGGCGCGCTCGGGCTAGTCGACTCTCAAGGGAAGACGGAATGGCCACGCCTACGGGTACCACCCGTTCTGTTCGCCGAGGCGAGCAAGGTGGCAGACGGCGCGATCGTTCCTGAACCCATCGAAGTCGACGGCCGGTACTTCGTCGTGTGGCGCCGCGGCTCGGTGCCCGCGGCTCCAGCGAGCTTCGAAGCCTCGCGGGACGGGGTGGAGCACGAGCTCTTGCTGGGCCTCCAGGACCAGGCACGAACGAAGCTGCTCGCCGCTCTCAGAGCGGAGCGTCTTCACAACTACCGGCCAGAGCTTGCCGCACACGCCCCCCAACCGCCGCTTTTGGATCTCGAAGGGCCGCAGAAGCCCACCACCGAATGAATCCGCGGTCTCGAGGCATGAGACGAGCTCCGCCACGCCTCCGCTCCAGCTTCACAGATTGGGCAGGGGCCAGCCTAGCTGCTTGAGCACGCTCCGCAAAACCAACTCTTCCTCCCGCGCCCGGCGAACGTGGACCAGGAACCTCCCATGCTCGCCCTCTGCCGCGGCTTCCATGGCGCGCTCCGAGTTCTCGAGCGTCAGCAGCAGGTGCGGGTGAGCGAGGGCCACTTCCTTTGGCACCTCCATCCGCCCCGCCGCCCGGAGGCGAGCCTCAGCCACCTCGTGAACCACCCGCGCCAGCTCTCGATCCCCGAGCCGCGTCCGCAGGTAGTCGGCCTCCTGAGACGCCTGGAACACGAGCAAGGCAGCCCTGTTCAGATAGCTGCCGGCCCAGACGCGGCCGACGAGCAAGCACGAAGCTACGACGCAGGCCAACCCGACGAGCCATGCGCGGCGACGACCCAGATTCGGCTGCAGCCCCCGGACGCACTCAAGCTTTGCCGTGCTCTTCATCGGATACGCCTTCCTCTTCACTCTCGGCTCCTTTCTCTAGGGCGAGCGCCGCCGCGGCTGCCAACCGCTCGGCGAGCCGCTTGGAACGGCCGCGCCGCACTGCGCGCAACGAACCCTCGACATGTACCCCAACGTCAAACCACCGCGCATGCGCTGGGCCGCCTGAATCGACGACCTCATAGGTGGGCGCCCGGCCACCGCGCGCTTGAACGAGCTCCTGCAGGGCGCTCTTTGGGTCGGGAGCGCTCAGGTCGCCGAGGGATTCGAGAGCGCCTCCAACTACTCTGGCACAAACCCGACTCGCTGCCTCGAGCCCCACATCCAGATAGGTCGCAGCGATCAACGCTTCGACCGCGTCAGCCAAGACGTTGACGCTGTCCCTCAGTCCCGCAGCCTCGGCCCCTTTCCCGAGCAGCAACGCGTCGGCGAGACCGTTGGAGCGAGCCCAGTCGGCGAGAGCGTCAGCGTTGACCAGCTGGGACCGCATCCTCGTCAGCGCCCCCTCGTCGGCATCCAGGTACTGTCGGAGTAGCAGCTCGCTCACGCACAATCCCAAGACTGCGTCACCCATGAACTCGAGCCGCTGGTTGTCCTTGGTAGCTGGTCGCTCATTGGCGAAGCTCGGGTGAGTGAGTGCTTCATTCAGGTGTGCCGCATCCTCTGAGAGCTCGAAAAGCTGCTGAACTCGCTCGCGCATGTTCCGTCCTTGCCGCAAAGACTGCCTCGCAGAGCTCGCCAGCGCCACCGGCGAGACCGCACAAGCACCCGCCACAAGATACGCTCCGGCCCCGGACTCGCGGCACACCGGCGGACGGACCCGCCGCGGCCAAGCGCGGACGCCGTGGGACCCTTGGGCTATCCTGCGAGTCATGCCGCAACTCCTGGCGTGCCCGTTTTGTCGCGAGATCTTCCGAAGCGACGAGGCCGAGCGGCTTTGTCCGGGGTGCGGTCTCGAGCTGCTCCCCCTGAGCAAGGTCGCCAGCGGGGAAGACGTCCTGGACGAGGGGCTGCCAGAGACCACCCCGGATCCGCTACTGCCCTGGTATTCATGGCGTCACGGGCGTGGCCCCCTCGCCTTGACTGCCCTGCTGAGCATCGGGACGTTCTTCGCTCCCTGGATCGAGCTCATCCACCCCGAACACCGGATGCTCAGCGGCTTCGCGCTCGCACGCGCTTCTGCGCCGTGGCTCTGGGCCAGTCCTGTGGCCTGGTTCGTCATGGTACCGTTGGTGCTAACGCGAAGGACCCGCGGTGAGCTCCGCGGCGTTCGCTTCATCTGCACCATCTTCGTGGGCCTCTCACTCGTGGACCTAATCCTGCTCGCGCTGATTCCCGCGAGCCGCAGCGGGCGCGTGCCCATCGCTTTCATATGGGCATCTGGATATTGGTGCAGCACCGCCCTGTCCGCTGCAGGACTGGTCCTTGCGCTGCGCCTGGGCCGGAGTTCCGAAACACGAGCCGGAGCCCCTCGCTCTGGTACGGGGGCCGAGCCCACGATCCGGAGCACTTCCATTCATTGATGTCCCGGGACACAGAACACAGCGCGATCAGCGTCGATGCCACTTCAGGACGCACGCCACCTCCCGCTAGGGCACCGATCAGGTTGATTCTCCCGCGATTCCGATCACCTACGGTCGAGGGTGACCGCAGCTAACGTGCCAGAGGAAGAGGGAGCCCAAACCATCGCTGACCCGATCAAGCGCCAAGGATGGCGCATCGCCAGTCTACGCGAAGCTCTGGCCCCATCCGAACCGACAAAATCCGCCGGCTTCAGCGAACCACCACGGGTCGCGAAGTCCTGCGACAGCGCACTGCCGTCGAGCACTCGCTCGCCCATATCCCATCACGCAAGGGTCCGACAGCCCGGTACGTTGGCGTTCCAAAGAACCTCTTCGACCTCCGTCGCACAGCGGCGATCCAGAATCTGGAAGGGCTCCAGCGACTGCGTGCTGCGAACAGTCCGACATCATGCTGGATTCAACCCGTTTGTCGCCCTAGAACGCCAACCCACTGCAGGCCACCGTCGGCCAACCGCTCCTGCCCGCCCTCGCGCGGCGGAACAGCAAAGGTGGGAAACTCGGCCATGCGGACCCATGGGGCCCCAACGACACTTCGGCTGGCGAGACTGCTTGTCCCGGAGACTGCAATCCGCGGAGTGCGGCCACCGGCAGAAATGGGCACGGCCGCACGGCATTGGCGCCGCAGGTCCCGTCATTCTAGCCTCGACCCAATGACCATGCCTGATGACGCCGTCGCGGAAGGTCGCCTTCGCGCGCGGCGAATGACACGGCCCTTCGAGATAGTACTCGTTGAACCCGAGATTCCACCGAATACTGGCAACATAGCGCGCCTCTGCGCCGCAACTGGTTGCGCCCTGCACCTGGTCGGTCCATTGGGATTCCGGATCGACGAGCATGCCGTGCGTCGCGCTGGATTGGATTACTGGCACCTCGTCAGCGTCCACCAACACGTGAACCTGATGAGCGCTGAGCAGGCCATTACTGCCAACGATCCGTCGCGCGTTCACCGCCGCTGGCTCTTCTTCAGCGGGAAAGCAAAGCAGAGCCTCTTCGAGACCGAGCTTGGCCTCGGGGATGTCCTAGTGTTCGGAAGGGAGAGCGTTGGCCTGCCCGAGTCTCTCCTCCGCGAACGGCCCGATGACGTCGTAGGCATCCCGACCCTTGGCGAGGTACGCTCCCTCAATCTCGCCAACGCCGTGGCCATTGCGCTCTACGAGGGGTTGCGCAGGACCGGTGCATTGCGAGTCGACCCGACGCGTCGCTAGCTCATCGTTTGAACAGCTTGCCCAGCAGCCCCTTGCCGCTCGCCGGGGGGCTCTTGACGGATCCGGATACCTTTCCGGCGCCTGACTTACCCTTCTGATGCGGGTGAATACTCCCACGCATTTCGTAGATGCGCAGCTCCCGCCGAGCATCGACGTGATGCCGGTCTTGCTCGACGATCCACTGAAAATCCGCGATGGCCCGCTGATCCTCTCCCGCACGTTTGAGCAGCTGCGCCCGGAAAAAGCGGTTGCGTACGCTCTTTGGCGAGCGCTCGACGGCAGCATCGAGAGTCTCGATGAGCGCCGAGAGTGGACGAGGAAGCGGATTCTTCTGCGCCAGAATCCAAGCATACAAGGCTTGGTAGTCCGCTTGCTCTGGGTCGTTGTCGAGCGCGCGCTTGGCCTCGCTCTCCGCCTCTTCCACGGCCCGCTTCCTCAGATAGACCTCTGCCTTCTGATAGGCGGTCGCTGCGCGGATCACGGCTTGAATCTGCTCCTGTTCCTCGACGGTACCGCCACCTTCGTCCAGCAGCTCGTCGTACCTCTTGCGACGCACCTCATCGACGAGGGTCTGATGAGCTTCGGTGATCCGCGCGAACAGTCGCTCTACCTGGGGACGCAGCTCGGCGAGCTCGGGCCTCAGTCTGTCGGGGTGCCACACCTTGACCATGCCCAGGAAGGCGTTCTGGATGTCATCGGAGGAGGTCGTCGGGGCAACACCGAGGAGGCGATAGTAGTCGGCGGTACTCAGGGAATCGAGCTTCTGCTGGAGCCGCTGCCGAAACTCCGATTGCTCAGTGATGGGAGTCGGGGCGACGTTCGCCGAAGGTTCTTCGAGGATTGCTTCGCCACCAGGCGTGTGAAGCCTCGGACGCGGGCGGAATCGAGTCGAGGGGACTGACTCGCGGAGCCGCGCAGCGAGTCGCGTCGCAGAGACCCCCAGCGGCTCTTTGCCCCCGCCAGCATCCAGATGCCGGGTGAGAAGGAGGGTATAGACGAGGCGTTCGACTACCTCAGGAGCTGCCAGCTTTGTCTGAATCAGCTGGCTTAGCTGGTGCGGCTTGGCGCGCAGCACGTCGACGAGCGCTTTCTCCGGAGCTACGAAGCCAAAGCGCGCCACTTGCGCGCTGCGATGCAGGCGGAGAACCGGATCCCCTAGCTTCGCTACCGCCTGGGAGATGCTCGACAGTGGCGTGTAGGCTTGCACGACACGCCAGATGACGCCCAAGGGCTCGGGCGATGCGGACCCAGGCTCACCCTCTCCTCCGATGAAGCGCTGCTCCGAGTAGAACCCCCAAACACTTTGGCGCGGTAGTCGTCCCAGCTCAACGACCTGACGGGTGAGTAGCTCCTTGGCCGCCCGCTCCAGGGCCTCCGCGTCGATGGACGCACCCAGCTCCTCAGGGGCAGGCGTCTTTGGCCCACGTGCCGACCCGGGACTCGGGCTGCAAGCCACCGTGGCTTCGTCGATCAGGCCAAGGTCGTTCAACACAACGCTGAGATCCGCATCATAGCCCGGCAGGTGGCAGCGCATGGGGACGCCTTCACCGAAGAACAGGGCACTCTTCGATCCCCTCGGATCCTCGACGACGAGTGTTCCGGTGGCGCCGAGTTCCAGCAGGTGAACCAGGACATGGAACAGCGGTCTGGAACTGAGAGTGCCGCTCAACGAGGCGGGAGGATGAGCCATAAGAATCGTGCTTGGGCGGAGCCGTACGGCGCCATCCCGCGATGTCTGAATGGTATGAACCGCGTGGCAGGAACTGCAAGCGCAAGCACTGCCGATCCGCCGAAGCTGCACGGCCGGGGTGCTCCGGGAGGAACACGGGAACGCGGCCACAAGGGACGCGCCCCGCGTTCACCCAGAACGAAGAGCCGACCCCGGCGCGCAGCCGCCGACATTGCGCTACCCGCTCACCCTTCGCTACGCTGCCCCGATGGCTCTCGGGCATATCCTGGTCGTCGACGATGAAGCCTCGATCTTGAGCACCTTGAAGAAGGCGCTCTCGCTGGAGGGCTACGCGGTAGACGTGGCTGGCGGCGTCGGCGTTGCGATGAACAAGCTGGCAAGGCGCTCTTACGACGTTCTCCTGCTCGATATCGCGCTACCTGACGGTGATGGTGTCGAACTCCTCGAGCGGCTCCGAGCGAGCGGAGTAGAAACCCCAGCTATCATGATGAGCGGTCATGCGACCATTGACGCGGCCGTGAGGGCAACCCGACTCGGTGCGCTCGATTTCCTGGAGAAGCCGCTCTCTACGGACCGGCTCCTTGTAGTTCTCGAGAACACATTTCGCTTACTCCGCGCCGAGGAGGAGGCACGCGAGCTGAAGAAGAACGCCGGACATTTCGATGATTTGATTGGTGACAGTCCGACGATGATGGAGCTACGCGACCAGATTTCGCGTGCAGCACGCGCGGCGGCGAGCATTCTCATCACGGGCGAGCGTGGGACGGGCAAGGAAATCGTGGCTCGCGCCGTCCACCGAGCTTCACCGCGCGCCCGGGGGCCTCTCGAGAAGCTCAACTGCGCGGCGGTTCCCAAGGAGCTCATCGAGAGCGAGCTCTTCGGTCACGAGGCAGGAGCGTTCACGGGGGCCACCAAGCAGCGACGTGGCAAGTTCGAGCGGGCCGACCGCGGCACGCTCCTCCTCGACGAGGTCGGCGACATGCCCCTCGACATGCAAGCAAAGCTGTTGCGTGTGCTGCAAGAGAAGGAGATCGAGAGAGTTGGGGGAAGCGAAACGATCGCTGTAGACGTTCGCGTCGTGGCAGCCACGAACAAGGATCTTCCTGCCGCGTGCGCGGCGGGCGACTTTCGCGCCGATCTCTTCGACCGCCTCAACGTCGTTCCCCTGTGGCTGCCGCCACTGCGCGCCAGGCGCGAAGACATCCGGCTGCTCGCCGTACACTTTCTCGAGGCGGCGCGCCGGGCCAACGATCGTCCAGGCGCGCGCCTCTCCCAGGACGGACTAGCTGCCCTCACTCACTACACCTTTCCTGGGAATGTCCGTGAGCTACGCAACTTGATCGAGCGTCTCGTCATCCTGAGCCCCGAAGAGGAGATAACCGCATCTGAGGTAGAACGGGCTCTTGGGGGTAGTGCGGGACAGCCCGCCACGAGCCTCTATCGTCCGGGGTTGTCCTATCGATTGCTCGTGGAAGAGGCAGAGCGAGCTATCCTCGATGGGGCCATCGCGCACCACGACGGCCAAATGGCAGCCACCGCTCGCGCGTTAGGTTTGGAAAGGAGCCACTTGTACAAAAAGGCACGCGCCCTGGGACTACGGGGCGCGAAGGACGAGGTCTGACGAACTCGAGGCCTCGATGTGGAGGCGCCGCACTGGTCTACTCGTCGCTCGCCCCGCGCCGATGACCGGCTTCGAGCGTTCGTTCGAGAGCATCAGCTTCAGCGCGGTGTCTCGCGCCGTCCCGCGCCCTTCCCATGCTCGCGGCCAACCTTGCCGCGCTTCTGTGTGCGGCTGCCAACATTTCGGGGGGCGCTTCGCAGAGGAGCGCACTCTCCAGCTCGAAGAGAGCTTGCCCTGTCTGCCCGACCGCTGCGAGCGCCTCTGCCCAGAGCGCGTGCGTGTGGAAGCCGCGAATATCCGCCCATAGAGCAGCCTCCCCCCACTGCACTGCTTCGTCGAACCGCTCCTCCGCGACTAGTAAGGACAGAAGCCGACGATAAACCCCGGGGTCATGCTCCTCCAGGAGAGCCAGCTTCTCGAGCCATCTGATCTCCTCGGAGCGTTGCTCAGCCTCCTGCGCCAATACTGCCAGGCGAAGCACTGGTGCGGATTGGCTGGGATCGAACGCCGCAGCCAGGGCCAGAGCACGACGTTCACGCTGTCCAGCTCCCGCCGCACGAGCCAGGCGCGCCTCCAGCATGCGGACGGGATAGCCGTCAATCCCGGCAGCGATCAAGCGATCCAGCGCACCCTCGACGAGCTTCATGTTCCCCTGCGCGAGCGCGAGCTCGGCATCGAGCCAAGCCAGCTCGGCGCGCGGCTCGGCGCCCGCCACCTCACGAGCTCGAGCAAGACTCATGGCAGCTCTCTCGAGATCGCCCACGCCGAGCCAGGCAAGGGCCAGAGATGCGTGGGCGTCCACCTCCTGAGGATGGCGCCGGACGGCGGATTGCGCGTCTTTCAGAGACCGGCGCTGCCAAGGCGGGACGAACTGCGAAAGGTACCGTCCAAGCTCGGCTTCTAGGTACGAGCGGAACTGCTTGTCGATGGCGCTCGGGTCGCGGCCCAGCGTACCGGCGAGAACCACCTCCGTGGTGCGTCCCTCTCCCCATTGCTTCATTAGTTCGACCAAGGCTTTCCGACCATGAGCCTCCTCGAGATGCGCCACGAGGCGCCCCGACGCATAGTAGGCGAGCGCCACGTCCTCGACGCGCTCCGCGTGCGTGAAGGACTGATTCATACGACCCACGGTGGGAAGCCGATCAGCGCGAAGCGCGAGGTAGAGTTCGCGGTCCAGCTCCCGCTTCCACTCCGGCCGCACCCGGCTGGTCTGGTGCTCAGCCAAGCCTTCAGTGAACCAGCGAGGCACTCGACTTCGCGAAAGCTGGATATGGAAAACATGCGCCAACTCGTGCCAAAGGGTCATACCGAAGTTGAACGGCTCTTGGCGAGGTGTCATGGCAGCCAGGGTCTCGCCAAAGCAAACCCCTTGAATTGCCGTGTGCGGCATTCCGCTGGTTCGCACCGCAAAGCTGCGGCGTTCCGAGTAGAGCTCGATGCCTACGGGCACCCGAGGCTGGAAGCCGTGTTCGATCCGAAGCACATCCCAAGCGCGATCGAGCAGAGCAGGCACATAGCGCTCCAGGAGCGCACGTTCATCCCGGTGAAACCGGAAACGGAAGCGAGGAGTCACCACGGTCTCATATTCCCGAGCGATGACGTTCTCATAGAGATTGAGCGTATTGACGACACGGACATCGAAGGCACCCGTCGTCTCGTATGCGGCACGCAAGGCCCGCATACCTTCTTCCTCGCGACCAGCACGGATGAGGTTGAAACCCAGCAGGGCCTCGGCTTTTGCGTCGTTCTCGTCCACGGCGAGTGCCGCTCGCATCAAGTCGACGAGCTCGCCGTATCGGTGCTCCCAATCTGCGTAGGTACCGACGATTCGAAAGAACTCGGAGTACTCCGGGTTGAGCGCGAGCACCCGTTCACGCACAGCGGCAAAGCCTGACGCGTCCTCGGCTACGAACCGTGCGGCACCCCGCATGCTGAGCAGCCTCAGGTGGTCGGGATGGTGGCGTAGGCCTCTGCTTACGGATTCCTCCGCAGAATCGGTATCTCCATCTCGCAGACCCATTCCCGCCAGCACGAAATAGGCGCGGGGAAGTGTCGGATCCGCCGCCAGAGCACGTGCGGCGAGCTCGCGCGCGGCCGCGAAATCCAGCGCCTGATCGAGCTTGATGTGTGCAAGCAGAGCCAGCGCCTCTGCATGACTGGGCGCGAGGCGGAGCGCCCTTCCGATGACCCGTTCCGCCTGTCCGGGATCGTGCGCTTCGAGGAAGAGCTCTGCGCGCCAGAGGAGCAACCGCAGGTCATCGGGTATGACGTGTTCGGCCTCGGCATAGGCCTCATTGGCATCCTCCGGACTCCCGAGAAGGGACGCGGCACGCCCGACGAGAGCCAGCGCAACGCCATCGTCCTTACTGATATGCCCGTCGTTATATGCGTCAATCAGGCGCAGCAAGATTGGTTCCGCTGCTTGGCGCTGGCCGCGCTCGAGAAGCACCTCCCCGAGGAGCCGCTGGGCTTCGTAGGAACCTCTTCGGGTTGCCCAAGGAGTGAGAAGGTCCGCCGCCTTCGCATGCCCACCGCGGCGCCAGTGTGCCTCGGCCTCCACCAAGCGGGCTGGCTCCGCGAGGCGGGCGTTCGCGGCGGCGGCCATGCTCGCGTTGTGGGCCGCTTCATCTGCGTGTCCCGTTCTTAGCTGCAACCGCGCCAGCCATAGGTGAGCTTGATCGCGCTGCCTTCCTGCCTCGATCAGTGCGCGCAGCTTGCGCTCTGCGCGTCGGTAGCGGCTCGCCTCGAGATCTGCGACGGCCTCCTCCAGTGTGGCGTGGCGCGGCGCGGGACTGCTAGCCTTGGCGTGCGCACTGGCATCTGCAGCACGCTCTTGCGCAGGGGCGCCGCCACACGCCAGAGGGAACCAAGCGAGGAGGATGCCAAGCTTCGTCCGGCACCAAGTCATTGGGTGGAGTGTGCCTGGGCCAACCCAGGGGCGCTACGAAACCTGCGTCTGATCGGGATCTCCCCCGCGGAGCTCGACACGGGCACCACGCCCCAACCCTAGGTCTCTCGCGGCACTCCCATTGCGGACCGCGATCTCCCAGGTAGCGAAGGAACCGATGTATGCGAACGGCTGTCCGATGGCGGCTTGCCCGAACGTTTCGAGAATAGGCAGCTCAAGGCCGGCAACCCGCAGCACCGGGCGGGAGAGTCCCGCCGTGAGCTCGGCGCCAAGATCCGTGATGAGATTCCCGAAGTGGTCAACGGTCGCCACACTGCCGCACCACCCGCTTTCCGTGCTCTCGGGACCGTTCCGCGGAGCAGGAATGAACGACGTCGCCGGGCCGAGCTCCTCGAATGACCATTGACCAGACGCCAGCTCCGCGGCCGTGGGAGCGAAAACGTCGCGACCGTGGAAGGTATTGCTGATGGGGGCCGGGGCCAGCCGTGTCAGGTCGAGAGCCCGCACCTCTCCACCGGGCGGGCGCTCCAACGTGGGACCGAAGAGACCGTTATCCGGTCCCACGAAGTAGTGCCCGTCCACCCGAGCGGCGATAGCGAGCCGCTGGGTGCCGACACCCGGGTCGACGACTCCGACGTGAACTGTCCCGGGCGGGAACCAGTGCCTTGCACGTTCCATCCAGAACCCAGCTTCCGCAACGTCCTGAGGTGCGATCTCGTGGGTGAGGTCCACAACTGTCGCGCCGCGGAAGCGCGCAAGAATGGCTCCCTTCATGACACCGACATAGGGGTCTCTATTGCCGAAGTCGGTGAGGAGGGTAATAACCCCCGAAGCTGGATCAGCCATTGCGGTCTCCCAACTCCGGGCCCTGACGCCAGCGCGTCAGCCGCCGGGGCCAATCCGCGGGTCTCTCGCCGAGATTCCGGTATTCGGCGCGCAGGAGGCGCTGGACCCACTGCTGGGCCCAAGCGGGCGCCGCCCCTGCGGGCTCCCAGGGGTGGACGAGAACCGCCCCGTCCGCAAGCGTCACGACGGCCTCGGTCGAGCACTCCCCGTGGTGAGTCCAGCAGCGCACCCGATAGGCGACGCAGCCCTGCTCCGCTTGCTCCCGCACCAGTTCGAAACGCGCGCCGTATGCCACTTTCACGCCGGCCATCGTAGGTCAGCAGGTCGCGGGTGGCCATACCGAGGATCGGCGTCGTGCGGACCTGCTTTCTCGGCCGTCTAGGTGCGAGCACCGGAGCGCCGGGCTGGCCACGGCGCCGGAATGGCTTAGGCTCCCGATGGTGGCGGAGAATCGTGCTTCCGACCAAGCTTTGACCGTGGAGTATCTGGTGTTCTCACAGGCGCCCTTGCTGAGCGTCATCACGGATGCTGCCTTGGCGCGGCGCGTCCGCCACCTGTTTGGCATAAGCTGGGAACTCGCGTCGCGTGCGGAACACCTCGGCCAGGGATTGCTCGTTGTCGGCGAGCCGGGCGCGGCCTTGGAGGTGCGCGTGCTGATCGCCGAGCGCCCCTGCGGTCCCGCGGACTTGGCACTCGCACGAGAAGCCGAACACCGCGGAGGATCGCCCGGGCTGGCAGCGCTTGCCGGCCGCTGCCCACAGGTTTGGGAGCTGCAGTTCGCGAGCGGCCACCGCGGCCGCGGCGTCGCCCTTGCGGCGATCGCTCTCGCCTGTCTCGGTCCCGTGATGCCCTCCGATGGCAGTCGTCTCGTCGGGGTAAGAGGTGCCCGAGCGCTCGAGGGTTGAAGCCGATAGGTCGCAGGAATGACGCCGCATGACGAAAAGGGCGAGGCTATCCGCGCCCGAGCGAAACGCCAGAGGCGGTCCGACAATCGCGCTCAGACCCTCAGAGGAGGTGCACCGGCAAACGCCGTGCGCCCGAACGATCGGCTCCAATCAACGGATCGAACCGCCCAACCATTCGCTCACCACAGTCGACGCATCGGCCGCCTTCGATCCCGATCTCGCCAACCGTGTACCCACTCCGTTCGATGACGACGGCCCCACAGGCACCGCAGTACGTCGCCTGCCCCGAAGGATCGTGGATGTTTCCAGTGTAAACGTGCTTCAGACCATGGCGACGGGCGACGTCGCGCGCTCGACGGCACACCTCCGCCGGTGTGCGCTGGACATCCAAGAGCCGGTAGTCGGGGTGAAACGCGGTAAAGTGTAAGGGCACGTCGCATCCCAACTCGTCGGCGACGAAGTCAACGAGCTGAGAGATGTCGTCGTCCGAGTCGTTCTGCCCGGGAATGAGCAACGTCGTTATCTCGAGCCACACATCGGTCTCTCGACGCAAGTATCGCAAGGTATCCAGCACAGGTGCTAGCCGTCCCGCGCACAAGCGTTCGTAGAAATCTTCCGTCAACGCTTTCAGATCGACGTTGGCAGCGTCCATCGCAGCGAAGAACTCTCGGCGCGCAGCGGGCGCGATATAGCCCGCCGTGACCGCCACTGTGCGAACCCCGCGAGCGCGACACTCGGCAGCCGTGTCGATGGCATACTCTGCAAAGACCACTGGGTCGTTGTAGGTAAAAGCCACGCCGCGGCATCCGAGCTCGACCGCCTTCTGCGCGATGCTCTCGGGCGACGCCGTCGCGCTGAGAGCATCCTGTGCTCGCGCCCTGGAGATGTCCCAGTTCTGGCAGAACCTGCAACCAAGGTTGCATCCGGCGCCGCCAAAGCTCAGAACGCTGGCACCTGGATAAAAGTGGTTGAGAGGCTTCTTTTCTATGGGATCGACGCAGAACCCAGAGGCACGCCCGTAAGCGGACAGCACCAGGTGGTCGCCTCGACGCTCTCGCACGAAACAGAAACCTCGCTGGCCGTCCCGCAGGCGACACGCTCGAGGGCACAGGTCACAGACGACGTGCTCCTCTTCGCTATGCTCCCAGCGGCCGAGCGAGCGGGGATCTGGCCGCGAAACAGGTACCTTCGACACCCCGAGATTCTAATCCGGACGCCGAGGGGGTGCACGACCGCCGCTAGACGGGGGCGAGCACCTTCGACAAATCGATACCAAATACCTCCAGCGCATCCCGTTGACGAGCGCACAAGGTACCGATCCCCTCGAGCGCAAGGTCAATCATGGCGTCCACCTCGTTGCGCGGGACAGCTCGTCCTTCGGCAGTTCCCTGAAGCTCGACGATGCCTCCGTGCGCGGTGGCAACCACGTTCAGATCGACGCGCGCGGCGCTGTCTTCCGCATAGCAGAGGTCCAGACGCAGTTCGTCTTGTACGTGACCAACGCTGACCGCAGCAATCTGGTCGACGAGCGGCGGCTGCTTGAGCAGCCCACGTTCCACCAGTCGGTGCATCGCCATGGCCAAGGCGATCCAACCGCCGGTGATGGATGCGGTGCGCGTACCACCATCCGCCTCGAGCACGTCGCAGTCCACGACTACGGTCCTCTCGCCAAGACGCTTCTGCTTCACTGCCGCCCGAAGACTGCGTCCGATGAGGCGTTCGATCTCGCGGGACCGTCCGCCGAGGGGTCGCTCGCGTCCATCCCGTTTCTCCCGGCGCTGCGGGTTCGCGCGCGGATGCATCTGGTATTCGGCCGTAACCCAACCCAAACCGCGGCCTTTCATGAATTCGGGGACGTTCTCCTCCACCGAAGCCGTCACCAGGATGACATTGCCTTCGCTGCGGTAGAGCACCGAACCTTCTGCCAGTCGATGAAAACCCAACTCGATCTGGACGGGCCGGAGCTCCCGAAGGCTGCGTTGAAGACGTGGTGGCGCATGAAACATAGGTGGGGTCCGTCTAGCACGACCCAGCGCTGGCGCCGCCGTCCAAATGGGTGCGGGCTACCGCGAGCCCCCACCGCGGCCGAGAGCTCGCTCATCGGGCCCGCGCAGAACGACTCCCACGCACGGGGCACCGCCGGAGCGGCGCTCTTTCACCGTCGCGCACATGCTTGCCGCAGTCGCGGCGCCAACAAGGAGCCTCGGTAGCGCTCCTCGAACTCGCGCAGGTGGCCCCGCGCCTGTGCTTCCCTTCCGAGCGAGCACAGGGCGATGATACGCGCGGCCCCCGCCTCCTGGGCGAGAACCCCGTCCGGGAATTGCGCAGAGTACCTGGCCAGGATGTCCAGCGCCGATTTCGCGCGCCCGTTCTGGAGATGGAGCTGGGCCTTTTCCAGGTAGGGTGTCTCCTGCGCAAGTGACGAGCCCACGGCCGTCGCCACCTTCTCGTCCGCCGCCGGCCGCCGTGCCGATGGGGGTGACAGCGATGCTGCTGGTACCGGCCTTGGCACCTCGAGACGGGTCCTCGCGGAGGTAGAAGCAAGCACGCGCACCGGTGCGGGCACTGGCTGGGGCGAACGTGAGAGTTCCTGCGCCACCACGACCCCTCCCACACCGACGGCCAGGCCCAACGCGAAGTAAGCCGCGAGGGAACCCGCTGTTGAGGTCGTCGCAGCACCTGCCGTCTTGACGCTCATGATGGCAGCCTCCGCCGCAAGAGCGGTGCCCGTGATGGCTCCGCGTGCCAACGAGCTACCGAGTCGACGGCGAACCCGCTCACGCACCGCGAGCGGCGGTTCCCTCACGTCACGTGCCGCTTCGAGGAGCGTGCGAGCCCTCGCGCTCAGCTGGTTCATCGTAGCCTCCAGCCATCTCGGGCGCGCACCCGCTTAATCCCCGAATCGAAGTCGCGGCGCGCCAGTCGCAGTCGGGAGTAGACCGTATTGAGCGGAATGCCGAGCGACTCGGCGACCTGAGGAACGGCCACCTGTTCCAACTCCACAAGGACGAAGATGACGCGCCGTTCGTAATCCATGTCGTCGAGCACTTGCCTCACGAGGGCGCGCGCTTGGGCTCGTGCAGTGGCTTCATGGGGGTCGTCTTCGGGGCCCAGAGCCGCCAGCGCTTCGCTGCTCTGGCCACTTGGGAGCCTGCGCGCTTGCTCCCGGTGCACCTTGGCCACACGCAACGAGATTCCATACAGCCAAGTTTTCACGCTGCTGCGGTGCTCAAACTCCGCAATCCTTCGGTGCACGATCAAGAAGACGTCGTGCGCGGCATCCTCGAGACGCTGCGGCGGGACACCGAAACGACCGAGCACCCGCCACACGAACGAGAAGTACTCTTCATATATTTCCGCAACGGAAGGCACTACCTGGGCGTGACTGAGAGTCACGACGTCCTCGGAAGACAGCGCATGACTCTGCACAACCTGCATGAGTGTCAGCCTAGCTCTCTTCCATCACCGATTCGTGCACCTCAGAAGCACATGGCCGTGTGGGCGGCGACCAACCAGGACACCTTGTCGGGACGCGCGACATCCCTGCCGGCCAACCTGAAAGCGGGCCTGTGAAGGGGAGCGAGTGCGTCCGCGCGAATGCCAATCTCCGCAGCTTGAGCCAGCCGCCGCCGAGCGAGAACACCGCCAGTCGCCGCCACCCAGGTCAGCGTGTCGGTGGCCGGGGCGGATACCCCATAGCCCTGGCCTCGGAAGCGCCCCACCTCTCCCCCTCCGCAGGGGCCGATACCGAGGCCCTGGAGCAGCCAGCAAAACCGCCCGCCCATGCTCCAAAGCCGAACCATGGCGCCAGTGCCCACTTCTGGGGCCGCATCCGTCGAGCCCGAGGCATAGGCGCCCAATACCTCTAGCCGCCACGGCGCGTACTCGAGGCCCGCCATGGCCAGAAGCGCCGGGGTGACGTCCGGCAGGACTCCTCCCGTGATCCCGGCACCGAAACCCATGTGGAGCGCCAGTGGCGGAGGTGGCGCGGCGCGATGCGGTGCGTATGGCAGCGGTGGAGTTCGGGGGACCGAGGGAGCGAACCTCGAGAGGGTCGGGCAGGGAGCAGAGATAACGGCGCGCGGCTGCGCATCGGGACACTCGCACTGGGACGCCACGACCTCGGAGGGAGCGTCCGAAACGGCAGGATTCAGCGCCATGGCGACGCTCAGAACCGCTGCTTGGGTCACTTCACTGCAGGTCGACCCTTCGATGCTGCGGCTGTGCACTTCGCTCCCGTCATCGAGGCGTAGTCGTGCCACGAAGCGGCCATTCTCCGAGGTGACAGTACCCTGGACGACGAGGAGCGTCGCTTTGAGCTCATCGAGGGGTCTGCCGACCAGGCGCTCCACCTCTCGAGCCACCATGCTGGCATCGGCGCACCCGTTGGGTGCCGACCATCGCAGCTCGAAATGGCGTACCACGATCGTACTCTCACCCGGCAAAGCATCCCACGTCGCGCCTTCCGGCTCCGTGTGATTCGAAGCAGGGGCACGCAGCGGCTTCGTGATCATTTCCCCTTCTGAGAGGGCCGGCCGCGGACTGCCGCGCGCAGACTCGGCCGTCGCCTGACCGGCGCCAAGCACGAGGATTGTCAGAAGCCACGGAGCGCCTCGAAGCGCTCCACGCAACGCAGGGCTGGATTGGAGGATACACCCGCCACCGTCCCCCCGGGCCATGCCGAACCACAGTGTTCGAAGGCCCGTCGTGGGGAACAGTGCGAGGTTCCAGCTCACGGGATGTCTCCCCAGACTATCAGCGCCGCGGCCGTGTCCGGCCCGATGCTAGCGGGTTCCCTCTCCCGACCTGGACCCTCGGCTCTCATGGCTCTCGCTAGTTCGTCATGTGTGTGTTGCCAGAGCGCCGGCGCAACATAGAAGGCATCATTAAAATGGTCGCTAGTGCAGGCTGGATCGACGTCGATGCGACAGAGGGACGGTTTGCGCCCCAGTTTCCCGCGCAGGAGCCATGGTCCCAACCGTGTCGCGTACTCGGCGCCAAGCGTCGCCAGGAGCGTTCGCCCGCCCAGCATACCTTCACCAGCAGCCGCTGCGTAGAGGTCGATTCCTTCGCGAGGCGTCGGAAACTGTATCCCAAGGGCGTGCGCGATGGTGGCCCCGACGTCCGATGCAGTGGTTGGCGCTGCGACGGATTTTCCCGAGAAGACGCCTTTGGGGAATCGGACGATAAGAGGTGTGAGGAGCCGATCCTCAGTCAGAGGCCCGGCAGGATGGTAGGGCAGATGCGGCGCGTCCCCAACTCCCACGTCACCGGCGAAGATGAACAAGGTCCGGTCCCAAGCCTCCGCGCGCTCAATGACCGCCAGAAGGCGACCGAGCTCATGCATTTGGCTGGCAAGCGAAGCCTCTGCGAGTGCGTGGAGGCGCGTCCAATCGCTGCTGTCGATTCTTCGCGATCGCTCGCGGCTCCTCCCACGGATCTTCCCCAGAATAATCCCGCCACGCCGGGCGTCGATTGGACCCGCGTAGTCTTCCGGAGCAAGGTCGGAGGCTCGCTCCTTCGACACGTCCCACGGTGGATGCGCGCCGCGAGTCAGTACCACCAGGAGCTTTGGCTGCTCACGTTCTTCGATGTGTTCCTGGAGCCAGCGCACCGCGTTGGACAGGGGCTCGGTGACAGGCATGTCCCGAACGGGCGAGAACTCCTCGTACCTGTCCCACCCACTATCGAATCCGAAAGGCGCGAATGCGGTAGGAATGCCAGAGAACAAAGCGGTGCGACCTGCCGCTTCCTTGACGACCTCCGCTAGGGTCTTGATCCCGCGGGGCAAGCGCGCACCTTGGTCTTGCACCTTGTGTGTCTCTGGCGGCAACGCGGTCAACATGGACGCAAGGACGCCGGACGAGACCGTGGTGGGAACCCGGTAGAATTCGTAAGTAGTCCCAAAACGCGCCAGGGTGCCGAGAGCCGCCAGGCGCCCCGCCTTCGCGTACGGTGGCACGCGGCGTCGATCGAGTCCTGCAGCCACGACCAGCACGACCGTGTCGGCGCGGGGCACCGCAAGACGCTCCGGATCCACCCGGACCAGCGCTGGTTCACCGAAGAGGACGCGCCCGCTCGGCGAAGAGTCGAGGGCCCGAAGCTCCAGCCCCACAGCTTTCCCGGCGAATGCTCCCAAATCGAGCTGCAGGGGAATCCATCCATCACCGCCCCCGTTCAGCTTCTGCTGTCTCAATGTCACCGGAGGTTCGCCTTCGCTGACGATCCGCACCTCGGCCGTACCTTTACCATTGCCCCAGAAGGCGAGAGCGACATCCAAACGCGAGTCGCGGCTCGGCTGGGCGAGACACCTCACCGTCGCGGGACCCGTGAGTGCGATGCTGCGCTTCGGCTGACCCGCGATTTCCCTGTCTACGACTGCGCCATGTAGGGTCGGCGCTTCGTAGGTCCCGGCCACGTCATCCGTCCCGTCGGATACCTGGAGCCAGTCGATCTCGGCGAATGGCAGCTCGCGGCGAGCCGGTGGCCTTCCCCAGAAGTGCAGCATTATCTCATGGCGCCCTGGTTCCAAGACAGCATTGGACGAGCCGACGCGCAACGTCTGGATTTCGCCCAGCTGAATGCGCGCGGCCCCGACGCGTTTCCCGTCGATGAAGACCGTCACGCCGCTAGCTCCGGCACCAAAGACCTTCAACCGCACCACGACGCCACGTTGTTGCTGGTCTATCCAGAACTGGCGGGAGGAACGTGCGCTCGTCATGCGCTGGTAAGTACTCCCTGCCCTCCTCACCACGCCTTCGCCGTCATCCGACGTGACAGCGAAGTCTCGGCTTGCCGCCTCGCTCGGCGTGCCGAAATCGAGCACCCAGCCATCGTGCTCGAACTGGCAACGTTCTAGGCTGGCCAGCAGCGACACCCGATCGGACAGAGTCGCCTCTGCCGATGCTGGACTCAGCGTGGCTGTGCCATGCGCCTGCGCCCCGCCCGCGTCGGGGGTCTCTCTAGGAGCATCCGCCCCCCCGCACCGGCACCCCTGGACGTAGCAGAGACTGGCGAAACCGAGGTACCAAAGCACTCGCCGAATCATGGTACCCTATTGCTTCTGCCAGGCCTGAGTCAGCGGAAGGCGCAGCCGAATCCCCGCGCGCAGGCTGACGGTGTCTTGCCTCACGTCTCCGCCGAGCTTCGTCTCGACCTGGTGTGCTCCCGGGTCCAGGGTCACGTAACGTAACGGCCCCCTGCCGATGAACTGACCGTCCACATAAATGACGTGGGGACCGCCAGTCTCAATCTCCAGCAGCCCTTTCCCTGGGGGAAGGGCGTAGCCGTCGGGGGGAGCGAGCTCCTCTGGAGCAACAGTCGGAGCTGAAGATAGGGGTGCGGCCGCCGTGGAGGAGCTTACCTGAGCGGTGGAATCCCTCTCGGCGGCGTCAGCAACCGTCGTGGTCGATGGTGCGTTCGAACGCGGCACCAACCACCAAACGGCCACAAAGGCCGCCGCTCCGGCGCCCAACATCGCGATCACGTTCTTTACCCAGGCCCCGGTAGCCCCTCCGCCGCTCGGCACCGGAGTTGCCCGTGCAGGCATCTCGACGTCCTTGGCTTCGCCGTCCCCAGCGCCGTGTTCCGCAGGCTGAGGCGGCGCATCCACCGAGCGGAGCTGCGCTTCATCACGGAGGTCAGCCTCGAGATCTGTTTCCCGATCCATGGCCGGTTCCGGAGGATCACCGTTCTTGGCGGGGTTCAGCGCGGCTGGACTGGACGGGTCGTGCTCCTGGACGCGGCTTTCGCCAGCAGCCGGCCGTGAGCTCGGCATGGAAGGCTCATCCTCGCCCGCAGTGTCGAGCACTCGGACGCCACCGTCGGGACCTGGTTTCGAACTCTCCTTCGGAAGGGGCGACGAGGATTCGGCGGCTGGAGGGCTGGCGAGCTCGTCTGGTCTTTCCGCTCCCGCTGAAGGTCGTTCGCCGCTCGGCGTCGAGACTGGGTGAACGCCGTCGACCACCTGCTGACCACCGCCTTCCTCCTCCGGCTGCACATCACTAGGGCCCACGGAGATTACGGCGGAAGCTCGACTCGGACGTGGCACCTGGACTTGCGGAGCCTTCATGTTGAGGTCTGCCGAACGATCCGACGCCACCTCGTCGCTCGGAGGCCCCACCTGCACGGTGCGAATGACGGCCGGTCGCAAGGCGGCGGGTGAGCTGGCCACCTCTCGACGCTCGCCAGGGGCTTTGCCCATCTCTTCGCGCACGACGAACCTACGCCGCGAGATGGTCTTGATGAGTGGGATGGCAGCGAGGGCTACCGCTTCCGGCGCTGAGTGACGCCCCCGGCTAGCCTGTCGCTGCGCGAGGGGCACGAAGGGCTCCGGATGCCCGCCATCAGGAGGCGATACTTCAGCGATCGCGAGATCGGCACCAGGATGCGTCTGCGTCTCAGACCTCTCGACGACGTTGATGCGCCCGCTGTTGCTTCGAACCGGGGGCGCCCCCACGCGACGGACCGTCCCCTCTCGTTCGTCTTCTTCCCCGCGCGAGTGCTGCTGCGCGGTAGGCAAGCGCTCGGCAGTATGTTCCTCGAGTGCGACGGCGCGCGGAACCGCGGGCTCGTCTGCGGCGTCCTCTCCAGCATCCTCCCGGTCGTCGCCTGGGGCAGTGGCGGGTCCCGATTGCTTCGCCGCCGCGCTCGGGCTGAGCCCGGTCGTGGGAGGAATGGACGCCGGCGACCTGGACGCAGCCGAACCCTCAGGCGGGGCCGTGGTTGACAGCATGCCTCCGTCCCGACGCTCCGCTCCCGACGCCTGCTCGGTAGGTGGTGGTTGCTCGGTACGAACCAGCGCCGTCGCAACTGCTTCGGAGAGGTCGACGCTGGGCTCCGGCTGAGCCACCATCGTCGGATTGTGCTGCACTGGACTTTCCGCGTCCTGGGCCAGTCCTCCTTGCGGAGCGAACGAGGGCGAGCTGGGTGCTTCATCACCTCCATCCCTGAGGTGACCCGTGCCACCATCTGGATTGGGTTCATGCCGCTCACGCGGGGGAGCACTAGACCACCCCTGATCGACCTCGGCAGTGGCGGGGGGCAGGGAAGCTGCCGGTGGTGGGGGCGCCGGCGATAGCTCGAAGCTGAAGAGCGGCGGCGAGGGCGGACCCGAGTAGCTCGGCTCGGCGTCGTGGGACCACGCTCCAACCTCGAGCAGGTCCTTCCCCTGTGCCGTGAATAGTGCGGTGAGCGCACCGCGACGCGCCAAGTCCGTGAGGACGGTTCCGAGCAAGGCTGATGGCAAACGCCCCGCCCTGAGCATACCAGCCGGGGAGGCACCGTCTGCGAGCTGCTGAAGGAGCAAGCTTGCTTGCCTGGGCATCGCGGGTAGGTAGCGCTCGACAGCTTCCAGCTCGACGACGACTCGCTCGATCTCACCCAGGCGATGCGTCTGAGTAGCCACAAGGGCGGCTCGAGCGCGGGCGATCGGCTGACGGAGCATGTCCCGAAGCGAGGCTCCAATATCGTCTCGGCATGAGGATTCGCTCGGGGTCACAGTGAAGCGCCCAGCACCAATTCCGAGCAGTCCCGCCACCACCCGTTCGCCCCTTTCGAAGCTCCCGTCAGCAGCCGTACGGGTCACCCGCCGCGGCACTCCTTCGCGCACTTCGACCTCGTACAGGTACGCGGCATCCCTGAGCGTCACGCGCGCATCGGGACGGTGTTCGACGACGAGCTGGAGGATGAGCCTCGGAGTGAGTCCGTCCAACCTGCCGCGAACCTCGTCACCCGCGCTCAGCCGCGCCGCAACGTGAGCACGTGGCGCCAGCAGCTCCGAGAGCGTTCGTAATACGCTCGAGGCGCTCGCCTCCTTCCGAAGGTAGCCGTCTGCGTCGTGGCCGAGATCGCGAAGGCGGAGCAGTAGGTCCTCCTTCCAAGAAAGGAGGACGATTGGAGCGTCGCGAACCACGATGTCTCGCTTGAGCTCTCGGCACAGAGCCAAGCCGTCGAGCCCCGGCATCAGGATGTCGCTGATCACGACGTCAGGCCACGTCTCCAACGCGAGGTCGAGAGCCCTCTGACCGTCGTGCGCTTCGAAAACCTCGGCTCCGGCCGCGCGCAGCAGGCCAGCGATGAACCAGACGACTTGCTGATCGTCGTCCACTACGAGCACGCGCCGGCCACGCAGGGTGACTCCCTCGGCGTGCTGCCGAAAGCCCTTCGTCGCATCTTCCGGCCGCGTATGCGGAGCAATGGCGATCCCGCCATAGGGCCCCGCCGGGGGGAACCGCAAGGCGCCGCCACTCGCCGCACTGATCGATCTGCGCATGCGCACGAGGGCGCCCCACAAGGGGGCCAAGACCTCCGAGCCCTGACCCAGCGCTAACTTGGTGCCATAATCGCTGCCCCCATCAGGCAGAAGGCCACGCCTGAGCTCGCTCGCGAGGTGCTCCACGAGCTCCCCCAGGGTGACCTCTCCTTCGAGCGCCAGCGCCGAGGGATCGTGGGGCCCCCCTTGTACCGCGCGCTCTACGGCCAGCCAGAGCTCGGGACCCCGAAGCGGTCGCGCCAGGCTACAGGCAATCCCTTGTGGTTCGGCGTCCTCGCGCGTCCCGTCGGGACGGACGGTCACAATGGGTAGAGCGCGGAGCAGAGGGTCCTGGTTCATCTCGTGAACCAGCGCCGCGGCATCGAGGAGTCCGCTGTCCACGACCACCACATCCGGCATGGCGGCCCTTATTCGCTTCAACGGATGGTCGTCCCCGGCGCAGCGATCGACGTCGACGGACACGCCCGCCGCGCCCGCGGTCAGCAGCTGTTCCAACTCGGCGTCACCAACGACGAGCACCGCGACGGGGCTGTCGACCTGCCTCAGTTCGGCGGCACCTGCGGGGACGATGTCAATCGCTACTTCCGCGCCCTCGCGCGAAGGTGGAGCACGCAGTGAACGGCGGGCCACCGTGGTCCCTAGGCCCGGCAGAGCTTGCATGCACCGGTGAATGATCTCGAAGACGTCCTCATCGACGCGCTCGTCGGCTGACGCCAAGCGGATCTCCACGGTGCGGAGCTGCTCCGCCATTCCCGCAAAACCGAGCACCTTTGCGGACGCGGCGAGGGCATGGACCCGCCGCAGCACATGGGCGCGAGCCGGTGCCGAGTCGGGTTGCTGGCGCAGCTTGTCGACAGACCCGCTCAGCGACTGCAGCCGCTGCTCCAACCCCTCCAAAAAGTCGGAGCGCGCCTGGGATAGGTTGCCACGCTCTTCGGAGGGCTCTTGGCTATCCCTGACCATGGTCAACGACCTAGCACAGCGCCTGCTCCGATTTCGAAAATTCAACGGCGACGAGGGAGCCGCTCCAGACACTTCCGTGGTGCGATGAATGCGGATGCTTCACGGCTCCGCCATCGCTTCCAGGGCGGCACGAAGCATCTGGGCCAGCTGCGTGAGGCTGGTGGGATCCAGGGGGCCCACGAGCTCCTCAGCAGCGAGGAGTCGCACGTTGGCCGCCTGAACAGCCGACTTCAGATTCACTGGGGGCTCTCCACCGAGCATCACGACTGCGGAGATGCCAGGCAGCGCGAGACGCCAGCAAGGCGAGAAGCGCTCCACGAGCGGAAGCCCCGCAATCTCGAGCTCGGCATTCTCCGAGAAGTGGAGCGTGACCATGAGGTGGGGAACGAGGGCGGAGCCACGAGACGTCGGCGCCGAAGCCTCGGCAAGGCGTCCCAGCCGTTCCGAAACCATGCCGAGCACGGACGCCTGAGCAGCCAAGACTAGCCGCGGATGGCCGGTGAAGCCTGGCTTTCGGATGCGCCGCAGCAACGCTTGCACGATGTTCAGCTCATCGGACGAGGCAAGCTGAACACGCAGACTTGCGCGCGGCAGGCGGTGGATGATGCGCTGCTGCATCATGTCTTTCACCGTCTCGAGAATGGCCAAATCATCGTAGGGGAGCTCGTCGAGCACCTCATCGAGGGAGCGAGGTGACGCCAGCACGTCGAGCACGCGGCGCTCGATGGCATTGCGCGCCTCGCGGGGCGGCTCGGGCACATGCAGGGCGTCGTCCTCACCCGCGATCAGGCTGCGGGCGCGACGCGCTTCATCGATCTGCCGCATCCCGTCCATGAGAAGGAGCCGTGTCGGCTCCTGAATGCGACGCGGGACGCTGCCATCGGAGGCTACGAAGGTGAACGAGCCCTCCTCCTCCGCCAACAGGCGAAGCAGCGCCTTGGTGCCTTCCAAGCGCCGAAAGAAGGCATCCGCCACTTCGCCCTCGACGAGCTGCACCTCACCAGCGCCGTTGGCTGTCGTCAGGCTCAGGGACCCTGTACGCCGATTCATACTGAGCAGTTGCAGCAGATCGGCTATGGATACCTGCTGCACGTCTCCTCGAAAATCGCCGCTGTCGGCCGCGTCGGGGGCCTTGCTGGGAAGGCCATAGAGCTCCTGCGCCACGACCTCGGGATCTCCGCGAGGCAGTTCTCCGGCTGCTGGCTCGCGGTCCACGAGCAGATAGCAAGGTAGACCATTGAGGCGATGATCCGCTCGGAGCCTGGGTAGTACGTCGGATCCGCGCGCCATGTGCTCAGCGACGAGGACGGCATCCACATGCGTCCGATGAGCGCGATCCAAGGCGCTCACCGGGCCGTCTGCGAGCACCACGGAGAGACCTCGGCTACGCAGGTCAGATGCGAGCGCCCCCAGCGCATCAATGTCGGAATCGATGAGAAGCACGCCGCGGGGCACCTAGACCACCAACCTTTCATCGATGATGTCACCCAGCCGCTCCGCGGCCCAGTCAACCAGTGCCGGGTCCGACGAGTGGACCGCCTGCACCAGCTCGCCTTCATGGCGTCCAACCAAGACGTAACAGCCATGCTCGGCCACGATTGTCAGCACCTCGAGGTTCTCCGCTCCGGGCTGCCCGGACAAGTCGACCAGCTTGAGCTCGAAGGCCTCACGGTCGCCGCTCAACGCAGCCTTCACCGCCGCGCCGAGACTCAAACCTTGGCGCTTCGTCGCGACGGCCCGCACTCTCCCACCGCGCGCCGCGTGGTCTACGAGAGACGCCGCCAGTTCGCTCAGCTGGAGCGGAGATAGCTCGACGACACACCAGGCAGCAGCGTCGGTGGGCTCCGGGTCCTGCATCCCCTCGAAGGCTTCGTCCAGCCACGCTTGGAGGATGGCCTCGGGGCTGCCGAGGCGCGGCGGTAGAGGCTGAGGCGCCGCCTCGGAGCGGTGACGGGCGACCCGCAACAACTGCGACAAGTCCGTACCGTCGTGGGGATACGTCGCGACGCCGACACGCGCCCTCACCCCGCTTCCGCCAGGTGCCAGGTGTTCGAGGATCCGCCGGCGGCAGGAGTGCGCGCCGATTCCGCCCGTCTCTGGCAGGAGGAGGTGATACTCGCCTTCCTCGACGGCCGCAAGGACGTCCGTATCCCTAACGGCCATCAGGATTCGATCTACCACCGAGCCCGTGCTCGAGACCACCGATGCGCCATCCGGCTCCGTGGAGATGATGGCGAGAGCGAAGCGGCGTCCATGACGGCGCGCGCGATCGATCTCGCGTCCTGCGACGTCTACGAAGTAGGAGAAGGTGTAGGCGCTGGACTCGGGATCCTTCATGGACCCGCGCTGCCGCTGCTCACGCTCCGCCAGGAGCGCGAGGGTCATACCAGCCTGAGCCGCTATCATCTCGAGCAAGACAGGGGGAACGCCTTCCCGCGCCCGAGCATCCAGCTTCGCGAGGACGATGCCCTTGTATTCTCGTTGAGCGGTGAGGCGAGAGGCCAGCAGGCCATTCAGCTCGGCGAACCGAAGTAGCTCCAGGTCCTCGCAGTAGGCTGGTGACGGGGCGTCCGGGGGGAACGCGGCGATGCGCGTCAGCTGCCTCGAGCCGCCGCCTGCGGCGAAGTAGACGAGCACCGAACTGGCACGGAGACGTTGATAGATGGTGATGAGCGCATTGGCAGCGCGACGCTGCGAGACCGATTCGGACAGCTCGAGAACGACACGGGCCATGTCGGTCGCGAGGGTGTTGCTGCTCGCTGCTCGGTGCAGGCGCTCGCGCTCGGCTTCCTCGGCAATGCGCGCTGTCTCTCGCGCGAGAACGCTCAGGACCTCGTCCCCCGAGGGTGGCGAGAGCAGCAACCCGCTGGCCCCAAGGGCGACGGCCTGCGTGGCCAGCTCCAGCTCCCGCGGGCTAGCACTGACGTAGACTCGCAACCCGGGAATGAGAGCTCGGAGATGATGCACCACGGCCAATCCCGCATCGGCGCCGAAGCCCATGTCGACGAAGGCGACACTTGGAGCCGCAGCGACGGCGCGGTCAAGCTCTTCGAGGCGGGGGCCCATTTCGAGCAATGGATTGCCGCGTTGCTGTACTAGGCGGCGGAGGAGGCTGCGGTATTGGGCGTCCTCACTGACGACGACTACGACGAAGTCTGCCACGTCACTCATCCCGGGTGCCTCCTGTGCCCGCGAAGCTCCGCGGGCGAGCAGCGAGAGCCTCAGCGGAGGCCGCCACGCCACCGAGCCTGCCTCTCATGGGAGGCTCGCCCGAAGCTGCGACTCGCTGACCCCGCGCAGGAGGACCCTCTTCATTCGCGAGGTGGTGCCGCCCACGATGCTGACGTGCGACTTAGGGACGTTGAGCGTGCGGGCGAGAACGCCGACGAGCTCGTCGTTGGCCGCACCATCCACCGGGGGTGCGGCCACAGCGATTTCCAAGAATCCCTCCTTCATGCCCAGTACACGGCTGCGCGACGCGCGCGGCTTCACCTTGACACTGAGGACGAGACCTTCGCTCGAGGACGGCACGTGCTGGCGCATGGGCAGGACTACTGTAACGGACACTCTCTGCTGACGCGTAGGGGAACTGCATTGGGGAACGGCGGCCGGGCAGGGGCGCCCCCCGGCGAGGTCGTTTGCTATCGGATTTTGGGCCAGACCCGCGCTATGGTCGTCCCCCATGGAACAGGCCTTGGTGATCTGGGGTCCCGATCGTCAGCTCAGCCTCGCGCTGGGTCTTCTCGTTGCCCGGAAAACCGGGCGCCCACTCTTTGCGGAAGAGGACGGGGCTGATTCGAGGGGGGAGGCGGCTGCATCAGCGGAGGGCCCCGCCGTACGGGTCGTCGGGCCGGACAAGCTGATAGATCGGCACGACCGCCTGAATGCAATCGACCAGAGTGTCGTCGTTTGCGTGGAACGAGCGGATGCGCCCGCTTCCTCCGGGGAAGCCCTCAGGGCTGCAGCATACCGCGAGGCCCACTGGCATGCGAGCCTGCGGCAGGCGGACCTTGAGGCCGCGGCTGAGCAAGTCTCGGAGACTTGGCGGCGGCAGCCGGTGGCCGTGGCTGCGGGGCTACGCAGCTACCGTGTGGATGTGGGCGGAGACTGGCCGCTCGCAGCGTTGACGCGGCTCGCGGGAACGGCTTCCTCCGTCTTGCTCGTCACTGACAACAACGTTCGCCCCCTCCATGCGGAGGGTGTGCTTGCTGCCACGGCCGCCGCCGGTACGCCTACGGTCACGGTAGAGCTCCGTGCGGGAGAGGAGAACAAGCACCTCGGCGCAGTCGACCAGATCTGGCGAGCAGCGCTGGCCAGCGGAATCGATCGTCAAAGCCTCGTCATTGGGCTGGGCGGCGGCGTCGTCACCGATATCGCTGGGTTCGCCGCCTCCACCTGGATGCGTGGTCTTCGATGGGTTGGGCTGCCAACCACTCTCCTGGCGATGGTAGACGCTTCGGTTGGGGGCAAGACCGGTGTCGACCTGGAGCAAGCGAAGAACGCCATCGGTGCTTTTTGGCAACCGGAGGGTGTCTTCTGCGGCACTCGTGTGCTCGAGACCGAGCCCGAGCGCGGCTTCCGGGGTGCTCTCGCCGAAGCGGTGAAGACGGCCCTCATTGGCGATCCCGAGTTGTTGGGATTGTTGGAGCGACGTACTCAGGGCATTCTGGCGCGAGAACCCTCACTCACCCGAGAGTTGGTCCGGCGGTGCGTGTGCGTCAAGGCGCGTGTCGTCGGTCTTGATGAGAGAGAGGCTGGGCTTCGCGCCGTGCTCAATCTCGGCCACACGATAGGCCACGCCCTGGAGGCCGCCGGCGGGTATGCGAAGTGGACACATGGAGAGGCCGTGAGCCTCGGGCTGGTCGCTGCGCTGCAGGTGGGCGTTCGCCTTGGAAGGACGCCGGTAGCGCTTGTGGAGCGGGTGGTAACCCTCCTTGGAGCCCTGGGGCTGCCACGTCGCCTCGAGGCGGAAGAACTCCAACGCGCCCTCAAGCTGCTTGCGTATGACAAGAAGCGCGCGGGTCGTGATCTGTCATTCGTCGTCGCACAAGATGTCGGCGACGTTCGGGTCTGCAAGTTGAGCATCGACGAGCTCCAGGGGCACATCCGAGGCATCGCCAGCGACCTAGGGCCGCCGACCCGGGAATGACTTTGATAAGCGGCATCGAGGGTAGCCCATTGTTGGCGGATGCGTGCGAGCCGTCATAGACTCTGGTTTGCAGAAGTGCGCCGCGTTTCGGCGCCCTCGCGTTTTTTGGAGGTCCCCATGGCTCGCCCGCTTCTTCACTACCTTTCCGCTGCATTGTTGGGCTTCTCCGGGATGGGGGCGGCCGCGGGGTGCGCGGATACTGAGAGCATGTTGGTCATCCGCGGAGTCATTGCCCTCCAGCCGCCACAATGCATAGCGAGTCCGGATGCCACGCTTTTCCATTTGGCTGGAAGCGTCGACACGCGGTTGAGTCGCCAGTACGTCGCGCACCTCCAGGTTGCCAATCAGCTGATGGCGCGCGGCGACGACGAGCAGCTGCGCAGCGAGACGGCGCGGGTCACCATCACGGGGGCAGAAGTCGTGCTCACGCGGCCGGATGGGTCCCGGATTGGGCGAGGCAACTACACCGTGACGGCAAGCGGTTCCATCGATCCTAGCGTCGGGAACCAGCCGGGGTTGGGCGTGGTGTTCGCGCCGCTGGTTCCCGATTTCGAGCAGTACATCGATGTGGACGATGCCCCCAATCCCCTCATCGTCGAGGTGCAGGTCTACGGAAAGACGCTGGGCGGGCAGGAGGTCTGGTCGAACTGGTACACGTACCCGATCTACTTCACCAGACTGGTGACCTTTCCCGCCGAGTCGCTGGACGAGACTACCGGTCGATGCACCCCCGCCGGGGCGTCCGAGCCTCCGTGCATCATCGGCCAGGATGACGCAGTCCCCTGCAGCGCTTGTCTGCAAGAATCCTTCTGCGAAGCCCCTTGAGGCCGGCCGCGGAAGGCAACGGGGGCGACTCGGCGGCCGCCAAGAATCATGCGTCTGACTGATGCATCAGGGGCATGGCTTCGACGCCGATTCGGAGCTCGCCACTGGAGGAGGCAACGGAGACTCGTCCAGCACCGCGTCGATCCGTTCCAGCAGGGTACGCAGCGTGCTCTTTGCGCGAAGCTCCCCTTCCGTTCGCCGCCTCTGCTCCTCTTCCAGCTCGTGGGCTAGCTTGAGGGCGACGAGGAGCAGGTTCTGTGCGGACATGGTGCGCGACGGCCCGGCGACCTCCCGGAGGCGCTGCTCCACCATGGCGGCGAGGTGCCGCAACTCAGCCTCTTCGGCCGAGGCGATGAGGCGATACGATTGTCCGCCGATTTGCAGCTCTATAGGCGCTTGGGCCACGCGGTGCACGGTAGCACCCCGCTTCGACGATGGAAATGGCTAGGCGGATGGTTCCTGCACATTGGGGCAGTAGTTGTCGCCCGAGGGCAGTTAGAGGACGGATCAGGGTTTCACGTGAAACCTGTTCAGGCCTTCGCCGCCGCTGCACGTGCGAGCATTGGCTCTGCTAAACCACACCCGTGACTCTCGCATTTCTCGATGCTCGCCTCACCGCTCTGCGAACGGAGGGGTTGTACCGCGACCCCGAGCAGGAGTCCGTTAGGCGGCGCCTCGTTTCCGCGCACCCAGCTCTTCTCGACGTCAGTTCCAACGACTACCTCGGCCTCGCTCGGCGCGATGTTCCACGTGAAACACTGACGCTACCCCGCGCGGGCAGCGGCGCATCACGGCTCATCCACGGGACACATCCACCTCACCGGGACCTGGAGCAGACCCTCGCGGAGTGGACTGGCCACGCCGACGCGCTCCTGTTCTCTTCTGGCTACGCCGCCAACGTCGGCCTCCTCTCCTCCCTTCCTCAGGCGGGGGACAGCGTCTTCTCCGATGCCCTCAACCACGCCTCCATTATCGATGGGTGCCGCCTCAGCCGGGCGACCACATTCGTCTATCCCCATCTCAGCCTGGAGGCGCTCGGCGCTGCTCTTGCCCAGGCGCCCTCGGATGGTGAGCGCTGGGTTGTCAGTGAAACCCTCTTCAGCATGGACGGCGATCGCCCCGACCTGTCACGCCTGCGGGACCTTTGCGACGTCCACGGCGCTCACCTCATCCTCGACGAGGCGCACGCCCTTGGCATCCTTGGCCCCGCCGGCGCAGGCCTTGCTGCCTCCGCTGGCATCGCACCCGACGCCCTGGTCGGCACTTTCGGCAAGGCCATCGGGACAGCGGGAGCTTTCGTCGCCGGCTCCAAGACCCTCCGAACATGGCTCTGGAACCGTGCCCGCTCCTTCATCTACTCGACCGCGCCGCCTCCCTCGATGACCGCCGTGACTCTCCACCACGTCCGTCAGGCCCGTGATGCCGCACATCTCCGCGACCACCTTTTCCAACTCTGCCGGCGTTTCTCCTCGGCCGCCGCTACCCGCGGACTCCCCATTCCCCCGCACTCTCCCGGCCCCATCTTTCCCGTCGTGCTCGGCGACCTTCATCGCCTCGAAACCGCTGCCACCCACCTGCGCGCCGCCGGAATCCTGGCCCACGGGATCCGTCCACCCACCGTTCCCCCTGGAACCGCTCGCCTCCGCATCACCCTCACTGCGTCGCTCAGCTTCGCCGACATCGACAGGCTCGCCGACGCCCTCCACACCGCATGCCACGAATAGTCATTCTCGGAACCGGAACGGACGTCGGCAAAACTCACGTCACCGTCGCCTTGACCCGCTGCCTTGCGCACCGGGTTCCCACGCTCGCCGTCAAGCCAGTCGAGACGGGTACGCACCCCTCGTGGCCCACCTGCGAAGCCACTCGCCCGCCGGACCCTGCTTCCGACGCCGCCGCCCTCGAAGCTGCGAGCGGTCGGGCACTCGAACACCCGCATCCACTCTACGCTTTCGCGCAGCCAGTCTCGCCGCACCGCGCCGCCCGGGATGCCAACGTCGTCATTGACGTCCCCACGATCGTCTCATGGATCGAGGCCATTGAAACCCGCGCCACGGCCCGCTCGGGCACGCTGCCACTCGTCCTGATCGAGACCGCAGGCGGGGCCTTCTCGCCACTGCACCCCGGTATCACCAACGCCCATCTCGCCCACGCACTCGAACCCGCGCTCATCCTTCTCGTCGCTCCAGATTCCCTCGGGGTTTTGCACGACATCACCGCCACCGCGACGGCCCTGGCGACGGTGCCAACTCCCGCCCCCTGGGTCCTTCTCACAGGTGCCCGCCCTCCAGACGGCTCCACCGGGACCCATGCCGCTGAGCTCCCCGTCCTCGGAGGACCTCCTGTCCTAGGTACCCTCTCCCGCGGCGCCCACTCCTTCGAGCCAGCCGTCGTCGAGCGTCTCCTCGACCTTGTCTACCCGACCTGCACCTGAGGGAGTGCCTCGCCGTCCCCTCCGCCGCACGGCAACGGCGTTCCCCCCGCCCTCCCTCGGGTCGCTCTACGCGCGGCCGCCCGCCGGCGCACGACCCTCCACATCCGCTACGATGCGCCCTCGCTCGAGGCGGACCCGACGCGCTCCCACCATCTCGGCATGCTCGCGCACATGACTCACAGCAACAATCAAGGCGCCCCGATCGCGCTCTTCGCAGAGGACCGCCCCGAGGCGCTCCGAAGCGTCGAGATCCAGCCCCGTCCACGGCTCATCCATGAGCAGTACGGCCGGCCTATGCACGAGTGCTCGAGCGATTGCAACCCTTTGCCGTTGCCCACGGCTCAATTCTCCCACCCGTCTTCTCCCGAATCCTCCCAAGTCCAGGCGCCCACAGACGCTCTTCCACGCCGTGTCAGCGTCGACACCATACATGCGAGCAGCAAGCCGCACGTTATCCTCGCCCGTCAGTTCCCTGTAGCAGTGCGACTCATGCGCCACCCACCCAATCGCGCCCCGGATCTGCCGTCGATTCGTGATGCCCGGCGCGTACTCCACGCGCCCACTCGACGCCTTCATCACGGTCCCCATGATTGCCAGTAGGGTACTTTTGCCCGCACCGTTGCCCCCCTCGAGAAAACAGATTGCCCCCGCGTCAAACCTCATGCTCACCCCCCTCAGAGCCGCGGTCGCTCCGAACAGCTTCGTGACCTGTTCCACCCTTATTGCCCGAATCACAGCAGCCGCTTCTACCATCGGTCGCCGCCAGCCGCACCCCGTCCCGCCGGCCCAGCCCACCGTGCTACCATGCAAGCAATGACATCGTCCGCGGAACTCCTCCCCATCGAGCACCTCGAACGGCTCTCGCGCCTGCGGCGCGCGATCGAGCGTGCCTTCGAGGGCAAATCCGCGGCAGTCGAGCTAGCGCTCATCGCACTCCTCGCCCGCGGTCACGCACTCATCGAGGACGTCCCGGGCGTTGGAAAGACGACCCTCGCCCGCGCCCTTGCCCGCGCGGTAGGCGGCGCGCTCAGTCGAATCCAGTTCACCAGTGACCTCCTCCCCAGCGACGTCCTTGGCGTGACCGTGTACGACCAGACCAAAGCCACCTTCTCACTCCACAAGGGGCCAATCTTCGCCAACATCGTGCTCGCAGACGAAATCAACCGGGCCAGCCCCCGAACCCAATCTGCCTTGCTCGAGGCAATGAACGACCGCCAAGTCTCCCTCGATCGCCAGACACTTCCCCTCCCGGACCCCTTCTTCGTCATCGCCACCCAGAATCCTCACGATCACGCGGGCACATTTCCCCTCCCCGAGTCTCAGCTCGACCGCTTCATGGTCCGCATCCGCATTGGCTATCCTCCACCTGCTGTCGAAACCAGACTCATGTGCCAGCCAAATACGGATCGCGTCGCAGACGTGCCTGCCGTCCTGGACACGGGTGCTCTCACAGCCCTTCAGGAAGCCGTCGACCAAATCACTATCGACGGCGCCCTCGGCGCCTATCTCCAGGCCCTGGTTTCCGCTACTCGCAGCGCACCCACCCTTGCCCAAGGTGTCTCCACTCGGGCTGGGATGAGCCTCGCTCGTGCGGCGCGTGCCCGCGCCCTGGTGCAAGGTCGCCACTTCTGCATCGCCGACGACATCCACGATCTCGCCATTCCCGTGCTTTCGCACCGCATCCGCTTGGCTTCCTTCGCCGAGGGATACTCACCTGCCCGCGACGAAGCCGAAAGCGCGATGCGAGATATCCTTGCTCGCATTCCCGTTCCCCTCTGAGCCGTGCAGCCCGCCGCCACCCCTTCCGGCACTACCTCCACGCCTCGGCGGCTCGCTCCTCGCACGCGCCGCCGTAGCCCTGCGCGTTCGCTCTGGCCGCGTCGCCTCAAATTGACTCGCGAGGGCAGGTATTACATCGCGGTCACGTTCATCATCGGCTTCGCCGCCATCAACACCGGCAACAACCTCCTCTATCTCCTCCTCGGACTGCTCCTCTCTCTCATCATGATCTCCGGGGTCCTCAGCGAGATCAGCCTTCGCCATCTGACGGTCACGCGGCGTCTGCCGCTCCGCGCCCAGGTTGGTCGGGCCCACCTCGTCGAGATTGAAGTCTTCAACAACAAGCGTCGCTTCCCCTCCTATGCCGTCGAAGTAGAGGACCTCCGTGAGGGGCAACCCGCCGACAAACGCTGCTTCTTCCTGAAGATTACCGCACGTTCCGCTCAGGTAGCCGCGTACCGCCGCACGCCAGCTCGTCGCGGCCGCGACAAGCACGTCGGCTTCCGCATCGCCACGCGGTTCCCCTTCGGCCTCTTCGAAAAGTCCCGCGACGTCACCTCCGTCAGCGACCTTGTGATCTATCCGGCCGTAGACCCGGTCCGCTTGCCGCCCGACGTAGCCGGCGACCTCCACGAGGGCGGCACCTCCGTCGCGCGCGGCCATGGCCATGACCTCGCCGGGCTCCGCCCCCTCCGTGAAGGTGACGATCTCCACGACATCTATTGGCGGAAAAGCACCGTCCCAGGTCAGCTCGTCCTCCGCGAGCGCGCGCGTGATGCCCAACGTCGTATCGAGCTCTACCTCGACACCGCACGCCCGTCGGCTCCCGACGACGGGGCCTGGGCATACCATTATGAACTTCGGATTCGCGAACTTGCCTCTCAAGGTGTGGCCTACCTCAAGCGAGGTGACACCGTCCTCCTCCGCACCACCGCAGGCGAGGAGGTTCGTGTCGACCACTCTGCTGGCGCCGACCCACTCCTACGCTTCTTGGCCCTCCTGGAGCCGCTGCCAGCCATCAGCCTCCCGCCGCCAGCGCGCCGACAACGTCCGAGCCTCACCCCTGCGCCCGCCGTTGGTGACGTCGCATGAGGTTTGGGCTCGCTCACCGCATCGCCGTGGATTCGCTCGCGGCACTCGGCCTCCTCGCGCTGGTGACGGGCCCTGACGTTTCCCCGCTCTTCAGCTACCTGGTCCTCATCGCCCTCGCTGGTGCGCTGGGAGTGCCCCCACGTTGGCAGCAAGCCGGGTGGTTCCGCCACTTCACCACCTACGTTCCCCTCGCTCTCCTCGTGCTTCAACTCGCACGCTGGACCGCCGGAAGCTCTCTCTTACCCCTCGCCGTCGAGTTCGCCGGAACCTTGCAAGTGGTGCGCTTGGCGACCCGACGCGGCGCGGCCCACGACCAGCAGATCCTCATCCTCGCCCTCGTTCACCTCGTCGCAGGCACCGTCTTGGGGGGCGGGCTCGTCTATGGAATCGCGTTCATCGGGTTCCTCGTCGTGGCGCCCGCTGCGCTCGTCTTGAGTCATCTCCGTCGCGAGGTCGAGGGCAACTACCGACAGGGTGCCCGGGACCGCACGGGTCTCCCCGTAGACGTCCCACGAATTCTCCGCAGCCGCCGTGTAGTCGGTCGCGGATTCCTTCTCTTCGTCTGCTCGCTTTCCATCCCCATCTTCGCATTCACAGCCGTCCTCTTCCTCCTTTTCCCACGGGTTGGCTTGTCGCTCCTCCTGCTGAGCCACAGCCGCCCGGAGCGGATGGTGGGCTTCTCAGACCGCGTCGATCTCGGCAACGTCGGCCGCCTCCGCAGCGATCCGACCATCGCCGTGCGCCTCAAGCCCGATCCGCTTCCCGCCGCTCCCCCGCCCCGCCTCGCGCTCTACCTCCGCGGAACCGCTTTCGATCGCTACGATGGCCGCAGTTGGACGCGGACGGAAACCGGCCGAACGCGCGCGCCAATGCACGGAGACACGCTCTGGCTGGGTCGTCCCAGTCGCGAGCAGCCCACGCGGCGCTACCTCATCACTCTGGAGCCCATCGAACCGCCCGTCGTCTTCCTGCCCCCCAACACGGCCGCCATCACCTTGCCGCCATCGGCCGCTGCTTTGCTCACCCCTGCTCCGACTCTCTGGTACGGCGCCGAGGATGAGCTCAAGTACTCGAGCTTCGACGACCGCGGTCTGCGTTACATCGTCCATCTTTCCGAGTCTCCCCTCCCGCCCACCAGCCCATTGAGTCCAGACAGCCGCGCCCGCCATCTGGCGCTCCCCCCGGAACTCACGGCGCGCACCGCCGGCCTGGCGCGGCAGTGGGTTGCGGGGCTCACTGATCCTCTCGCCCAGGCGAAGCTCGTCGAACGCAGGTTGCGCGCCCAGTACACCTACGATCTCGAATCGCCCTCCGGTGCCGCTCCGGATCCACTCGACCACTTCCTCTTCGTCTCCAAGCGCGGCCATTGCGAGTTCTATTCAACCGCCATGGCGATGCTACTTCGCACCATCGGCATTCCCTCACGAAATGTTACGGGCTTCGCTGGTGCCACCTTCAACCGGTTCGGCGGCTTCTACGCTGTGCGCCAAGGTGATGCCCACTCCTGGGTCGAAGCGTACATCGACGGTCGAGGCTGGACGCGCTTCGATCCTACCCCCGCTTCTGGCAGCACTCCCGAGGCCGCAGTGGAGGGCTTCCTTGCCAGCTTGCGGGATCTGGTCGAAGCCGCATCGCAACGGTACGACCGGCACATCGTAGGCTATGATCTCTACCAGCAGATTTGGCTGCTCCGTGAGGCTCGTCGTGAGTATCGTGCACTCACTCGCTCGTCCCCCGTTTGGCGCAGCTTCACTCGCCAAACCCGCGCAGCACCCGTGCTGCTGGGGCTCGCCCTGTTGGCTGCCGGCGCATACTGGCTCGCCCGCATGCGCCGCCGCCGCCGCCCCGACGACGTGTCGCCCGAGCTGGCGGCGCGCGAACGTGCTCTGCGCCGTAGCGTGGCCCTGTACAACATCGTCGAGGGCGCGCTCGCGGCGCGCGGCGTGGCTCGACATCCTGGCACACCGCCACTTGCGCATGCACTCGCCCTCGCTGACCTCGACCATCCCATCGGCGAGCGGGCGTTATCGCTCACCCGGGCGTACCTCAACGCCCGTTTTGGTGGGGATCCCTTGTCGGATGCGGACTTCGCCCGCCTATCGCGAGAAGCAAAGACTCTTCGCGATCCGCGTCAGGACCCGCCTCCGCCACCATCCCCTTCGTGAGGAACACTCGTGGCGTTTCACGCCCCGCGCGCCCGCACCGCCAGGCGCCCCTTGGCCGCCACGGGTTCCGCAGCCTGCCCCGCGACCACCGCATCGGGACCGGGCCTCGCGCCCAGGGCGTCAAAGGTCAGGTCCGCAGCCCCGGGTTCCACCCACGCCACGAGCACATTCTCGGAGCAAGCCAACTGCGCTCCAATCTGCAAGATTTCGACAGCAACTCCCTTCCGGAGCTCCATGGGCGACACCGAACGTTGCGCCGCCCCGCTGGGTCGAGCGTTCCCGGCGGGGACTCCGGCATGAACGACCGTTTGCCTGGGGTACGCTTGTACGACGAGCCGCCAATCCCGACCGGAGCCGGACTTCGCCATGATCTCCCCATGCACCTCGGCAGCCACGGTCAGCACAGTCTCGCCACCCAGTGCCGTCCCCGCCACCAGCGCCATCCACGACAGAGGGTGCCCTCGTCCGACCCTCGCGCCGCCGTTCGCGGCGCCTCCACCGACCCTTTCCTGCCTGAGTTGTTGCACGGGGCCTCCTGTATCCACGTCCTCCGAGCAATCCGCGTGCCACTACTCCGCCGCGGGCGCCACTACTGAACCGAGCTCTCCGGAGAGTACTCTCAATGCCCATGCTCGCGACGCCGCGCAGTCCGTGCTGCTCCGGACGGCGGCACCATCCCACTCGAACGGGCCAGCGACGACGACGAGCTCGCGGTCCTGAAGCGCGACGCCCATCGGGCCGAGACCATGGCGAACGCGACATGTCCAGCCTCCCGTCCAGGCAGCCTGCGCTTCCTCCGCCGTGATCTCAGGGAGCGACGACCGCCTTCCTGGCACCGTCAGGATGCCACGGGCCATGGCCAACCCGCCGCGCTGTGCGCTCGTCCATGAGTCATATCTGACCCGCCACGCGATCGCATAGACACCGTGGAGCTCGTAGACCGCCAACCGATCACCCTGCCACTCGCTCGCTGCGGCCACCGCTGTGCGCCGGGGCACCCACTCCTCCAGAAGCACTCGCAACCCCTGCTCGCCGATCACATCGTGATACAGGGTGCCTTCGCCAAGCTCCGGGGTCGCTGGCGCGGGGATAGGCACTTCCTCCGGCAGCTCCCTGGCGTAGTACTTCTCGACGTGAAGCACCTGCTCGGTCGAAACGGGCGGAGCCCGCCACGCTTCATCGACGGCCGCCCAACCCCCACGCGCGTGCAGAGCCGCGACGAAGAGAATTCCATCGGAATACGTGGCCGCAGCGGAGCGTGCGACGATGGCCGGCACGCCCACGCCATCGCTGCTTGTTTCCAGCTGCATTCGGATAGCTGCATCCATCCATGCACCTGCCCCCTGAGCGCCACGCGCGGCGTCTGACAACATCGCGAGGGTCGCGTCCCCTTCTGCAAGCGCGTGGATGGCCCCAGCTGCATCGCTTTTGTCGGGCGCCCACCCAAGCTTCTGCTCCAGGTCGAAATGCTGATCCTGAAGCGCGTGCACCAGCTCGTGCGCGAGCGTCACCTCACGCACCGAATCCTCCAGGTCCTCGGCCATGTACATGATGCCAACGCCCGGCTCATAGAGACCTGCCAACTGCTCTCCCATGAGCGCGCGCACGCTTCGCTCGAAGTCGAAGTCGATCGGAACCACCCCCAAGCCGACGAGCAAAGCCTCATTGCCGGTAACGGCATGCTCGGGCAGGCCTTCCGCGCTCAGACGATCCACCACGTCGAGCAGCTCACCCCTGCCGACCCAGCGAGCTTGGACGCGACGCTTGGGCGGGAGGCCACGGCGCGCGGAGACCTCCTCCATCGCCGCATGAATCACCGCGGCCGCACGATCCCTCGGCAGCGCCTCCGCATTGCTCGGTGGCGTCGTTGGCTCCTTCGCAACCCTTCGCGCACCCGTCGGGGCCCCCACCGCACCGGCACCGTCATCGACGGCCATCGTCGGTCGAGCCTCGCTCGGCGGCGCCGCGCCCGCACAACCCAGGACGAGCAACCCCCCAGCGGCCAGCGCTGAGCACCAACCCCGCATCGGCGCTCGCGTACGTCCTTCAACGACGGTCACGCCGTGCCCCTCGCCGCTGCGGCGCGGAGAGCTGCCAGGGCACCCGCTCGATCTCGCTGCCCGAAAACGGCTTCGCCCGCCACGACGACCGAGGCCCCCGCCCCGCGCACTTCGCGGATGGTTTGCAGATTCACGCCACCATCCACCTCCAGCTCGATGTGTGCGCCGCTTCTATCGATCATTGCTCTCACAGCTCGAACCTTATCGAGCATTCGGGGGATGAACTCTTGTCCCGAGAAGCCTGGGTTCACGGACATGATGAGGATCAAGTCGAGATCGTCCAGCAGGTAGCGCAGCCCGTCTTCCGGCGTCTGCGGATTAAGTGTGATCCCCGCACGCTTCCCCATGGCCCTGATCCTGCTCAACGTGCGCTGAGCATGCCCGCAGGCCTCAAGGTGAATCGAAATGATATCCGCCCCGGCTTCAGCGAAAGCCTCCACATGACGGCTCGGCTCCTGAACCATCAAGTGAACGTCCAGCGGCAGTCGCGTAGCGCGCCGCGCTGCACGGACCACGGAAACACCCAGGCCGATGTGCGGAACGAAGGTCCCGTCCATGACATCAACGTGAACCCAATCCGCTCCGGCCTGCTCCACCTCCGCGATCTCCGCTCCAAGCCGACCAAGGTCGGCGCTCAAGATCGAAGGCGCGACCCGCAACGGTGGTAACATAGGCCCCCCGAATACCCGATGCGTTGGCCCGACGCCAGCAACCCCGATCGGCCATGAGTTCAACGGGCGACGGCGAGCGGGCGCAACGGGCTCTCGTCCCCCGGGGCGAACACCCACCGCGCACCCGAAGGGAGCGAGTGCTACGCTCCGCCACCGTGGCCGGCGCTTCTCTACTAACCGGGCGCATGTTCGTCCGGCCCCTGGTCAAGCGGGACTTCGACCATCTGGTGCAGGTCATCGGCCGCTGCTGGGGTCACCCCATCGGCTCGGAGCTTCATCCAATCCACCCGGTGTTCTTCCACGAGTTGGGCAGCCTTGCCCGCGTTGTCGAGAGCGGGGGATGCATGCTCGGTTTCCTGTTGGCATTCATCAGCCCACGCACGAGCCGTACCGGGTACGTCCACCTGATCGGCGTTCACCCTGACTACAGGCGGCAGGGCCTCGGCACGGTTCTCTACCAGAGCTTCGAAGAGAGCTGCCTCGACGGCGGTTGCACGCATCTGCGCGCCGTCTCGTCCCCAGAGAACCACCAAGCAACCGCTTTTCACCTTGCCAATGGCTGGGACGTGAAGGAGGCAACCGACCACGCGGGGCCAGCGCGAACCCGCCTGGTCTACTCGAAAACCCTCCGCGCCCGTTGAAAACCCCGGCGCGGCGGTCGCCTCCCTACGCCGGCTCTACAGCCACAGGCGCTCGGAGCTGACCATCAACCACCGTCCCCTGGAGAGTTGCCCTTCTTGCGGGACCGCTGCATGCTCTCCCAGGAGCCGATCAGCACCCATACGCCCTCCGCAGACTCATGGAAGTTTCAGTCGTTCCCTCGGTCGATGCCCTCCACGACATCGCCCTCTTCGCCGGAGTCCCGCCCACGGCTCTTGAGCACCTTCTCTCGACCCTTTCGGTAGTCGCGCCGGAGCCGGGCGAACTCTTGTTTCGGGAAGGGGAACCCGCGCGAGACATGTTTCTCGTGCTCGATGGTGAAATGGAGGTGCTCAAGCAGAGCAAGCGCGGGACAGATGCTCGAGTCGCCCTCTTGGGTCCGGGCGATTGGTTCGGCGAGATGGGGCTGGTCGACATCCAGCCACGGTCCGCCTCCGTGAGAGCGCTTGCGCCTTCCCACCTGTTACGCATCACCGCCGCGGATCTCGATTCGCTCTATCGGTTCGATCTCAAGTCCTACTCGCTAGTCGTCCTCAACCTGGCGCGTGAGCTGAGCCGCCGTTTGCGCGTCGCAGACGGACTGATTGCAGAGCTACTCGCCAACGTCGCGGACAACTACCTCCTCCATCGCTGACGCCGCTCTCCGGGAGCTGCGTCGCCACGTCCTGCTACCATCCGGAGGGAACCCCAGACGCGCCAGCGGAGAACGCCCACGAACCAGCAGCTCCTGCCGTTTCCGCTGCTCCCGCGAGACCGGCAGCGCCAGCACCGCCACGGTCCGACGCGCCGGCGGCCCCTGCGTACCCAGCCGGGTCGCCGTTGCCGCCCTCGCCATCGGCGACGCCGCTGCCTCCGCCCAGCTCCGGATAGCCACTGGAGCCGCCCGAAGAGCCCGTCGCGCCGCCTCCGCTACTCGGAGCTGCCCCGCCGTACCCCATTGAGGCGCCGCCGACCGCGCTGCTGCCGCCGCTGCTCGTCGGTGGCCCACCACCCATATGGCCGGGCTCCCAACCCCCGGAACCCGGAGAACCCCCGGAACCCGGAGAACCCCCGTATGCCGCGTTCCCGCCTCCAGTGCCCGCGCTGAGTCCACCACTTCCGAAGCTGCCTCCCCCCAGACCCGCGGTGGCGCCGCCCGAGTGGTCACCGTTCAAGGCCCCGCCTGGGGCGGCCCAGCCACCGCCCTCGCTGGAGTCCGAGGCGCCGCTGCCGGTTGTTGGTCCGCCGCTGGCCCCCCCCATCACCACGCCACTCCCGTCGTCACTGTTGGGCAGATCCGGTTGGGGGTTTAAACTGCAGCACACAACCGCGGCGCTCGAGCCCAGAGCCAGACACCAACGAAGTCGCCGCGAGAGTTCCACCTCACGATTGACTAGCACGAATTAAGCCATGAATCGCTGCCTGCGTTTCGCGAGCGAACGGCGCCCGGTACGAGCGACCCAGGGCACACTTGGCACAGACCGGCACAGACCAGAGACAGTCCTGTCGCTCCCGCTGGCCTTCGGCACCCCCGCAGAAAGCCCCCTGGCCTCAGGGAAAGCGACCTAAAAGCGATGTCGGACCTGACTGGTCCCCTGGAACGCCCTCGGGACGGGACATGGGGGCCGCGTCTTCCCGCGCCTGACGCGCCTCGGCCAAGAGCCGGAGGGCCGATGCGACCTCGGTCGGACTCCCCTCGAGATCACTGGCAACCACCTCGAGCTCCCGCATCAGAGCTCGCAAAGCACCCGCCACATGACCCGCGTTCGTCGCCAAAATGTCCCGCCACATCGACTCGGCGCCACCGGCGACACGGGTCGCGCTGGCAAACCCGGGACCGGATACCTCCCAAGCCTGTTGGCGTGTAGCCAAGACGGCGAGCGCGCTGGCGAAAAGCTGCGGGACGTGGCTCGTCAAAGCGACCCCGCGGTCGTGGTGTTCTGGTTCGACGTGCACCGCGAGCCCACCGAGCGCCGCTACGAGGGACTCGACGACCTGCACCGCGCCCGGGTCCGACGCTTGTGGGCACAAGAGCCAGCGCGCGCCGACAAAAAGGGTCGCAGAGGCGTTCGCCAGACCTCCCACTGGCCTTCCCGCCATGGGGTGACCCGGCACGAAAAACCGTCCCCGCTCGTGCCCCCCACCAACGCGAGCGATGTGTTCTTTGGTGGAACCGCAATCCGTCGCTACTTGGGCGCTTTGCAGCACTTCTGGCAAGAGTCGCGCGATATCCCCGACCGGCACCGCCAGAACCGCGAGCTCCGTGCGCGAAAGCAACCCACTGAACGCCACCCTATCCTGAGCTGCCACTCGCTCGTCCGTCATGGCGACGGCTCGCGGATCGCTTATCACGGCAGCGTCGTCGACAGCAGCGACCTTCACACCGCCCCTCTCGCGAAGGGCCAGCGCAATCGAGCCGCCAATCAACCCAAGTCCGATGATGGTGACCTGCGAGATCATGACCGGATGGCGGCGCCGACCTGGCGGAGCCGCTCGGCTAGTGCAACCGCCTCTTGCCAGCTCAGGGTCGCCGGGACTCTCGAACGCTCGCCCCTTGCCCCCACCCACACACGCAGAATGACACCATCCGCACCGCCCCCGATGGCGGCTCCAGCCACGGCAGCGCAATACTTCGCGCGCTGGGCGATGGTAGGCACGTCCACGACGAGCGGCAGATGGGTGCGCAGCTTGGCACGAGCTATCGCAGCTATTTCCAGCGTCCGCGCGCCGTTCGGATACTCGCCACCAGCCTCCAACATCACTGTTTGCCCCTCGCGCCGCTCGAGGACCCGCTCCGCAGCACCAATCCACTTGTTGGCGCCCCAGCTGGGCGCGCGCTCGACGAACGCGACGGGCCACCGGGCCGCCATCATTTGCGGATGGAGTGAGAGACAGACGAGCGATCCGAGCCCCTCCGGCGCAGTCCGCAACCGCGTGACGGCTGCGTCAAAGGGGCGCCCCGCCGCGATCTCGTAGGGGACGTCCGACGCGGGCACTCCCGCATCGCCTTCTTGTACCCGCTGTTCCGAACCGACCGGCTCGATGGCGATCCACGGTCGCTCGCCACCAATGCTTCCCCATGGTCCCTCGACGATCGTGGGTTCCTTTCGGAAGCGTCGAGACGCCAGCCGGAACGGCTCGCTCACTCGCACGACTTCGGCCACACCAGGGATCTCCCGGACTACGGCCACGTCGTCTCCGGTGACGTCGCCCACGACGCCAAGGATCGATCGACTCTGCCCGCTCGATCGGTGAACATCGAATCCCGCAGCAACGAGGAACGCAATCACTGACTCGATGGCGGCATCCGAAGCCTCTGGCTCCATCACGACAATCATTGGACCGCAGAGCCTAGCAAATCGCCGGCCCGGACAGCCAACAAAGAGGTACCCAACACAAAAATTGCCTCCGCCTCCGCGCCCTCACCGCGCATTCTGTCAGGCTTTGTGGCGCCGCTTCACCGACCGCGAGCCCACGGCCGAGCCATGGTGGCCGTGCACCTTCGGACAGGCCAGCGTCCCCTCGACTAAGCAGCGGCGCCCAGCGGATGGACCCTCTCCGCCCGTCCCGCAGCAGAGTCTCGTCGCATGGCTCCTGCCGACAGTGAGTGCTGCCGCTGCTCCGCTCGAGGGGGGAGAGCAAACCGGCAGGCTCGCGGCTTCACCTCGAGGCGAACCGCTCTCCCGCCTCCATACGTCGGCCCCACTACCGCGCGCCTCCTACATGACAAGCACCCCGGCGCGACCTCCGTGGCCCACATCAGCTCCCTATCCCCCGTGGTGGCGACGTGACCAGAGAACGGGTATGTTGATCACTCGCACTCGACAACGACGTCGGCATGCCTCGAGACTCGGACCCTCTCATCGGCAGATTGGTCGCTAGCCGCTACAGGATCATCGAGGCAATCGGTGAGGGCGGGATGGGACTCGTGTACCTGGCAGAGCACGAGCTCATCGAGAAGCGCGTCGCACTCAAGATTCTCCGCCCCGAATGCGCCGCGAAACCAGATGTCGTCAGCCGCTTTCGCCAGGAAGCAATCAGCGCGTCGCGCATCAAGCACGCCAACGTGCTCGATGTCTTCGACTTCGGCCAAATCGAGGGTGGCAGCTTCTTCCTCGCCATGGAGCTCCTGCGCGGGCATGATCTGGGCGAAGAGCTCGCGAGTCTCGGGGTCATCGATCCACGACGTGGAACATTCATCGGCGTCCAAATGTGTCGCGCTCTCGCCGCCGCCCACTCCCGCGGCGTGATTCACCGGGACATGAAGCCCGAGAATGTGTTTCTCCACCGCACAGACGACGGCGACGAGACGGTGAAGATCGTCGATTTCGGGATAGCGCAGCTCCGCGCTCCAGAGACGCCCGCGGACGCCGGGCCCCGCCAGCGCCGCCTCACCCGCCCCGGCATGATCTTCGGCACTCCAGAGTACATGTCTCCGGAGCAAGCCCTGGGTGCCGCAGCAGACCTGCGCACCGATGTCTACGCCGTCGGCATCATCTTGTACGAGATGTTCTCCGGCAGCGTGCCGTTCAAGGCGGACTCATTCATGGGCCTTTTGAAAGCTCATGCCGGCCAGGCGCTCCCCGAGATGGCCGAGGTCTATCCTGACGTCGAGGCATCACCACAGCTTCAGGCCGTCGTCTCCATGGCCCTAGCGAAATCCCCGGACCAACGATTCCAGTCCATGGGTGAGCTCGCCCAAGCCCTGCTAGGAACCCCCGAAGGGCTAAGCCTCGGGTTGCCTCAGCGCGCACCCATTCCAATCGTCGATGCCGCTCAGTTCGTGCCGTCACGCACGCCCCTCATCACCGACACTGCGTCGCATTTCTTGGCAGCAGATGCGCGTGACCCCCACGACTTCGAGCTATTCCAGCGCGACAGCCAGACGACCGTCATCGACGGTACTCCGCCATCGAAGCGCTCCGTCGCCACAGCTGACGGCGTGGTGCGCGACTCCCGCTGGCGGCGCCGGTCGCTGGGCGGCGCGGCGGTCGCCGTCATCGCAAGCGCCATGGTAGCAGGCGCCTTCTTTCTCACCGCGCGTCCGATGACGCCCGCCCAGGGGGAAGCGACCCGCGCTGCCGTTACGCCATCCAGCCTCCACCACGAGCCGAAGCCCGCAGGATCCACACCGGCGCCCGTGGTGCACCACGCACCGCAGGCACTACCGGCCCGCGTCGAGCTGCATGTCCGTACGGAGCCACCCGGGGCTGTGCTCTTCAAAGACGGCTTCCAAATCTGTGACGCGACTCCATGTCGTTTACTCGTCGACCACGATCGGACCCTGTCTCTCGAGGCGCGCCGGGGTACCCTGCGTGGGTCACGAAAAGTGCTCGCCCAGCACTCCCAAACAGTAGACATCCCCCTCGTTGGTCCCCCGAAAGAAACTCCGCCCAGGACAGCGCCGTCCGCACCTCCCCCGAGCCCTGAAAGCAGCAAGGTGGCCCACGCCGCTCCGCCCCGAAGCTCGGGCGAGAGCCTGCGTCTCTGCGAAGTGGAAGCGGACGGCCTGAAGATCCTCCGCCCCTGCCCGGAATAGCCCCGTCGGACGCGGCGGAGCCGGGACCAAAGAGGACTCATCAATCTGCCTGGCAACGGTCCACTGCTCCCAGACCGGCGAGGCCCCTCGCTCTCCGCAGCAAAGACGCCGAGTTCACGCTATAGTTGCCGCCATGTCGAGCTTCACACGGCTCCTCCTGGCCTTCACGCTCTTTGCAGGGGCCTGCACCCCCAACCCCCCGCCACGCTGGGCCGAGGGTGGCGCGCCGCTCGCCATCGGACCCGCACGCTGGGAGCGCCACGACGAGGAGCCAGTCGAATTGCTGGCGAATGGTCAGGTCCTCGAAGACGGCGATCCAGTCTTCCTGGTGGACCGGGCCGGCCGCGTCGTGGACGAGGAGTACGACCCTGTCGCGATCCTGCTCCCGGACGGCTTTGTGGCCGGGACGGACGCGCGCCTACTCGGACGCATCGGGATCAGCAACGCGGCCCCGCCTGATTCTCCGCTCGCATGGCTGGCCGTCATGCCCGACGGACAGGTGATCTTCTTCGAACCGGACGGGGAACGAAAGAGCGGTGGCCGCTGGGTGGGCTGCGAGGGTGCAAAGCGACGTACCTGCACGCTCGTGACCCACGTGGTGCTCCTTCGCCACTACCGCGAGCGCAACGCGGGGCCTCACTTTGGCATTGGCGTCGGCGTCGTGGGCTTTTAGCTCAGACGGCGCGCTCGGCGAACTGACGCTCATCCCCGCAGGCGCCGCGTGCGTCCGGTGTCGACGAACTGCCCGAGAAACGCTAAGAGCCGGGTTGCCAGAAGGAGGCCTCAAGACGCCATGCTGGATCCCCGCTTCGTCGCTGATCATCTCGAGCAAGTTCACCAAGCCCTCACGCGCCGGTCATCGTCCACCGTCGAAGCCCTGAAGGACCTGCGTGAGCTAATTGACAAGCGCAGGGAGCTGATTGCCAAGACTGAGGCCCTGCAAGCCCAGCGGAACGCCGCCAATCAGAGCATGAGCGTTCTCGCGAAGGGCGGGGACAAGAGTGCATTCGCCGCGCGGCGGCAAGAGCTGAAAGAGCTCTCCGACGCGGTGAAGTCGGCCGAGTCCGAGCTGGGCGGAGTGTCAGCCGAGCTGGAGCAGCAACTGCTTGGCATCCCGAATCTCCCCGATGAATCCACGCCCGATGGAAGCACGGAAGCAGACAACACCGTCGTGAGGGTCTGGGGAACAGCTCCCGATTTCGATTTCGATCCGCTCCCCCACTGGGAACTCGGAGCGAAACTCGGAGTTCTCGACTTCGAACGCGCCGCCAAGCTGTCGGGGGCGCGCTTCTCGGTTCTGTGGGGCCTGGCCGCCAAGCTGGAACGTGCGATCGCGGCTTTCATGTTGGAACTCCACACCACCGAGAACGGCTATACGGAGGTCGCCCCGCCCTACCTGGTCAAGGCGAGCGCACTGCGCGGCACGGGTCAGCTGCCAAAGTTCGAAGCGGATCTCTTCAAGACCCACAAGCAAGACCCGGAGGATTCCGAGCCTCTCTACCTCATCCCAACTGCGGAGGTTCCAGTCACCAATCTGCACGCGGACGAGATCCTCGACGGCGATCGGCTGCCTCTGGCGTACACGGCCTATACACCATGCTTCCGCAGCGAGGCCGGCAGCTACGGCAAGGACGTTCGCGGGCTCATCCGGCAACATCAGTTCGGGAAGGTGGAGCTAGTGCGCTTCGCCACGCCGGAGAACGCTCGAGCACAGCTGGAACTGCTCACCGAGCATGCGGAGTCCGTACTTCAACGTCTCGGACTACACTATCGGGTCGTTGCCCTCTGTGCTGGAGATCTGGGAGCCTCGGCACGCAAGACCTACGACTTGGAAGTCTGGCTGCCGAGTCAGGCCAGCTACCGCGAGATCTCAAGCTGCTCCTGGTTCGGGGATTATCAGGCGCGACGGGCAAAGATCCGGTATCGCGCCACTGCGCAGGGCAAGCCTCAACTCGTGCACACCCTCAACGGCTCTGGCTTGGCCGTCGGTCGCACGCTGGTAGCCGTACTCGAGCAATACCAGCAAAAGGACGGCAGCGTCGTCGTGCCCGAGGCGCTTCGTCCGTTCATGGGCGTCGATCGCATCCCGGCGCCGTGAGGTGCCCCGACCGCGCGTCGGGTGTGCTGAACGCTCAGCCTCGCGACCCGCGGCCCTTCTTCCCAGCACTCCCTCGGCGCCGGTCTTCGCGACCCGTGGTTGCGGACGGCTTGGACGCTCGCGCGGGGTGCCCCGAGGCAGTAGCGCGCTTCGCCTTGCCACCCGCGCGGGCAGGGACTTCCTTTTTCGAGGAAGGCGCGCGCACCGGGTTCCCGGCCTTGGCAGCCCGTGCCCCCGCACCTGCCCCACGGCGCCTGGCCACACGCGGACGCCCATCTCCTTCAGCTCGAGAGAGCTCCGCGTCGCCGAGCATACGGCGGCCGAGCACGGCCCGCCTAAGGACCGCAACGTCCTCGATACGCACGCGGACCCTATCTCCAAGTGCCACTCGATCGCCCGTGCGTTGCCCTTCGACGCGCAGCTCATCCTCGCTGAGCTCGTAATGGTCTGGGCCGAGGTCTTCATGCCGGACCAGCACATCGACGAACGGATCATCGAGAGCCACGAACACACCGCTGCCGACCAGCGCGCTCACCGTGCCATCGAAGACTTCGCCGACCCTGTCCCGCATGTAGAGTGCCCGATACAGGTCCACGACCTCACGCTCGACATCGATGGCTGCTCGCTCCCGGGCACTACCGGCCGTCGCCATCGCACGCATCTCCTCTACGTGTGTCGTCGTTTTGGGCGGCTTGCCGCCTCGCAGCAAGTGCTTCACTGTCCGATGCACGACGAGATCGGGGTATCGGCGAATGGGTGAGGTGAAGTGCAGATAGCTATCGGAAGCCAGCCCGAAGTGCCCGATATTCACGATGTCGTAGGCTGCCTGCTTTAGCGAGCGTAGCAGCAGGATCTCCAGCACCGCCCGTCGGGGGTGATCCGCGATTCGGCCCAACCATTTCGCGACAGCCTCTGGCGTAACGGACTCCTCGATAGACAGTGGAGCGCCCATCAGAGCCGCGACCTCTGCGAGCCTCTCGAGCTTTGCCTCGTCGGGGACGCCGTGGACACGATAGATGGCGACGGCGCGGCGCTCGCAGAGCCACGCGGCCACGAGTTCGTTCGCGAGCAGCATGAGCTCTTCCACCATTTCGTATGCACGCTTGATGCCTGCGTCCTGGGTGCGCCGGTAGATGTTGACCGGTGCTCCGCTCCCTTCATCCAGGACGACCCGAGGCTCGGGAACGTTCAGCTCCAAGGCGCCCCGCGCCAGACGAGACTTCCGCAACCTGCGTGCCAGCTCGTCGAGCACCTTCAGATCCTTTCGAAAGGCCTCGGCCTGAGCGCTCCGGGGCGCTGACTCGCTGAACCCGAGTGCGCGCGCCACCCCACCATAAGTGAGCATCGCGGCGGAACGCATCACCCCTTCCACGACGTCGAAACGCTCGACCGTACCGCGTCTATCCAGCTCCGCTATGACGCACAGGCACAACCTATCACGATCGGGAAGGAGGGAGCAGAGATCGGCGCTCAGCGCTGCGGGCAGCATGGGGATCGCGCGGTCGGGGAGGTAGAGCGTACAACCGCGCGAGCGAGCCTCCACATCGAGAGACGTGTTCGGCTGTACGTATTCGCTCACGTCGGCGATCGCAATCCAGGCACGATAGCCCCCGTCGCGACGCTCGACCCACACCGCATCGTCGTGGTCCCGAGCATCCTCGGGATCGATGGTGGGCAGAGGGACGGCGCGCAAATCCACGCGTTTTCCAGCGGTCGGCGGCTGCATTCGTGTCGCCAAAGCCTCCGCTTCGCGCAGACTCTCGTCCGGGTGCTCCTCGACGATCTGTTCGCGGACGAGGATCTTCGCGACTTCCGCTTTGGGATCCCCCGGCACCCCGAGCACTGCGAGGAGCTCCCCTTCGGCGTTCTCGTCGGCAAACTCGGGAAACCGCGTGATCCGCACGACTGCCGCGTCACCATCACGGCCCGCGCTGGCCCCAGAAGCCACGACGACGGGCCCGCGTAAGCGGCCGTCGTCAGGTTCGAGCCAGGCACTCCGTCCCCGTTTCCTCAGCAACCCGGCGACGCGCGGATTTCGCCGCGCCACGATCCGCTCGATGCGCCCCTCCACACCACGGGCCGTCCGCGCAACAACGCTCACGGCCACTCTATCCCCATGCAGCGCGCCGCCGATGCCGTCGGCGGGCACGAAAACGTCATCGAAACCGGCCGCGCTCACGAACCCAAACCCACGTGGGTTGACAGTCAGCATTCCCTCCCATTCCCCACTTCCGACAGCGCTTGCTGCATGGGCTTTGAACCGCGACCCGGCCAGACGACGGATACTGCGATCGAGGCTGAGTTGTTCGAGAAGGGACAAGAGCCGCGGATACGAAGCTTCGCGCACCCTGAGGCGGGCGGCGATCTCGCGGGCGTGGAGGCCTCGCTCTGCCTCGACGAGACACCGCACGATGTCGCCACGAGAGGGAAGTGGTTGTGCCATGATGCGAACCGTCTTAGCTCAGTACATTCGAACACGCCTCGCGAATCCTCGAGATCCCATGTCGACGAGCCGGCCTCGCCCCAACCTCTGGATGCTCCTTCTCCGCTGCTGTCTCCTGGTGAGCCTCGCCGCCAGCGCTGCACTCACCGTCGACTATCTGAATCCGACGGGAGCTTTCTGCGCCCCCGGTTCTGGTTGCGACGCCGTCCGAGACAGCAGCTACGCCATGATACTCGGCCGGGTGCCCGTTCCCGTATTGGGTGTCATCGCGTTCGCCATCGTTTTTGCCGTCTCCCTCCTTCCCAACACTCGCCTCCGCTGGGTTCTGCTTGGACCGCTTGTTTTCGCGGGAGCCGCCGTCGCTCTACTACTCATTGCCCTGCAGGCGTTCGCCATTGGGGCGTTCTGCTGGCTCTGTATGGTGACTGATGTCGCCGCGCTGGGGGCGGCAGTGGCCCTGATCATGGACGAAAGACTGCGCCGCCGCACAGATCCCGCGGTTCGCACGGTCGAAGCACTTCCCCCTTGGGCATGGGCCGCGTTGGGTGCGGTTGCCGTGGCGGCTCCACTCGTCTGGCCCCATATTCGCCCCCGCCCTGTCGTGCCCACCGCGATTAGTCAGTTCTATGTGGCGGGGCGGGTGAACATCGTCGAGTTCGCCGACTTCCAGTGTCCATTCTGCCGCATCCTGCACACACGCATGGGATCGGTGCTTCGGGACCACGCGGGTCCGGTAAACGTCATTCGCTTGAATGCACCCCTCCCGAGCCACCCTCACGCCCGGGACGCGGCCCGTGCCGCGGTCTGCGCCGGACGACAGGCGAAGGGGGACGAAATGGCCGATATGTTGTTCGAGACGGAGGACCTGACGAGGCCATCCATTCGCCGACTCGCGGAGATTGTGGGTCTCGACACCGATCTCTTCGTGAGCTGTCTGACCGATCCAGCAACGGAGAAGCGGATCGACAGCGAGTTCGCGATCCTGCAGGACATAGGGTTCGAGGGGCTGCCTACGGTCTTCATCGGGCAGCAGAAGCTCGTCGGTGCTCAGCCCGAGGACGTGATCCGAGAAGCCATCCAGACCGCCTCGCAGGAGGTGCCGCGGGGCGGCATACCGGGCTATGCCTACTTGGTGCTCATCGCAACCACTGTCATCCTCGTCGTCTTCACTGGCCGGCGCTCGATCCGATCTTGAGCTTGAGAGGACCAACACGCTCCTGACGAGTCACGCCGGCAGGGCCCCCGCCGAGGTGCACGGCGCCAAAGTTCTGACACACTGGCGGGCGCGGGGATAGCGCAGCGCAGCCTGGAGCGGCATACTGGCAAGATGGCCGAAGCATCGCTCTCGACTTGGGAAGGATCCGGCACCGCAGTGCCCTTCGAGGTCTTCCAACGCCTTCCGAAGACGGATCTCCACGTGCACCTGGATGGTTCCCTGCGCTTGTCGACGATCCTCGAACTCGCTGCGGAGCAGAACGTCGAGCTGCCTGCCACGACGGAAGACGAGCTCCGCGAGGCCATCGGCTGCGGAAGAACGTTCGGGAGCCTCGTCGAGTACCTTCGCGGCTTCGAGATCACTCTTCAGGTGCTGCAAACGGCTGAGGCCCTGGAGCGGACGGCGTTCGAGCTGGCCGAGGACGCCCATGCGGAGAACGTCCGGTACATGGAAGTGCGCTACTCGCCAATGCTTCATACACGCCGCGGCCTCAAGCTGACCACGGTCGTCGAGGCCGTTCTAGAGGGCCTTTGGCGCGCCCGCCAAGCCTACGGCATTCACGCAAACGTCATCCTGTGCGGAATCCGCAACATATCGCCACGTTCCTCGTACCGGATGGCAGAGCTCGCCGTAGCCTACAAGGGGAGGGGCGTCGTGGGTTTCGACCTGGCCGGGGCCGAAGCGGATAACCCAGCCAAGCACCATCTGGACGCCTTTCGGCTGGTGCGCACGAACAATATCAACATCACTATTCACGCGGGCGAAGCGTATGGTCCCGAGTCAATCGCCCAGGCATTGCACGTTTGCGGCGCACATCGCATCGGGCACGGTGTGCGGCTGCGCGAGAGCGGCGATCTCCTTCACTATGTCGACGACCACCGGATTCCGCTCGAGTGCTGTCCTTCGAGCAATGTGCAAACAGGGGCCGTGCTCGACCTCGGGGACCATCCACTCAAGCTCTATTTCGACCTCGGCTGCCGGGTGACCGTCAACACCGACAACCGCCTCATCACGGACACGACGGTCTCCAAGGAGTTGTTCCTGGTTCACACGCGCCGTGGCATCCCCTTCACGGACATCAAGAAGATCATCCTCGCTGGCTTCAAGAGCTCATTTCAACCCTTCCACGAGCGCCAGACGCTCCTCCGACGGGTCGCCACCGAGCTGAAGCACTACGCAGATGATGGAACTGTCAGGCCTCCCAGTATCGTCCCCGCCGAACCAGCGATCCACAGCGTACCGCGCGACGAAAGCCTTTGACACCGCCACTCCCGGCGCGGTGGGCGTGGGATCAGCACGTAGCGCTCCAGCGGTCCCGGCTTGCCGTGATATCGAAGCGTCAGAATGTCACGTCGCGCCGGACATCACCGGGCATCGCCGATTCGAGCGTGTCGATGGCTCCTCTGATCGCGTCAGAATCGACTGCCGGCAGCTTCACGAGAAAGCACACGTAGAGATCCCCGACATCGTTCTTTCGCTTCACGCCTTTACCCTTGAGTCGCAGTCGCTGTCCACTCTGTGTCCCCTTGGGAACCGTCAATGTTACGTCGCCGTGAGGCGTCGGAACACGCACTTTCGCGCCAGCGTAGGCCTCCCCGACCGTGATCGGCAGATCGAGGGTGAGGTCCAAACCTTCTCGCTTGAAGTGGGGATGAGGTCGAACCCTGACGGTAAGGACGAGGTCGCCAGCGGGGCCGCCCAGCGGACTCGGTGCGCCCTGTCCTGCAACACGCACTTTGTCTCCATCGCCAGCACCCGGCGGAACTCGGACGGTCACGGGCGCGCGTCCGCCGTTCACTTCTAGCTTGAGCTCCGCACCACGCAGCGCAGAGGCGAAGTCCAGCTCCACTTCACTGTTGATATCCGCACCCTTCGCTCCGACCCGGCGGCCACCGCGCCGAGGCGAGCCGGCTCCGCGAAAGAGCTCGCCGAAGAGGTCGCCAAACCCGAATGCCTCGCCGCTCCCGCCAGCGTTGCCCCCAAATCCGAACCCACCGAAGCCACCACGACCGGCAGCGTTCGTCCCGTAGGCACGCATCACCTCGGGGTCGAAGCCTTCGCGGAGCGACGCCTCTCCGAACTCGTCGTACAGCGCCCGCTTCTTCGCGTCCCCCAAGACCTGGTGGGCACGGTTGATGTCCTTGAAGCGCTGCTCGGCCCGTGCGTCATTTGGATTCCTGTCAGGGTGTAGCTGAGCAGCGAGCTTCCGGTAGGCCCGCTTGATCTCGTCTTGGCTCGCGCCGCGCGAGACACCCAGTACCTGATAAAGATCACCCATGGTCGACCGAGCAAGCTAAGCCTGCCCCCCGCGGCGCGCAAGCTCAGAGACGGCCCTTAGCGCGGCGACAGCTGCACTCCAGCACGAGTGAATCGGCGCTGCCGTCGGGTTCCCGGCCGGCGAAATCTGCGGTCTCTCTGAGAACCTTGAAACCCCCGAACGCGAGCAGGCTTCGCATCTCGCACGGAAAGTACTGACGGTGGGTCAGGGGCACGACCCACGGCGTCCCCGTTTCCGGAAGAAACTCCATCCAGATCACAAGCAGCTGGCGCAGCGGATCGTACTCGAAGCGCTCGCGATAGCGCACCTTGATGCCAGTTTCGGGGTCGCGGAAGGAGGCGGCGGGGTAGGGCCGCTCCGGATCCCGGTCCAGGTCACCGGGGCGCGGCACGGAGTAGTCGAACGCGAACAAACCTCGGGGCCCAAGGTGCGCCGCGACGCGCCTCAAGAACGCGCCCATTTCTTCTTGGGTGTAGAGGTGCAGGACCGTATTGAAGGGCGCGAGAACCAGATCGAAAGTGCTACGAAACCGCTGTCTGCACATGCTGCCGTGCACCAGCCTCACGCGCCGCCTCACCGCGCGATCCTCCCGGGCTAGCTTGGCTTCGAGCGCGGCCAGCATCGGCCCCGATAGGTCGACCGCAACGATCTCCTGCCCAGCTCGGGCCAAGGGGATCGTGATCCGCCCACTCCCCGCCCCGTACTCGAGCACCCGGCCGCCATGCTTCTGCGCGAGCTCGAGATAGTAACGCACGTCGAACTCCCGGCGTGCGTAGGTCCTGTCGTAGTATCGCGGGTCCGCGTAGTGGGCGAGTGCCCCGTAGTCCCCGGCGCATCCCAACGTCTCGATGCTCAGGACTTGGGTTGCAGCCGCCCGCCCTCTCGACGCCGCGGCTGCCCGCCGGCGCGATGCCACGAACGATCCTTCAGTGCCGTCCGACGCTCAACTCGTCGATGTACTCCTGAATCGCCTCGGAGGTATCTCGGTGGTACCGAACCTTGCCTTGAGCGATCTCGCGAAGACTCATCACGGCCGGCTTGTTCTTACCCTTGACCAGCGCTGGCTCACCTCGCATGAGGGTACGGGTTCGCTGTGCTGCCAGCACGACGAGGGCGAAACGATTCTCTTCTTTCTCAAGACAGTCTTCGACGGTAACGCGCGCCATAGGCTCCTGTTCCGCTCCGCGAGCGGGGCGTGAAGCTAGCGTGACACAGCGCTGGCGGCAACCTGAACAGACGGACAGACGCGAAACAGAGCGGCGGTCCGGTACGCCAGCCTACCTGTCGCCGTCTGCTTCGGCGAGCACCAGCCACACGGAGGACAAGCAAGTTAGCGCTCGAGGCTCAGCGGTGTCCTACCCGCGAGAATGACGTCCCACCACCCGAAGTGCAGGGCGAGAATGTGATCGAGCTGCCACGTCCCGGAATCGATAGCGTCGTTGTTGCGCCGGCACACGGGTAGCAGCGCCTCACCCGGCAGACAATAGGCCGCTTGCTCGGCGCTTTGCAGGAGGTGGAGCACGCCTTCGGAGAAACCCCGCCCAGCATACACCATGGCGGAAGGCATCCGCAGAGCATCGAGGTCACGCAGAGCGTACGGGATTTTCTCGTCTGCCGTTCCCGACGAGTCTTGATACTTGCACTCCAGTGCCAGCGCATGGCGGCGCTCGGAGTCCAGTACCACGAGATCGACACGGCGCCGCTTCCCGATGATGGACGTCCCAATGCTCACCTCCTCGTAGACGGCCACCCCCCTGTCAGAATAGGCGCTGACCACGTAGCGCCCTATCAGGCGGCGGTACTCGTTCCCAGTCATCGCACGTTCCATGGTGGAGCAGACGGACCTCGGAGGGTCAATCGGCATCTGGCACCACCTCACTTAGGCGGTTGGCCGCAATCTCGACGGCTTCGGCGCACAGGTCGTTCCCGAGGAACTGACGCCGCAGCTCCACGGCCGCGGCGCCAACCGAGCCCGAGCCCATGAAGGGATCCACGACGAGCTCCCCAGGTCGAGTGCTCTGGGCGATCAGAACCCTGGAAACCGCGACCGGTTTTTCCGCCGGATACCCCCTGGTGACGCGGGGCACGGTGATGATGTCGCTGATGCCGAGGTCGTTGAGTTTGCGCTTACCCTTCTCGAAGAACAGAACGAACTCATAGCGAGCACGGTAGTGGTACCCCATCCCGATCCGCTGCTTGTCCCAAACGAGCGGTTTCCAGAAGCGGAACCCGGCCGCCTCGGCGAGGGGCTTGACCACGAACATGGTCTCAGCATCACAGAATAGATAAAAGTGCCTGTGGCGACGAAGAACGCGATAAACCTCGCCAAGCAGCTCTGGAAAGCGGGAGTTGGGGAAGATGGTGAACCAGGCGTTGCTCGAGGCCTTGCTGACCTTCAGGCGTGTGGTCGTCCCCACAGCTCGGTGCCTCTCGAGCGATTCGTAGGCCGGGTCAGTGATGACGAGGTCGGCGCTTTCATCTGGCAGGGCGCGCAACCAATCGACGGCGTCTTGGCCGAACAGCCCAAAACCTGGGCCAGAATGGACCGACCGTCGTGTCGGCAGCTCAGAGGAAACCACCTTTCCGGTCCGATGCCACGGCTCGCAGTTCGAGGAAAGCGGCAATACCGATTGGAGCGGCGCTGGCGCGTTTGCCCGCTGGGCGCCCGAGAATGCATCAAAAGCCACGGGGCAACCAATACCACTGCGCACCTGCCCAGTGCACCTCCAGAATCCTGCAGCTAGGACATAGTCTTACCAAACCAGCGTTGAGCCGACGCCTACACAGGATCCTGTGTAGCAGGATGTCCGTGCGGCGGGGTGAGCCGGAGTTGGCTCCGTGTGTGTCAAGGTTCCGCGTCAACCCGTCGCGTCGAGTGGCAGCGCGAACGTTAAGACCCCGATATCCCGAGCCTTTCCACAGCCTGTGGATACTCGAGGCCCTCCCTCCCTGGGCACGGTCGTCCAGAGTCCCCGGCACCGAGTAACTGCCAGCTCCACTCCGCCTGGCACGAACGATCGGGCTGCGCCATGCCCTGTCCCGTGCAGGCCCTCGCAGCGCAGGAACAGCCCAAGAATAAGTGGTTGGTGATGACCACGGTTGCTGTCGGAGTTTTCTTGTCGACCCTCGACGGCAGCATCGTCAACGTCGCTCTGCCGACGCTTGCAAGAGAGCTTCACGCTTCGTTTGCCGCCGTGCAGTGGGTCGTGCTCTCGTATCTCATGACGCTCGTCGCCCTGATGATGACGGCGGGAAGACTAGCGGACGTCCGCGGCAAGAGGCTCCTTTACGCCGCTGGATTCGCGATCTTCACGCTGGGTTCGCTGTCCTGCGCACTGGCACCCCATGTCGTATGGCTCGTTGCCGCTCGCGTCTTGCAGGCAGTGGGAGCTTCGCTTCTCATGGCGCTGGGAGCTGCCATCGTGACAGAAGCATTTCCCCCCAAGGAGCGCGGGCGAAGCATGGGACTCGTCGGATTGATGGTCTCTCTCGGCCTGGTGTCTGGACCGACACTGGGTGGACTGATCCTCGGCAACTTCTCCTGGCAAGCGATCTTTTTCGTGAACGTACCCTTGGGTGTGCTCGGGACGTTGCTGGCGTTGCGGGTTATCCCGATCCGCGCGTTGCCAGCCCGACAACCATTTGACGTGCGCGGTGGTCTGCTTCTCGTAGTGACCCTGCTGTCGTTCCTGCTGGCGGTCACGCTCGGGCCTCGCACCTCCTGGATGTCCATGCCCATCGTGGGGCTCGCAGTGGTAGCGGCGCTCGGGCTATGCCTGTTCGTCCGCACCGAGCTCTCGAATCCCCATCCGCTCGTCGATCTGCGGATGTTCGCCAGCGCACACCTTGCGGTCAACGTCACCAGCGGTGCCATCGTCTTCGTGGCGAGCTCTGGATTGGTGCTGCTCCTGCCATTCTTCCTGCAAGACGTGCAGGGGAGATCTCCGGAAGAAGCTGGTCTGCTCCTGGTCACTGCTCCCCTCATGATGGGATTGAGCGCACCGCTCTCCGGGTGGCTCTCGGACCGCGTCGGAACGCGGCCTCTCGCAGCGCTTGGGCTACTATTTCTGATCTTCGCGTACACTCTGATATCGGGCCTGGAGCTGAACACCTCGGGTGCCAGCTACGTCGCTAGGGTTGCTTGGCTCGGCCTAGGCATGGGGATCTTTCAGTCCCCCAACAACAGCGCGATCATGGGAGCCGTGCCGCGTGACCGCCTGGGCGTGGCGTCTGGCCTGCTGTCGCTCACACGCACGCTGGGCCAAACGACCGGAGTAGCCCTCGTCGGTGCCCTGTGGGCCGCCCTGGTCCTGGCGTTCGATCCCTCCCCGAGCAGGGATGCGATGCACGCTCCAGCGGGGTTCCAGCTGCTTGCCTTGAAGTGGACCGCTCGCGCTGTCTCTGTCCTACTGCTCGCCGCGTTGATCCTCGTTGTCGCGGATTGGCGTCGCGAACGCCACCGAATGGGGGCAGCGGTCGCCCCGGACTCCTCTGCCGCGGCCTAGCGGCTGGCAAGTAGGCGCGCTCCCCTCATCGCCGGACGACACCCTCGCGGCGCATCGGCCCGATCACCGACTTGCAACGGTGCCCACCACGGGCAGACTAGCGGCTGTGTTTCGAGCCGTTCCCGTCATCTTGGCGGCGATCCAACTTAGCCAGCCAAACGTCGCAGAGGGAGAGGCGCGCATCATCGCGGAGGCGCTCCAGGAACAGGCTGCCGAACACGACTTCGATCCGCTCACCGGCGTATCTATCATCTTTCACGAGAGCAGCTTCGACTCCAGCGCCGTTTCTGAAAATGGCGAGGACTACGGCTTGGCTCAGATACGAGCGCGCTACTTGGACGCCTGCAGGTCGGATCGGAGCCCCGTCACCAACCCGAGCGCCGCGTGTCGCCGGTTCAAAAAGAGGCTCCTCGATCCATCGTTCAACGTCAAAATGATGGCCCAGCTCATCACACAGAATCGACAGTACTGCCGACAGAAGACCGGCAGCGCGGTATTCCACCGCTGGCTTGCCAGCTATCAGGGGCGCAACAACCCGCGCAAGAAGAGATACTGCGTACCGGGAAAGGGGACCTGGCGCGTGATCGAGTACCGACAGACCCTCATCCGACAGCTGCGAAGACGCGGCTTCCGCCTTTGAACCCACTGGCTCGCACCCCTTCGAGGATCGCCCTTTGACCGTTCGTCACCAAGATCCGGACCGCATACTCCTGACGCTCTCGCGCCAGCGTGTCGCCCTGGATCTCTCTTCGCTCGATCTCTGTTTTGCCGCGGCACTGTATCTCCGCGCAGAGGGCGCGCAGCTCGCCAGCTTCGACGAAGAAAGGCTCACCGACGTCTTCGAACAAGTGTGTGAGCTACTGGAACCCGGAACGGAGAATGTGCGAGCACGCTCCACCCATGCCATTCGTCGCCTCCGCGACCAGCGTCTGCTCGCGAGAGTGGACGGCGCGGGCGTCGTGCGTGCGGGAGAATTCGCCCTTTCGCGACTCGGCGCCAGCATCGTCGAGTTCTACCTTGAGGAGGACTGTCTCACTCGTGAGAGTCTCACCCTCCTCGCTCATGCGCTGCGGGCAAACCTGAGCCAGGTGCTCGCCGCCGCCGATCAGGCCAACACGCCAGGTGAGTGGGCCGAACGCGTCCTCGCCCCCCTGCGGGTGACCATCGCCGATCTGACGGCGGGCATCGAGAGGCGGCAACGAGGGCTGGATCATCAGCAGGAGGAGTTTCAACGTCGCATCGGCAGCTTGCTGGAAGCCGACTGGTTCGGTGCCATTGGCCAGTGCCAGAGCCTATTGGACGCTACCGCGATGACTCTGCGCGAGCTGAACTCGGTCCTGCTCCGAGAAGGCCCGGAGTTACACTCCCGGCTCCAAGACATTCTCGAACGCGCGGTGGTCGCGGGCCAAGCAGAAGCCGAAGCCGCGGCGAGCCGCATCATCGATCAGATCGATCGGATTATGGCATGGGGGGCTGCCCGCCAGCAGGCGTGGTCCGAGTACTATGAATACGTGCACCGCTATCTCCGGGACGTGGTCCGCCTCGACCCGACGCGCGCCTTGACCCAGCGTTTGAGGGAGCAGTTGTGCGGGAACCACAGCTGCAAATTCTCGCTGACCACGGCGAGCAGCGAGCCCATGCGAATCCTGCGCGAAACCAAGCTGACGGGACCAGGACCTGCCGTGCGTCGTCCGCGCCGTGATACGGAACCAGAGCTCACCACCGAGGCGACAGAAGACCCGTTCTCGCTCATCGAGGCTCGCGTGCGGGAGGAGCTCGAACGAGGCAACTTGGACCTCGCCGGATTGACGGCGGCCGTCACCAGCCAGGCCCCGGAACACGAGCGCTTCCTCCTTGCTGGCCGTGTTGCCCAGATCGCAGCCAAGCTGGCCCGACCGTTGGCAACGACCCACCGGCCCTGGGTCGTCATCGACGACAAGCTCTGCATCGAGCAGTGGCGGCTCGCAACCGGTGAGTCTGCCTGAAGCCCGCGATCAAGAGCACCTGTTCAGGTCCAGCGGGCCCACGCCAGAGCTCCGCCCACGAATGCAGCTCTGGGGCCACAATCGGCCACTGGGCTCATGGACGCTTCGGCGCATTGGTGTAGAGGAAGGGGCCCAAGCTTCGGCGGTATCGCCAACAAGCCTTCACGCGCCTGCACCAAAGCGCTCGCCGTACTCCGAATGCAAGCTCTTCCGCTCAACGTTTCATCACGCCGGTATGTGATCGCGTGGCTCGGGAACCCTCTTCGCGTCCCGGCTCCTCCAGACTACGACCAGCTCGTCCCCACTCGCCACGGGATCGAGGACGAGCCAGTCGCCCCACGCTTTCCGGCGAGGACCATCTGATGGAAGGGGGACGCTTTGCCAGCATCGGCGACGTAGTGCTGGATGAGAGCTTTCCGGAGCTCGACTTGGCTCTGCGCCGGGGGCGTCACATCGATCGGGACGAAGGTGGCTGGTACGCGTTGCTCGTCGACGCCCAGCCCGAGCTCGAGGCGTTTTACCGTCGCTATGGCTGCGAGCTCGTCCACAAGACGGACGGGTACTTCTACCTGCTCCCCACCGGGGACAAGCTTGGAAAGCGGCAGCTCTCGGTGCCGGAAATGCTGGTGGGCCAAGGCTTGGCCCTTCTCCTCCTCGATCCTTGCACGGTCGAGAGCGGGGGCGTGGTTTCCCGAGAGGACGTCGTGGCGCATCTTTCGCGAGTCATGGGTCCCACCACTCTCGTGAAGGCTCTCAACCCCAAGAAGCGCCGCTTGGACGAGCGCGTCGCGGAGGAGACCGTCCGAACCCGGGTCGCAGAAGCGTTGCGTCGGCTCGCGACGATGGGGTTCATACAGCCGCTCGACGGCAACCGCCTGCGCCTTCGCACACCCCTGCTGCGTTTCGCCGAACCCGCCCGCGCCGGGGGCTCTCTGGAGAAGGCCCTCGAAGAGCTCGTCGCTAAAGGTGAGCTCACTCTTGGCGCCGGGGAAGGGGAGGACGACGATGCGGGGGAGTCAGGCGCGGAGATACATACCCCGTCTGACGGCGCAGAGCTGCCGGTGCCTGCGGGCACACAGGCTCACGAAACTCCGGATCAGCGCGATGAGACGCCGCACGATTCGTCGAACTCGGCGCCGCCGGACCTGGACGCCTGCGACAACCTCTTTGACGAACCCGGGACGGCAGGGGACAGGTCCGGGTGACGCGCGCCAAGGCTTCCGCGCTCATCCTCGTCAATTGGAAGGGAGTGTTCTTCGAGCGCTACGTGCTCGATCCGCACGTTACGGCCCTGGAGGGCGCCAACGGTGCGGGCAAGACGACGGTGATGATCGCTGCCTACCTGGTGCTGCTGCCCGACCTCAGCCGCCTGCGGTTCACCAACGTGGGCGAGACGGGCGCCACGGGAGGTGACCGCGGCATTTGGGGCCGTTTAGGGGAGGTTGGGCGGCCCTCATACAGCGTGCTCCAGGTCGACCTGCCCACGAGTGAGCGCCTTGCGATTGGCGTCATGCTCGAGCGCAAGAGTGAACCCAGCCTCGAAGCAATCACCTTTCTCATCAGTCCCCTCAGGTCCGGCGTTCGTCTATCGGAAGTACTGCTGCGACGGTGCGGTGACCACGACGAAGTGCCCACTCTCGACGAGGTCCGCGACGCCGCGCGGACGGCGGGCGCCGAACTCAAGGTCTTCAAGAGCTTGAAAGAGTACTTTACGACGCTCTTCGAACTGGGGTGCTCCCCGATGCGGCTCGTCAGCGACGAAGACCGCAACAAGTTCAACGAGATGCTTCGCACCAGCATGACCGGTGGCATCTCCCGAGCTCTCACCTCGGAGCTTCGCTCGTTCGTACTGAAGGAGGAGGTCGGCCTCGGGGATGCGCTGGGCCGAATGCGAGCGAACCTCAGCACTTGCCGACGCACACGTCTGGAGGTAAGCGAGGCCCGCCAGCTCGAGCACGAGCTCAGTGGCATTCACGATGCCGCTCAACGTATGGCGGCAGCCGCTCAGGCTGCCACACGGGCCGAGGCAAACGAGGCGCTCGTCGGCGTGGACCACGCGCGCCGAGAACTCGAGTCGAGTCAGGATCGGGTGAGTGCCCTCCGCACCACCGCTGAGCAGGCCGAAGCACGCCAGCAGACCATCACCGAGCGACTAGCGGCAGCGCGGACCCAGGTCGAAAGGGCGGGGCTCGTCAAAGCGCGTATCCTTCGTGCCCGAGAAGCTGCCGCACGCCTCCGTGAGCAGCTACGCGAAGCCTCGGAGCTGAGGAGACTCGCAGACGAGTCTCGGCTCCGCCAGGCCAAGGCGTCGGCAACTCGTGCTGCGGCGAAGCGCGAGCGCGAGGGCACCCAAGAGGCGTTCAGGCAAACGGCGGAGGGCCTTGCCGATCTACAGACGGGCCTCGACGAGCTGCACCGCCAAGCACACGCACATCGACTCGTCCACCAGAAGCTCCAGCAGGCTCGCGAGGCGCTGGACGATCCCGGCCTGGACGAGCATACACTTGCGGACGCCGCCCAGCGCGTCCAAAACGAGCTAGAGAGCATCGACGCGGAGCGGGCACGACGCGACCGCGAGGGCCAGCTTCTCGGGCGCCGCCGATCCGACTACGAGCAAGCTTCGGCGGCCCTGCAAGCACTGGGAGGTCTCGACGGAGATGGTGCGCGGGATCCAGAGCGCGACCACGACCGTGCACGCCACATCCTGGCTGACCTGAACGAGCTCGAGACACTCAGCCAGCGGACGCGCGAGCTCGCCTCCGAGAAGCTCCGTCGGGATGCTCAGGTGGAGCGTCAACATGGGCTCCTGGCCCAGACGAAGGCACTCGGGATCGACGCTGCCGCCCCTACGCTCAGCCGAGCCATTCAGGAGGCGCAGCAGGAGGCGGAGCAGCGATTGATGCGCTGGGAGAAAGAGCACCGCGAGGCAATCGAGAGCATCGCCCTCGCTCAGCAGGAACAAGAGCACTCGCGGCGCGAACTCGGGGAGCTCTCGAGGCGCGCGGAAAGCTGGAGCGCGATCGCGGCGGCCGAGCAGCATTTGAGCAGGCACGCCGGACCTTTCGAGAAGAGTTGTGCCGGCGTCACCGAGCTCGTCACACGACTCGAGGCGGGCCTCGATGACCTGCGGGCAAAACGCAGAGCGTCCGAGCTCGAGCTCGAGCGGGTCAAGGAACAGGCGCGCGAGCACGAGAACGGGCTCGGCACCATCCCTCACGAGATACGTTCCGCAGCGGACGAGGTCGAGGGCGAGCTCCTGGCGAGCCGATTCGAGGATCTCGACGTCGACGAGGCGGGAATCATGGAAGCTCGGTTGGGTCCGCTCGCCGAAGCAATCGTGGTGGATGACCCCGTCGCAGCGGCTCAACGAATGCGCGATCGGACCCATGGCGAAGCGACAATCTGGCTCCTTGCAGCGGACGCAGAGCTACCCGTCGCCGACAGTGCGACTCCACCTGCGCACAGTGGCCGGCTGGTGGTGCGTGGCCCAGGCCACCTGCGCTTGACCCGCGTTCCCGAGCGGCCTCGGCTCGGCCGGGCCGCGCGAGAGCGCAACATTGTCCAGCTTCGAGGAAGCGTCGAAGAGCTCGCGGCGTCGGTGGAACAGGCATCGCGGAGCCTGCGCACCACCGAGGCGAGCCTCCGCGCGGCGCGCTGCCTCCTCAACCTTTGCGACCCCTGGCTCGCAGGAGACCCACGCCCGCTCGTCGGGGCCGCGCACGAGCGGTTGCAAGCTGCCATCGAAGCGGAGCGGCAACACGGCCAGACCGTCCATGAGAGGCGAGAGCTGGCAGCCACCGAACGCGCTCGGCTCGCGGTCTTGCGGGCCATCGCGCGCGACGCGGAGAGCCTGGGCGACGCCGATCACGTCGCGGAGGCGGCGCGGCTCGCTCGGCGTCTCGAAGAAGCCACCGCAGCCCAGGAGAGACTTGCCGTCGTAGCGGGTCCTCGAAGTGTCCTCCGGGCACTGGCAGACTGTCTCCGGTATCCGCCGCCGGATCCGAGCGAGATGGATGCATGGACCCGAGACCGCGAGCGGATCGATGCGGCGCGCGACCGTTGCTACCGCCTGAGCGAAGCACTCGAAGCGGTTCGCAGCAACCGCCAAGCCTTCGCCTGGGGCGACGCCGAAAGAATACTGCGCGAGCGGAGCGAGCTCGTGCCCGAGCTGCGAGCCCAACACGACCGTACGCGAGAGCTGCTGCTGAAAGCCGACGAAGCAGTGACTATCGCCGAGCAGGCGTGGGAGAACGCGACCGCCGAATGGCAGCAGGCGGACGCCGCCGCCTCCGCCGTGCAAGCATTGGTGGAGAGGACCCGCCTCGAGCTCGAGTCAGAGGGCGCGGCCCACCACTCCGACGAGGCGCTCGTCGAGGCGAACGTGGAACTAGCCCGTCACGAACAGACGCTGGCGATTCTCATGGAGGAGGAACGCGGCCTGGCTGCCGACGTGGCAATCGCCAATGAGCGAGCGACGCAATCAGAGGGGGTCGCAGAGAACTGTCGGGTGCTCCTCGAGCAGGCGGAACAGCGGTCCAAGCCAGCATTGGAGGCTTGGAAAAGCTTCCAGGATGCCCTCGAAACGAGCGCTGGCGCTAGCTTGCGGACGGCGGACGTGCAGGCTCCCGCGCACGCCGAGCGGTCCTCCGACGGGCCTGCAGATCCTGCTCCCCTCCCGAGACTACGTCATAGTCACGACTACTGGCCCGAGGCACGCAGCAAGGCCGATTTGCTGATCGATCGCCTCGAGGCAGCTCGTGGCGGGCTCGATTTGGCCCAGCGTCTCCGAGGACAGCTGCCAAACGATCCCGCCGTTGCCACCGAAGGTGGCATACACTTTCTGAATGCATGGATAGAGGTCCGAGAGTTCTTGCTCAGGCGCCTGCCCGCTCAGGTCGCCGACGTCTCCGATCCGCGTGATGCCCTCGAGCGCCTACGCGACGATCTCGAGCACCTAGAAAGGCGCCTGGCCCGTCAGGAAACCGATCTGGGTGGCGCTTCGGAAGACGTAGGCCGAGGGATCGAAGTCCAGATCCGCCGCGCCTCCGGCCAGGTACGCCGCCTCAACCAGTATCTCGAGGGCATCAGCTTCGGGAGCATTCGCGGAATCCGTGCCCGGATGAAGCGCGTCGAGAAGATGGAGCAGGTGCTGCGGGCACTCCATGAGGGAGCCGCCCAAGAGCTCCTGTTCCAGCCGACGATGCCGATCGAAGAGGCGCTCGAGGAGATCTTCAAACGCTACGCCGCCGGACGTGGCGGTGGTCAGCGGCTGCTCGACTACCGGGAGTACATCGAACTCTCAGTAGAGATCCAACGCCGAACCAGCGACGACTGGGAGCCCGCCAACCCGACCCGACTCTCCACCGGCGAGGCCATTGGAGTGGGTGCGGCACTGATGATGGTAATCCTGACCGAATGGGAACGCGACGCCAACCTGCTCCGCGCGAAGCAGCGGCGCCAGAGTCTGCGCTTCCTCTTCTTGGACGAAGCGAACCGGCTCAGTCATGACAACCTCGCCGTGCTCTTCGAGCTCTGCCGGAACCTTGACCTACAACTGCTCATTGCAGCGCCCGAGGTTGCACAAGCCGAGGGCAATACCACCTACCGGTTGACCCGACGCATCACCTCCGACGGCATGGAAGAGGTAGTTGTCAGCGGACGCCGCAGCACCCTACCGGCCGAGCTCGACACGTTCATCGAAGCAGCAGAGTGCCCGGCGTCCACTGCCGATGCCATCGACGAAGGAACCGGCGAGCGAGCGCCTGATCGCCCCGGTCAGCGACAGCTTTTTTGAACGGCGGGCACGGGGACCGCAGGAACCGGCCCGTTAGCCCCGCACCCACGATTCCGCCACCACCGGAAGCGACCGACCCAACGATCGCTGCGAAGCGCATCGGTGCGAATTCGGCAGCGCCTGGCATGGCGCAGGGGCAGGCCCAAGCCCGCCTAGCGAGGTCGCCGCTGCTCGAGCAGCTCTCCAGTTTGTCACCTCTGCGTGAGCCTTTCGATTACACTTCGCGGCGCCATGACCTCCAACGAACGTCCTTACAGGCATCCACTCCTGTGGGTGCCGAGTAGCTACTTCGTCATGGGCACCGTCTGGGTGACGGTGACCACGATGAGTAACATCATGTTCCTCAATCTCGGGCTCAGCGTAGCCCAGGCCGCGAGCTATTCCAGCTTGCTGGGCCTGCCTTACGTGTTCAAACCGCTTTGGGCCCCACTGCTCGAGCTCTACAAGACGAAGAAGTTCTGGGTGGTGGCCTGCCAACTCGTGCTCTCGGCCACGCTGGCAGCTACCGCTTTCGCGTTGCCTCTCCCGAATCAGACGTTCGTCGCCCCCGTCCTCGGGCTGCTCATGCTCGCCGGTCTCGTCGGGGCTACCATGGATATTGGCTCGGACGGCGTGTACGTGACCACTCTGCCGGCGAAAGAGCAGGCACGCTACACGGGCTTCCAGAGCATGTGCTGGAGCATTGGACCGATCGTGGCGACCGGGCTCTTCGTATGGATCACGGGGAAGCTCCACGAAACCATGAGCTACGCTTGGGCGTGGCTCATGGTCTTCGTGGCTTTGGCGGCCCTCCTGCTCGTTGCCTCGTTCGTCCACATGAAGACGCTGCCCGCCGGGGCAAAAGCCGCCGACGCCCCGGAGAGCGCTGCCGAGGCCATGAAGACGTTCGGCGTCGCATTCGTCTCGTTCTTCCAGAAGCGCGCCATTTTGGCGATGGTCGCTTTTGCGTTCTTGTACCGCTTCGGTCTTGGCCTACTCGACAAGATTGGCCCCGCATTTCTCATCGACTCCCGCCTCGCTGGCGGTCTCGGGCTCAACAACGAGCAACTCGGCATCCTTAACGGCGGCGTCGGCACTGCTGCCTTCATTCTCGGGTCACTGCTGGGCGGGCTCTTCGTCGCGCGATCGAAGAGCGGCCTCCTCGGGGTGCTGTTCGTCCTCGCGCTTAGTCTCAATGTGCCCAACCTGACCTTCCTGTATCTCGGCGTCGCAATGCCGAGCAACACGGACATGGGCGGGCTCTACCTCGTCGGCACACTCGTCTTCATCGAGAAGTTTGGCTGGGGATTCGGTGCAGTGGGGCACATGCTCTACATGATGCAGCAGATAGCACCGGGCCCGTACAAGACGGCGCATTACGCCTTCGCCACCGGGCTCATGGGCCTCTGCATGACCGCGACTGGCCTGATCAGCGGCTGGATCGTCGAAGCTGTCGGGTACAGAGCCTTCTTCTGGACGGTTCTGGCAGCGGCCGCGCCCTCCCTCATTGCCACGCTGACCGCTCCATTCATCCACGCCGAAGGCGACCCGGCGAACGACGGAAAGAAGCGCTTCGTCCTTGCGGAGCCAAAACGGACGATCGCTATCATCGCCGTGTTGGCGGTCTCGGGCATCGCCGGCTTCTTCGTCTTTCAGCGAGGTTCCGAGTACGACCAACGACGTGAGGCTCTGCGGGCCGACACAGCCGCCTGCTTCGAATCCGACGACCGCCAAGCCTGCTACTTCCAATGCGAGCTCAACAAAGACCCCAAGGCATGTCTGCGGTTGTCGCAGGCCTTTGCCACCGAGTCTCCCCTGTTATCCAAGGCCCAAATGGATAGCTTGGAGGGTGATGCACGGAGGGAGCATCAGTACCTACGAAGCCAGGCTTATAAGTGGTACCGCAAGTATCTTGAGCAGACTTGCGACGCCGCAGCCGGCAACACCGAAGGGCTGGCAGCCTGCCTCGAGCTGGGGCAGATCCTATCCCGCCCGAAGTCCCCTGAGGGCATTGCCGTTGACGACCCTTGTGCTCCGCGCCTGAACCTGAGCGATGCGCGCGCACGCTGGTGCGACGTTGCTGCTCCAGACGAGGACCAGGCACGGAATTGGTTCACCAAGGCCTGTGCCAGAGGCAAAGGGATCGAACAAGCCTGCGAGCTCGAGGACTAGGCCGCCGCGTCCCCACTTCTCGCGGTTCTGGGCTCTACCGAGCGCTCGGCGTCCTGTCCGACGTCGAGCGCTTCCCCATTTGACCGCCGGCCAGGAGTGCGTCGTCGGTGTTGCGGCGCCAGCGGCACCGGTCTACGACAAGACCGTGAAGCGTCGCGCCGACCAGCTGCTCGTGGAACGGGGGCTAGCCCCGAGTCGCACGCGCGCCCAGAGCCTCCTCCTGGCAGGTAAGGTCTACAGTGGCGAGATCCGTATCGAGAAGGCTGGACAGCTATTGGCGGTGGATGCGCCCCTCACCATCCGAGAGGGTGACCGCTTCGTTTCCCGTGGTGGTCACAAGCTCGAAGGGGCACTGGATGCCCTGGCCATCGACGTCGCCGGACTTACCGCCGTCGACGTCGGCGCCTCCACCGGAGGCTTCACCGACTGCCTTCTCCAGCGCGGTGCGCGCCACGTCTTTGCCGTCGATGTGGGCCGTGGTCAGCTTGCGCAGAAGCTGCGTCAGGACAACCGAGTTACGTGCATGGAGGGCGTCAACGCCCGCTACCTGCAGAGCGACGACTTCGACCGCACCATTGAGCTCATCGTTGTCGATGCGTCGTTCATTGGCCTGGAGAAGCTGATTCCAGCAATGACACGCATACTCGTTCCCAATGGGTGCCTGCTGGCGATGGTCAAGCCGCAGTTCGAGGTAGGTCGAGAGCAGGCTCGCAGGTTCAGGGGTGTCGTGCGCGACCCCGAGCTCCGCGACGCTGCAATACAGAACGTGCGGGCTGCCCTCGTGAGTCACGAGTTCCTGCTTCATGGAGAATGTGCGTCTGTGCTACCGGGGCCACGAGGAAACATCGAGCACTTCCTCTACGCCCAACGGCAGGATCCCTGAACGGAATGCCCACCCGGTTCTTCTCAGGAGGACGGCACCATCACCTGTCGTGCAACATGACCTGGAGCTCCGACTCGGAGATCACCTGAGTGCCCCGCTTTCTTGCAGCGTCGATCTTGGCCTTGCCCACCTTCTCGCCAATCACGAGATATGACGTGTCCTTCTTGACCTTGTCGTGAACCGAGCCGCCCGCGGCACGAATGTCTGCATGGACGTCCTCCCGCCTGCGCGATAGCACCCCGGTCACACAGAACGAGTGGCCTTTCAGCGGGCCCGCTTCCGCGATGACAGCAGCCACCCGTGCCGTGGAAACGCCTTCTTTGTGAAGCTTCGTCAAGAGCGCGCGCCGGTGCGGGTCAAACACCGCCCGCAGGACGCTTTCGATCATCTTTGGGCCGAACCCGGAGACTCCCGCCAGGGTTTCCTCGAGTTGGTCCCGACTATGGTCGAGCAGATCCCCCAGAGAGCCGACACCCTCCGAGAGCTGTTTGGCGGCCACCTGCCCCACATGCTCGATGCCGAGCCCTGTCAGCAATCTGTCGAATGGTCGCTGCTTCGACTGGCCAATGGCAGCCACCAGATTCTCCGCGCTCTTCTTGCCCAGCCGCTCGAGCGAGGTGAGTTGGTCTACGGTAAGGCCATACACATCAGCAACGTCCTGCACCAGACCTCGCTTGACGAGCTGCTCCACCAAGGCATCGCCGAGACCATCGATGTCCATTGCGAATCGCTTGGCGAAGTAGAGGATCGATTGCTTCGTCACCGCGGGGCACGCAAGATTCGGGCAGCGCACGGCCACCTCGTCTCCCCGCCGCTCGACCGCCGTATTGCACACGGGACAGCGATCCGGCATTTGGAACGGCTTAGTGTCGCCGGTCCGTTCGTGAGCAGCCACCTGAACGACCTGTGGGATGATTTCGCCCGCCTTCTCGATGATGACGAGGTCGCCCTTGCGCACGTCGAGCTGCTCGATCACCTGCTCATTGTGCAGGGACGCACGCGCTACGGTTGTGCCAGCCAGTTGCACCGGCTCCAACACCGCCACGGGTGTGAGCGCGCCGGTCCGTCCCACCTGCACGGTGATGTCCCGCAGTCGCGTGGTGGCGCGCTCCGCGTGGAACTTGTAGGCGATGGCCCAGCGCGGAAACTTCGCCGTCGCCCCGAGGATTGCCTGCTGGGTAAAGTCGTTGACCTTCACGACGCAACCATCGATCTCGAATGGGTAGTCTGCCCGCATGCGACCGATTGCTTCGATTGCCGCAAACACCTCCCGAGCGCTACGACAAACTCGGTGTTGCCGGTGGGTGGGGAGTCCCAGCTCGGCCAGACGCTCGAGCGCGTCACCGTGGCTGCTGGCTATCTGAGGTCCTTCGACGACCTGCCAGACGATGGCCCGCAACGGTCGTTCCGCGACCATGCGCGGGTCCAGCATCCGCAGACTCCCAGCCGCAGCATTCCTCGGGTTCGCGAAGGGAGCCTCACCCCGCTCGCTGCGCATGCGGTTCACACGCTCCAACTCGCTGCGGTAGATCACCACCTCAGCGCGCAAGGTGAGCTGCCCCGGGTAATCGATGACGAGGGGGAGAGTACGTATCGTGCGGAGGTTCTCCGCGATCTCTTCACCGTGGAGACCATCACCGCGCGTCGACCCACCCACCAGGTGCCGGTCCCTATAGAGGATTTCGACGCTGGCGCCGTCGAGCTTCGGCTCCACCACGAAAGCCAGAGTAGCACCAGAGGGCAGACGCTCTTCGGCGCGACGCAGAAAGTCGGAGAGTTCCGACTCACTGTAGGTGTTGTCCAGGGACATCATTGGGACGACGTGCTCGACAGTTCTCAGATCCGCACGCAGACCACCGCCCACCCGCTGCGTCGGGGACGAATCGTCGACCAGCTCCGGGAACCGTTCCTCAAGAGACCTCAGTTCGGCGTAGAGACGATCGTACTCGAGATCAGATATCGTGGGATCGTCGAGCACGTAGTACCGGTAGTCGTGCGCGCGCAGCTCGTGCGCGAGCCGCGTGTGCAGCCGCCTGGGTTCTTCGCTGGGCTTCATGACGAGTAACCGTTCGTTGTCGATGCGGATAGATAGCGGAAATGCGATAAGCGCCAACCCGTGACACCCTACCGGCCGGACTGCAGGAAGTGGCTTCTGCTGCATACTTGGCGCCGCATCGGCCACTTGGAATCCTTTCACCTTGGGCTAAGTTCGCGAGCAGACGAGGTCCGCCTCAGGAACGCGGCAGCCGGACCAGGAGCGGCGCTGCCCGTGAACCTGGTGCCCCGAGTAGCATCATGGCCGAAGAGCAGGCGCGTGCGCGACAGCCCAAGCTGGAGAGTCGAAGTGGTCCCTGGACGGACCTGGGTCTGACGCTGCCAATATTCCTTGGGTATCACCTCGGCGTCGTGTTCCTGCCGGTCCGGAATGCGGCGGACTGGGTGACACGCGAGCTCGTCGATCTGGCCGATCAGAACATGCTTGCCTACGGCCTGCTCACCCTCTGCATTGGCGGTAGCTACGTCTCGGTCCTCATGATGCTCGGCCGGGGACAAGCCCTGCGATGGGATCGATTCCTGTTCATTGGTGTCGAGGGGATCGCCTACGCCATAGTGCTGCGTCTGGTAGCAGGCTATGTCACGGGACGCCTCTTCCTCGGTCTCGTCGTGAACGACCCGTTCGCGGGGCTGGTCATGGCGCTCGGCGCGGGGTTCTACGAGGAAGCAGTCTTCCGCGTGGGCCTCTTCGGAGTGGGTGCGAAGCTAGTGGCTCTTACCTTCCCGGGTGTACCCGGCATGGTACGCCTCTCACAACGACTAGTGTGGGCTGTCGTCGCCGCAGCAGCTTTCAGTGCTTGGCATTATATGGGTCCCTTCGGAGACGCCTTCGACCTGCGAACCTTCGTGTTCCGCTGGGTCGCGGGGCTCGTCTTCACGGTCATTTATGTCTTTCGCGGCTTCGCGCCGGCCGTCTGGACCCATGCGCTTTATGATATTTGGGTGCTGGTGCTTTGAAGCGGCTTCGGGCGAGAGCGCGACATCCTGCGACACGGCTTGCAGGGTTCGCTCTGGCTGCTTTGGTGGCGACCATTCTCACGTTTGTTTTGGCCGTGAGCGAGCGTCGCGAGCCGCTCCGCTGTCCACCGGGACAAGTGCAAGCAAAAGCCCGTTGTTGTGGGCGCGGGCAGCGCGTGAATGCGGCCACGTGCGTTGGCTCGCCGGTCTCATGCGGTGAGCACCTCGCGAGGGTCACTGGTGCCTATCCGGGCTGCGTGGCCTCGAACACCCGCATCTTCGTCCCACCAGGCCGCCTCGTCGTTGGCCCTATCGACTGGGAAGCCGAGGGCAGCGTAGAACGGAAGGAGGTGACAGTGCCTGGCTTCTTCATCGACAGGCTAGAGGTAACGGAGGAACGTTGGCGTCAGTGCAGCGATGCTAACGTGTGTCCATCCCGTTCCTTTAGCGAGCCGGGGCGCCCGGTTCGCCGCGTCAGCCGCGACCAAGCATCGACGTTCTGCAGATTTGCCGGGGGCCGTCTCCCCTTGGGGGAGGAGTGGATGCTCGCTGCGGTTGGCCCAGCCAGCACTCGTTATCCATGGGGAAACAGCGGACTGGCCTGTCGGCGAGCAGCCTTCGGACTAACACAGGGGCCCTGCGCTCATGGTGGAGAGGGCCCGGACCTCGCCGGCAGCCGCCCCGAGGGCGCGACTCCTGCCGGGGTCCAAGACATGGTCGGCAACGTCGCCGAATGGACGGCGGAGGCCGATGGGGCTCGCATTGCCAGAGGCGGCTCGTACCTCTCTCGCCAGCCGGCGCAGCTCAAGGGTTGGGCCTCTGAGAAGCCCTTGACGAACGCGGCTCCGCACGTGGGCTTTCGTTGTGCTTACGACCGCGACGACCTGAGCAGGACAGCCCACGAAGCCACGGGCATGTCAGGACTCAACCAAAACACCGGGACGCACGGCCCCGACGAACCATAGAAGGAACACCCTCATGACGGCAGCAGTATTCTCCATTGGCACGGAGCTCACGCGCGGCGAACTCACCAATGGCAACGGCACGTGGCTCGCCGAGCAGCTCACCGCGATTGGGCACGAGGTGACCGAGATCACGGTCGTGGACGACGACCTCGAGAGAATCTCCGACCTCCTCGTTTCGGCGAGCCAACGACACCGCGTGATCGTCGCCACAGGCGGACTGGGCCCCACGAGTGACGACCTGACACGCGACGCGGTGGCAAGGGCCGCAGGCGTGCAGCTTCACCGCAACGAGGAGGCTCTGGTAAGCCTGACTGCTCTCCTCACAGCCCGACGCCGTTCGGTCAGCCCTAGCAATTCCCGCCAGGCAGACCTTCCCGTAGGCTCCACGCTTCTCGCGAACCCCAAAGGGACGGCGGTCGGCTTTGCGCTACCTTTGCTCGACGCGCTCGCCTTCTTCCTGCCAGGCGTTCCCTCGGAGATGCGTGCGATGTTCGTCGAGCAGGTCGTTCCCCGTCTTCCCGCGTGTGCCGAACTGCCAGCGTCCCAAATCGTCTTGCGAGTGTTCGGGCTTCCAGAATCAGGGGTGGGGGACGCTCTCGATGGCCTCGAAGAAGCTCACGGGGTCCGCATCGCTTACCGGGTGCATCTGCCGGACCTCGAGGTGAAGATCCTCGCGCGCGGGGCCGATGTGGCAGCAGCTGAGACCCGCGCGCGAACCGTCGCAGAGGAGATCGAGCGCCGTCTGGGTACGCAGCACGTCTACGCCCGAGGAGATATGAGCCTAGCCACGGCACTAGGTCAAATGCTCCTCGAGGCAGGGCAGACGATAGCCGTCGCCGAATCGTGCACCGGCGGCCTGATCTCCGAGTTGCTCACCCAGTGTCCAGGGGCGGGGTCGTACTTCTTGGGCGGGGCGGTGACCTACGCGGACGATGCAAAGACGGCGCTCCTTGGCGTTCCTGGCGTTCTCATCGAGGAGTTCGGTGTGGTGAGCGAGCCCGTGGCGGCAGAAATGGCACGCGGCATCCGCGAGCGCTTAGCAAGCGACTACGGGGTTTCCATCACTGGGCTCGCCGGCCCCGCGGGGGGCACTGAGCAAAAGCCCGTAGGGCTCGTTTTCTGCGGGTTGGCGTCGGCAGAGAGGCAGCTCGTCGAGCGTTTCGAGTTCTGTGGCGATCGCGAGGAGATCCGGCGGCGCGCCGCATTCAGCGCCCTGGCCATGCTGCGCAACCACCTGCTCACGGAGAGTCGGCGGACGGACACTCTGGCGTGAGGTTCACTTCAGAAGGAGTGCTCCGGCTCTTCGTCGCTCTCCCCCTTCCAGAGACACTCTCGCGTGACCTCGAGCCAGCACTGCGCCAGCTCCGCGAGACTCGCCACCTCAGGAGCGGGCGTGCCCGCGGTGTGCCCCTCCAGAACCTCCACGTCACGCTGAAGTTTCTCGGGGCCCAGCCGGCTGAGGTCGTCTCGCCCCTCGCGGCTGCAATCGACGAGGTGACGCACCGGAGCGCGCCCATCGCGACAGGTGTCTCTGAGTATACCGGGCTCCCTTCGGTGCGGCGCGCGCGTGTCGTCGTCGCACGCCTGCACGATGGCGCTGGGCGCCTCGCGCACCTCGCAGCAGACATCGACTCGAGACTCCAACCATTGGGTATTGAGCCCGACACCCGTCGGTTCGTCGCCCATGTCACCCTCGCCCGACTCAATCCGAGCGCCGCCATCACCGGACTCATCGGCCGGCTCCCGAAGTGCGCCGAGGATCCATATTCACAGCTCAATGAGGTCTGCCTCTTCTCGTCCGACCTCGGTCCGTCCGGGCCGCACTACACGGTCCTGCACCGAGGTCGGCTCCGACGAGCATCCTCATCTTGCATCTGAGTCGTCCTTCTTGCCCGAGGAGAATTCAAGGGCATCGCCGCGTCGATCGCAGAAAATCGTGGACCCCGGTGGGAACTCACCCGCGATGACGCCCCTCGAGAGGGGATCCTCCAGGTAGCGCTGAATGGCTCGCTTCAGTGGTCGGGCTCCAAACTGGGGATCGTGACCAAGCTGCGACAACAGGCTCCTCGCCGCCGGGGTCACCTCCAGGTTCAAGTCTCGTCGGCGTAGCCGCTGCGCGACCCTGTTCAGCTGAATAGCAACGATCTGGCTCAGATGCTCACCTCCCAGACGGTCGAAGACAACCGTCTCGTCGAGACGGTTCAGAAACTCCGGGCGAAAGAACGCGCGCAGCGCCGTGTCCGTAATCCGTTGCCGTTGCCGAGTACGCTCCTGCTCGTCGAGGTCGCGCCGCTCCTCGAGCGCCGCCAGCTCCCCGCTGCCAATATTGCTCGTGAGAATGATGACCGTGTTCTTGAAGTCGACGGTGCGACCTTGAGAATCGGTCAAGCGTCCATCGTCAAGCAGCTGAAGCAGCGTGTTGAAGACGTCTTGGTGAGCCTTCTCGACTTCGTCAAAGAGGATGACGCTATAGGGCCGGCGCCGAACGGGCTCCGTCAGCTGGCCGCCTTCGTCGTAGCCGATGTACCCCGGCGGAGCACCCAACAGCCGAGAAACAGAGTGGCGCTCTTGATACTCGCTCATGTCCAAGCGGATCATTGCTCGTTCGTCGTCGAAGAGAAACTCGGCCAACGCCCTTGCAGTCTCGGTCTTTCCGACACCGGTCGGGCCCAGGAAGAGGAAGGAACCCATCGGACGGTTCTCGTCACCCAGCCCCGCACGTGCGCGACGTACCGCGTTAGCGACGGCAGTCAGAGCGCGATCTTGCCCCACGACGCGTCGCCGTAAGTTGTCCTCCATTTCGAGGAGTTTCTGCATCTCGCTCTGGAGCATCTTCGTAACGGGGATGCCCGTCCATTTGGCGACGATTGCCGCCACTTCCTCTTCACGAACTTCCTCACGCAGATAGCTCGTGCGCTCCTGCACACGCGCGAGCTCGCCACGACTCGCCTCCACAGAGGCCTCGAGCTCGGGTATCTTTCCATAGCGTATCTCTGCTGCACGCCCCAGGTTGCCCGAGCGACGTGCCTGCTCCTCTTCAATGCGGAGCTCTTCGATGGCCCGTTGAGCCTCGCGGATCGCGCCGATGATGTCACGTTCGCGCAGCCACTGCCCTCTCATGGAGTCGCGCTCGGTGGTCAGCTCTGACATCTCGCGCTTCAGCTCCTCGAGCCGCTTCTGACTTGCAGGATCGCGCTCCCGCTGCAGCGCTTGTTCCTCAATCCGTAGCTGCAGAAGTCGGCGGTCTGCCTGGTCGATGGGCAACGGCAGGCTGTCGATCTCCATCTTCAACTTGCTGGCGGCTTCATCGATGAGATCGATTGCCTTGTCAGGCAAGAAGCGGTCCGTGATGTAGCGGTAGCTCAGCACCGCGGCCGCGACGATCGCGGAATCCATGATCCGAATACCGTGATGAACCTCGTACCGTTCGCGCAGCCCCCTGAGAATCGCTATCGTGTCCTCCACGCTCGGTTCGCTTACGAGGACCGGCTGGAAGCGCCTCTCCAGGGCAGCATCCTTCTCGATGTGCTTGCGGTATTCGTTCAAGGTCGTCGCGCCGATCGCTCTCAGCTCCCCGCGCGCCAGGGCCGGCTTAAGCATGTTGGCCGCGTCCATGGCGCCCTCAGCAGCACCTGCCCCGACCAAGGTGTGCAGCTCATCGATGAATAGGATGATGCGGCCGTTGGAACCCTCGACCTCCTTGAGCACCGCCTTGAGCCGGTCCTCGAACTCCCCCCGGAACTTGGCGCCCGCGACCATGCTGGCGAGATCCAGGGCGTGTAGGCGGCGGTCCTTGATCGAATCAGGGACGTCGCCGTTCGCGATGCGGTGCGCAATGCCTTCGGCGATCGCGGTCTTGCCGACACCTGGCTCACCGATGAGCACGGGGTTGTTCTTCGTGCGCCGACTGAGCACCTGGAGAACACGCCGGATCTCCTCGTCGCGCCCCACGACAGGGTCGATCTTGCCGCGACGCGCCGCCTCGGTGAGATCGCGGGTGTACTTTTCCAGCGCCTGGAACTTGCCTTCCGGGTCCTGGTCGCGCACTCGCTGACGCCCGCGGATTTCGGCGAGAGCCTGCAATAGCTTGGCTCGGCTCAACCCACGGCGGTCGAAGGCCGCTTGCAAGTCCTTATCGACAGCAGCGGCAGCGAGAATGAAGTGTTCGACCGACACGAAGTCATCCTTCAGAGACTTGGCTTCCTCCTCGGCCTGGCGCAGCAATGGAAGGAGACGGCGCCCCGCGCCAGGTTCCGCTCCGCCTTGCACCTGGGGCAACCTCCCCAGAGTCCCCTGAAACTCCTGGACGAGAGCTTCGACATCCGCTCCAGCCCGTTGCAAGAGGGAAGGGCCAATGCCGTCTTCCTGAGTGACAATGGCGATGAGCAGGTGCTCTGGCAGCACCTCGGGGTGTCTCCGCCGCTGCGCGAGCTCGGCCGCTGAACGGAGCGCCTCCTGGCTCTTGGTTGTGAAGTTGTCCGTACGCATAGCTGGGTCTCCCTTGTGCTCGAGGCCTTCACCTCCGCGAGACTCTCGCGACGCGACCGCGTTGGCGGCGCGATCTGCGAGGCCTTCCGGATTTCTCAGTGTCGCTGACTCGAGCCCGGCCTTCGGTGCAACCGAGAAGCTAAGTCGCGATCGAGTGCGATCAAGGGGGCAGGACCGCACAAGGCGGTCAACCAGCCACGACCTGTCTCGACCTGGGACAGTTCGGAACCGCGCCGGGGTCGCGGCTATGGTCCACCGGCCGGCGATCGGGTGTAGACTGTATCGAATGCCTCAGCCGCTCGATCGAGAAGTCCTCGAATCTCCATCCAAACCAGACAGCGCTGTGCCGCCAGCTCCGGATCTCGTTTCGGTCGTCGCCTTGGGAGCAATCCAGCACGTTCCGCGCGGCACTCGGCTGTCCAGTTTGCTCCCCGCCGCGGTGGGTGGCTCTCCCGTCGTCGCCGCGCTTCTGGGACACCGACCCGTGTCGCTCAACACGAGGATCGGCGGGGAGGTACAGGTCGAGGCGATCACCCTCGCCACCCTAGAAGGGCAGCGCATCCACCGTATGAGCCAGGCTCTTCTTCTGCTCGAGGCTGGACGTAGGGCGGCACCCGACGCTGATCTGAGGCTAGCCTACTCGGTCGGATTCGGACGACGTGTAGTGCCGAACAGTCAATGGCGCCCACACCTACAAGCCCTGGCGGAGTTGGTCGAGGCCGCCATGCGCGACCTGGTTAAGCTGGATGTGGAGCTCACGGAGAGCTGGGTCGGTGTCGCCGAGGCGATGGCGCTTTTTCGCCGTGCGGGCTGGGACGATGCGGTGGAACTCCTCAGCATTTCGCGGGAACCACTCGTCCCCTTGGCCTCTTACGGGTGCGTTCAAGCACCGATGACAGGGCCATTGCTGGCGCGAACGGGCATGATTGGTGGATTCCGACTTATCGCGGACAAGGGGGCGCTGTTTCTGCTTTACGGACATGACGTGAACCCACGTGCCATCTCCGCTCCACGGCTCGTCGATGACGAAGCCGTCGAGCCGGAACCGTGCCCTGAACCCAGACCAGCCCCTCCGAGTGAGCGTCCTTCCTTGGCAGCCATCAGCAAGGAACAGGCTCTGGCCGTGTCGCGTCAGACGACGTCGCTGATGCGACAGCAGTTGCGCTGGCTTCAGACCCTCCACATCCGCAGTGTTGGCGCCTTCAATCGCGCTTGCATCAGCAATCACGTCTCTGAGCTCATTCACGTCAGCGAGGGCTTTCACGAGAAGCGCATCAGCCGAATTGCCGACGAGATTCACGGTCGTGGCCGAGACGCCCGAGTCGTCTGTATCTCCGGACCATCCTCATCAGGGAAGACCACGTTCATCAAGCGCTTGAGCGTCCAGCTGCGGGTGCTCGGCGTCGACCCAGTCCCCATATCACTCGATGATTACTACTGCGACCGCGAGAAAACTCCTAGAAATGGCAGGGGCGAGCTCGACTACGAAGCCCTAGAAGCGTTGCGGCTCGACCTCTTGGAGGAAGATGTCATCGGCTTGCTGAAAGGCAAAGTCGTTCGTACCGCCCGCTATGACTTCCGAACTGGCATGAGCCATCCCGGTGCGGGGCGCGAACTCAAGCTCGATTCGCGGAGCGTGTTGATGCTCGAGGGTATTCACGGGCTCAATCCGCGCCTGCTGCCGGCAGGAACCGAAGATCAGTCTTTCCGGGTCTTCATCTGCCCGCTCGCGCAACTCCCCTTCGATCGAATGAACTGGGTGCACGCTTCCGACGTTCGCCTGATGCGCCGTATCGTGCGTGACCGACGTACCCGCGGCTGGACGACGGCAGAGAACATCGCACGCTGGGAGGACGTGCGTCACGGCGAGCGCAAGCATATCTTCCCTTTCCAGCACCACGCGGACGCGGTCTTCGATTCCTCTCTCATCTACGAGATTGCCGTCCTGAAGGTGTATGCAGAACGCTACCTCCTCGAGGTACCGCGGGAGCACAAGGCATGGCCCACTGCGTTCCGACTCCTGAACCTGGTGGACCGTTTCGTGGCAATCTACCCGGACGCGGTGCCCCCAACCTCAATCCTGCGGGAATTCATCGGCGGGAGCGGCTTCGAATACTGAGCTGAGACGTCACTCGGTTGTACCCGCGTCGGGCGGCGGAGTCGGTGCTGTGGCAGAGGTCGCTCGGGCGGTCGGGTCTGGTGCTGCGCCAGTCCGCACGTCGGATTGGCCGCTCGTTTGCGGCGCGATGTCTTGTTTCGGTGTAGTCCGGTCGAGACGCATCCCGATGCGCACGGTCGCCTCCGTTCCATCGAGGACGACTCGACGAGTTACGTAGCCTTCCCGAACCAGCTCCAGCACGACCTTTCCTCCTTCGGGGAGGTCGAAAACGTACGGGCGCTTCACCGCCTTGCCCCTGTGGCCAACGCGGGTGTCAAGCGGCTCTACGATTAGCTCCACTCGCTTCGTGTCGGAAGCTGCCTCTTCCGCCTCGGATGGCGCAGATGATTCCTCGCTGCCAGCAGCTCCAGCCCTCGTTGCGTCGGGTACGGGATCGGCCGTCACCGCTCCATTTCCCGTTTTCTCGTCCTTCACCGGTGTGTTGCGCTCGGACTCACGAGCTGTGCCCGTTTTCTCTGACCCAGGCGCTGTCGCCTCGCCGGTGGGTGCAGGTTCGCCTGTTGGGGCGGACCCGGGCTCTTCCTGGCGCATCGTCATCCAAAACGCCAAGCCCAGTCCTGCCGCAACCACGAGTAGCCAAACGGCGCTCTTGCGGCTGGGTTTGCCCCCGGCCGTGCGAGTCTCCGTTGCGGGTTCGGTTCCCGCAGGCAGCTCGGCGCTCGCGGCCTCCCGCTGAACCTCTTCTGCCTGCGAGGCCGCCTCAACGGCGTCCGTGGTCAGTTCACCAGACTCCGCTCCGACGGAAGCCCCCGCGCCGCCACCGCTCGTCTGAACGCCGGCCCCAGAGCGCCGGCTCAATGGCGGTTCATCTTGTGGAGCTGCCCCATCCGCGGCCAACCCCGGCAGCACATCAGCACGGTCAGCTTCCGTCGGGATAGCTTCTCCTCCCAACGGCTCCGAGTCAGGCGCTTCGCGCGAGCCCTGGCCCACGCCGGAATCCGCCTCTCCTGGCGCGTGCACTGGCAGGCGCTCGATGGCTGCTTCTGGTTTGTCGTCGGGGCCGAGATTGACAGTCCTCGCAGGCCCGATCGCAGCCCCACTCGATCGTGGTTCTCCCGTGCCCTGCAGACCTGTCGAGCCCGACGGAACATCCAACGAACTCGCCGGGTCGCCCGCACTCGCCGAGGGTCGACCACTGCCGTGCCCGGTGATCCGCGAGCTCCGTGTACCATCAGCTCCCAACGAAAGGGACCGTAACCCGGGAGGTGCCACGCTTGGCGCGGGCGACGCGCTCCCTGGCACGGACCCCGTCACGCCTGGTGGCTTGGTGTCGCCGCCGGTGCCCGCTTCTTCATCGCCCCACGCCTCATCGATCTCCTCCGTCAGGCCCTCCGGCGCCAGGCTCAGCGGACGCCCCGACGGCGAAACAACGGCCGGTGCATTGGATTGACGAGGGTCTTTCGGCTTGCTCCCCATGATTAGGTGCTCCTGCTCTCTTCTTTCCTCGGCACCTCAAGAGACGGCTTCCCGCCCCACCGTACCGGTGCCGGACCTTTGTTCGCACCGACCGTCATAGCGCGAAAACCGAGCGCCAGTCGACGGAACTCCTCCTTACCCTCCTCCGAGATCGCCGCTGCGCTGCGCGATTCCGCGCGTGTGGGACAGATCGGCCGCGACTAAAACGCCGGTTCCAGGCGGGGCGCATCCCGCGCCGTCGCCCCTCACCGAGCATCCGTGCGGCGACCCCGACAACTGGCAGGGTCGTCCGTCGTCGCGCGCGCGGGCCGCGCCGCCGCTGCGCCCAATCTCAAATATCCAGGTTTCTCACGTTGAGAGCGTTGGTCTCGATGAACTGTCTTCGCGGCTCCACCTGATCACCCATCAAGATACTGAAAAGCTCATCCGACCTCACCGGGTCCTCGATCTTCACTTGGAGCAGCGTACGAGCGTCGGGATTCATCGTCGTTTCCCAGAGCTGGTCAGCGTTCATCTCACCCAAACCCTTGTAACGGGTGATGTGCATGCCCTTGTTGCCGCGCTCGGTGATGAACCGATGTAACGCTTCCGCGTCCTCGACAGTGACCGGCTCCCCGTCTTTGATGGTGACGGTATAGGGCAGGCTCCCGACAGACCGAATATCCGCCTCGATCGACAGGAGCTCCTTGTACTCTGCCGTCTCAGCGAGACTCCAATCGACGACAGCCGGCTGCGCCGAGACTCCTGGCCTGAAGGTGACGAGAATTCTTCCGGCGCCATGCACCTTCTCCCAATCGACATCGACCGACAGGGGCGCTAGCTCCGGGTGGCGTCGCTCCAGGTACTCGTGCAGCTTCTGGGCAACCGCCTGAACCTTGTCCCGATCGCGAAAATCCTTGAGGTCTAGGCCATTGCTCCGCAGTAGACCCTGCACCACGCGGGCGTCACAGCGCCGATTGATCTTCCCAAGGATGCTGCGAAACGCAGTCAAGCGCGCCGCCAGATTGAAGAGTGGAACACCAGAAAGCGCTGGGCCGTGTACTGCTTGAACGACCATTTCGTCGATCGCGTTCTCAATGAGAAAGCGGTCGAGCATCGGTTGGTCCTTCAGGTAGAACTCCTTCTTCCCCTTGCGAATTCCGTAGAGCGGCGGTTGTGCGATGTACAGATAGCCGCTGTCGATGAGGCCTCTCATCTGTCGGTAGAAGAAGGTCAGCAAGAGCGTGCGGATATGGCTCCCGTCGACATCCGCATCCGTCATCAAGATGATCTTGTGGTAGCGCACTTTCGAGACGTCGAACACGCCTGCGTCATTGATGCCGCAACCCAACGCGCTGATGAGTGTCGCGACCTCCTGCGACGACAGCATCCTGTCCAGACGCGCCCGCTCGACGTTGAGGATCTTGCCCTTCAGCGGAAGTATCGCTTGAAAATGGCGATCCCGTCCCTGCTTTGCGCTGCCACCAGCGCTCTCACCCTCCACGATGTAAAGTTCGCTGATCGTGGGATCCTTGCTTTGGCAGTCAGCCAGCTTCCCTGAAAGCGACGTCGTGTCGAGTACACCCTTGCGCACCACCTCGCGAGCCTTCCGAGCTGCATCTCGGGCCTTCGCTGCGAGTACGGCTTTGTCCACGATCTTACGCGCCGTCTGAGGATTCTCTTCGAAATAGCGACCCAGGTGTTCGCTAACGGCATTCTCGACAATCCACTTCACTTCGCTGCTTACGAGTTTGCTCTTCGTTTGTGAGTCGAAGCTCGCATCCGGGTGCTTCACATGCACCACGCAAATGACCCCTTCGCGAACATCGTCGCCAGAGAGCCCATTCTTAGCGTCCTTCAACAGATTATGGCTCTGCGCATACGTGTTCAGCGACCGCGTCAAGGCAGAACGGAGCCCTGTGAGGTGCGTACCTCCATCCCGATTGTGAACGTTGTTGGTGTAACAGAAGATCTGGTCAGCGAAGGAGTTTGTCCATTGGATGGCAAAGTCGACCATGATGGCGCCAGAGCGTCCGTCGCTCGCTGGCACATCGGTCGTAAAGGCGATCACGTCATCGTGAACGGGTTCCTTCTTGCTGCTCAGGAGAGCGACAAACTCACGGATACCGCCCTTGTACTCGTAGTCGTCCTTGCGGGGGCCTTTCACCGCGCCATCGCCGGCCCCCTCCCGTTCATCTGATAGACGGATGCTCAAACCAGAGTTCAGGAAAGCCAGCTCCCGCAAACGATTCGTGAGGATGTCGTAGCTGTACTCGGTAGCGGTGAAGATATGGTGGTCTGGCTTGAACGTAATCCGCGTTCCCGTTTCGTCCGTATCCCCAATTGGTGCGAGCGGGGCTACAGGGACGCCACGTTCGTACTCCTGAAACCACAAATGCCCCTCTCGCTTGATCTCGAGACGTAGCTGCTCGCAGACCGCATTCACCGCGCTGACGCCGACCCCGTGAAGCCCGGCGCTCACCTTGTAGCTGGCGTGATCGAACTTGCCTCCCGCATGCAGCACCGTCATCACGACCTCTGCAGCACTGACCCCTTTCTCGTGCATTCCAACGGGGATGCCGCGACCATTGTCTTCCACGGTAATGGAGCCGTCGAAGTGAACTGTGACCGAGATCTCGTTACAGAACCCCGCAAGGTGCTCATCAACCGCATTATCAACCGCTTCCCAGACGAGATGATGGAGCGCCGAGCCATCGTGGATGTCACCGATGTACATCCCGGGCCGCTTTCGAACGGCTTCTAACCCCTCGAGGATGGTGATGTTCTTGGAGCCGTAGTCGTCCGCCGGACGCGGATCGTTGGGTGCGTCAATCGTCACTGTGGATTCCTCAAGCTATGGTCGGCATCGTCCGGTGTGGTGGAACTCGACCTCCACAGGACCCGGTATCGAGGTTGTCGCCCTAGCCACTGCGCCCGCGATCGAAGGCCCACCGGGCGCTCTCGAATGGGAGCCTGAGCATAGCTCGCCAACCGGCCCTGAGCAAGGCTGGAACGGCAGGAATCACGCTGAAAGCGTAATTACACCAACCGCCCGGTTCGCAGCTCGGAGAGGGGGCAAAACTCGCGCGGGGGGGCACCAGTCCTACCCCCTGCGATCACTACGGCCCGCCCTGCTCCAGCGCTGTGCGCCGTACTGCTGCGCCTGCTTCCAGACGGAAGTCCGCGCGCTCTCCCGGCCCAAGTCCGGGGGTCTCGAAGAGCTCCGGACGTGTCGTGCTCACGAATATCTGACTAGGCGTTGCCCGTAGGTAGCTATAGACAGCCCCTGCACGCTCTGGATCGAGCTCACTGGAGATGTCGTCCAGAAGGAGGATTGGGTGTGCTTGGCGCGCTCGGGCGACGAACGCGAGTTCAGCCAACTTGATCGCGAGAGCCAAGATGCGCTGCTGCCCCTGCGAGGCGTGGCGGCGTGCCGACCGTCCATCGATGAGTAGCTCGAGCTCGTCTCTCTGCGGTCCGTACGTCGCGATCCTTCGCTCGCCGTCGACGCGTCGGCGCCTCTCTAGTTCCGTAGCAAAGGCGGCACTATCCCCGCACCCGCCCGGACAGTAGCTCACCCGCAACTCCAGCCCTGGCGTGGCCATCTTCCGAAAGCTCAAGTCCAGCTCGAGCCCGAAAAGGGCAGACGCTTCACCGCGGGACCTCGTGATTGCTGCGCCCTCTTCGGCCATTATTCTTTCGAAAGCGGCCAGCTCCGTCTCCGACGCGGCTCGACCACGCTGGGTGAGAAGAGCCTGACGTTCTCGCAGCGCCTGTTGATAGCGGGAACGTCGAACGCTGCTCATGGGGCAGCTGAACAGAACGAGCCGGTCAAGCAGAGTGCGACGGCCCGCTGCGGGGCCAGCCACCAAACCCAGATCCCCGGGATGAAACACTACGATTGGAGAGCGGGTCGCGAACTCACCGAGGGTCGCTGACCGTTGTCCATCGAGGAGAAACGACCGTTTGTTGCCTTGCAAGGTCGCTTGCTGCTGGCGAATGCAGCCATCATCCAAGATCTCGAGCCGCACGGATGTCGCTGTAGCGCCCTCCTGAACGACCTCCGCGAGCCGATCGGTTCGAAAGCTACGACTCGTCGCCACGAAGTACAGCGCCTCGAGGACGCTCGTTTTGCCCTGACCATTGTCACCAGCTAGGACGTTGACCCGCGGTGCGGGATCGAGGTCGACCGCAGTCAGATTCCGGAAAGTCCGGATGCGAACATGGCGAATGAGAAGGGTTGTAGTCAAATCCGCATCGGCATGACGACCGCTAAGTAGCGGCTGCCCTCGTTCTCGGTGGCGGGCTTGATGATCGCTGGATCGAGCTCGCCGCTGATCCCGATCTCGATATTCTCGTCCTCCGTCGCACCAAGCACGTCGAGAAAGTAGCGGGCGTTGAAGCCGATCATAAGATCTCCACCGTCATAATCGACCGGGATCTCGTCGTAGCCCTCACCACTCTCTGGACTCTCACTCTCAAAGCGCATCGTTCCTTGTGAGAGCGTCAGCTTGACGCCACCCGTTCGATCGCTGGCAGCCACCGAGACAGCGCGGAGCGCGTCGGCGACCGCGAGCCGGGGAGCAATGACCGCACGCGCCGTGCCCTCAGGGATCACCTGCTGATAGGGTGGGAACTGCGCATCAACGAGCTTGACGCTGAACTGGAGATTCGAGAGCTGGAAGAAGGCGTTAGGGCCGCTCTGCACCATCAGCAGCGTCGCGCCATTCTGAGGATCGTCCGCCTTGCCGCCCTCAGTCATCGCTTCGTCGCAGAGGCGCTTCAACTCGAGCACCCCCTTGAGCGGGACCAACATCGATGAAGAGACCGAAATTCCCTGGACGACTTCTTCCATCTTACTGAGGCGGTGACCGTCGGTTGTCACCATACGAACGCGGTCTTCCTCCCACTCGAACAGAGCACTATTCAGGTGTAAGCGCGTCTCATCCGTCGCGATGGAGAAGTGCGTCGCGGCGATGAGCTTCGCGAGAACGTGAACGGGGAGGGTGAGCACTGCCACGGAAGAGTCGGGCTCGGGGAGTTTTGGAAAGTCGTCCCCGGGAATCCCATGCAGCGTAAAGCGCCTCTTGGTCCCCACTGCGCGAACCGTCGTAGACGCTGTATCGGTGCTTTCGATGGCGATCTGTCCGTCGGGCATCATCCGAACACGCTCGAACAGATCGCGAGCACCCACGGCGACCGAGCCGCCTTTGGCGACATCGGCACGAACGGTGGCGCTGATGGCCAAATACAGGTCGGTCGCGGCTAGCCGCAGCGAGTCGGGTCCGGTGACTTCCAGCAGGACGTTGCCGAGCACTGGCATCGTGCTCTTTCGATTGGCCACGCCCTGACACCGAGCCAGTACGCGCAGGAGGTCCTTCTTGCTGACAACGACGTGCATTGCCCCGGCTTTACTCGTGGAATTGCAAGACTGCTAGCCTGAACTTCGGGGGCTGTGCACCACATGGCCATCAGTGTTGGCGCCAGCTCTTCGAAGAGGATCTAGTAAATTTAAGATCTCTTAGTCGCCTCAGTAGGCCCTGTGGATTCTGGGGAGATCTTTCTAACACTTCGTAATTCAAAAACTTTTCGCGCGGACCTCGGCTGCCACATTGTGGGTGGATGCAGGGATGCGCTGGGGATGCCGGCGCTGGCCGCGGGACCGCACAGGAAAGACCCTGATGTCATCCAGAGAAGTTTCCATAGGTTATCCACAGCTCTGTGGATGATCGATGTCAACTCTCCGACCCCCCGACAGAGTAGAAGATTGCCGATCGTTCCGCCGGCCTACCCGGGACACCACTGCTGTCGAGTCAAGCTGGAGGGGTGCGAGTCACGGGCTCCCCCAATCTCTCTGGTCCCAGTGTCTCGAGCCTCGCGAGCGCGTCGAGAAGGGTCTGCTGCGCCTGGCGGTGCGTTTCTGGTCCAATGCGGCCCGCACGAAACGCCTTCTCGACCTTGACTAGCTCGGCGAACAGCACCTCACGTGCCTGCTGCACGTCTCCCCCGCGCCCGCCGCCTTCCTGCCGCTTGCCACGCACAGCAACCGACACACCTATCCCAGCTACCCCGAGCGCAAGCCACAAGGAGATCCAGCGTCCGTTACCGCGTGTCGCCAGACCACCGACTCGAATGTCCACACGGTCGATCAGAGGAACACCGCTGCGCCCTGCTTGGACCTGCGTCACCAGGACGCGCTCGTGGTCCCGATTCGTCATGACACGGGCCTCAGGAAAGCCTGCCACTGCCAGCTCCATGCGTGGTGAACTCTCTGCCATGACGCGAATGGTCGCCATGCGCGGTGGTAAACCCAAGCTCACGGCAGCCCCGGGCGTGTCGTCCCTCGGCACTTGAACGCCAAAAGTCACGCTGTGCTGCCCCGGGCTTACCGAACCGACGAGCTGGAGACTGTCTCCTGTCGGTTCCACGTGGACCGTACCGTTGGTTTCCTGCGGGTTGAAGCCTCGCCATCCCTCGGGGAACCGAAACCCAGCGTTCTGCGGAACCCAAGTGATTTCTCCGACGTTGTACAGCTCGAGGAGAACAGTGAACTGGAAGACGTCCTCTCGCGGTTCCAGGTAGAGCAGGAGCTGCCCCGCGACCATCGTCTCCTGGATGTCCGAAGTCGCTGGGAAGACATGCAGCACGACCTGGTGACCACGATCGCGTCGCAGGGCGAACGGATCCGTTGCGTAGCGTGCTGGCGCCCTATCTACCCCAACGGTGAATGAGTACCCTGTGCCCGTCGGGAGTCCTTCAAATCGCGCGTTGCCGTCGCTGCCTGCTTTCGTTCGACGAACCTCCTCGCTCGAGCCCTCCGCCACCGTCTCATGAGACACGCGAAGCTCGACATCCGCCCCGGGCACGCCCGCTCCGCGACCGTCAAGCACCCGGACGACCACCGACCCCGGCGGTAACGTCGAATCCGGAACCGAGACATTGGCCCGAGGGGGGAGGCGTGCACCGGTCGACGAATGCGGATCGTTCTGGGTTTGTGCCAACCCGTAACCGGGAGCGCCAACGAGCAGAGAGCCAACAAGGAAAACAGTCAACGCGCGATTCATGTGTCCTCCGCCGGCACGTCGCATTCGGGACAAGCGACCAGACCCGATGGGTATCGCGCGGGGCAGGCCCTGCAAAGCCGCTCACCTGCGCTCGCGAGGAGCGTTCCGCAGTTGCCGCACTCGTTCGCCGAGAGGCTGTTGCGGTCAGCGCACTGGTGGCAACGACGTGTCGGGCCGCGAACCGCGCCGGCTGGTTCCGAGGAACGCTGCTTGGCCCCTCGAGCCTGCGCACCCTGCTCAGATTGGGCCAGGTCGTCGTTGGTAGCCGAAGACCGGGGCGCCTTTTCCGCCACCCGTTCGCCTAGGCTGCCGGAGGCGCCCGAAGGTGTCGTCGGGCGGGGCTCTTGACTCTGGGACGCACCGTCGTCCACTCCGTCGCCCGAGCTTTGCTCGAGGCGAAGCGATAGCTCTTGTGCCAGCCTCTGGCGGATCGGTTCATACTGAGTATCGAGCTGGCCCAGCAAGATGCGCGCCTCTTCGCGATAGCGAGCCGCCAGCACGACGTAGTCTTCGTCCCGTACTTTTCCCACCCTGCGCTCGTACTCCAGGTCCTTCAGGGAGCGCAGTACGGCGCGCTTCTGCTCCTCTTCCGCGGCCGGGGACGCGAGCGTCAGAGCGTCATCGAGGCTCATGTGCGCCTTCGCGTCGAGAGCTTGCAGGCTATTCCACATCAGGACCACGACCGTCACTAGCAACACGGCCGTGCACACCAGCAGTGCTACTGGCAGTCCATAGAGCCGCCGCACCACGTCCACCCCCACCACGCCGACGAGCGAGCCTCCCACCAACAGCCAAGTTCTAGGCAACTCCTTCATGGTTTTCCTTCGAGACGCTTGTTCGCTCTGACGCGCAGTCCTCCGAGCATGAGCCCGAATATTGGCGCAATCACCATTCCCATCGTCCACGGACTGGTCGCAAGGGATTCGCTCAGCAGTGTTGCTCGGTAGCCCTCGTGCTCCTCGGGACCAGGTGTACTCGTCCGTGTGGAGGTAGGACTCGCAGCGAGCCAAAGGGCGAGGGCAATGCTCGCAGTGACGCCTGCTGAAGCGCGCACGTACGACCAAGCACCAACCGACCCGAGCTGCAAGTCGGGCCACAGCGAGATTGACGCGCCAGCGATGAGGATGAGGATGCCGACCCAAATCCATGAGACGAAGGGGTTCAAGTGGAACTGAAACGTAGCTCGTTTCGTGGTGGGATCCGCCGTCCCAAGAACCAGATAGAGATCCTCTTTGAGGCTCCGCCGCATGGCCACTTCCGTCGTTGGACCCATGGGTGACTTCGGATAGATGAACTTGGCGGGTTCCATTCGACCGGCTGGGACCCCGCCGCGGCTAAGGTCGAGCTCGGCGAAGATCATCCGTTTGCTCAAATCAGCCTGTTCTTCTGGGCTGCAAGAGGTCTGACCGGGGCAGACGCGGGTTCCGCGAAAGGTGATCTCGTAGGGCCCAATCGTAGCGACTTCCCCAGGAAGGAGACTGGCCTCCTGGTTCTCTGTCCAGACCGTTCCAACGAACCCCAGGAACATGGCAACGATCCCGAGGTGGACGATGTAACCTCCATATCGCCGCCGGCTCTTGGCAATGAGCCGCCCGAGAGCGACGAGAATAGGTTCGCTCTCGTCACGGCGTGCCGCCGCCGCGCGCCGCGCCGAGACGCCAAGCACGAACTCTTGGATGACGACCACCGTATTGAAGACCACCAGAGAGACCGTGATGACAGGAACCACGGCCTCGAATCCTTCAAGAATGGCTCCCAGCGCCCCCGGATAGGGTTCCGCGGACGGAACTACTCCCGGATAGCCGAATCGCCGCCCAAACAGCAGGTGAGCGAGCGCGGTGAGCAGTCCTGCAGACACCGGGGCGACAAACGCTCTCCTCAAAGAGGCGGAGCTCGTCTTGCGCCACCCGAAGAGCGGGGCGAGCCCCATCAGCGCGAATATGACGAGCCCAATTGGCGTCATCCACCGGTTGAAGAAAGGGGGCCCCACAGTGATGCTCTCCCCAACGAGCCATTCACTGAGTTTTGGGACCAGAGTGACGACGGCGACGAACACAGCGGCACCGAGAAGCGCCCAGTTGTTCATCACGAACATGGCTTCTCGGCTCGCCACCGACTCGATGTGAGCACGGCTTCTCAGCTGCGGGAGCCGCCAGACGATCAGCGCGACACTGCTGGCGACGATGACTGCCATCGCCCACACGAAGAAGATGCCAATGTCGCTTTGTGCGAAGCTATGAACGCTTGCGATGAGTCCAGACCGGGTAAGGAAGGTGCCAAAGATGGTCAAAAAGAAGGTGATGACGATGAGCACGACGTTCCACAGCCTGAACATGTTACGGCGCTCCTGGATCATCGTCGAGTGTACGTATGCAGTCGCGGTGAACCAGGGCAGGGCCGCAGCATTCTCGACGGGATCCCACGCCCAGAACCCTCCCCACCCGAGCTCCTCGTACGCCCAAATCATTCCCAGCACGTTGCCGATCGACAGAAAGAGCCAGGCGAACAGCATCCACTTTCGAACGGCGACGATCCATTCATTGTCGGTGCGCCCGGTCACGAGGGCGGCTACTGCAAACGAGAACGGGATCGTACAACCCACGAAGCCCATATAGAGTGCGGGGGGATGTATGATCATCCAGTAGTTCTGGAGCAGCGGGTTCAATCCCTCGCCGTCACCCGGTACTCCAGCGACGTGCGTCTGGAACGGGTTTGCCGCGAACAGCATCAGCACGCCAAAGAAGGCGACCACCACCATCAAGGTAGCAATCACGTAGGGTTGAAGCGCGCGGTACCTGCCCTTTAGCCAGCGGACGCATGACGCCGTGTAGAGCGCGAGCAGAGTCGTCCACCACAGGAGGGAGCCGTCCTGACCCCCCCACAAGGCGGTCAGGAGATAGGTGATCGTCATACTGCGGTCGCTGTAACGGGCGACGTATCGTATGCGGAAGTCATGGGTGACGAAGGCGTATGCCAACAGCAGGACGCCGACACCTATGAGGGCACTCGTGCCGTAAGCCCCAAGGCGTGCTGACTGAAGCAACCGTGGGCGCCCGCGGCCGGCCGCCACGGCCACCGCGAAGGTGTAGGCAGCCGCAACGAGAACGGCGTAAAGAATACCGGTGCCGAATTCAGGAAGTGATTGCCACATTCGGCCGGGAGCTTAGCTCAACGACCCTACTGGGGCATGTCCCGGCGGCCGATATCGCCACCCGCTGGCGAGGGAACCCGCGCAGTAATCTTCTTGACCGGAGCGTCAAGCGTTGTCGCTGACCGCAGTACCCACGTCTTCGCCGAGGCATACTCGGGCGATATTCCCGGGAGCCATCTTGAAAACGCGAATCGGGAGGCCATTCTCTCGGCACAACGCCACCGCCGTCGAGTCCATGACGGCGAGGTGCCCTGCCAGAAAGTCGTCGTAGCTGACCTTCGACAGCAGCTTGGCCTCCGCGTGCTTGCGAGGATCGCGATCGTACACGCCGTCCACTTTGGTGGCCTTGCACAGCACATCCGCGCGGACTTCCATGGCGCGCAGCGCTGCCGCCGTATCGGTAGAAAAGTACGGATTTCCCGTTCCCGCCGCAAAGATTACGGCGTGACCTCGCGCGAGGTGCCGCATCGCCCGTCGGCGGATGTACGGCTCAGCGACCTGTTTGATTTCGAGTGCAGTCATCACCCGGGTGGGCACACCGTGACGTTCCAGCGCATCCTGCATCGCCAATGAGTTGATCACGGTGGCGAGCATCCCCATGTAGTCGCTCTGCGCGCGATCCATCCCCGTGCTAGCGCCCTTCAGTCCGCGGAAGATATTTCCGCCCCCTATCACGAGCCCGATTTCGAGGCCGGTCGCGTGAACGCGGGCAAGCTCCTGCGCTGTTGCCTCGAGGGTGTTCGTATCGATGCCAAATCCGCCTTCGCTGCCACAGAGGGCTTCCCCACTGAGCTTGATGAGTGCGCGTCGATAGACCAGTTCTTGCTTCGGTGGTTCCACGGCGGTTATTGCTACTCCGGGTGCGACGCTTCTGCAACCACCGGGCCTGCTGCTCACTGGCGCAGAGCGAAACCACGTAGTATTCACGAGCAGCATGGAGCGTGTGCGTGGCCGAGTCGCGGCAGCCGTTGTCGTCTTCCTCTCGGTGGCTGCAGGCTGCTCGACGTGCGAGAGGGAACCTCAGGGAGACACAGCCTCAACGCGCGTTGAGGCTGGGCCGGCCGATGGGCTCTCGGCGCTGACCCCGGAGCAGGCCAGCCAAGTCCTCGCCACGGTCGGCGAGCGCAGCATCACCCTGGGCGAGTACGCGGCCGTGCTCGAAGGAATGAACCCCTTCGAGCGCATGCGCTTTCGCGCGGCGGACCGCCGCAAGGCTCTGCTCGATGAACTGATCAACGTGGAGCTCCTAGCCCAGGAGGCGGAGCGGCGTGGGCTGAAGGATAGCGCCGAGTATCGGATGCGCGTGGACCAGATGCTGCGTGAGCACGTGCTACGACGTGTACGTGAGACGGCCCCCAAAGTGGACGATATTCCTATGGGGGAAGTTCGTCGGTACTACGCGGAGAACCGCAGCGAGTTCCGCGAGCCAGAGCGACGACGCCTGGCGCACATCGTGATGCAAACCCGCGCCGACGCGGCGCGCGTGCTGAAGCAGGCGCGCGTGGCCACCCCCGCTCAGTGGGGTTCCCTCGTCCGGCAGCACTCACTGGATGGCACACGCTGGGGAGAGGACGTGCCCGGCGAGCTCGCGGGAGACCTGGGTATCGTTACGGCACGCGCGGAGGGAGACGCCCCGGAGGTCGATCAGAAGCTTCGCGATGCACTCTTTGCCATCGAGGGCATTGGTGACGTGTTTCCCGAACTAGTCGACACACAAGCTGGTTTTCACATCATTCGCCTCATCGGGCGAACCGAGGCCCGCATCAGGCCCTTCGAAGAAGCGGAGCGTGCCATCCGCGTCGCCATGGTGCGCCAGAAGGTACGGGAGGCCGAGACGGAGATGGAGAAGACCCTGCGGAAGCGGTACCCCGTGGAGATCGACGAGGCAGCGCTGGCCGAGGTTCGAGTACCCGCGCCGGCCCCGTCGGGGGAGCTGACGGGGCCTTGACCTCCGTGACTCCGCGACCTCCGCCCGAGGAGTGGGGCGACTGGCGGTGGCAGCTTCGTAACTCCGTTCGCACGGCCACGGAACTATCGCGTGCGCTCGTCCTGACCGAGTCGGAGCTCCAGGGTGCTCGGGATGCGGAACGGGCAGGGCTTCCACTTGGTATCACCCCTTACATGCTGTCGCTCTGCGACCCACGTGATCCATCCTGTCCCATCCGGCGGCAGCTCGTCCCTACCTTCCTGGAGCGCCGTGACTCGCCCGGGGATCTGGTCGATCCTCTGGGGGAGGAGGATCATACCGCGGCGCTGCACCTCGTACACCGTTACCCGGACCGTGCGTTGCTGCTCGTCACCGATCGTTGCGCGGTGTACTGCCGGTTTTGCACGCGAAGTCGCCTTGTTGGGCAGGGCGGCGGGGCGCGGCCGCTCGGCGAGTTCGACGGCGCACTCGCGTACCTGAGTCGCCACCCAGAGGTGCGTGAGGTCATCGTCAGCGGCGGTGACGTGCTCGCCATGACGACGCCTCGCGTCGCCGCGATCCTCGCTCGCCTACGTCGGATCCCGAGCATCGAGACGGTGCGGCTTGCGACACGAGTTCCCGTCGTGCTGCCCCAGCGAATCACCGAGGAGCTCGTGGCAGCGCTTCGTCCTCATCATCCCCTCTGGGTAATGACCCATTTCAACCATCCCGCGGAGCTCACCACGGAGTCACGAGCCGCCTGCCGGCGCCTGGTGGACGGCGGATTCCCCGTGATGAATCAAACCGTTCTGCTTCGCGGAGTCAACGACGATGTCGAGGTGCTGAGGACGCTCTTTCGAGGCCTGGTCGGCGAGCGAGTCCGGCCATACTACCTGTTGCAGGCGGATCCCGTTCGCGGAACGGGGCACCTGCGAACGCCCATCGACGTCGGGCTCCGCATCATGGAGCTCCTGCAGGGGTCCTTGAGTGGGATTGCGCTGCCGAAATTCATCGTCGACACGCCGGGTGGACACGGCAAGGTTCCCGTCAGCCCGAGCTATGTGCTGTCGAGGAGTGGCCCGGTGACGCGGTTCCGAGCGCCCACGGGAGCCGAAGTCGACTACTTGGATCCGCCCGGTTCGAGCTGGGGCCCTGGGGAGTAGCCCTCGTCCTCGGCGGGTGCCCGGCTGCAGGTCCACCACACCAGCACGCACAAGAGGGCTGCCAGAACGAGCGCGAGGAGGAGGAAGCCGCGCCGCACGGCATTTCGATCATAGCTGTGCAGCGCTCTCCTGTGCTCCTCAGCAGCGACGGTTCGACTGGCCACGAGCTCGTCCGCTTCCCGCAGGGCCCCGAGCTCATCTTCGTCGAGGCCCACGTCGCCCATGCTTCTCAGAGCGCGGAGCAGGATTTCGGCCATGCACCGGTTGAATGCTTGCTCTTCAGCGGTGAGGGCGGCGCAACGTTTACCATGCTCCTTGGTGAAGGCGCGTGCCACCTTGCGCAGAGCCTTCTCTTCGCGAGCTAGGTTGGCAGCCGCTTCGTCGACGGAGCCTGCTCCGTCCTTCCAGCGCTGTTTTGCTTCCGCAGCGAGCGCACGGGCGTCCAGCAGGGCACGCTCGAAGGCCGAGAGACGCGTGCTGATCTCACGTATCCGATCCTCGGTATCGGTCGTTTCGGTGTTTGCCAGTTGGGCGTTGCGCAGCTCGATCTGGAGTCGTTTGCTTCGTGCTTCGCGGCGCGCGAGGTCCACCTCCGCATCCCTGGCCGCGGCTTGCAGGGCCTCAGTGTTACTTTCTGCGTCTTCAAGGCGTCGTCGCGCTTCGGCGATACGCTGCTCTCGGTGCCTGGACTGGACTTCGTTGTCGTGGTCGAGACGCTGCATTGCGTCGCCGAGAGCTCCGAGCTGCCGCGCCAAGGCGTCCGCCTTTCGAAGGTCCGGGGCGAATCGCCCATCGGCATGGATCAGCGCCCGTCTTCTGTGAGCGAACTCAGCCAGTATCCGGTCTCGCTCCAGCTCTGCCCTCACCAGTTCGCGCTCGCGTTGCATCGACGCGCGACGCAACGCGGGTCGCCTCAGTGCGAAGCGAGCTGCGTATCTGAGGGTGCCCAAGACACCCGCGGGTGAGGCTCCGAGTCCGGCAAGGCTCGCGACGTTGCTTTCGGAGACGTGAAAGGCGGGGCGGTCGATCGCACGGCCCTCGCTGTTTGCCTCCTCGGCGTGCCAATCCCAGGCGCCGCGCGTTGCCCCAGAACCAACCTCGATCTCCAAGGCTCCCGCGCCGGTGTCCTCCGCTGCATCCGGATCGAGGGCATCGAAGTCGTCCAGCGGCGCCACCTGGAACGCCCCCTGGCGCTGCTGCATGGGCTCGACCGTTCCGCCGCGCTCGAGCTCGAGGTCCAAGTCCCTGTCGACCTGCGAGTCTTCAGCGCGTGCGGCGAGGCTGCTGGGGCATGGCGGAAGAGGAATCTCTAAATCCGGCAGCTCCGGAAGGGATTCCTGATCGATGTCCTTGCCTCGTTGCGTCACCATTTGCAGGCTGCCCGAGTCAAGAGTATCCGGATTCGTGGTTCCCGAGAACGGAGCAATGGCAGGTGCGGCAGGACCGCTGGGGCGGAAACCGTGCGCTGTGCGGCCGGCCACGCGGTGGCGAGAACGCAAGCTGCCGCGCCCCCTTGCATACGGCGCGCCCGCTGGTATGGTGCACGTGCTCTGACGTTGTGGGCTCGCCAACAGCGCGCTTCGAACCCCGTGAGGCCCGGAAGGGAGCAGCGGTAGAAGAAAGCGAGTGTGGCGGGCCCGTTACCCTTTCTGTATGTCGTCTCCTCGTCGGGCGTGCGGTACGGGGTTGGAGGAGCTGCTCACGCAGCCATCGTCAGCAGCGTCAAAGGAGATTCTCAGCTCGCTTCTTCCCGGCGCCCCGAGCTCAGGTCCCAAACATCTCGACGACTGCCCCGTTATGGGCGAGCGGCGCGTCGAGAGCGAAGTGGATGATCGTGGAGGCGACCTCCAGAGGGGTCATTCTCGGTGGGAAGCCGCTGCCGGTGAGCATGTTGGTGTCTACAGAGCCGGGTAAAATGGCCGCTGTCATCAGACCGCTGCCGCTGAGCTCCTCGGCCAGTGCCTTCATGAAGCCGACCAGGCCCCATTTGGACGCGCAGTACACCGACGCGCGCGACGTGCCCACGGTCGACGCGATGCTCCCGACGTGAATGATGCGACCGCGCTTTGCCTCGCGCATGGCCGGCAACAGCGCTTGAGAAAGGAACAGCGGCGCTCGAAGGTTCACTGCCAGTTGACGCTCGTAGGCAGCGGTCGTTACCTCCTCCACTGCTTGCCGCGTGATCGTTCCTGCATTGTTGATGAGCGCGAGCGGCGCGCCGCAGCAAGCGAGAACCTGAACGGCAGCTCGTCTCACCGAGGCGTTCACTTCCAGGTCGACGTCGATGCTCTCGACGCGTGCGCCACGCTCGACCAGGCTCCGGACCACCTCGCGGTGCTCCGCGGATTGGCGCCCGAGGAGCGCTAGGCTGCATCCGCGCTCTGCAAGTGCAAACGCCGTCGCCCTGCCAATGCCGCGGCTTGCTCCCGTGAGCGCGACCCAACCGGTCACGACGCGAGCGCGCCCCCGACAGCCAGGCTGACGCAAGCGTATCCTTCGGCTCCGGCCAGCACTCCACCTGCGGCAACCGTGTGCACCATCGAGCCCACCTGACCCGGGTTGCGTGCGGTCACACACGTGTGCACAAGGGAAAGGCGACAGAAGACGCCGCGGGCGCCGCCGTGGCGCATCAAGGCATCCACGACCTCTTTCCCAATGCGCTCCTGAAGCGTGAGACGCCGAGCGCAGGCGTCCACCAGCTTCGCAATTCGGCCCAGCCCGATGACGTGGGTTCCCGGGACATACGCGACCAAGGCTTTGCCTTGTGCCGGCATGAGGTGGTGGGGGCAAACGGTCGTAACGCTGATGTCCTCGAATACGACGACTCCCTCCCTGTCACCCGATTCATCAAGGGAGGAACCGGTCCGTATCAGGTCGGCGAGATCGATATGGCGGCCCCCTAGCAGTTCGCGGTCGAAGGCATCGACGACGCGTTCCGGCGTTCGAGTGAGTTCCGGATCTGCGCGAAGATCGTACCCGAGCGCTTCGAGCAAAGCGCGAACCGCGGCCAGCGCCTTGTCGCGATCGACAGCCATCAGTTTGCCCGTGCTCCGAGCCAGCACTTCCAGCGCGGTCTCGGCTCCGCAAAGCCCACCGCTGAATCGCGGCAGCTGCGGACCGTTGTTTCGCCGTAGCACCACGAGAGTGCAACCAGCCGTCCGCCCACGAGGCCATAAAAGTACACCATGCCCACGCATGGATCGCCGACGGTACAGCCCAACTCCGCCACCCGCAGCCAACCCCGCTCGTAGCGAGTAATGCACGCGGAGACCTGACGCTTCAGGAGCAGTACCTTCGGGGGATCGCTCGGCTCGACGCGAGTCGTCAGCGGCGTATCCGTTCGATTCAGCCAGAGATCGGCCAATAGCTTCTCGATCTCACTCTGAAGGAGCAGCTGCTGCTCGACGAGCCGCGACAGCTCCGGGAGGAGCGCCTCGAGCTCAGCCAACGTGAAAACCCGTTCCGCAATCATCCGCTCACGTCCCACAGCGCACAGATTGTAGGGCAGTTTCGAAGGGGCTCGCAGTCGCGGCACCCGGATGGGAACCTCTTGCCGTCCTCTGAGCAGGACTCGCAGGCACGGAGGGCTGCTCGCGCTCTCTCCAGCTCGCTTGCCACGCGCTGCAGCAATGCCACGCGAGCATTCAGTGCTTCGATCCGCGAGCGGAGTTCCTCTCCGAGGGCTGAGGCCGCGGACGCACCGTCCTGGAAGCGTCCCGCGAACTCGAGGAGGTCTCGAATCTCCTGCACCGAGAAGCCAGCAGCCCGCAGGTCTGCGACGAGGCGAAGACGGGTGAGCTCGCTTTGGGGAAAGAGCCGGTACCGGCCATTGCTACGCTCGAGGGGCCGCAGCAGGCCCGCCTCCTCATAGAACCGAACGGTACGGAGCGTGCTGTCCGACAGGCGCGCCATGTCCCCGGTGGTCAGTAGACCATCGCGCCGACGCGCGTGGCACGCGCCATTCTCCTGAGTGCCTTGATGAAGAGTGCCTTCAGACAACGCCACAACCGCCAAGGGAAGGGTAGGAGCAGCGGGAAGGGCGGTCAAGGCGACCCCGAGGGATGCCGCCGAGCGAGGCCCTGCGCCTCGATCCCAGGCGATGAGCACCCTCGACTGCTGCTTCGGGGGAGCAGGGCAAAATCAGGCCGCCGCCGCTGACTCCGTTCCGATGTGCCGAGCTGCTCGCCAGCGAAACCCGGCGTGCCCTGGCCTCCATGGACGCGAGCGTACCAGCGGAGCGGGACCAGCCCGCGCGCAGGTGCGCCGAATCAGGAGAGTACCATGGGCGAGGCCCCCGCGCACCGCCTAGTCCGCCCTCCTCGTTTCCGTTCGCGGTGCCTCGACGTTCGCGGTGCCTCGACGTTCGCGGTGCCTCGAGCGTGGGGGCGAGGTGCCGCTCGGCTCGCCCTATTGCCCGGCCCGTTGGCATCATCGACGCTGACGTGGGTGCATCGGGGCCATCCGCGGGGCATCGCCGATGCTTTCCGGCAACTGACGCTCAGAGAACTGGCAACAGCGATATCGCCACTTTGGTCAGGATGAAATCAGCGATGAGGATGGAGATCGAGATCACGACGACGGTTGTCGTCGTGCTGTGACCTACGCCCGCGGTGCCGCCGCGGGTGTTCAGGCCGAAATGGCAGCCCACAAGAGAGATGATGGCGCCAAAGAAGGGCGTCTTGAACATGCCACTGATGAAGTCATTCAACGTGAGCACGCCGAGACCACTTCGGAAGAAGAAATGGTACGGAATGTTGAACTGGATATCAGTGATCAGCATGGCCCCCGCGAACCCCAAGACGAGCGCGAAGGCTGCCAGTATGGGCATGACCAGGATGCAAGCGATGAAGCGTGGCCACACGAGCTTCTTCAAAGGGTCGGCACCGAGTGCACGTATCGCGTCCACCTGTTCCGTGACGGCCATGGCTCCGAGCTCTGCGGCCATGCCAGCACCGATGCGTCCCCCAACGATGACAGCGGTGAGTGTTGGTGCCAGCTCCCGAGTGAAGGACAAAGCAATGACACGCCCAGTGTACTCCATGCCGCCGAACTTGCGCAGTCCAAAGGCGAACTGGACGCTCATCACCATTCCTATGAACACGCTCGTCACCACGACGATGCCCATGGACGTGACTCCCAGCGCCTCCAACTGATGCAGGATAGCCCGCCCTTCGAAGGGACGCCGCACCGCTGCTCGGACGGTTCCAGCCGTCATGATCGTGATCTGACCAAGGTGAGTGATCAGACCAGAGCTCTTGCGGCCGAGGCGCCACAGCAGGCCGCGCGGTGCAGGGGGCAGCCTTGAGGTCCGCGCCGATAGCGGCGGCTGTTCATCGCGACGTCTCACCTTACTCCTGAACGGTACGAAATCCGGCGATGAAGGCGTCGAAGTCGACTGCTGTGCTCTGCGCCTGGGCCTGGGCCTGCGCCTGGGCCTGGGCCTGCGCCGGATGGATCAGCATGAAGTCGTAGACGCAACCATCCTTCTTCAGCACCACTGTCACGAAGCCGCCTGGAACGCCGTCCAGCTTCGCCGTGAGCTCCGTGCGGAGGGCCGCGCGCCCGTCCAGCATGAACTCGCGCTGGTCCACGATATGGCGCTCCGTGAAGTGCAGAAACAAGTGGTGCGTGAGGGATTCGAGCGGCACATCGTCTGCATCCTTGCCGCAGCGGGCATTCACTGCGATGGTGGCGCGTGCCGCGTCGCTCCGGAAGGCGAGGTCCACTCCGGAGACGGAAAGCCGCTCGTACCCATCGGGAAGATGGCCGATTCGAAACGACGTTCCTTCCTCCCTGTAAACACCACCGGAAAGCTGCGAGCCGCCGCAGCCAGCCAGGAGCAGCACCCCAGAAATGCCGAGAATGGTAGACCGTGTCCTCACGCGGCTGCCGAGGATAGCACGACGGATGGCAAGCGAGCGCCTTTCGATGCGCTACCGGTGATTCCGCGCTATGGGCAGGACCTGACCAGATCGGGTCCTGGTCGTCCGGGCCGCAGGTCCCCGAGCTCTCCGCGGGGACTCCACTGAAGGAAGTGCGACACGCATTCGCTTGGGAGCCCGGCCACACCCGCACTCGCCCCACACGAGCCATGATTCCCCTTCGCGACGTAAACCCGCGGCACACCACGCCTTTCGTGAACTATGGGCTGCTCTTCGCGAACGTCGTCGTATGGTTTTGGCAACTGCTTGCCGCGGAGCCGGGGACTTCATGGGTCGTCGCAGCCTACGGACTGGTGCCAGCGCGGGCTCTCGCGGATCCACCGGGCGAGGCGTTCACGGTTCTGACCAGCATGTTCATGCACGGCGGGTGGGCGCACCTGGGAGGCAACATGCTGTTCCTCTACGTATTCGGGGACAACGTCGAAGATGCGCTCGGACACAAACGCTATATCACCTTCTATGCCGTCAGCGGTCTCGGCGCTGCCTTGGCCCAGATCGTGGTGGATACGACGAGCGCAGTGCCGATGGTAGGCGCTTCGGGCGCCATCGCGGGGGTCCTCGGCGCCTACCTCGTGCTCTATCCTCGTGCGCCCGTCATCGTCTTCAACCCGATTCTTCCATTATGGTTCTTGATCGGGGTCTTCCCAGTCTTTCCAGCGGCGTTGGTCGTCGGAGAGTGGTTTCTCTGGAACCTCCTGGGTGGGTTCGGGTCGCTCAGCCAAGCTTCTGGGGGTGGTGTCGCCTTCTTCGCGCACTTGGGTGGCTTTCTTGCCGGTCTTCTGCTCGTCCGCCCATTGATGAGGGGCCGCTCGCGACCGGATTCCCGCCGCTGGGAGGGGTGGCGCAATCCGCCGCCGCCACCAAGTGGGGGTGCCGGGTACGGGAGAGGCGGGGGGAGTGGTCGGAGCCCCTGGTATTGAGCAAAGCGAGTCGCGCAGGGGTCAAGTCGTCCTTGCATCCCGCTCACGGTGACGGTAACCCATCGTCACGACCATGCCCCTTCCGCGCATCTACAATACGCTCAGTCGTCAGCTCGATGAGCTCAAACCTCTGCGTCCTGGAAGGTTCTCGATCTACTGTTGCGGCCCGACCGTGTACGATGTCCCGCACGTCGGACATGCGCGCGCTGCCTTAGCGCCGGACATCCTCGTGCGGTTGCTGCGAGCCAAGGGCCTCGATGTGACGTATGTTCGGAACGTCACCGACATTGATGACAAGATCCTCGACCGCGCACGGCAGAATGGGGAGTCGCCGCTCGAGCTCTCCGAGCGGATGACACAGGCCTACAGGCAGCAGATGGGCGCCATCGGGTGCTTGGTGCCGGACGTAGAACCCAAGGTCAGTGAACATTTGGGTCCAATCCTGGAGCTCGTCAGTGTGCTCCTGGAGCGTGGGCATGCATACGTCGTGGATCGTGACGACGGTCGCCAGGACGTCTACTACTCGGTCCGTAGTTTTGGAGGTTACGGTAAGCTCTCGCGGCGGCGCGTCGACGAGCTGGTCGCGGGGGCACGCGTCGAACAGGACGAGCTGAAGCACGATCCCCTCGACTTTGCTCTCTGGAAAGGAGCGCCCACGGACACCTGGGGATGGGAGAGCCCGTGGGGATACGGCCGGCCCGGTTGGCACATCGAATGCTCGGCGATGAGCCACCACTACCTTGGCCAAATCGATCTCCATGCCGGAGGGATGGACCTCATCTTTCCGCATCATGAGAACGAAATCGCCCAAACCGAAGCGGCCCATCCATCGTCCGTGCCGTCTGCCGTCTGCTGGATGCACAATGGTTTCGTGAACATCGACAAGGAGAAGATGAGCAAGTCGCTCGGCAACTTCGTGACGCTCGGCGACGTGCTCGAGCGAAATGATCCCGAGGGTTTCCGCTGGTTTCTACTCGGCGTTCACTATCGCGGTCCGATTCAGTTCGACGTCGAGCAGAGGCCAGATGGGCGCGTCCTGTTTCCTGGTGTCGACGAAGCCGAGCGTCGGGTGGACTACGTCTATACGACGTTCGCTCGGCTTCAGGGGCTTGTCGGGACGGACGAGCACACATCGTCCAAGCAGCCCGCGGAGCTGACGAGGATAGACCAGGGCTTGGCTGCGGCTCTTCAGGCAGCCGAGGCCGCGCTCGACGAGGACCTGAACACGCCGGTGTCTCTCGCCGCGCTCGGCGACATCGCAAAGCTTGGGAACGAACTCGCCGATATGGCCCAGCGTCGCCGGAAGGACCGCGCCTTCGTCGAGGGGTGCTCTGCCGTCGCTCTGCGTGGTTTGGCTGCCATGCGCAAGGTGACGGGGCTCCTGGGGCTGATACAGGTCGACTTCGGGGTTTACCGGGCACGCACTCAGAAGCGCCGGCTGGCGCTGCGTGGGTTATCGGCGGCGTACATTGATGATTTGGTTCAGGAGCGGACGCGTGCACGCTCTGACAAGGAGTTCAGTCGATCCGATGAGATCCGTGCTGAGCTCGCTGGCTACGGCATCGTGCTGCAGGATTCCCCCACTGGGACGTCCTGGTCGATAGACGCGTAGTCGACCGCCAAACACCCCGCAGAGCCTCGATTCGTCGAGTGGAGCTCGTCATAACGGCTCGGTAAAGGCTAGGGCCTGTCACTGAATGCGGTTGGCTCTTCCGTAAACGTGCCCGTGCCCGTGCCCGAAAAAGTTGGCAACGCGGGGCCAGCGCTGGCCGATAGCTGAGCATGGAACTGGCTCATGAAAAGCTCGACGTTTACCAACTTTCTCTCGATTTCGTCGTTCTGGCCAATGACGTCGTCGAGGGTCTTCCGCGAGGGAGGGGGCATCTGGCCGACCAGCTCGCGCGGGCATCAACATCGGTGG
>JAEWRL010000122.1 GCA_023398955.1 Pseudomonadota bacterium
CATCCGCACAATGGTGCTCCCGCAGATGCTGACGGCTGAGAACTGAAAGCTGATTGCCTGCACCAGTCGGCAACAGCCATCCAAGTCTTGCCAACCCCGCCATCAATCTGCCCGGTAAGGGACTAAATGAGTGAGCGCAATGCTCGGTCGCTTCTTTCCCAGCCCCTGGCGGGGCGAGGGCTGGGAAGGAAGCTCGAAGGCCGTCGTGTACTCGGACCCATTCTTGTTGTTATCGAGGGGTCTTTGCCAAGGCCCCTTCCCCGCGCTTCGCGCGAGGCCTCCAACCCGAAGATGCTCGCGCCAGCGCCGAGGCGCTCGACGCTGGCGCTCGCCCACTTGGCGCGGCGGAGCGGGAGCCGAGGGCTACATTGGTAAACAGCGTCGAACCGGGACTGAGGTTCACAGCCTGAGACTGAACGCGACCTGGAGAGAGACGAGGCGAGGGGTCAGTCTTGTCTGCGCGTTGCAGGACGTCGTCGCGTCGCTCACGCGAACGCAGGCGCGATCGACGAACAGCTGCAGAACGGTAGCGCTGGCGCCAATCCCGAAGGGGGCTACGAGCGTCCACAGGCTCCCTAGGGACGCGCCTGCCGCAACCGACCTCGACTCATACACGACCTCGGAAACCGAACCCTCTACCTCTCCGCTCAGGTACGAGTAGCCCCCGACCAGCGCGATACTGGGCTCGAAACGCCCTACACCCCCAAGCGGATAGAAGGTTGGTGCGAGCGCCAACGCGGCGAGCTGGCCCCGATGGTCCACCGATTCGTCAGCTCGCAAGGGCAGATCGGCCAGAAATGCCATTGCATGCAGACCGAAGTGGCCGTCCATCCTCGGACCGCCCAGCAGGGTTACCGCGGGTCCGATCTCGAAGATGTCCGACCCCCGACCGAAGATCGAGGCCGCTCCGACCCGAGCCTCCACATCCCAAGCGAGCCCGGGCGCAGAGCCTCGGGACACATCAGGTGGGTTCCCCGGTTCCCTCGCGAGGGCCGGCACGGCGAGGCAGACTTGGCCCGAGAGCACCAAGGCTACGAGGTGCTTCTTCACTGGATCTCGCTATCGAGGCTGCAGTCGACAGCGTAATGGTCGATGCGCCCTACAGTCAGCTTCGTGAACTCGAACGCTTCATCCAGGCGCGGCTGGGCCCACACGTGGCAGCGTCCCCGCCCGAAATCCGTGACGATGCGGTCCAGTGAGGCGTCTTGACCGAAGCTCGTCCGGTCGAGTCGGCAGTCCTCCGCGTAACCCGAGTGGTCACGGAACCGTCGGTTCGCGCCGACCCAGTCCGCCCACAGAGCCGTCGCGGCGACATCCGCGAGCCGCGAGGGGTCAAAATTCCAATCGCCTCCCATGATGGTAGGCAGGTCGTCCGCCATCGCGAAGGCCTGCTCCAGCTGCCGGCTGCGGCAGATCTCACCGATGGCCGTCGGGTGGACGTGGATGAGCCGAATCGCGCCATATTTCGGAGTGTCGACAACGACAGTCGAGATGCTCGACTCGGAGTCACACTCAGTGCTCTTTCCGTCACAATCCCCCGCCAGATAGTCGCACGCGGGGCCGGGGAGGCTCGCCGTCTGCGCTTTGTCCAGGCCGAACCCGCGCAGTGGCACTCCACGAATCGACCCGAAGGAGGCCCTCACACCGATGCACTCCACGTGCTGGTTCGCGTCACAGACGACGGTGTACTCGCCGCCGAGCAGCCGCTTCGCGGGGGCGTCTCGCCGAGTCAAGCCATGACAGGCTCGCTCTGGCTCGAACGCCTCGGAGGTCCTCTCACACCGAGGGGGGGCGAGCACCTCCTGCAGAAACACGATGTCAGCCTCGAGCATGCGAATCCGTTCCCCCACGTGGTCTTCGTAGGCCCGATCGCGAATGCGCAGTGCGTGGGGACCAGACCCAGAGTTATTGCCGATGTTGTACGTCAGCACCCGAAGGTCGCCTTCGCCCTCCACCTCGCTCGGCTGCGAACACTCGGCCTCCAGTCGTGCGCAGGCGCTCAGGACCATGAGCACGCACCCTGCCGCTAGGGTACGGGCGTGCTCCAACGGCGATGGGGGAAATATCATTGGCCGGACCACGGCGATCCATCTCAACGAGATCAATATGGTTCGAGTGCACGCGGCGTCGACTGCGGCATGTTGCCTCACTGACTGCAGCGGTGCGGTCAGAACCGCTCCTTACTCGGCGACATCGTGACCATTCGGTTCGGAGAAGAGCTGGGAGCAGGCGGTAGGCACGGCCGTCCGTCTTGTGACGTTGGTGACGAGAGCGGAAACGAAGTAGGCCGACCCCAGCACGCAGCGCAGCCGGCTGAGCTTCTAGCTACTAGCGCTACATCCCAGACCACCCATGGCGGGATTAAGGCAGGCGTGGCCGCAACTCGAACGGGTTTCCCCTGGGATCTTGGCTCGGGTAGTATGTTGCGAGTCGAGAGGCGGCCAGGGCGACAGCGGAATCATTCGGAGCGTCTCCTCTGTCCGCATCCGTTCTTGAGCAACACGCACAGCGACAGGAGTAAGCCATGGCGGAGAGGCACGAGTGGATGTTCTACGAGCTGATGTGGCGCGCGCATGCCCTGGGGGCGGACTACCCGTTGCCCTGGTGGGTTCAGATGTATTTCCGTCACTGGCTCGACAGCTACGATGGCGGGCTCTTCGACTCCAAGGAGACCGCATTCGCCGCCAACGCGAACTATCGCTACTGGAACATGGTGGGTGTGAAGAATCACCACCAGGAATGCCTGGTTGGCCAAGCCGGAGAGGTCGAGCCGGTCTACGACAACTACTGCGTCTCGTTCTTCGCTTTCGATGCGGTCACACGCCAACTCAGTTTCCCGCAGCGACCGAGCGACGGTCCGCTCGAGCAGCGGCTCTCAGGGGGATACCGCCCCGTCATCGAAACAACATGGGTCTCCTCCCTTGGCATCACCGTCAATCAGCGTGTCCTCGGGGTTGTCCTTTCGAATCAGAAGGACGTCGCCCTCAATCGGCTCAAGGTAACCCGCGGCCCAGGCGTGGCCGCGAGCCCCAACCAGTACGTTGGCATTGCCGTCCTGCCGTGGGGACCGACAGGGTTCCAGCGACGCGATCGGGCAGGACGCGACCTCATGCAACGTCGCCTCACCCGCCTCCGACGCGTCACGCCCACGCAGCTACGAGTCAACGACGTGAATATCGGTCCCGTCTTCAGCGCAGAGCCGGCGGCGTTTGGGATCTACGGGAATGGGGACGCTTGGGATGATCCCGAGCACTACCTGCGCCACGGCCCCTTCGAAGCCCTTCGGAGCCAGGGACTTGCAGGCTTGAACGGGTGGACCTTGGCAACGGACTACGTCGCGGGCATGTGTACTGCGGTCTTCCTCTTTCCCGTTCCCGCTGCCGGGCGCGAGCTCGACGTGATCCTGCCGGTGGATGATTTCGCCAGCGCCGACGACGTTGCAGCGATCATGGCTGCGTCTCCTGCGGACCTGGAGAGCTCGTCGCTGACCTTCTGGGACGCGAAGCTCAACTCCCAAGGCCTGCAGCTGACGCTATCCGGTCCCGCTGCCCACCTCACCGACCTGTATCGCGTGTGTCGCGCGAATATCCTCATCCTCTCTGACGACGGCGAGATCCACCCGGGGCCAACAATCTACGATAGCTTCTGGGTTCGGGACTCCTCGATCGAGGGAGTGGCGGCAGCACTCGCTGGAGACACGAACCTCGCCCGCCGCCAGTTCGGGATGAAGTACCCAGGGAGGTTCAACACAGGCAGCGGGTGGATTGGGCCCGTGCGTGAGTACGGGCTCTTCGCAGGGGAGCACGAGAAGGAAGGCTGGGAGTGGGACGCCAACGGACAGGTGCTCTGGGCCGTCGGGCGCTTCGATCGGATCACGCGCGACGGATTTGGCGCCGGCATGTTCCACCCCTACCTGCTCGAGGGAGCGCGCTGGTTGCGGGACAACCGCGACAAGTACGGGCTGCTGCACCGCGGTTGGAGCGCAGAGCACATCGGAGGCCGGGACACGCCGCACTACTGGGACGACATGTGGGCCATGGCCGGCCTCTGGGAAGCCGCTCGCGTGGCGGAGCGCTACGGGCACGGGGAAGCCTCCGAGATTTGGAGCATTTACGACCAGCTCCGACAGGCCACGAGGGACTCGATCCACTGGGTTCTCCGTCAGCAACAGCAGCGTGGCTTTTGGGAGACGTTCATTCCAACAGGCCCCGCCGATGTTGGGCGCCTTGATTCGACAATGGTTGGTACGCTCGCGTACTTTCATCCCTGCAGGCTCTACATGGGAGCGAAGCTGGGTGGGCACGTCGACTGGGCCGCGCGCATGACGCTGGAGACAATCTGGAGCCATTTCGTCGATGGGGGGGTTGCCCACGAGTCGGCGTGGAGGGCTTACGGGCCCTATCTCACGCTGCAGCTTGCTCATTGCTTCCTCCTGCTGGGTGACGTTGGCCGAATGGATCAGCTGCTCCTCTGGAGCGTGGGCAACGCCGGCTACGCGCGGGTGTCCCGGGCGCCCACGGACCTCACTTCGACATGGCAGGTGACGCAGGGGGTCTGGAACGAACAGCACTGCTATCCTGTCGCCAATGACTTCGCTCCCGGCTCCATGCGAGACTGGTGGTACATGGGAGACATTCCCCATGGCTGGGCCTGCGCCGAGCTGCTCCTGCTCGTCCGCGACATTCTCTGCTTCGAAGCTGCGGAGGATAGTGCCGATCCTCACATCTACATTGCCGCGGGGGTTCTCCCGCATTGGGTTCCAGTGGGCTCCAGCTGCACCGTCGCGCAGGCCCCGACGATCTTCGGAGAGCCATTCGGGTATCGGCTGAGCCACCCTACTGCGGGCACGCTCGTCCTCGAGATTACTGAGGCACCGTCAGGAGTCAGCTACCGCTATCCGTGCCTCTTCGGCACCGCCGTCTCCTCCGTCGACGCATCGGGAAGCGGACCCCCTACCATTGCAGGGAAGACCATCGTGCTTCCCTCGGGTGCGCAGCGAATTCGGATTCAGTACACGTAGACGCGCACGGATCAGAGCTCCACCGCTGGAGCCAACCTCCGGCAGGCGTGCCAGACCGTGTTCTCAACTGGTTCTCGCGCGGCCCCCCAGCCAGGACTGGAGAGAGGGTTTCGCGGGAGCTCCAAATCGCTTTCGGCAGCGCCTCCCTCTTAACGAAGATGACGCACTCCGGGAGAGGGCACACCGAAGTGCGCCCCCGCGCCGCTGAGGTCTGCCACACGACAGTGGCGGCGAGGCGAGCTTGGCATCACGCGAGAGCTAGAGCCTTCCATCGCCTGGAACGGCGGAAAATCGTCCCGGGCGCGCGAAACTCCCTTCGGAGTCTGCCGATCATCGCCCGAACACCATGCAACCTAATCCTTCACTGAAGCGTATACTCTGAATAATGAGGGGCGTGCCCCAATCTAACCCGGGCATGAGGGTTCAGAGGGACTGGGGATGGCGAATATTCACACGGCACCAGCTGAGCTCGGCACGGCGACGGCCCCTTCAGCCGGCACATACAGTCAGAGCTGGCTCAGGGCACCCCATAACCTCGTCCCGCGTCCGGCGCAGCATCTCCAACAGTCCAAGACAGTGACTGAACTGCCTGATGCAAGGCGCCACCCACCTGTTGCTCAGGCCGTGGTGGCGCTACAGCGAGCGACCTCGTCGTCCGTTACAGCGACCTCGTCGTCCGTTACAGCAACCTCGCCGTCCGTTACAGCGACCTGGCCGTCCGTTACAGCGACCTCGCCGTCCGTTACAGCGACCTCGCCGTCCGTTACAGCGACCTCGTCGTCCGTTACAGCGACCTCGCCGTCCGTTACAGCGACCTCGCCGTCCGTTACAGCGACCTCGCCGTCCGTTACATCATGTCCGGCCGCCCGCCATACGGGCGCGTGCCGGGCGCGCAACGATCGCAACACCCCGCCCCCGGGCTCCCCGCGCAGCTGTCGCGGGAGCCTCGGTCTCATCCATGAACAGGTCCCCGAGGTTGCCGCGCAGGGCGGGCGCACAACCGGAGGGATACAACAGCCGAGATACACACAATAAGAAAGGGGAAACCCCATGGAAAGCGCGACACTGAGAAAATGGGAAGCTGCTGCCCGGGCACTCGAGGAGGATCCCGGGTCTCCACGGATGCCGTTGCACGTTCTACTCGGGGAGGCTGTCGACGTGGCCCGATTCTTCCAGTCCTACTACGAAACGGAGGTGGGTCCGGGCAACATCGAGGCCCGACCGGGCCTCGAGCAGGCGGTCAGCGGGGGTCAGTTCCGCGAGGAGCTTGGACAGGAGATCCTCGAGCTACAAGAGGCAACTCAAGTGGCACAGACGGCCTATCTGTTGACTGTCTCGCGCCCCGAGTCGCCCATGGACCGGGCCCAGTTCGTCCTTGGTGAGCTTCGAGCCGCGCTCGAGTTCATCTTCGACGACGGCGTGGACGACGAGGACGACGTCCGCGTCGAGCGTCTGGCCCAGGCGCATGCCAATGCCTTGTCCCAGGACGCCGTGGCCTTGGCTCTCGAGGACTATGCCGGGCTGGCGGAGATGCACCGCGAGCGCATCGCCGAGCTCGGTGCCTTCGAGATTGGCATGATCCAAGAGGCCCGGGAGCTCGCCGCCAACCTCCGAGCCCTATCCGCGGAGAGGCTCGCCGGCACGGTGAACGACGAGCAGCGGCGCGCCCTCGATTTGCGTAATCGGCTGGCCGCGCTGCTCCATCAGCGCATGCAGCTGGTCCGCGCCGCCGCACGCTACGTGTTCCGTCACCACCCTGACATCGCGAAGAGGGCCACGAGCGCCTATCAGCGGCAGCGCACCGCCCGCCACCGGCATGCGGCCGCGGCGGATGCGGAGGGGGAAACGAATGAGAGTGCAACGCCCGTGACGGAACAAGAACCCGCGTCGGGTTCCGGTGAGCTGTCGGAGAGCACGCTCTAGACCTGCCCTCCCTTGGCTTCTGTCCGGGAGGCCCAAAGGATGACAATGGGCTCGAGGCGGGCGCGGAGCGCAAGCCCGAGGACGCATGAAGAGGACGGGAATATCGAGACGGGGGTCCGCTGCCCGCTAGAGCGCCGGACCCCCGCGCCATCAAGCGTCGACCCTTCGGATATAAGGTCCAAGCACCATGTCTTTGTAGGAGCATCCAGCGGGGACGACTGGGTACACCGCTTCATCGATGTCCGTTCGTGCCTCGAGCAGCGCAGGCCCGGTCGCATCGAGGAACTCGCGAAGCGCTCGAGCCAGCTCGGTGCGGCGCGTGATGCGACGACTGTGGCTGAAGCCCAGGGTGCGCGCGACGACGGAGAAATCAGCGTCAAAGTCCCGGGTGGTGGCGGAGTGCCGGCCGCCGTAGGCGCTGTTCTCCAGGTTGCGCACCATGCCATCGCTGAGGTTGTTCAAGAGGAGGACCTTGATGGGCAGGCGCTGCGAGCCAATCGTGTAGAGCTCACCCAGGTTCATGCGCAGGCTGCCATCGCCGTCGATGACCAGGACCATCGCGTCGGGCTGCGCGAAGTGGGCTCCCACAGCGGTCGGCAAGCCAAACCCCATGGTGCCGAAGCTGCCAGAGGTCAGGAAGCGCCGGGGAGTCTTCATCCGCAGCCGCTGAGCCGCGAGCATCTGATGATTCCCGACGCCCGTCGTGACGATGGCCTCCGCTGGCAGGAGCTCGTCCAGATGCGCGATGATCTCCGCCTGCTGGAGCGCCTCGGCGGTGCGGTTGTAGTCGAGGGGCCACTGACGCTTGACTGTCACGCACTGCTGCCGCCACTCGTCGATGGATAGATGAATGTCGTGCGCCTCGGCATAGTCGCTCAACTCGTCGAGCAGGACGGCGGCATCCCCGATGAGGGAGAACCCGGGCGCTCGCTCCTCGCGGATCTGGCGAACCTTGGCGGGGTTGATGTCGATGTAGGCGATGGTGGCCTGGATGGCAAAGCCAACTTTGTCAGCCACTCGATCGTCCCACCTGACGCCGATGGCGAAGAAGAAGTCGTTCTCCTGTATGACCATGTTCGGACAAGGGGCACCGAACATACCGAGCATACCGAGAGCCTCCGGGCTGGTCTCGTCGATGACGCCCTTGCCCATGAGGGTGTTCACCACTGGGATCCGGAACCGCTCGTTGAAACGCCGGATTGCCCGGCTGCCCTCGGGGTTGCTCAGGCCTCCCCCAAGGTACAAAAGTGGCCGTTTGGCCCCGGAAAGAAGCTCGAAGAACCGGCGGCGCTGCTCGGGAGAGAGGTGGGTCTCGTCCTTGTAGACTTCCTCGAAGAAGGCACGGTCCTTCCCTCGGTAGCTCGAGCTCTCCCGCTGGAGATCGATGGGGAGGTCGATGACAACGGGGCCCGGCTTGCCAGCCTGCGCGAGCGCCCAAGCGTCCTTGACCGCGGTTTCGATCTCGTCGACGCTCCCGACGGCCACGACCCGCTTGGCGGTCGAGCCAAAGACGCGGCTCACGGCAATGTGCTGGAACGAGTCGGTCCCGATCTTGCGCTTGGGAACCTGCCCAGCAATGACGAGCAACGGGACGGAGTCCGCGAAGGCATCCGCCACGGCCGTCAGGGTGTTGGTGATGGCTGGGCCCGAGGTCACGATCGCCACCCCGACCCCTCCCCCAGCACGAGAGAACCCGGCAGCCGCGAACGCCGCCGACTGTTCGTTGGCGCTGACGAGGATGCGAACCCCCTGCCGCGCAAGCTCATCCATCACCGGTAGGATGGCTGCACCCGTGTAGCCGAAAACCCGCTGAACCCCGAGGTCCTTCAAGCTCCGCACGAGGATGTCTGCTCCACTCATTGCCATCTGGCTCACCTGTTCCTTTGATACCGATACGCTGTTCACTGCACAAAACGTCGAAACCCCCGACACTCGTTCGAGTGCGGGGGCTGGCTAGGCAGGGGGGGATGGGGCTAGGTCAGTACCGCACTCGCTCCGGGAGATACGACTACCGCTACAACCAGCCCGCTCACGCGCGCGCGCCCAACCTGCCGACCGAAGCCTTCCTCGGTCCCTCCACTGGGCAGCCGCGCGTCCAAGAGACTCATGTGGGGCCTATGCTACCCATGAATCCGCAGGGGTCAAGCTTTGCTACGCTGGCGTTGATGGGGACGCCGGACGAGCCCGCGGGGCCAGGAGCCTCGAGGCTCGGGATTACCGAGGCCTACGGGCGGCACTTTGGAAAGCGGCAACCCCGTTGTATGACAGCCGTTATATGGGCCTCGCGTTCCCCACCGAACCCACTCCCACGGCGATCGCGTTAGCCGTTGTTGGACTGTTGGTGGCGATTGCCGTCACCCTGAGCCGAACGATAGGTCGGCGCGGTGTCCCCGTCGTGCTGCTCTTCATGGTGCTCGGCATGGCCGCAGGCTCCGAGGGGATCGGCGGGATTGCCTTCGAAGACTACGCGCTGACGTTTCGACTGGGAACAGTCGCCCTTGTGTTCATTCTCTTCGACGGTGGCCTCAACACCTCCGCTGCCGTCGTTCGCTCCGCTATCGCACCAGCAGGCGTCCTGGCGACTGTAGGGGTTGCTCTGACGGCCGGGATCGTGGCGCTTGCGGGGCGGCTGCTGGTCGGGTTCGACTGGCTAGAAGCGCTGCTCCTCGGAGCCGTCGTCTCATCCACGGATGCGGCGGCGGTCTTCTCGGTCCGGCGAGGCAGCGGCGTTCACTTGAAGCAGCGGGTCGCCGCGACGTTGGAGCTCGAGTCCGGTCTCAACGATCCCATGGCCGTCATCTTGACGATCGGCCTCACGAAGGCGCTCGTCTCTGGGCATCCCCCCTCATGGTCGTTGCTCGGGGACATCGCTCTGCAGCTCGCCGTGGGAGCCGTGCTCGGCGTCGCCATTGGCTACGCTGGCCGTTGGATCCTGCGACGGCCTCTCTTCTCGGCGGGGCTCTATCCCGTGTTCACCCTGGCGATCAGTGGTCTCGCCTTCGGTGTGCCGACCCTCTTCTTCGGCAGCGGCTTCCTCGCCGTGTACGTGACAGGCCTAGTGCTGGGCAACGGACCTCTGCCCTATCGAAGCGGAATCCTGCGTGCCCACGATTTCGTCGCGTGGTTCTCGCAGGTCTTGATGTTCCTCGCGCTCGGGCTGCTCGCGTTCCCGTCGCAGCTCATTGGCGCCCTCGTCCCTGGTCTCGTCATCGCCGGCGCGCTGGCCCTGGTGGCAAGGCCGCTCGGCACACTAACGTGCCTTCTGCCGTTTCGCTACGCCCCGAAGGAGCTCCTCTACGTGGGCTGGGTCGGTCTGCGCGGCGCCGTGCCGATCATCCTTGCAACCTTTCCCATGATGGCGGGGCTGGAGCAAGGCAGCCGGATCTTCAATATCGTGTTCTTCGTCGTCGTCGTCAGCGCTCTCGTCCAGGGTTGGAGCGTTCGAAGCGTGACGCGGTGGCTCGGACTGGAGACGGCGGCTCCCCCGCCCCCACCGGCAAACGTCGAGATCTCGTCGATGCTCCCGCTGAGCGACGAAATCCTCACGTTCTTCATCGAGCAGAGCTCCCCCGCTTGCGGGAGGAGCCTGAGCGAGCTTCGGTTCCCGGAGGGGGCTGCCGCCATGCTTGTCGTGCGCGGGCCCCAGCTCGTCGCGCCAAAGGGTGGGACCGAGCTCCGCGCGGGAGACTACGTCTCCGTCTTCTGTCGCCCTGAGGACCGCGAACACATGCACAGGCTCTTCGACGCCAAAGCGTCCGAGTCCCCCCCGATCGCGGAGGCCCGACCGGCAGGTTAACTGAGCGAGCGTAACTCTCGGTCGCTGCTTGCCCAACCCCTGATGGGGCGAGGGCTGGGCAAGACGGCCCGTGGCCCTTCGTTATCGAAAATGACTCGTGTCAGGTCACGGTCACACTGCCCCAGGAGCTCCGCCCGCGCTGGGGTGGGCCTTCGTCCTGGTGCAGATCAACCCCGCAGACGATCGATGATCGCTCTCGCGAGCAGGTGACAATGGGCCCCCGTGCGCGCGGTAACCAGGTCCTCGTCCCACACGAGGTCTCGGTCCTGGTACTCGATACCCATACACCGGGCATCGCCGAGCAAGTTGTTGTGCACGACCGCCTTGCGCCCCTTCACGAGGTGAGCCACCGGCGACATGAGCCACATGCCGTGACAGATGATGCCCTTGATCACCCGCGGGTTCTCGAACGCGCGCCGCATGAACTCTACCGCCGGCGGCAGCTTCTGGACGTCTTCGGTATAGCGCAGGCGGTCTGCCACCATCCCGGACGGCACGATGATCGCGGCGAATTCCTCAGGATCGCGCTCCTCGAAGCTCTCGGAGCAGTCGAACGGAACGTGGTACTCGTGCCCCTTGAAGGTGAGCCGAGGCTGCCCCCAAAGCCGCGTGAGGAAATGCAGCTCTAGCTGTTCTTCGAGGAACCGATGTTGGTAGTAGAAGATCTCCGCTTCGTAGAAATCTGATTCGAGCAGCACCGCGACCTTGGGAAGCGGTGTGGAGCTTGCCGACTCGGCCATCCGTACCCCCTTAAGCGCGCTCGATCCGAGCGATCGCATCCCGTGCAGCGGAGTGCAAGAAGAGCACGTCGATGCCCATGATGACATTGGTGAAGCCCTGCTTGATGCGCTCGCTCGCCTGGTCGGCTGAGACGGTGATGATACCGCACGGCTTTTGATGGCGCTTGGCCGCGGCTAGCACCTTCTGTATGGCGGCTTCCACCGCCGGATCGGCGGTCTGACCGAGCATGTTCATGCTGCCGGACAAGTCCAGCGCGCCGATCATCACGGAATCCACCCCCTGGACATCGAGGATGGCGTCGATGCTCTCCACCGCGTGGACGTGCTCGATCATCATGATGGCCGTAACCTCGGTGTTGGCCTGCGCCAGGTACTCGCCCATGTGCATGCCGTAGCACTGCGCCCGGCCCAGCCCCGCGCCGCGCTCGCCGACTGGCGGATACTTCATGGCACGCACCGCGTCTTCGGCTTCCTTCTTGCTGTTGACAAGGGGCACGATGATGCCGTCCGGTCCAAGATCCATGGCGCGCTTGATCATGGTCTTGTCGTTCCAGGGGACGCGAACCACGGTACTCACGTCCGACCCGTTGGTTGCCTGAAGCATGGTCAGGACATCACCGTAGCTCAGGGAGCTGTGTTCCATCTCGAACCATAGCCAGTCGAGCCCGACGTGGGATAGGATCTCCGCGACGGTGGGGCTATTCATCGTGATGGTGGCGCCGAGACAGACCTTGCCTGCAGCCAACTTCTGCAAAAGCGCGTTCGGGGGACGTTGTCCTAGATTATCCATGGCATTTCTCCTGGGGAGGTTGAATCACTCGTGGCCATCGAGCACGGAGAGCAAGATGGCGCGCACTTCAGGGTTGTCGCAGCGGTCTGCGATGTCTCGTTGTGTCGTGCCGGAGAAGTCCTCGATATCCACGCGTCCGCCGTTCTGAACGAACCAGCGAGCTTGGTCGACGTAGCTGGGGAAGCGATCCGGCCCAGCCATTGTCGCGCGCAGCACTGTATCGTGCATGGCGGTGAGGCCGTTGACGGCGGGGACCTCGTTGATGGCGTCCGCCAGCTCCTGCGGAGTCAGCGAACGAGCACAGTCCTTGAGGATGTCCAGATGGTTGAAGACGGCACCTCGGATGATAGTTTGTGCGCCCATCGGGTGGCGCTCGCGCTGGAGCGGGTCAGCTCCGTGGTCGAGGAGCAGGTTCGCCAGATCGCGGCGTAGGCGAGCCGCCTCTGGAACTGCGGGCGAGCCGTTGTTCCCGGTGACGGCGGCGATCAGGGGCGGCTGTTGGAGCGGCCCACCAAGGCGGTTGACGTCGGCCCCGTCCGCGACGAGCGCGCGCACCTGCTCGATCACCTCGTCGGCGGCATCGTGGTCCTGCACCACTCGCGCGATCCCGCCGCTGACGGCCGCCACAAGTCGGTCGGCGAGCTCCTGCGCCGACCGTTGATCCGGCGGAATCACGGGAGCAATCCGCTCGAGGTAACGCTTGTAGTTCGCCGCCTTCTCCTCGGCGGGTCTGTCGTAGGGACGAAGCAGGTCCACCATCGGCTGATTCTGGAATTGGGCCGCCAGCTCAAGGGGGCCCAGGCCCCTAGCGGTGGTCAGCGCGGTGTCTGCTCCACGCTTCAGGAGGTCCTCGGCGAGTGCCAGATGACCGTAGAAGGTGGCCTGGAGAAGAGGCGTGTGCGCGTTGATGTCGAGCACCGCGTCAATGAGCTCCGGCGCACGATCGAGGAGAAGGCCCGCGCAAGGGACGCTCCCTGCCTGCCCCGCCATGTGAATGGGCAGTGCGCCGGACTCGCGGTGTGCGAAGGCAGGGTCCGCCGGCCGCTCGAGATGGGCGAGCAGGTACTCCACCGCGTCTGCATGGCCGCGCGCCGCGCCCCACAAGAGAGGCGTCCATCCCGCCGCATCGTGGGCGTTGGGATCTCCACCAGCGAGAAGCCAGCTACTGAGCTTGCCCACGCTGCCCTCGCGCGCAGCAGCGATCCCTTCCTCGATACTATGTTGCATGACTGATCTCCTCCACTGCTACCAACCGGAGCGCCGCAGGCCCCGTTCCAGCACGTCCACGTAGCGTTCCCCAAACTCATGCGAACACTGCAAGGAGCGCGCGGTAATGAACGGGTAGTCCACGATGACCGAGGTCGCTTTGCCGAAGTTGCCGTGGAATCCACCGCCTGGCTCCACGGCGTCCCTCAACGAGTACTCGAGGGTGTACGGTGGCGGTCCCATGTCGAGGTCGGTCCCGAGGAAGCCGGTCCCATCGTGGTAGTCGTACTCCACGCAGTGTCCGGTCACATGTTTGCCGCGGAGCAGGCAGGCGCGCTCGTTGAAGTCACGGGCGAAGACGAGCGTCGCCACGCCATAGCAAATGGCGCCGATGGGCTTGCCTGCGCGGTGAAAGGAGAGCACAAGATCGTGAACGCGTTGATTGTTCACGACGTCGATGATGGGCCCGCTTCCGCCAACGAGCAGCAGCCCGGCGTACTCCAGGAGCTGGGTACTCCGCTCCGTCAGAGTCGCGTAGTAGCGCTCCAGAGCCCGCAAGTAGTCAGGGGCACTGCAGTACGGCCGCTCCGGCATCCACCCACGAAGACTGATGCAGTGGTCCAGGCGAGGGCTGTCCTTGAAAGCCATCACCTGTTCGGCGTCCGCACTGGTGGTCACGCAGACGCCGAGCGGCGGGTCACGGTAGGAGGTATCGTAGCTTGGGGGCAAGGCCTCGGGCCGGCGTCCAGTGGGCGTGGCAAACACCAACTCGTAACCCGCCGACTCGAGCTTGCAGAGGGGCCCAGTGAGCTCCACCCCCCAATACCCATAGTTGGATAATACGGCTAGTATCTTCCCTTTCACCATACTGCTCCTGGCACGTGAGATAGCTCTACTTGAGGGTAATCTCTTCGCTGAACTCGTCGTCGTCGAGCAGCTCCCGGACGGCCGCGTTGGCACCGACAATCGTGAGCTCCGCGCCGAGGCTCATCTTCTGCTTCTCGAAGAGCAGAGCGCGCGCCGCCGGCTTCGACAGCGTGCTCAGAGCGCTCGCGTCGATGGTCAGGGAGTCCGGACATTTCGCCACGGCCGCAGAGAGCTGGGCGGTGAACTCGTGCACGGCGCGAGCATCCAGGTCGCCCGAAAGCACCAGCGTATCTCCGTTCCATGCCATGGCAAAGTGACTCACCCCGGTGCTCGGCACGATGCGCACCTTGACCCGTAGCCGCTCCCTCGACTCCGGCAACGTCACTGTGAGGCCCTCGGCGTCGAACGCTGTGTACTCCTTGTCATCAATCCAGACGCGCTCGATGCGCACGCTCCCTCTCGGTAGCATGTCCGGAGCGACGTTCAGCGCCCGCGCCACCCCTGGCATGGGCTTGAAGTAGTAGTCCACCGGCTGCTTGGTCACCAGCAAGTTCGAGTAGGTCGCGCCCAAGAAAGCAAGCTCGAAGCTATGGTAACCGCTCATGGAATGGCTCCCCTTGTTCCGCTCCGTACCGAGCAAGAAGGGGATGCCGTTCGCCAGGACGTTGAAGTACACGCCGCCGGAGTCATGGTCCAGAAACCAAGCGTTGTAGAAGGCGGACGATTCTCGAGCGAGCTCCAGGTACTCGGGGTTCTCCAAGGCACCAGCGAGGATCAGATAGGCGAGAATGCCCTGCTCCTGCTGCCACCACGCCTTGCGATCGTGCCAGGCGTAGCGATGATAGTCCTCCCCTTCGGCCCGAACGCGGTTGACGACGTCATACCAACCACCGCGCTGCAAGTCGCGGCCACACTTCGGAATCGTCCCGGCGATCCTCTCGGCGAGCTTCACGTACTCCCCTTTGGTCACCGCAGAATTGATGCGCATCAGGTTCCACGCGATCTTGAGGTTGTGACCCACCACGGCGCGGTTCTGTTGCCAGCCCCAGGTGGTGTCGTGGCTCCAGTCCTCGTGAAACTTCTCATTGACGAATGGGCTGTTCTCGTAGTCCGGGAAGTGAGCGGTGATGGTGTCGGCGCAGTACTCGAGCATCTCGAGCCACTCAGGGTTTCCGGTGGCGATGACCGCGTTGATGAGGTAGGCGGGCGCGTGATCGCCTATGGAGTTCCAGTTTTTCCGCGCCCGGTTTCGACCCAGGCTCTCTGCGCGGCCGTCGAGAGTGATCGGATCCACATGGGACCAGTAGCCGCCGAGCTTCCTGTCCAGGAAGTACTTCTGGAACATGTTGATCGTCAGCTGGATGTCGCTGCCGATCTCGGGATCGGCGGTGATTCGGAACGTCTGTGTTGGACCCGCGAGGGCATATATCTGCTCATAGGCAGGGATCGCGTCGTAGTCGTCTCCGGACTCTGATGCGAACACCTTGCGCTCCTTACCCCCTTTGACGTCGATGGCATGGTACCAGTAAGCGGTCTTGTCCGATCTGTCGATACAGCGAAAGTGATCCCTCAGGTAGCGGACGCCCGCCTCCGCGGCCTCGAGACACCGCTCGTCGCCCGTGAGGTTGTAGGCCGAAGCGAAGCCATACACGAGCCTAGAGATCGTATCACACTCCTGGCGGTAATCGCCGGTCCGTTCCCCGGTCAACGCGATCTGCGTCCGATAGTTTCGGTAGTCGATCGGACCTTCGCCGAACTGTGCCTTGAGGTAGAAGCGACTCAGGGTACTGATCTGGTCGATCCACCAATCCTGCTTCTCGAAGACGTAGTCATCCTCGGTTCTGCCCGAGAACACGATGTGCTTGGCCTCGAAGCTCCACCGGCCTCCGTTGTTATAGAAGACCCCATAAGCGAACAGATAGCGCCCCGGCTCGAGCATGTCGGTCAACTGCGCGGTGCAGTCGGCGAAGGCGTGCCCCAGGTTGCGTGTCAGTTCGGCGTAGCAGTTGTCACCAATCTGCACCTCGAACTCGCGCCCGTCCGCTGTCCGCATCGAGAAGTAGTTACGCTTCTCCCACTCGAAGCGAGTCACCCGCCCCGCGATCATGTCCGAGAATGTGAAGTGCATGTTTTCCATGGTTGTTCTCTCCGGTCTCCTTCTCACTTCGCAGTCAGAACGGTCACGCTGCGGGCCTTGACCAGCAGGCTATCTCCGGTCAGCGGTCTCTCCTGTCCCTCGGCGGCGATATCGTCCGGCGTGGGGTTGGCGGTCTCGACCGCGACGTACCACGTGCGCCCTTTCACTTCCGGGACCTCGAACGCGAGGTCCGCGTCTTCCATGTTGAAGACGGCGTGCAAATCCGGGCCATCCCCTTCCCCAGCGGCGGTCATTGAAAGCACACGCGAGGCCGGATCGTGCCAACCTGGCTTGTTCAGCTGACAGCCGTGCCACAGGACTCCAGGTAGCCCGCTGACATTGACATCGCCGGTGTAAAAGCGACCATTTTGGAGCTGAGAGTGGCGCTTCCGCAGCGCGATCATCTGCTCGAAGAACCGCACCAGGTCAGCGTTCTCCTCGAGCTTCCCCCAGTCGAACCAGCTCACCACGTTGTCTTGGCAGTAGGCGTTGTTGTTGCCGCCCTGACTCCGGCGCATCTCGTCGCCACCGAGGATCATCGGCACCCCCTTCGACAACAGCAACATCGCGGCGAAGTTCTTGCACTGCCGCGTGCGGAAGCCCTCCAGACCGGGGTCATCAGAGGGTCCCTCCACCCCGCCGTTCCAGGACAGGTTGTCGTTGACGCCGTCCCGGTTGTCCTCGCCGTTGGCTTCGTTGTGTTTACCGTTGTAGCTGACGAGGTCGTTCAGGGTGAAGCCGTCATGGCAGGTGATGAAGTTGATGCTGTTCTTTGGCAGGCGTCCGCTGCCCTCGTAAAGGTCGGCGCTGCCGGCCAACCTCGTCGCCACGGCGCCCACCATGCCGGGCTGCCCAGCGACGAAGCGACGCAGGTCGTCGCGGTACCTGCCGTTCCACTCCGCCCAGCGAAAACCCGGAAAACTGCCGATCTGGTAGAGCCCAGCCGCGTCCCAGGCCTCGGCGATGAGCTTGGTATCCAGCAGCGGCTCCGAGAGCTCGATGTTCCACAGAGCCGGCGCGTACGCCGATGGCGATCCGTCCTGCATTCGGCTCAGGATGGAACCCTCGTCGAACCGGAACCCGTCCACGTGCATCTGGAGTACCCAGAACTCCAGGCACTCGACGATGAATTTTTCGACCACCGGGTGATTGCAGTTCACCGTGTTGCCGCAGCCGCTGTAGTCCATGTAGTAGCGCTCGTTGCCGGCGACTCGATGGTAGTAGACCTTGTTGTCGATACCCCTAAAGCTGATCGTCGGACCCAGGTGGTTGCCCTCGCTCGTGTGATTGAACACCACGTCGAGAATGACCTCGATGCCGGCCCGATGCAGCGCCTTGACCATGTCGCGAAACTCACGAACATGCGAGCCGCTGCTGGAGCTGATACAGTACTTGGCAGCCGGAGCGAAGAACGCCACCGTGCTGTAGCCCCAGAAGTTCACGAGTGGAGAGCCGTCGGCGGCCGTCCGAAGGACCTCATTGGCGTCGAACTCCATCACCGGCAGCAGCTCGACGGCGGTGATCCCGAGCTTCTGGAGGTACGGGATCCTCTCGACGAGCCCGGCGAACGTGCCGCGATGCTTGACGCCGGACGTCGGAGACTTCGTGAAGCCGGCAACGTTGACCTCGTAGATGATGGACTCGGACATGGGACGGCGCAGCGGTTCGTCGCCTTCCCAGTCGTAGTCCCCGAGCTCGATGACGACGTTACGCATGGCCCGAGCCACGTTGCCACCAGGTTGACAGGCAGCGGCACGATCCCACACAGTGTTGGTGACCGAGAAGCCATAAGGATCGAGGAGGAGCTTATCCGGGTCGAACCGGTGTCCAGCGTCGACATCGCGCGGACCGTCGACGCGATAGCCGTAGCAGGCGCCCGGCTTGAGCCCTCGTACGTAACAGTGCCAGAAATAGAACGTCCGATGCACCCTCGGATCGAGCTCGATGATCTGCGCTGGCTCCGGATCGTCAGGCTTGTCGAACAGGAGGAGCTCGACCTTCGTGGAATGCTGGGAGTAGATCGAGAAGTTGACCCCATCGCCGTCGGGCCATGCGCCGAGCGGGTGAGGCTTGCCGGGTTCGATCGTGTGCAGTTCAGCGCGCATCGGTCACCTCGTCGTATTGGGGGATTGCCTGGTCGGCGCGTTGGGCTACCAGATGTTCGAACCGCAGATAGCCGGCGATCGTGCAGGCCACCGCAACAGCGGAGAAGGAGAGCCCCACGAACCAGAGCGAGCGGCGCCTTACGAGGAGCGCGATGGCACCCAGCGCGAGAGAGAGCTGAAACAGCGTGAGGCCGCCCTCCATCACGTCGTGGGCGTCATAGAGCTCCGCAGTGTTGACGCGCGCGGCCGCGAAGACCGCGGCGTCGTACTCCTCTTCCTGTACTATCCGGTGGCGGATCTCGCGGTTTGGCGCCTGGTGGCCCAAGGCTAGGAGGATCTCGTTCCTTGCATCAAAGACTGACTGTTCGGCACGCGCGGTCTGAAGTGCCTGCCAATAGACGATCTCTCGCGTAGCCTCCAGGGCCGCTTTGTCCGATGCCGCACCGGAAAAATATGTCGAAATGGCACAGAGCACGGCGATGACCGTGGAAGAGAACGCCACGTGCCGGAACCAAGGAAGCTCCGGGTGCATCGAGAGTTCCTCGATCTGCCGGCTCGCCTCCTCGACGGCGCGAGCCGCAACCTCCTGCATCTCTTCGCCCATGACAGCTCACCGCGAAGGGTCTGAGTGCCAGTATCGTGGCGGTCTGCACGGTAAAGCCCAATCGAGGTGATCACGTCCGCTCAGCATAGCCGTCAGCATGACGTCCACGCTCTGGTGAACATAAGCTCGAATGACGCACAGGTTCACTGTGCCCGCTCGTACCAGGTGCCTCAGAACCACCCGGCCCCACATCGAGACCGCGAGAGCGCCCGCGGCACGTGCAAAGGCGCGGTGTCCGCTGCTGCCTCGGGGTCAACGACGAGACACTTGTCCACGAGCAGGTCGAGGCGCCCATCCGATGTTTCGGTGTGCCTCCAGTACAAGCATCCACGACCTGGGCGGACAGCTCGTTGACCGAGTCGTGTGGCTCACCAATCCCGGAGGTACTTGCAGGCATTGCGGGCCATCCCCCTCAATCTATTCTGGAGAGGCATTCCGCGACCACGAGGCCCACTCACAGGGCGCTGTACGCTGCTCGATTCGCTTCGAAATCCGCGGGGGTTGACGCATTACGGTTTTCGACTATGCCCTTCCCCGGCGCGCCCCGGGGGCCAGCATGAAAGACGTCGAGCGGGAAATCCTACTGTCCTTCTGGAAGGTCCACATCCTTCACCATGCGGCGAAGCAGCCCGTGGTCGGCCAGTGGATCATCCGCGAGCTTCACCACCACGGCTACGAGGTGAGCCCGGGAACCCTCTACCCCATGCTCGCACGAATGGCGGAGCGCGGCTGGCTCCGATGCAAGGTCGATCCCAGCGGCGGTTCAAGAGCCCGCAAAGAGTACTCGCTCACGAGGAAGGGTCGGCAAGTTCTCGCACTCCTGCGCCAGAAGGTCGCTGAACTCCACCTAGAGGTCGTCCTCGACAAGGAGGAGCCACGATGAAGCTGGCATCTCATATCAAGCTCGATCTGCTGGTGAGAAGCCCCTGCTCCGCCAGTTCGAAGCGGATTTCCCCCGATCGCTCCGATCTGGACTGTAGTGACTGATAGTTGCACGCCCCTGACGAACCCGGAGGTAGCCCATCCATGAGTATCGCGCGACGCATCCTCGAGTCCGACGCCCCCGCCGCGACGCTCCTCATTCGAGCGATGGTCGGCGCGGTGTTTCTATCAGAGGGCATTCAGAAGTTCCTTGATCCGGCAGCACGGGGCGCCGGCCGCTTCGTGAAGATCGGGATCCCGTTCCCAGAGACGATGGGGCCGTTCGTCGGTGGGGTGGAAGTCGTCTGCGGTGCATTGTTGCTCGCGGGGCTCATCACCCGGCTCGCCGCAGTGCCACTCATCGTCACCATGCTCGTCGCCATCCTCTCGACGAAGGTCCCTATCCTCTTAGGATACGGATTCTGGGGATTCAACCTGAGGGACCTTTCCTCCTACGGCTTCTGGAGCATGGCGCATGAGGCCCGCACGGACTTCGCGATGTTGCTCGGCTCGGTGTTCCTGCTCATCGTCGGGTCCGGGCCGTGGGCGCTCGATCGACGCCTGGCAGACCGCGAGACGCGATGATGGCTTCCGGGACGCGCACACAAGAGAACGCCTCGGCGGATTTGAAGCGAGTCGTCGGCGTGCCCGGCGCGGTGCTGATGGGCCTCGGCTCGATCCTAGGGACGGGAATTTTCGTCAGCATCGGGATCGCGGCGGGGGTGACGGGCCCTTCGGTGATCCTCGCAGTAGCGCTCGCCGCGGTGGTCGCCACGTTCAACGGACTATCGAGCGCGCAGCTCGCCGCCAGTCATCCGGTGAGCGGCGGGACCTACGAGTACGGCTACCGCTACCTGAACCCAGCCCTCGGTTTCACCGCCGGCTGGATGTTTCTCTGCGCGAAGTCGGCATCGGCGGCAACCGCAGCGCTCGGCTTCGCCGGCTACGTGCTCGTCGCGTTGGGTGCTTCCGCCACGTCCTACCGCGTGGCGCTCGCGCTCGTGGCGGTGGCGGCTCTGACCGCCGTGGTCGCCGGCGGCATTGGCCGCTCCAACCGCGCGAACGCCGTCATCGTGACGCTCACCCTCGTGGCGCTGCTGGGCTTTGTGGCGTTTGGATTGCCCTCCGCGCTGTCCGGAGCTCCGTTTCACTTCGAAGGCTTCTTCGGCGGGGAGGGCCTCAGCAGTGATGCGCGCGGTTTTCTCCACGCGACAGCGCTGATGTTCGTCGCGTACACGGGTTACGGGCGCATCGCCACGCTCGGCGAAGAGATCCGGGAGCCGCGCCGGAGCATTCCCCGGGCCATCATCACAACCCTCGTGGTCACCGCCGCAATCTATGCCGCCGTCGCGTTCGTCGCCCTCGCAGCCGTGGGCGCCAGCAGTCTCGCCGCGGCGACGAAACAGGCTGCTGCACCCCTGGAGGTGATCGCTCGCGACTTCCAGACGCCGAGTGTCGCCTGGCTCGTCGCTGCTGGCGCGGTGACTGCGATGCTCGGCGTCCTGCTGAACCTGGTCCTGGGGCTGTCCCGCGTCGTCCTCGCCATGGCGCGCCGTGGGGATCTCCCGACGTGGCTGTCCAAGGTCGACGAGAAGCACTCGTCCCCCACGGCATCGGTTCTGTTCGTTGGTGCGATCATCGGTGGTCTCGCCGCGATCGGTAGCGTCGAGACTACCTGGTCGTTTAGCGCCTTCACCGTGCTCGTCTACTATGCTCTGACCAACCTGGCAGCCCTACGGCTCCCGCCAGACGCGCGGCTCTACCCGCGGTGGATACCCGCCGCAGGCCTCATTTGCTGCCTTGGACTCGCCTTCTGGGTCGAACCGAGAATCTGGGCTACGGGCCTCGCCCTCGCCGCTGTCGGTCTCGCATGGCATTTCGCTGCGCGACGCTCCGGGTGACCGCAATCCTGGCGCACGCCGCGAGCGCCGCGTTCACTCCCCCAGACCCCGCACCCACACCTCGACATGGTGCTCGCCACCGTCGTCATAGAGAGCAATGCTGCGCTCGGTTCGCTCGCCACCGTCGCAAACGACGCGCTCGGCACCGCGTCCCCCCGCTGCGGGACCCTGCACATGAATATGATACGTTGTCCGGCGGAAGCGGTAGTGGACGTCAAATCTCTCCCAACCGGCAGGCAGCAGCGGCTCGACCCAAAGTCGATCCACCTCGAGCCGTAGGCCGAGGAGCGACTCGATCGCTAGCCGATACATCCAGGCTGCCGATCCGGTGTACCAGCTCCAACCGCCGCGCCCGGCGTGTTGGGCGTTTGTGTAAACATCAGCGGCCACCGCGTAGGGTTCAACCTTGTAGCGAGCAACGGCGGCAGCGCTGTCGCCATGATGCACGGGGTTGATGAGACCGAAGAGCTCCCACGCGCGCTCCACGTCGCCGGCGGCCGCGAAGGCCATCACCGCCCAAACCGCCGCATGGGTGTACTGCGCACCATTCTCCCGGACTCCCGGCACGTAACCCATGATGTACCCGGGGTTGTTCTGCGACTTGTCGAAAGCCGGATCGAACAGCTGGATGAGCCGGTGTTGCCGCTTCACCAGCCGGGCGTCCACCGCCTCGAGGGCAAGGCGCGCCCGCTCGGGATCCCCAGCCCCGGTCAGCATCGCCCAACTCTGAGGGAGGGAGTCGATCTGACATTCGAGGTTGGCAGACGAGCCCAGGGGGTCACCACTATCGAAGTAGGCGCGTCGATACCACTCGCCGTCCCAGCCGTGCTCCTCGATGGCCGCCTGCAGTCGGACCGCGTCGGCGCGGCAGCCGTCGGCGAAGACGTCGTCTTGTCTCGACCGGGCGACGTCGGCGAAGCGCACCAAGACATCATACAGGAAGAAGGCCAACCACACGCTCTCCCCCCTGCCCTCGTCCCCGACGAGGTTCATCCCGTCATTCCAGTCGCCGCTCCCCATCAGCGGGAGTCCGTGCTCACCGAACCTCAGCCCGTTCCGGATGGCACGTACGCAGTGTTCATAGACCGTTCCCGACTCCTCGGAGTAGATCGGCATGTCGTAGTAGCTGTCCTCGTCGGGTTTGACCGCCCGGCTCTCGATGAACGGCACCCTCTCGTCGAGCACACCGGTGTCGCCCAGGGCGTCGATGTACCGACACACGGCGTATGGCAGCCACAGATAGTCGTCGGAGATGCGCGTGCGCACGCCCCTGCCGAGCGGGGGGTGCCACCAGTGTTGGACGTCCCCCTCGCGAAACTGCCGCGACGCACAGCGCACGATTTGCTCACGGAGGATGGCTGGCTCGGCGTGCACCAAGGCCATTGCATCCTGCAGCTGGTCCCGAAAGCCGAAGGCTCCACCCGACTGGTAGAACCCGCTCCGCCCCCACATTCGGGCGGAAAGCACCTGGTAGAGGAGCCAGCCATTGACGAGGACGTTGAAGGCGGCGTCCGGCGTTTGCACGTGAGCTGCGCCGAGCGTCCGCTTCCAATACGACCACACGCCCTCGATTGCGCCGTGCGCCGCCGTCACGCCGCGGAACCGGTGGATCAGCGAGCGCGCGTCCGACAGGTCCATTCCCGAACCGAAAGTGAACACGATGTCCCTCTCGTGACCCTCGGGCAAGTCCACCATCACTTGCATCGCCAGGCACGGGTCGAGGGCTGCGCCCACTCGCCCCGAGAGGTGCGAGCTGCTCATGCAGGCTGGAGTCGCGAAGCTCCCGTTGCGTCCTAGGAGCTCACCGCGATCGCCGCTGACAGATCGCCGCCCTTCACTACAGTCGAGGAACGCGACGCGCTTCGCGAACTCAGTAGTGTAGGCGTTTCGCGCCAGAATGGCGCCGCTTCCCGGGTCCACCTCGGTCACGACATAGGGTAGACTGTTGGCGCGATTCTCGCCCAGCACCAGCTCGAAGACGCTCGTGACCGAGAGGCGCCGAGTCCGTCCAGACAGGTTCTTCAACCGAAGGCGCAGGAACTTGATCGGCGCATCCGTCGCCACGAAGGTGAGCAGCTCGCTCTCGATGCCGTCCTCTTGGTGCTCGAACGCGCTGTACCCGAAGCCGTGTCGCGTCGTGTAAGGCTCGGCGCCGCCGGCAGGCAGTGGGGTGGGCGACCAGAACTGCCCCCCCTGTTCATCGCGCACGTAGATGGCTTCGCCGCTCGGGTCGCTCACCGGATCGTTGTGCCACGGCGTGAGGCGGTAGTTGCGCGCGTTCTCACACCAGGTGTAGGCCCCGCCGCTCTCGCTCACGACGGTGCCAAAGTAAGGATTGGCAAGGACGTTTACCCAGGGCGCTGGGGTGCGCTGTCCTCGCGTGGTGGTGATGACGTATTCGCGGCCATCGGCCGTGAAACCACCCAACCCGTTCCATCCGATGAGGTCGGTGCGTTCGACACGCGCGCGGTCGGTGGCTCGGGGATCCGCCACCGGGTAGGCGCTTCCGGCGAACCGCGGGACCTTTACCAGCTGCGGCGGGCGCCGATTCAGCTGCTCAGCGAGCGTACCGTCGGTCCCGACGACGACGAGGCGTGCCACCGTCAGAAGCAATACCTTGTCGACCTCCGTGATCTGATCACTGCGTCGCACGAACAGACCGCCAGGGCGATCCATGAGAGCGCTCTCGCTCAAGGTCGCGATCGCGCTTACGATCTCCTCGTGGAGGACCTGTCGGTATCCGGACGGATCCTCGTTCCAAACGACGAGGTCCACGGCCAGTCCCTTCAACCGGAAATAGGCGTGCGCGCGTACCATCTGGCGTACCAGGTTCAACTGCTGTCGATCCGCGACGCGCACCAACATGATCGGGAGGTCCCCAGAAATGGCGTAGGCCCACAGCGCGGCCTGACCGCCCTCATTGCGTGCGATGAGGCTCGGGGCAGCTCGCATGTGAGCGCCGCCGTACAGGACGTGACTGGCTAGACGCTCGTAAAGCTGGGTGTCTGCTTCGGTAGCATCCAGACGCCTGAGAAGCACTTGGCTATGGGTCCAGGAAAGCTCCAGGACTCGCTCCGCCGAGTGGCGGTCGCCATACTTGTCCGCCAGCGTCAGCGCCGCCTCACGGGTTTGCGCCATTCCAGTGACGAGGTGCAGCCGCACCGTCTCCTCCGGTGCGATCCGAACGGTGTTGCGGATGGCCACGGCTGGATCGAGCACCGAGCCGACGGTATTCCCCAAGACGCGCTCCCTCATGGCCCTCGGATCTGCCGGCGAACGACCGCGGCCAATGAAGTCACCGCGCGCCGTTTCGTAGGAGGGCGGTCGGTCGAGCTCGCCCTGCACCGTCACGAGGTGGAGCATCCAGGGCGGCTTCTCGCTGCCGGACCGTGGCCGGCGCGTGCACAAAAGGGCGTTCCGCTCTTCGACCCATTCGGTCTGCACGAACAGATTGGAGAACGCTGGGTGGGCGACGTCGGCGGCCGGAGTCGCCAACACGACCTCCGCGAACGTCGTCAGCTCGATGATTCTCGCGTTCCGTCCACGGTTCGTGAGGGTCACGCGACGCAGCTCGACGTCATCCTCCGGCGAGACACAGATCTCAACGTGCGTATCGATTCCCTGGTCGGAGCGGCGGAACTCCGCGCGCCCCTGCGTGAAGATGGCCTCATAGCTCGACGCCCGCACGAGCGTGGGCTGGTGGGCCATCGACCAGAAACGACCGGACTCGACGTCGCGCAGATATCCAAAAGTGCCCCAGTTATCGAGAACTCGGTCCTCTCGCCAGCGCGTGACAGCGAGATCGCGCCAGCGGCTGTAACCCCCGCCCGCGTTGGTGATCATGACGTGATAGGCACCGTTGGAGAGCGACTGTACCTGGGGTGAGGCGGTATTCGGCGTCGTGAAAACGCGGAGGTTCTGCGGAGCCGCACTGCGAGGTTCCGCGGCGGCAGACACCTCCGCCGGGTGCGGATAGATCGGGGACGCCTGAGGCACACGCTCCTGGAGCAGCAGGTCGATGGCACGGAACGCCGGCTCGGCCTCGAAACGGCGCTGCATTGGGCGATCCAACAAGAGGTACGCGAACGAGAGGAAGGCCATCCCTTGGTGGTGCGCCATGAAGGATGCCACCAGGGCGGCGTCTTTCCCTCGCGGCAGGCGGCTCGGGGTATAGTCGATGGCCTCGTAGAAACCGTGGTTCCCTAGGCGTCCCTCGAGCTCCAGGCGGCGCAGGTTGTCGCATGCGGCCTGGGGAGCCACCATCAGCGCCATGGCGCTGGCGTACGGGGCGATCACCAGGTCTTCTGCCAGCCCTCGCTTGAATCCCAAGCCGGGTACGCCGAAAGCACGGTACTGATAGTTGAGCTGGGCATCGGTCTTGTTGTAGCCCGACTCCGAGACGCCCCAGGGGACCCCGCGCTCGCGACCGTACTCCACCTGACGCTCAATCACCCCGCGATACGTCTCGTCCAAGATGGTGGCGCGGTAAGTCGGCATGACAAGCAGCGGCATCAGGTACTCGAACATCGAGCCGCTCCAGGACAGCAGCGCTGGTTTGCCCCGCGACGCGGTGAGCGCTCGCCCTAGACTGAACCAATGCTCCTGTGGGAGCTTCCCCTGCGCAATCCCAACGAAACTGGCGAGACGCGCTTCGGAAGCGAGCAGATCGTAGAAGCTCACATCGAGGCGATGGTCAGCGACGTTATAACCGATGGCGAGCAGGCAACGCGTCCGATCATAGAGAAACTCGTAGTCCAGGTCCGCAAGCTCCGTCGCGCGGGTTGCCAGCTCCGTCGCCTCGCCAACGAGGGAGGCGGCCCGACCAGCCCCGAGGTGCACCGCGTCGCGCAGCAGGGTCAGCCAGGGCCCGTCCTCGGCGCTGGCACGTGCGCGTGCGCTGTCGATAGCGGGCACTGCCGTGCATTCGAGGGCTGCCGTCTCTTCGAAGGTCTGGACCAGGTCGAGGCGGGAGAGCGCTTCACGCAGGTCCGCGGACACTGCGGCAGAGGCCGATACGGGCGCAGAGAGAAGCTCCTCCCACGGAGCCCAGTGACGCAGCTCGTCCAGCGCGCGACTCACCTGCGCCTCCAAGGCGGAAGCCCACACCGACAGGTCCGGGTGTCGCAGCGCGTTCACGGACAGCTCGAGCCCGCGCACGCTGGCACGTAGCTCCTCGAGTGCTGTTCGGGCACTCGACAGAGTGGTCGGCGCTCCGTCGAGGGGTGGCATGAGCCTTGCCAGGTTCGTGCGCAGGTGAGCGTCCCCATCGACTTTGGTCTCGAGCACCGCCAAGGTGTCACGCAGCCCCTCGAAGACGCGCGCGTGCACTATGGGCGCACGACCCATGCCGCGCAGACCCACGGCCAAGGTCAGGAGATGCCCCGCGAGGTTGCCGCTGTCGACCGTCGAGACATACATGGGCCGGAGCGGCGCGAGGGTACGGGTATCGTACCAATTATAGAAATGGCCGCGATAACGCTCCAGACGGTCCATGGTCCCCATGGTGAGCCGAGTCCGTTCGAGGAGCTCGCCTGCGGGGATGTAGCCAAAGTCGTAGGCGGCCAGGTTGGCCGTGAGCGAAAGGGCGATGTTGGTAGGCGACGTGCGATGGGCGATGCCCTGAGGCGGATCGTGCTGAAAGTTGTCCGGCGGCAAGTAGCGGTCGTCGGACGTGACGAACGTCTCGAAGAAACGCCATGTGAGGCGAGCGAGCCGCCGCAAGAACAGTACATCCCCCTGCGCGAGGGCAGGCAGGTCGTCGGCGCGGGCGCGACTGAGGACCCACACGACGGCGGGCGCGACCGCCCAGCAAAACAAGATCGGTGTGGCCACCAGCAAAGCGGGCCGTTCAGCAAACCAAAGACCCGCGAAAACCCCACATGCCGCCAGGGGAGCGATGGCCATCCGACCATAAGTCTTGACAAACCCGGGACTTCCGCCGTGCTGTGCGGCGCTGGCCGTGCGCCACTCCAATAGCCGACGACCCGTGAGGATACGCCAGACAGTGCGGACGATCGCGCCAGCGCTGATCTGCGCCTCATACGGCAGACAAGAGAGCGCGAACGCTTCACGCTTGAGCTGGCGTCCCAAGTTGGAGAGGACATCCCCTGTCGCCACTCCCCGTGGCACGTCACCAGAACGGCGCGTGAGGGCAGCGCCCGCAGCCAGCAGCCCCGGGGTCACCAGCAGGCCCAGCACGACAAACGTCGCAGGCGCCGCCATGCCGGGAACGAACCACCCCGCTCCGAGCAAGGCCACCAGAGCGATGGGCAGTACGCTGCGCCGCAAGTTGTCGAGGATCTTCCACTGGGACAGGAGCGACAGCGGGTTGCGGGTCTGCCCGTCGCCTGCTGCCGCTGGGACGCGGCGCCCCAGCCATCCCAGGAGCTGCCAATCGCCGCGCATCCAGCGATGTCGGCGCTGCACGTCGGCGAAATAGGTGGGCGGAAAGTCCTCCACCAGCAGCACGTCGCTCACCAAGCCGGAGCGTGCGTAGCCGCCCTCCAGCAGATCGTGGCTGAGGATCCGGTCTTCGGGCAGCCGTCCGCCGAGCACCCGCCGCACCGCGTCGATGTCGTAGATGCCCTTGCCGACGAAGGAGCCTTCGCCAAACAGGTCCTGGTACACGTCCGAGACCGCGAGCGTGTACGGATCAATCCCTGGCTCCCCTGAGAACACTCGGGCGAACCCGGAGCGGCCCGAGCTGGCCATCGTGATGGCCACACGCGGCTGCAAGATGCCGTACCCTTCCACTACGCGACCAAGGCGCTCGTCGACGCGCGGGCGATTGAGCGGATGGGCCAAAGTGCCGGCAAGCTTGCGGGCGGCGTCGCGCGGCAACTGCGTGTCGCTGTCGAGAACGATGACGTACCTCGCAGCCCCGAGGGATGCGCCATCCGCTGGGGTCACATCGAAGTCGCCAGGCGAGCCGCGGAGGGCGTCGTTGAACTGTTCGAGCTTGCCGCGCTTGCGCTCCCAGCCCATCCAGACGCCCTGCCGCGGACTCCAACGACGCGGACGATGGAAGAGATAGAAGCAGGGACCGCCGCCCGCTGGGACATACCGGGCGTTGAGCGCCAGGATCCCTTCCCGCGCGCGATGAAGCAGCGCGTCGTCCTCGGGCGTTTGCTGGGTCGGGGCGTCGACGAAATCGCTGAGGAGAACGAAAGAAAGGTGCGGGTCCCGATTGGCGAGAAACCGGACCTCCAGCGACTCGAGGAGTGAGTCGACCGTCGCAGCGTCGGTCAGGAGGGTGGGCACCGCCACGACGGTTCGGTGGCTCGCGGGGATGCCCGCCGAGAAATCCAGGCGCGGCAGGACGGAGGGACGTGCAATGAGCGTCGCCGCCCACTGCACGATCACCGTGGCAAGGTGGCTCACCGCGAGCGCGATCAGCGCCACGGCCAGAGCCAACTCCCAACCCCAGTACCCTCGCGCGTGCACCAGTCGAGCAAGCCCCCACGTGGCCCCGATCGTGATAGCGGCAATGGCTCCGGCATACACGATGAAGGGCCGACGTCTCGCGACAAGGAGCAGCCGTTGCGCGACGGTTCGGCGCGTTCTCGCCTTACTCTTCAGCTCAGCGAGGCCCCGATCGACGAGGAAGTACCCGACGTGCGATTGTCGAGCGCTCCCAGCTCGCGCCAGTTCGATCGCCGCTCCGGCGACCTCTTCCTCCTCGAGCGGGCTTCGCTTGGCGAGGGCCTCGACAACGTGGCGGTACGCATCACGCGTCGCAAACGTCATCGTGCCATACACGCCTGCCGGATCCTGCAGCAAGCGGTGCTCGACAACGCTCATCGCCTCGACGAAGTCGCCCCAATCCGTGGCGCCGAGGAGTCGCAGGCTCCCGATTGTGTTGCCGATGTACACCTGGTTGGCCGCCTGGGTCTGGCCTACCAGCTGAAGCACCTGCTCCACCGTTTGGCCCTTCTCAGCGAGTCTTTGCTCGAGCCAAGAGATCGGAAACACCAATCCAGGACCGAATCCCTGTAGTCGACCTGCCAACTCTGCGACGAACGCATTGGTGAGCGGAGGATTCTCCTCGACCATCTGGGCCAGCACGAGCACGACGCGAGCCGGCGCGCTCTCCGCTACCTGGAGCATGCGCTCCACCCATCCGGCTGCAGCCGCCCGCTCCTGCTGATCGATCACCACCCGAGCCATCAGCCGGCGCAGGTTCTCGAGCAAAGCGAGGCGCAACATGATCGGGGTAGCCCACAGCTCACCCAAGCGAAGCGGGCGGACCGATTGGTATGCGGTCACGAAGGCCCGGAGTCCCTCCAGGTCGAGCCACCCATGGGAGTGAGACATCAACTCGAAAGCGAGGTCGTAAACGCGTGGGGATCCCGCGGACGGAGCACTCGTGAGGCGGGGTAGCTCGCTGCTGAAGCCAGGCGGCAAATGCCGGCGCGCGGTCCGCACCTGTTCCTCGATGAGATGATAGTTATCGAGGTACCACTCGGCCGCTGGCGTGATGTGGCGGCCGTCGCGCACCGCCTCGGCCAGCAGCGCGTAGGCCTTCTGTAGAGTGAGCTCGTTGGCGTCGAGGCGCTGAATGAGGCGGTCGGTTCCGCGCGCCCTGCCTACGTCATGCCGTGCAGCCAAGAGCCGCGCGTGCTGCTCCAGCTGGCTGACGCTGAAGAGCTCGGTGCGCAGTGCGGGTTCGTCGCCTCCTCCCGTGTCCGCAAATGATGGGGATGCGCTCGACGAACCTTGGTGATCGCTCAATACAGTACCGCTTACTTTCGATGCCCCAGCCGGCCCCAGACGCTCGGAACCTGGTTTCCCGGAATTGTGACTCACCGCCGTAGGTGTGCAACGCGCACACCCCATGGCCCGGTGGGGCAGGTCTGCACCTCGACACCCGACCACCTCGCTCCACGACGAAGTAGAGGCGCCGGCGCTCTACCGACCAGTGAGCCTGACGTTCCTCATCGCGCACCCACGCGCATTGGCTTTGCCGCGCGAGCCCACGGAGTCACCAGCGCCGCGTCGGAGAGCCTGGCAAAGTCGCCGTGTGCGTCGGCGTCACCCAGCTCGCTTCAATGACTGGCGAGCCCACTCCAGGCCCTCCGCGACAGTTGAAACAGCGTGAATGGGAACGGGCCCAAGCAGGCGCCGCTGATGCGCGGGTAGTGGCGGACTCGTTCGCATGTCGATCACCAACGCAAACGACACCCCTCGGTGGTAGTAGCTCGTCAGTTTGTCGAGGTGCGCCTCGAACGCCGCATTGGACAGCTCGACCTCGGGCAGCACGACCAAGACGAACGGCCACATGCTTTCGTCGTATGTTGGCTCGTTTCCAGTCATCATCGGTCCTCGAGGTTGATTCAGTGAACTACGGTCCAAGACTTGGGCGACCTAAGGCAGCGCTACGGGTGCGTGTGTGTCAGCAGGATCTGCACCTTGTCGTGGCCTGGCCAGACTGGAGCGGCTCGACCGGCCCCGGCGCCCGCGTGAACGTCCCGCTCATCGGGCGCAGGCGCGGTGCCGAGCCGGACCGTTGTCGACGAGTCTGCGCTGGCTTGAAGCAGTGGCTTGGCGTCGCGCCCGTTAGCTCGGGGCGGCCCAAAAGACCGCGATTGGCCGGAGCACAGTTTGGCCGCACCGCCTTCCTGTGCGTCCAGGCCGCGGTATCGCACGGGCTATCCGGGAAGCCGCCGACGGGGCGGTTCGCAGCAGCTCAGGGCGAGCAGACGGATCAGCCCGCTGCGATCATTCAGTCAAAGATCTCACTGAGCCAGGACTTCTTCCGGCGATGGTGCCCGTGAGAACCCTGCCGATCGCTGTCCGGCTCGCGATCGTCGCGGCGCGCCGCCACTCCCTGCGACTGGGACCGTTCGACAATCTTGTCGAGCTCTCCTCGATCGAGCCACACGCCGCGGCACTTGGGACAGTAGTCGATCTCGACTCCCTGCCGCTCGGCCATCACCAAACTGACTCCATCGCACACCGGACACTGCATGAGCTCGCTCCTATCGTGGGACCGACGAGGTCCTGGAGCCCTGCAACATGGGGAGGGTACCCGCTATTCCCGTACAAGTCCTCCGGCTTGCGGGACAGACGCCAGTGACGGTGCCAGGCCACGGCTGTCCTCCCGTTTCGGGCCCGACCACGCGAAGCTCAAGGAGTGACCCTGCCGCCGACTGCTACCACTCATCGCCCTTGGAGAACGGAGAGCCTCTGGGCCACGCGACGCTGGAGGGGCTGCGGACCGCGGCCAGTTCCGCGCAGAACGTCCGCCAACGTGAACTGGTCGAGGTGCCCGAGGAAGCTGTCCGTCGCGTCTCGCAGGATGGGTTTGAGACTGCAAACGGGGGTGATGAAGCATTCCTCGCCTCGGGCACGCAGGCACGGCACGGCCCCGAGCTCATTCTCCAGCTGCCGGATGGCCGTCCCCAGGTTGATCTCTTCCGGAGCCTGCGCGAGACGCACCCCGCCCATTTTACCGCGGATCGTTTCCACGTAGCCGAGGCGCGCAAGGTGTTGAACTACCTTCGCCAGATGATTCTCGGAGATCCGGAACGTCGTACAGATCGCAGACGTCGTGACCCTCTCGGGTGCGCTGAGGGCGAGCACGAGAAGCGTCCGGAGCGCATAGTCGGTGTGTGCGGTGAGTTGCATCGGCGAGCTTCCGCTTAGCTCGCCTGGTGGCGCGTGAGCACGAAGGGATCGCTATGAATCGCCTGCATGGCGGCCCCGGCCAAGAAGCACTGTCGCTTCAAGCCGTGCACGAGCTGTGGGTTTCCACAGAGGTAGACCCGGTACCCCGCCAGCTGGGGAAACCTCTCCGCCAAGAGCGCTGGAAGCCCCCCGGACACGGTCGCCGGAGCCGAGGTGTCCTCACTCGAGCCGGGCACCGCACCGAGCACGTCCTCGATGTAGACGAAGTGTTCGTGGCGGGCCTCGAGCTCCCGAAGCTCCTCCCGGAGATAGAGACGCTCCACGCTCGTTGCGCCGTGAAGCAGATGAATGGGGGCGGCATGATCCTGCTCCAGGGCGGTTCGCACTACGCCCAGCAAGGGGGCGAGCCCCGTCCCCGTACCAACGAGCAGCAGCCTCTCGTCGCGCCGCCCCGAGTACACGCACTCCCCGGCTGGACCGCGGAGTTCCAGGGGGGCACCCGGATTCGTCGTGACGAAGGTGCTCATCGCGCCCCCCGGAAGCCGCGCCACGTGCAGCTCGATCAGCTCGTCCGACTCGCGACTGGCGATGGAATAGGATCTCGTGAGGCCATCTGCCGGACGGGTGACATGGACGAACTGGCCCGCGAGAAACTCGAACTGGGGGGGGCGTTCGATGAACACCCGGAAGATCTCGGAACGAACCTCCTCGACGGCCAGGATTCGGCTGGGGAACGCGGGAAGCTCGTCGTCACAGACGAGCTCGGGACTCTCCTCCACCGGGCACTGACATGCGAGGAAGAAGTTCTGGGTCACGAGCGATCTCGCCAGACCCTTTTGAGTCGCTGGCGGAGGCGCGGATTTCCCCTGCACCAGGCAAGACTGGCAGACTCCCGCGCGACAGGACGAGCGCACGGGGACCTCATTTCTCATCAGACAATCGAGCACGCTCTCCCCAGGCTGGGCAGAGAGAGGCATCCCTTTGTAGATCAGCTTTGACATCGCAAACTCGTCGCTCCTGCAGCCGCACCGACCTCGCGCTCGAGGTGGACTCACACCCGATTCGTCTCGTCACCTGGTTGAAGAGGGCTACCGATTGAGAACGTCGTCCTTCACGCTCTCCGCAATCGTTGCGACTCCCGCGACGTCCTCATTTCCCACGCCGAGCTCGCGCAAGGTGGAGGAGAGGTGCTCCATGACGGCACCGAAGTGCTCTTCCGTCAGGTTCATCCCGGCATGCGCGCGGCGCATGTCTTGTCCCGTATAGTGGTTGGGGCCACCGAAGGCCATCGTGAGAAACGCCTTCTGCTTCACGTGTTGTCGCTCCATGTCCACGGTGTCGAAGAAGTGACGAATTCGCTCGTCCTGGAGGACCTTTCGATAGAAGACATCCACCGCAGTGTTGACGGCGGCATCACCACCCAGGCGCTCGAACAGGGTCTTTTGATCGTTCATTTTTTGACAGCTCCTAAAGTGGTATTCGACATACCGGTTTAAAGTCGGATCGGCAAGGTGTTTGTTCCCGGCAAATGCGCGCTCGCCTCGGGCCGAGAGCGTGAGGGGTCGCTGCTCAGCAGCGCGACCGCTCGGCCGGGCTTGACCCATCGGTGACTGGGGCTAGATTGCTCAGATGCGAACCGCGCTCGTCCCCACGCACCCGCAGACCAAGCGCTGGCAAGGTCTGCGGCCGGCGACGTGAGCGTTCCTACCCATTGAAACCCTCACTTCCTGGTCGCGCCGACCGGGTAGTGCGTTCGCCCAGTCGTCCCGGCCTCTTCGACCCGGCAAAGGGCTGAACGATGTCACATCCTCCAATTGTCGTCACCACTCAGGATTACGACAGGCTCCACAGCGTTCTCGAACCAATACTCGCAGCCTCGACCAGCGACCACCTCGAGCTGCTCGTGCAGGAGCTCGAACGAGCGCAGGTCGTCCCTCCCCATGAGCTCGCTCCCGATGTCGTGAGCATGAACTCGGAGTTCGTCTACGAGGATCTCGCGACCGGGAAGCGACGTGCTGCCCGGCTCGTGTACCCCGGCGAGGCAGACATCGACCGCGGCTGGATCTCCGTCTTCGCTCCCCTCGGCTCCGCTCTGCTTGGTCTGCGCGTCGGCCACGAGATCGACTGGGCGATGCCCAGTGGCGTCCGCCGCCTCAAGGTCATCGAGATATCCTATCAACCCGAGGCAGCTGGCGACTTGTCGCTCTGAGACGTCCCACGAAGGAGTGTGTTCCACCGCCGCGGCGTAGCAGCCAGAGAAACGCCCGCTCGAATGCGCCTCACCGCGTGTCGAGATCCTTATGGCGATGGCCGGACACGCCGCTCATGAGAATGAACTTGACGGGCGCTGCGCGTTGCAGCGCTTCGACCCCACGGCACAGGCGCGTCGTCGCTCTCGTGACACCCGCGCGCCTGTGTGTCCGGTGCCGCCAACGAGAAGAACGGTCTGTTGCTTCGGCATACCTACGTCTCCCTCGACTGCGGCGGGAACACAAGCGCCGAACCCGTGTCAAGCCCCAAATAGCACCACGATGCCCCGTGCTGCGGCGAGTATTGGGACACTATGGGGCCGAGCGCAGGGACGTTCGCATCTTCAACTAAACTCCCCAAAGACTCGGCCGTTTACGTCCTTTGCGCCCTGGCTCTGTCTCCATCGCCTTGACGGTACGGCGGGCGTCCCTTTTCCGGAGAGGCGACGCTCACGTCATCACAACACCGTTGAGGTCTTGCATGAAACTGCGCTACCTTGCCTTGTCACTCCTCGTCGCAGCTTGCGGAAGCAATGAAGCGCCTGCATCGCGCTCCTCGTCGAATCAGCTAGACGGGAAGCTGGTGCAAATGAACGAGTCCGCGATCGACGCGCAGCGTACTGCCACGGCATTGGCGGAGCTGGTGCTGGGCACCAACGGCATCGCGGACAGAGCCAAGGCGATTCGAACGATGCCCGTCGCCACCGTCGCTGAGATCGCAGCCTGGCGAGCGGAGCGTGACGAGCTCCGACGACAACTGCAGGAGGCCACGGACGACGCCGCGCGTTTCGCCCTGCAGGCTTACGCCGTGGAGACCAATCGTCGCGCGTTCATCGAGGAGCAGGCGCTCGGTTTCCCTTGGGGAGAGGTGCTGACAGCCTCCACCACGAGCAGCGAGATCGCCAGCACACGACAGCCGCTCGTCCTGGAGGTCATGGCCGTGGCTACCCTCGGCATCGGGGCCTACCGCTTCTTGAAGGGCTTCGGTGAGCTCGCCGACAACACCCAGCGCATGGTGTACAGCACGGCAAACGGCGACGACTCCAGTCGCGGGGCCGTGATCGCCATTCTTCGAGGAAAGGGCGTCGAGATTCCCGAGAGCGCCACCGCCGAGGAGGTGATCGAAGCCTTCGATGATCAACCACGCGATCTGAGGCGAACCATCACCTCCGAGGTCGAACAGTGGAATGAATCGAAGTTCGACGACCCCGATCCGGCCGTCTCGGACGCCGTCGAAGGACGGGTTCAAGAGGCTCGCGACGACGTCCCGGAGATCGCGAACGAGGCCGGGGCGTTCGGCACCACTCAGACGGTCAGTCTGGTTCAAGCGGTGACGGGCGGGGTCGGCAGCGTGGTCGGCGGAGTGCCGGGTGCCACGGCCGATCTCGTGCTGACGGCTACCGAGATGAATCCCACAGACATCGTTCAGCGTAACGTTACCGTATACGTTGCCGCTGGCGAGAAGGTGACCCCGCCGACGGAAACCACGCCGATGCTCCCCGCGGAAGCAGTCCAAACCATCGAACGGGCCGAGGCTGGGGATCCGACTGTCAATCCAGAGGAGCTCAAGGAAGCGGCCTCGGCGCTCATCAAGGAGGTAACCGACGAGCTTCGGCTGCGGTTCGGTCCGGGCGTGCAGCTAGCCCAGAGGATCGCGCTCTCGACGGGTTCTCTATCAGGGACGACCCAAGCTGACGGCACCGTGGAGCATGCGGTCACCTTGTCCCTGCCCGGTTTCCAGAACGGTGAAAGCGCTGAGGTCGTCGTGGTTCGCGAAGGCCACCTACCGCACGAAGTGGCAACTCATGTACTTGGCCCGACCAACGCGCTCGTGCTCGATAGCCCGCCGCTGCTCGGTACGATTTCCGTCGAGTCGTCACCCGGCGCGGTGGATCCCTCTGGCTCTCAGCTCTACTCAGTCACCGGCCACGTCGTTCGCGTCCCGGCCGGGACCGAGCTACTGTGCCAAGGGGTCAACGCCATCTGTTCGCCGTCGTCGGCGCCAGTGTTCGGGGACAGCAGTGTTACCTTCAACGTTCAGGTCTTTGGTAGCGCTCAGCTCAGGCTGGTCCGGCATGACACAGGCGAGTCCTATTCGCTGAGCTTGAAAGCCCAAGGCGCCCCGCCCGACGCCAACGACGCCCCAGGGAACCTCGATCCAGCCCTCATCGGCACCTGGACCTTCTACGATGGTGACGACGAGTTTTCCTGGGTATTCCACGCCGACGGAACGTGCGTCCAGTCGACCCCGGCAGGGGACTATGATTGGGAATGGACCATCGAGAATGGGCAGCTGAAGCTCTTCGTCGGCGGAGGTACCCCCGCCTACATGCAGTACATGATCGAAGGCAGCCAGCTCTACTTCTGGGCCGACACGCTCGAGACCTGGGCACTTCCCTTCACCAAAGCGTGAGCGTGCGGCTCATGCCGCCCGTTTACCCCCCCTGGGGCTCGGGCGGCAGCCGCCCCGCTAGGAAGCGTCTACAAAAGAGGGATTCTAGCCCAGGACACGGAGCGCCGGCTTAGGTCCTGAGCCCGCTCGCAATACAATCACCGACGTGCTCGTCGATCTTTCGCCAGTACTCGACGGCGCGTTGCAGAACAGGTTCGGTGACTCCCTTCTGCAGGTGACCAACGACATTCGACACGAGGCGGTCTCGCTGGGCGTCATCCATCACGTCGCGTACCAGCTTGCCGGCCTGACCAAAGTCGTCATCGTCCTTGCGCAGGGTCTGGGCGGTGCGGACGAACTCCCCATCTGCTGACCAAACGGCGACCTCCGGATAGCGATCGCTATCCGCACGAGGGCCTCCCTTGGAGTTGGGCGCATAAACGGGATCAGTGACATTCTCGAGCCGCATCGCCCCGTCTTTGCTGTAGCTATGCACGGGTACCCGCGGGCGGTTGACGGGGATCTGCTTATAGTTGACGCCGAGGCGGGCGCGGTGAGCATCAGCGTAGGCGAAGAGCCTTGCGAGCAGCATCCTGTCAGGGCTCACCCCGATACCAGGAACCAAGCTATTGGGCTCGAATGCGGCCTGCTCGATCTCAGTATGAAAGTCCGTCGGATTACGAGTGAGGGTCAACGTGCCAACGTCGTGCAGCGGATAGTCGGAATGCGGCCAGACCTTCGTCAGGTCGAAAGGATTGTAGCGATACGTCTTGGCGTCCTCGAATGGCATGATCTGGACCTTGAGCGTCCAACTCGGATGGTCTCCACACCGAATGGCCTCGAAGAGGTCGCGCCGATGGTAGTCGGCGTCAGCCCCCGCGAGCCTGTCCGCCTCTTCTTGCGATAGGTAATCGATTCCTTGGTGGGTCTTGAAATGGTACTTGACCCAGAACCGCGCGCCTGCGGCGTTGATCCACATGTAAGTATGGCTCGAGTAGCCGTTCATGTGCCGCCACGTCTTCGGTATCCCTCGATCGCCCATGAGCCAAGCGACTTGGTGGGCGGATTCGGGCGAGAGGGTCCAAAAATCCCACTGCATGTCGTGGTCGCGAAGGCCGTTGTCGGCGCGCCGTTTCTGGGAGCGAATGAAGTGTTGAAACTTCATTGGGTCCCGCACGAAGAAGACCGGTGTGTTGTTCCCCACCATATCGTAGTTCCCCTCGGTCGTGTAGAACTTCAGAGCGAAACCCCGGGGATCCCGCCAGGTGTCCGGACTTCCCCGTTCACCGGCGACGGTGGAGAAACGGAGGAGCGTGTCGGTCTTGATGCCTGGCTGGAATACGGCAGCCTTGGTGAAGCTGCTAACGTCATGGGTAACCTGGAAATGGCCGAAAGCGCCTGCTCCCTTGGCGTGAGGCTGCCGCTCGGCGATGCGCTCACGGTTGAAGTTGGCCATCTGCTCGATGAGATAGTGGTCATGGAGAAGGATGGGACCGTCGGGTCCAACCGTCAGTGAGTGCTCATCGCTCGACACCGGGATACCGGCATCGTTTGTCGTCGGCTTGCGTTCGTCTGTCATGGCGTGTCCCTCCTCGATGACTCACCAGTTCCGCGTGCAGCATGCACGATATGTGCCGTCCCAATGAGCCACATATCGCGCGGATCGCCGTCCCCAACCGCGACACATTGCCTCACTGTGGCTATTCACCTCGCGGCCGCCGTGCGAGCCTCGCAGTAATCTCAGACTTATTTGGACGGGCGGCCCACTACACCATCCATGCACTAGTGGCCCGGTTTCCGGCTATCGCCTGCACTCGCCATCGTCGATCGCTACGCGCGTCTCACGGCATCGACGCGAGGTTGTCAGCTCGCAAACACCTCCTCTCGATGAGATCGGCCCCAGCACCGCCGGGTACCAGTGCCTGCCCCTTCTTCGCCATCTCCACGATGAATCTCTCAACCGTGCGCAGGTTCCGACCGTCGGCGGAAGGCGCTGCACGGCGAGCCAGATGGTGTCGCGAGGCCCTTAGCCGGACTCAATGCGGTACGAAGGGCGCGGACGTTGGCTCGCCGTGACCAGCAGCTGGCGACGGAGAGAGTGCGACGCGGGAGATGAGGCTTAGGACGTGATCTACTGTAGCACTGTATCCATGTCCCAGTCGATCCACATGCCTTCCCATTCGCTCACGGGCTGCTGAACGCCGTTCGACATGATATCCATCACGTCCGTATTGGCGCTGGCATCGCCTTCGAATGCTCTCTTGAAAAACTCGCCGGCGAGAGATGTTGCCTCGGCGGGACTGCTGCAGTGCCCTGCACTATACATATGAAATCCCATGCGCTCCGGAACACCGAGCGCATTCCACACCGGCTCTGCTGCCCACGCGGAGAGCGCCTCACAGGTTCCCCCAAGATGACACCATGAGTTCACGCCATTGTTGTTCGAAAAGTGCAACAAATACCGTGGAGCTATAGTCGCCAGGAGCAAGTGTTGATCGATGGGGAGATTATATACCTTCGCGGGACTTGAACGGAGCCAGCCTGCCGCGCCCGTCACCCATGGTCCGCAGATACCGTTATCCTCTAGGTTGTCGATGCTTTGAGGCAGGGCATCCGCACACTGCCAAGTAGAGTTGCCGCCGCCGTGCCTGAACCACTCCGCTTGACGCAAGTTGGCGGCGCCACCACCGCCTGATTCGACGATGACAACCAAGGGCGCACGACTGAAGACTCCTGCTAGGAAAGCCCCCTTTCCACATCCGGAGCATCCCGACACCATAATCTTCGTGGGGTCATGACCGCTTCCAGGGTTCTGCTCCAACACATCCATCACCCTGTCGATCATCCATCCGTTGGCCACGTTTGGATTCAGCTCGGACAGGCCAAAGAGACTCCTAATCTTGCCCTCAAAGCCGCTTCCGAACGACAGTTTCTTACGGCTCGATGGGAATATCCCACCCGACAGCTCCAGAGCGATGACGCTACCGGATCCACTGATACTCGCCGAGAAGCTCTCCGTTTTTGAACCAACAGTGCAGCTAATCGAGACAGTACCTCCGGATACGGTTCCGGTCACTTCATCCGGTTCAGAGGGCACTGGACCGTAGATATACTTGGCCGCCATTGCCAGGATCTCCTTGCGGCGGCACTCCCACTGTCCTTTGGTAGTGACCTTCGTTCCGTCGAAGAACGTGAACGGATCGGGAAGCTTTTGATTCTCATACGTCAGGCTGTTCGGATCAGGCAAGTCCGGTAGGGTACACTCGAACGCCGACCCGCCAGTACCAGCGCCCGCAGCGCCGGCAGTGCCAGCGCCCGCAGCGCCGCCAGTACCAGCGCCCGCAGCGCCGCCATTGTCAGCGCCACCAACGCCGGCACCACCTGCTGAGCTGCCGCCTATGCCGTTTGCGCCGCCGCCGACGCTCGCCCCACCGCTGGCAAGCATGCCTCCGCTGCCGGTCACACTGCCTCCACTGCCGGTCACACTCCCTCCACTGCCGGTCACGGACCCCCCGCTGCCCGTCGCACCACCGGTCAAGCCCCCCGATGTCCCGCCGCTCCACACTGTGCCCCCCATCGCGCTAGTGGTCCCGCCTGACTGAGCCGCTGTGCCTCCTATGCCCGAGGTCCCGCCACTCATGGCACCGCCGCTTTGGTTCCCTACGTCGCCCCCGTCTGGGTTGGAACTGCAGCTAAAGAGCCCGGCTGCACCGAGGAGTGCAGCACCGTACGTCAACATGGTCTTCATGGGGTCTCCGGAGAACACCAGGGCGTTGAATCGAACCTGGTTGATATCGTCCAATGCCACCTTCACGTGGCATCTGATCACGGTCTCTACCGGATTCGATTCTTGCAAATGGCGCCATCACACGCCACCCGCAGGGCGCCGCACGAAGTCATTTCGTTCTGGCTGTGTTTTGGTGGCTTGGGGGTGAGCTGAGCCTCACCGGTTGTGCTCGCAGATCAGCATTGAGGCATTTGCTTACGGTAGTGACGCCGTGGCGTCGCGCAGCGCCGGACGCGGGCCGCGCCGAGCCACAGCGGCCTGTCGCCCTGCGAGAATCGCCGAGGTCGCGCGTGAACGTCGAGACGGCGGAGACGTCCCCACCCCGGTGATCTCGGCTCGTCGAAGACCCCCCCGTCGCCGGAGGAACTCGTGCCTGCGCCGCATTCATGATGGCGAGGCTCGCCGGTGGACCCGTGCCTTCGCTTCGTTGAGTAGGGGCGCTCCGGATCGTTCTCCCCGTAGGCAGGTCTCGCCTCGCCATCAAGCTCTCTGCTTGAGCATGCAGGAGTACACCAACGCCCCGGAAACCTCGAATGTGCTCTGCTGAACTGCCTCAGTGAGGCAATCGTGATCGAGGTGCGCTCAGTCATCGGATGACGACCGCCCGAGAGCTGCTCGCTGCTTCCCTACCCATCCCTCCGAGGTCACGTCATTCTTGGGCTGCGGGGGGGCATGCATCTTGCTGGGGGACGGCGCCATGACGGTGCATGGTGAATCTGAACGGCGGGGCTCTACAGAGACCTCCGCAGCCGAATCGCGGTTCGCTCCTCTCCGCTCATCGGGGCACCATCCGCTGGAGCAGATGGATCATGGGTAGTCGGCATAAGCTCGACATGGGTTCTCGGGGAGTCGCCAGGCCCATGGCGGTAGCCCAACACCAGCAGCCCGAAGACGAACGGGAAGAACACGATCGCGGTTCGGGAACGGACGACGCCAGCGGCGGGCACGACCACCACGAGCACGCTCGGCATGAGATGCTCGAACAGCATCATCAGCACACGCTGTGGGCATACTGGGCTGTGGTGCTCTTGGGGTGTTGGTTGCTCGCCGCACCATTCTCCCTGGGCTATCTCAACGAAGCCCTCTGGTGTCGGCCGAGCGGTGGGCGCGGCGTGTGGTGGAGCACCGAAACCCACGATGCGCTGCGCGCGTGGTTGATGACCGGGTCGGACCTAATATGCGGTACCGCGCTGGTGGTCTTCGGCTGGCGCTCACTGAAGCCGAACCGCCCGATCAGCCTGTGGGTTTGCTGTCTCGTCGGCGTCTGGTTGGTGCTCGCGCCCATTCTGTTCTGGGCTCCTACGGTGTCCGGGTTCTTGAATGGTTCGTTGGTTGGAATGCTGATCATCGCGCTCACCATCCTCATTCCTGGCATGCCCAACATGATCTTGTATATGCAACATGGCCCCGGCACACCGCCCGGCTGGAGCTACAATCCGTCTAGCTGGGCGCAGCGTTGGATCCTGATTGCCTTGGGCTTCGCAGGCTACTTCGCCTCGCGACACCTCTCGATGTTTCAATTGGGTTATATCTCCGACATCTCTGACCCGTTCTTCGGCGCTAGCACGAAGGTCGTGCTCAACTCGAAGATGAGCCATGCATGGCCGATCAGCGATGCAGGTCTCGGAACCGTTAGCTACACCTTCGAGTTCTTGATGGGATTCATGGGCTCGCCCAAACGCTGGCGCACCATGCCGTGGATGGTGGCCTTCTTCGGGATCCTCGTAATCCCACTAGGGCTGACCCACATCCTGCTCGTCGTGAGCCAACCATTGGTCGTGGGGCATTGGTGCACATTGTGCCTGCTAGCTGCGGCCATCATGCTCCCCATGATCCCGCTCGAGGTGGACGAAGTGGTGGCAATGGGGCAGCACATGGTGCAGGCGAAGCGTCGCGGCGACCGCGGTGGCTCGCTCTGGGCGATCTTCTGGAAGGGTGGCAAAGCAGACGGTTGTACGATGGACGAGCGTTCGCCGGCGATCTCATCCCTCTCGGACCAACCTGCGCCCGTGCTGCGGGCCATGTTCTGGGGCTTCAGTGTGCCCTGGTCCCTACTGCTGACGACCGCCATTGGCGTGTGGTTCCTGTTTCAACCGGCATTGCTCGGCCAGAGCGGAGACAACGCCGCGACGGTGTTCACGCTGGGCTCCAGCGCCATCAAGAGCGCTGACATCTTTCATCTCTCGGGGGCCTTGCTGGTCGTCACCAGCGTGATAGCAATGGGAGAAGCACTGCGCGCTGCCCGCTACTTCAACCTCGTGTTGGCGGCGTTGGTGGCGATCACGCCGTGGCTGGCGGCGGGTGAGACGGTCAGCGCTCTCCTCGGCAGCATCGGAGGAGCGCTGGTGGTGGCGTTATCTCTGCGAAAAGGGAGAATCCTCGACCGATACGGTGACTGGGATCGCTTCATTGTCTAGATCACCAGGCGCTGCCAGTAACCTATTCGGCCCCGGGCGGCGGCTGTACCGACCGATCTCTGATTACGCCATCATTGGCGACGGCCGTACTGCGGCACTGATAGCGAAGGATGGCTCGATAGACTGGCTGTGCTGCGAACGCTTCGACCGAGCAGCTGTTCTCTGTCGACTCCTCGACGCGAAGAGGGGTGGATACTTCCAGGTGCGTCCGGCGGGTCGCTTCGAAAGCTCTCGCAGCTATGCCGTCGATAGCAACGTGCTGGAAACGGAGTTCACGTGCGCTGGCGGAAGGTTGCGCGTCACGGACGCGATGCTGCTCGACTCGCCTGCCCCCTCCCTCGTGCGGCGCTTGGAGTGTCTCTCGGGGCACGTTCAGGTCCAGGTCGAATGGATGCCGACATTCGATTTTGCGCGATCAGAAACGGTCCTGGAGCATCACCCTGCCGGTAGCGCAGCGCGCAGCGGTTCGGAGCAGTTGTTCCTCAGTTGCCCCTTTTCGGTGAAGCTCTACGAGGGGCGGGCACTGGCTGCTGGCTCGCTCAGGCAGGGCCAGACTTGCTGGTTCGGGCTGAGCCGCAGCGCCTTGGCAGCCGAGAGCATGGAGCGCGGGCTCGAGCACTCTCGCCAGTATTGGCAGGCATGGTCGCGGCGCAGCACCTATCAGGGAAAACATCACGAATTGGTGAGCCGTAGTGCCCTGGTGCTGAAGCTGTTGATTCACGCGGAAACGGGTTCGATGGTGGCGGCGCCCACTGCCTCACTGCCAGAAACCCTTGGGGGCGAGCGCAACTGGGACTATAGGTTCGCGTGGCTGCGCGACGCTTCCTGGTTGGTCAGTGCCCTCATGATGCTGGGGTATCATGAGGAATCGATGCAGTACTTGAGCTGGCTCGAGTCGCTGAATCTGGCCGAGCAGCGGCCGCTGGTGCTCTACACACTCGACGGTGCCGCCGCTCCTCCTGAATGCACGCTGGACGGCCTTTCAGGCTATCGCGGTGCTCGACCGGTGAGGATCGGCAATGCTGCGGGGTGCCAACGTCAGCACGATATCCTTGGTGAGGTGATTGCTGCCGTGGAGCTCTGCTCCGATGCCATGCGGGAGATGCGGCCATTGTCGCAGAGCCTCTGGCGGATGGTGAGCGCGCTGGCGGAGCGCGCCTGCCGGGAGTGGCCGCAGCCCGATCACGGACTCTGGGAAGTGCGTGGCGCACCGCGTCACTTCGTCTCTTCGAAGCTTCTGTGTTGGTCGGCGCTGCGGCGAGCGCTCCGATTGGCGCGCCGCGACGGACTCTCTGCGCCCCGACAACGCTGGGAAGAGGAGTGTCGGAGCCTTCGCAGCGCGATAGTTTCGCAAGGATTCGATGCAGCCACGGGGGCGTTCCGACGCACCTTCGACAGCACAGCAGTCGACGCCGCGCTATTGCTGTTCTGTCGCGAAGAGTTCGTGAAACCCTCCGATCCGCGCCTGCTCGCGACGGTGGAACGCGTGCGCAGGGATTTGTCGCGCTCTGGCTTGCTCATCCGGTACTCGGAAGCCGATGATCTCGACGGTGAGGAGGGTGCATTCCTGGCGTGCAGTTTCTGGCTTGCCGACTGCTTGGCGCGACAAGGTAAGCCGGATGCTGCTAGTCGGATCTTCGAGCGCGCTGCAGCGTGTGGCAATGACGTTGGGCTATTCTCCGAGCAGATCGCTCCCTCCACTGGCGAGCTGTTGGGGAACTTCCCGCAGGCGTTGACGCATCTTGCCTTGATTCGAGCGGCGGCCAGCATCAGCGCGGCCGAGTCGGGTGAGTGATCAGGGAGGATGCCGTGGTGGCGAGCTAGGAGCCAGCATCGAGCAGCGGGAGGCGATCCCGATGCTCAGTCAGCGGACACCCGCGACCGCGTGGGGAAGGTCAGCTCCACCAGTAAACCGGCGAACGCCGCGGTCCAAGCCGCAAGCGCCAGCCAAATGAAGTACTGCGGAATGGGCGCCAGAAACTCGAGCTTGGTCGCACTGGCCAACCGCGCCGTACACACCGTGTACATCCCAAGAGGGAATACCATTCCCCAATACTGGGGATCGTAACGCAGGGGAAACCGCCGGATGAGGTGTCGCCAGATCCCGAGAATGATCAGCAGCGGGATCCACCATGTTGCCGTGGCCCAGAAGAACAGCGTGAAGCCGACGAGGAAGGGCCGTAGGTCGCTCAAGAACGGCCACGAGTCACTAACGAGGAGCAGGGTTGAACCGGCCAACGTGGTGATGGCCACAGCACCCATGTTGATCCAATATGGCGGAGTGAGCCGCCCAACCGTCATCTCTAGGAACGCGAACCGATAGAAGATGAGGGTGATGATCGTGAGGTAGAGCATCGCTCCCAGCAAGTACATGCAGAGCGCAAAGAACAGGACGGGCTCACGTGCCGTCGACATGGCAGGAGCCAGCAGCGCTCCGAGTGAAGACACTGACTGTGTAGCGACGATCGCGATCAGCCAGGCACCATTGATCCCGGCCTCGAGGGACGGTTTGTTCACGCGAATGACGACAGCCGTGAAGAAGCCGTACATAACGACGAGCCAGAGCATGATGCCGATGATCCAAAGGACAAACGCTACTCGGCCGTTGGCGCACACGAGCAACAGCTGCGCCCCGAGTACACACGTGCCGGCGACCACCGTGAAGAACCCCGCTCCTCGCTCGTGATCGCAGAGATCCAGGATGATCCGCTTTGGGTATATCGCGACTCGGAGAAGGAGCAGGAGCGTCAGCGCGGCATACCCGACCACGTTGATCGCCAGCAGAGCCATCGCGACCGACGCCATTCCCAGGCCGTGGGCGGCGATCGATACGATCCCTGTAGCCATGACAAAGGCGAAGTACCCGGGGAACAGATTCTTGACGCCATCTACGAACCGGTGTGTCCCGGCGGCCCAGCCCCTACGTTCCATCCCTGGTCAGTCCAACCGGTACAGGTACCTGAGCAGCCACAGGTTCACGCCCAGGCATGCGAGACTGGCGAGCGCCGCCGGGACAGAGACGGCCGTGTCGCCGCCGAGAAATGCGTTCATTGTCGCCGTCAGCAGCCAGAGCTGAAGCACTACCAGAACGGTCACGAGAACGAGCGCGCCGTTCACGATGCTCATACGCTGCGAGCGAGCGAAGCGCTTGGCGATCATGATTGAGAGTTCTCCACGCCGATCGCGAACACGGTGCCGTTCTGCACCTCGAGCGAGACCCGGGGCAACGAGCGTCGGGGTGGGCCGGCAAGCGGACGACCGCTCTGCAGATCGAACCAGCCGTTGTGACAGGGACAGTGAAGCTTGCCCTCCGCCACGGCTGGGACGACGGGGCACTGCAAGTGGGTACACTGTTGATCGTACGCGACAAAGACACGCGGTGCTGTCCTGACGAGCAGCCGCGGCGTGCTGCCCTTGGGATACTCGAACGTTTTCGCGCCCCCTACCTCCAACTCGTTGACGGTCGCTATGGGAACGCGCTCTGCAGGCACCTCGGGGCGTCGGAAGAAGCCCTTCACCGCAATCCAAATCTGGCCTACCGCGAACGCGCCGCTCGTCAGCACGATGAACTTCACCAGGTCCCGACGGGAAACGTACTCATCCTCAGCCCAGTCGATCGGAAAGTCACGCCGCCATCGAGGTTGTTCTTCATGTGAACCGCGATCCGGCGGCACGGAGGGAGCGCCAGTGATTGCTGATCGGGAGTCATTGTGACTCATGACTGCTCCTCGGTGAATACGTCGTCGAGCAGGTCGTGACCGATGGCTGGTTCGTAGATGGATGCCGTCACATCGAGGTGTTCTGCGAGTCCTTCTTTCGGAACCATCACGTTCACCTTCGTACGAATGGTCTGAGCTCCGAACCTGAACGTGTTTATCGGCTTCGCGTTCGGCCGCAGAGCAACCATCTCCTCGCGCGTGCCAAAAGCGAGCGCTTGGCTCGGGCAGACGGAGGCGCACATAGGCTTCAAGCCCACCGACGTTCGATCGTAACACATGTCACACTTCATCATGAGTTCGATCTTTGTGTTCATCTTGGGAACACCAAACGGACAGGCCAGGACGCAGTTATTGCACGCAATGCACCTCGGCTTCCGCGCCGTCTGCACGACGCCATCCTCCGTCCGCTTGATGGCGTCGGCTGGGCAGACTTCCGCGCAGGTCGGCGAGTCGCAGTGCATGCAGACCACCGGAACCGTCAGCGTGGAGCCGGAGCGGTCGATGAAATCCAACTGGATCATCGACTGCCCCTTGTGGGTATGACACTCGGTGCAGGCCTGAATGCATGCCTGGCAGCCGATGCACCTTCCGGGATCGACGAAGAACTCGTGCTTCTCGGGAACGGGCATCGTGGACGTGTCGACTCCTCTCACTGTTGCGGCTCGAGAACGCCCGCATACTCCGGCGCCTCTTCCGCTTTCCGCAGCCGCACTGCGCAAACCTTGTACTCGGGGATCTTCGAGATGGGGTCCTGCGCCGCGATCGTGACCTGATTGATACTCTTTCGCCCGCCCCAGTGGTATGGGACGAAGACCGTGTCCGGCCGGATAGTGGTCACCACCGAAGCACGCACCGTGCAAGAGCCGCGACGGCTCTCGACGGTGACCCAATCGCCATCGTTGACTCCCAGCCGAGACGCCAGGCGCGGGTGGACCTCACACTTGGGCTCGGGGTAGTGGTCCACCAGCGGCCCAATGCGGCGCGTCTGGTTGCCTGAGAGGAACTGGCTCACCACACGCCCTGTCGTGAGAATGATCGGGAAGTCGCCGTCCACGTCCTCCGCTGGCCCCTCGTAGGGAGTTGCGTTGAACCGCGCCTTTCCGTCGGGAAAGTAGAATGGACCCTTCCCGTGGGCAATAGGATTCCACGCGCCGGGCTCGAATAGGCGCGGCGTGCCCTGTGGGCCGGGCATTGGCACACCTTCCGGGGTCTCGTCGGGACAGGGCCAGAACACACCGAAGTTGTCCTCGATGCGCTTGTAGGTCACGCCGGAATAGTCGCTCACGCCGCCTCGAGAGGCTGCCCGAAGCTCCTCGAAGATTTCCTCGGGACCGCCGAACGACAAGCCGTTGGATCGACCGAGGGCCTTCGCGATGTCCTGAATGATCTGCCAATCGGCCTTCGCGTCACCGGGCGGCTCAACAGCCTTGTTGATCCGAACGATGCGTCCTTCGACCTGGGTCACGGTTCCATGGTCCTCTTCCTGCAACGAGCCAGGCAACACGATATCCGCGTAGCGTGCGCTTTCGCTCATGAAGAAGTCGACGGCGACGTAGAAATCAAGCTCGGAGAGGGCCTCTCGCACGAAGTTATTGTCGGGCAGGGAGACGACCGGGTTGAAACAAATGGAGAGGAGCCCCTTGATCTCACCCGAGCGGGCCTTGCGCATGATCTCGTAGGCATCCACGCCAGGTCGCGGGAGCTCGTCGGGGTCCATCCCCCACACCTTCGCGACGAAGGCGCGATGCTCGGGGTTGCCGAGATCACGACCTCCTGGAAGCTGATCGCACTTTTGTCCGTGCTCCCGTCCGCCTTGGCCGTTAGCCTGTCCCGTGATGGTCGCGTAGCCGCAGCTGGGCTTACCGATCCGCCCGGACGCGAGCACGATGTTGATCGCGCTCAGCACGTTCTGAACCCCGTGGCTGTGGTGTTCGATGCCCCGGGCGTGCATCAGGAAGCTGGTCTTCGCTTGACCCCACCATTCTGCTGCCTGTCGAATCGTCTTCTCGGCAATGCCAGTGACCGCTGCCGTCCGGTGCGGGGTCCACTCGCGGACCTGCTTGGCCGCTTCCTCGAAGCCGACAGTGTGACGCTCGATGAACTCGTGATCGAGCCAGTCGTTCTCGATCATGATTCGTAGAATGCCGCTGAATAGCGCGGTGTCCCGACCAGGCTTCACTGGCAGGAACAGGTCGCACGTACGGGCGAGCGGCGTGATCCTCGGGTCCACCACGATGACCTTTGCTCCGTGCTCGCGTGCCTGCCAGATGTAGTTGGTCGTGATCGGAGCGCACTCGGCAACGTTGGCACCGGCCAGGAGGACCACCTCGGCTCCAAGGACGTCGCTCCACGGGTTGGCTGCTCGATCGATGCCAAATGCCTTCTTGTTCCCTGCGCCGGCGCTCACCATGCACAGACGCCCATTGTAGTCGATGTTGGCCGTTCGCAGGCACATGTGAGCGAACTTGCCCATCAAATAGGTCTTCTCGGTCGTGAGACTCGCACCCGAGAGCACTGCAAAGGAATCTTGTCCGTGCTCTCGCTGGATTCGCTCGATGGCCTCTGCGACGCGGCGAACAGCGTCTTCATAAGGCACCCGCCGAAAGCCCGAGGACACGCCTCTGTCCTTCTGGTAGGCGTGGAGCAGGCGATCGGGATGGGCCTGCTGCAGGTATCGTTTGACGCCCTTGGGGCACAGCATGCCCTTGTTGAACGGGAAGTCGTACCAGGGTTCGACGCCGACGATAGTGTTGCCCGTCACTTTGAGCTGAAGCCCGCACTGCTGGCCGCAAAAGCAGCAATGAGTCTTCACGTGCCTGTCCGGCTCGACACCCGTGTCCACGCGGATGTCGGTCGCGTAGGCCCGGAACGGTCCGAATTCGCGAATGGTCTCGAGGTCGAGCCCCGGCGAAGGAGCGTGGGAGTAGTGCGCATTTCGAGTCACAGGTGACAGTTCTCCTCATCTTCGACGCCAAGGGGCCCCTGTCCGATGCCGCGGTTGACCGACACGGGCATCGGAATCGGTCCTTCCTTGAGCAACGACGCACCGCCCCGCCTGCCACGCCATGTGAGCGCCTGCGCGATGGCAAACGACGTACGGCGGCACGGTGGACAGATCCACTGATAGTGCTCGGCCTCGCTCCCTGGGATCTCGTAACGATACCCCAGCGCGCGTTCGACCTCTATCAGATCGAGTGTATGCATGCGCGAGGTGAACTCGTGCCCGCAACGTCGGCACGGGGCCTTTTCGTCGGCCGCGCCGATGTCCTTGTAGAACCCAACGCCGAGCTGTGCCGGACGCTGGAAGACGTGAAAGAACTTCCCGAAGGGAAGCCAGACAAAGGTCGCAATGACCGTGATAGCGTGAAGGATAGAGATGAAGGTGTACCCATACCCTTTCATCCACGTGTAGCTAGCGGTGAGCATCAACCCTGTTAAGCTCACCGCAAAGAGTAGAATCAGCGGCATGAAATCCTCTGCGAATCGCTGTACGGCAACCGCTCCCTCGTCACGCATACGTCGGCGCACCGCCAACACCACACCGCCAATGACGAGAAACGACGCCCAGACCAGCCCATGAAAGAGGAAGAAACCTGCAGCCGACGCATGCGGGAAACGAAACGCGGCGAAACCGAATATGACCGCCTGATAGAGCGTCTGATCGCCGGGTACCGGTCGAAAGTGCAACCAGCCGAAGACGAGAGGGAACGTAATAGCCACGGCGAGGATGCAACCCCACATGATGAGGAGGTGGGTCAATCCGCGAAGCCGATTACGCCGCAGGATGAAGCGATTAGCGAGCACGTCTTCACCAACGCGTGACAGCCAGAACCGCGCGTTGCGTAGGCGCCAGCCACGTCTCCAGAACGCTTCCCATCCGCGACGCCAGTACAGCGCGGTCGGCGGCCTCGATAGCCACATGCTGTAGCGGTACGTCAGACCGAAGGTCGCGAAGAGAATGGAGAACGTGTAGGCGACCAGCGCGGCATCGAAATGGGCGAGGTTACGCGACCCGACGAGGATCATTATCCCCAAGAGGACCGATGCAGCCAAGCCGCGGACGATGGCTCTCGTCACCTCCGGCGTCATCGAGGCCAATCCTAGCAACCTGGTCATCCAAGCCTCAACGGAAGCGATGCCCAGCCGTTCTCCGGGAATGCCAGCCGCGCTGGCGGGGCGCGCCCCCCCACGAGCGCCTTGGACGTCGCGAACAGCGCTTCGAGGGCGACCCGCATTTCGAGGCGCGCGAGCGGGGCCCCAGGACAGACATGGATACCAGCTCCCCAGAGCAGGTTAGCGTGCTGATCCCGATCGAGGTGCACCGAGTCAGCGTCCTCGAACACACTCTCGTCCCGGTTTGCGCTGATCCACATGAGAGCCACACGGTCTCCCGCGGCGATGCGCCGCCCCCCCACTGTGACGTCTCGAGTCGCTCGCCGTCGGTTGGACACCAGCGGGCCTTCGACCCTGAGCATCTCCTCGATGGCGGCTGGTATCGCTGTCGGGTCGTCGCGCAGGTGTCGTTGAAGCGAGGGCGAGCGCGCGAGGTGGCCCACGAGAATCCCGAGCGCTGCCGCCATGCTTCCGACCTCTCCCACCGTCCAGTTGCGAAAGATGCTCGTGAGCTCCTTATCCGTCAGTGGTTGACCATTCACGCGCACCCCCATGAGAGCGCTGGTGATGTCGTCTGGAGCCGCGTTGCCGGGGCGGCGTCGCTCGTCGAGAAGGCCGACGATGCAGGACTCGAACTCGCTCGCGATCATTGCTAGTGCCGACCGGTCAGCAGCCAGAATCGCTTCGCGGTTGCTGCGGGTCCACTCCCGCACCGGCGCGACGAACTCTTGGGGCCAACCGAGAAACGCGCACTGGGATCGCGAAGCGAATGGGATGGCGACGCGGTCCATGAAGTCGAACTCGGAGCCGGCCGCAATCGTGGCGATCAGGTCGTCGGCAAGCCGACGGCACACAGGCTCGAAATCCTGAATGCGCTCGGGGGCAAAGTAGGGCTCGATTGCCTTGCGATAAGCCGTGTGCTCCGGAGGGTCCATCCCGTTCGGGACGGATCGATGGATCGAGACAACGTTGCTGAACGTTCCAGGGTCGGCGAGGACTCTCGTCACATCTTCGTGGCGGAACAACGACCACCCGAGCAGCTCGCTGCGAGCGACCGGACATCGCCGGCGCATCTCATCGTAAGCTGCCCGCTGATCTCGGATGACGTCCGCAGAAGACGGGTCCCAATCTTGCTTGCGATCTATCATGAATCTCGATTCACCACGGTTCTCGGCGTGTCCCTACGGGGAGTGCCCGCGGCTCAACATGCGCGTTCCGCTCGCTCTATAGTGCCGGGGCTCGCCGGGCGACAGTGGCGTCGGTCAATGATGCTGCACGACGCCCCGTCAACTGCGGTCCTTCTTTGGAGCGCGCAGCCGGCGTGCAGAAGCGAGAGCGCCTTCGGCGGTGCGATGCACGTGGGGACCATCAGAGTGCCGTGCCACGCGCACCTCGGGGAATGACGCCGCATGTTGGGCCAAGAGAACCAGCTCGTCACCATTCAGCCAACTCTTACATTCCCCGTAAGTGCCGCCAGCAGCCTCCTCTTTGACGTCATGCATCGAGAGCAGCGATAGAACCTCGTGGCATAGCGCCAGGTCCGGTGTCGGCACGAGCAGAGACGTGAGCGCGGCATGGTCGATCCGCAGCTCGTGCGCCCGAGCGAGAACCAGTCCCCCGCGGGCCCTGCGGACGGCGGGGAAGAGCACCTTCTCTTCGATGGCGATGTGACGCAAGAGGCCGCGCCGAAAAGCGGCGAACGCTTCGGCATCGAGGTGCGGCCGCGCCATCGCCTGCTCGATCAGACCGTGCAGGCGTGCGTGATCCCATACGAGGTAGTCGATGATGGTGCGCTCGCTCAGCATGGCACTCCTCGAACAGCTACTCGGGCGTCGGCCCTCCCCTCACACAACACTGCCTGACTGAAGCATCGCAACGCCGACGCCGCTTTCCAGAGCGCTGCCGCGAACCCTCTGGGCAGTTTCCCCATCAAGCGTTCAGCGCGCGGGGAAACAGGACGTTGTTCTCGAGGTGGATGTGTTCCATGAGCTCGGCCTCGAGCTTTGCCAGGCCGGCGTAAAGCGCGCGCCACGTTGCGCACGCCTCTGGCGGAGGGCTGAAGTCGGTCGCGAGCTCGCGCGAACGTCGGAGATTTGCGCCGTGATCGTCATGCTCCTGCATCATCACGCGAACCGGCATCTGAATGTGGGCTCCGCCGCCTCCTGAACGGATCGCTGGGAACAGCACCTGCTCTTCTTTGGCGAGATGCTGTCGAACCTCGGCATCGAGCTGTTCGAGATGGGAAGCCAGCCCATGCGGACAGCTCGGCTTCGCCGCGTGGACACGTTCCACTCTCCTCGCCGCTTCGAGCAGCGCCGGCAGATCGGAGCGGAGCGGCTCGTGGTAGTGAGCGATGATGAAGTCGATGAGCTCGGGCAGTGGTCTGGTGTCCCACCGCTCCGGCACCTTCGCAGCACCTTCGGCCACGATCTCCGCGACGACGGCATCGGGATCGAGACCCGCCGCTCGACAGGCGTCGCCGAGCTTCTGGCCTCCGCCACAGCAGAAGTCGAGTCGGTGACGCAGGAAGACAAGAGTGGAGGCCGGGTGAGCAGTCGCGACGTGGCCGAGGGTTTCGTTTGAGTTGATCATGGAGAGCTACTCTTTGCTGGTTGTCGGCCTTCTTAATGCAAGCATCGTGCCATAGAATATATTTAGTGTTTTTGAACACTTGTACTTGTCGTTATGAACAGAACACCTCCAAGATGTTGCCATCTGCATAACCGGCGTTATCCGGAACACAACATGGGCAACTTGGACGCGCTGCTCTCAATAGCGGTCGACTTGACGGCATCACTTGCGTCCCAGGATCGGCTTAGCCGGCTCATTGAGGCGGTCCGGCGGTCCATCCCCTGTGACGCTGCAGCAGTGCTGGAGCTGTCTGGTGACGAACTCATCCCGCTCACCACGCACGGTTTGGCGCCAGAGGTGCTCGGCCGACGCTTCGTTCGTCGAGAGCACCCACGCTTGGATGTCGTTGTGTCTGGCAGGGCGCCGGTTCGCTTTCCGGCCGACAGCCCCCTTCCGGATCCTTACGACGGCCTGCTTCTCGCCAACCCGGACGCCACGCGCGACGTCCACGCATGCCTAGGTTGTCCGCTCATGCAGGGGGACAGGGTCATCGGCGTGCTCACGGCAGACTCGCTCGAGCCGGGAGCCTTTGACAGCCTGGACCAAGGGTTCCTGCGGATGCTAGGGGCCCTCGCGGGAGCCGCCCTTCACACCGCGCGTATCATCGAGGCCCTCGAGGTCGCATCTCGCCACCACAAGCAGATCGCTGACGCACTGCAGCGAGACGCCGCGCTTCGGGACGGCAGCCAAATGATTGGAACGAGCGCTCCCATGCGGCGCGTTCGCCAAGAGATCGAGTTGGTAGCCCCTTCCGATTTCGCTGTTCTGATCACGGGCGAAACCGGCGTCGGCAAGGAGCTCGTCGCGCGCTTGGTGCATCAGCACTCGAGGCGCGCGAAGCAACCGCTCATTTATGTCAATTGCGCAGCGCTGCCAGAGACCATCGTCGAAAGCGAGCTCTTTGGCCATTTGCGTGGTGCGTACACCGGGGCGACCGCCGACCGCTCGGGGAGGTTCGAGATCGCCGACAAGGGAACCCTCTTTCTCGATGAGATCGGCGAGCTCCCGCTGTCCGTTCAACCGAAGCTGCTGAGGGTCCTTCAGGAAGGTGAGATCCAAAGAGTGGGCTCGGACAAGCCCCTGAACGTCGACGTGCGAGTGGTCGCAGCGACGAACCGAGACCTGGAACGTGAGGTCGAGGCAGGTCGATTCCGTCCCGACCTGTTTCATCGCTTGAACATGTATCCGATTCGCGTGCCACCTCTTCGAGAGCGCCGATCGGATATCCCACTGCTCGCTGGGTTCTTCCTCGACCTGTATCGAAGGCGCCTCGGCCTGGGCCCCGTCCGACTCAACGAGCCGGCGCGGCATGCGCTGGGAAACGCCGCCTGGCCCGGCAATGTGCGCGAGCTGGACTATCTCCTGGGTAGGGCGGTGCTTCGCGCCAGCGCCACCGGGGGGCGCGATGCGCCGGTGCTTTTGGGTCCTGAGCAGCTCCAGCTCGACGCCCTGGAGCCCGGAGCCGAGAACTCTGCGACCCCTGCTCCCCCACCATCTCGCGACGGCTCTGCTGTCGTCTCCATCCGTGGTATGTCATTACGCGAGGCCGTCGAAGAAACGAAGCGCGTAATGGTCGTTCGAGCTGTGGAAGACAACGGTGGCAACTGGGCAGCGGCAGCCCGATCACTTGGTATGGCGCGGAGCAACCTGCACCATATGGCCGCACGTCTCGGGATTCGGAAGTAATGAGCCCGATGTCGCCGAGCCGCAGCCCCCCACTCGCAGTGCCCGAGCTCGCGAGTCATCCGCGCATCTCCTGCTCTTGCGCACCAGCCAAAGCAATACTACTCGCGCGCGTCGGCCACGTCTCTGAGCAGCCTGCGGCAGCCTGAGCTGCGCGCACCCCCGGCAGTGACGGGAGCGCCGTCTCGTGCTAACCGTTGCCGGTGGTGGAGAACGACTCACGATCCTCGAAAGCATCGGCAAACAGACCCAGGTTTGCTAAGAGGAGCAGACGCGACCCTCGGCTGTGTATCACGACCTTGACCGACTGGAGCGTAGTCCCGCCTGGCCTCGACCCGGACGGGCACACTCGGACCCTCGGGACGAGCACGCGGCCGCGTGAAGCGCAGTGCACCGGCAAATGAGTCGACCTCGTTCGGCTCGCCGCTGGCGCCCCGCAGCAAGTGCCGTCGCTTTCTCCGCCCTGGCGCTATTCGTTCGTTTTGCGCTCGATCCAATCCTCGGCGAGCATCTGCCTTACGTCACGTTCTTCGTCGCGGTCGCGTTGACCGCCTACCTCGAGAACGTCACTGCAACGGTCCTTGCAATCTTCATCGGCTACGTTGCGGCGAGCTGGTTCTTCGGTGTGATGCGCCAGACGCTCTACCCGCATTCGCTCCCCGATCTCGTCGGGACCATCAGCTATTTCGTCGTCTGTGGCGTGATCGCGGCAATGAGCCACCTGATCTCCCTGGCGAAGACGCGGGCACTGGCGAGCCGGGCGGAGCTTGCAAGCCGTCAGAAGCAGCTCGAGAACGAGATCGCGGAGCGTCGAAGAGCTGAGGCCTCTCTCGCCGAGAGCGAGGCGCGCTATCGCTCGTTGCTCGAGCTCGCGCCCGACGCGGTCCTGGTGCACCAGGACCGGAAGGTCGTCTACGCCAACGCCGCGAGCCTCGAGCTGTGCGGCGCGGGAGTCCCCGAGCAGCTTCTGGGAACGGACGTCATCGAGCTCGTCCATCTCGAGGATCGCGAGAGCTTGATGCGACGGGCCGAGCTCGCTGCGACCGGCGCGCGCACCCCGCCTCGTGAGTTTCGTCTGCTCCGGCTCGATGGAACAGAGGTGATTGCCGAGGCCTGTGGTGTCAGGATTCAGTACGGTGGCCATCCAGCGGTACAGGTCATCATCCGCGACATCACCGAACGGATTCGGTCTCAGCTCGCCTTGCGCGAAGACCAGGCACTGCTCCGCGCGATCATCGATACCATCGCGGATTCCGTCTATGTGAAGGACACGGAGAGCCGCCTCATCCTCGCCAATCCCGCGGTGCTCGACGCCGTTGGCAAACCTGCAGAGCAGGTGATCGGCCATACTGACCGAGAGTTCTACGACGATCCCGCCGTCGGCGAGGCGATCCTGCAGCACGACCGCCGGGTCATGGAGTCCGGCACCGTTCAGGTCTTCGAGGAGACGATTCAAACGCCGGACGGCTACCGCATCGTCCTCAACACGAAGGCGCCGCGCAGGGACGCCTCCGGCCGCATTGTTGGCCTGGTCGGGACGGGCCGAGACATCACGGAGCGCAAACGAACGGAGGAGGCGGTCCGGGAGAGCGAGCGACTCTACCGCGCGATAGGCGAGTCCATCGACTACGGCGTATGGGTCTGCGACCCATACGGTCGCAATGTCTACACAAGTCCGTCCTTTCTCAATCTGGTCGGGCTCACGCAGGACCAGTGTTCGAGCTTTGGCTGGGGGAGCGTCCTTCACCCGGAGGATGCGGAGTACACCATGGCGGCATGGAAGGAATGCGTTCGGACCGGAGGTACGTGGGACATCGAACATCGGTATCGAGGGCTCGACGGCAGGTGGCATCCGATCCTGGCCCGTGGAGTGCCGGTGCGAAACGAGGCTGGTGAGATAACCGGCTGGGCTGGGATCAACCTCGATATCAGTCGCCTCAAGGAGACGGAGGCCGCCCTGCGCGACGCCGATCGCCGGAAGGACGAGTTCCTCGCCGTGCTCTCACACGAGCTCCGAAACCCGCTGGCCGCGATCCGCAACGGCCTCTACGTCCTGGAGCATACGGCGTCGGGTGGCGAGCGAGCCCAACGTGCACAGGCAGTCATCGGACGCCAAGTGACTCACCTGGCGCGGCTCATTGATGACCTCCTGGACGTAACGCGAATCGCGCGCGGGAAGATCCAGCTCCGGCGCGAACGGCTCGATCTTCCGGCGCTCATCCTCCGCACCGTAGAGGATCATAGAGCAGCTTTGGCGTCGTCGGAGATCGAACTCGAGCTCCTCCTGCCGAGCGAACCCATGCAGATCCTCGCCGACGCAACCCGGATTGCTCAGGTGGTAGGGAACCTCCTGGAGAACGCCCGTAAGTTCACACCCCGAGGTGGCAGCGTCGTCGTGTCACTCAGACAGGACGGCAGCGATGCGGTCGTGAGCGTGCGCGATACCGGCGAGGGCATCGCATCGGATCTGCTTCCGCGGCTCTTTGAGCCGTTCATGCAGGGCACCCAGACGCTCGACCGCAGCCGCGGTGGTCTTGGGCTCGGGCTCGCCCTCTCCAAGGGCCTCGTCGATCAGCACGGCGGAACGATGTCGGCACTGAGCGAGGGCATTGGACGAGGAGCGGAGTTCACGGTGCGCCTCCCGATCACGCCAATACCTGAACGCACAGTGGTCGCCGCTCCATCGGCGCCTGTCGTTCGCGGTCGCCGGGTGCTGATCATCGAGGACAATCCCGATGCCGCGGAGAGTCTCCGCGAAGCGCTCGAGCTTGGCGGTCACGATGTCGCCATCGCCCGTGATGGGCACGAGGGCGTCCGGATTGCTCACGATCTCGTGCCCGAGGTCGTTCTCTGTGACATCGGGCTGCCGGGGATGGACGGCTACGCGGTCGCGCGTGCGCTGCGTACGGACGCGAAGCTTGCCGGCTGCTTGCTCGTGGCGCTCACAGGTTACGCATTGCCTGAGGACATCGCCAAAGCTACCGCCGCCGGCTTCCATCAGCACCTGGCAAAGCCGCCGAGCATGGAGCAGGTCGAGCAACTCCTGGCTGAACGGGCATCCCAATCGGGTTGAGCGTCTTCTACCGCCGGTCGCGACGCGGGCGGCGATAGAGGACGGGCCGCTAGCGGCCTCGCCCATATACCCCTGGGCCCCGGCATGAAAACCCTCAATTTTCGCGAAACATGAGGCCCCTGTCAAGACAGAAGGACTCGACAGTAGTTGGCGCTGGGCATGCTCCAGTCTTTGAACGGGACCGCTGACGCGCCCGACTTCTCCTCCCCCACCCCGAGCTCCCACTCCTTCCAGAATCTGCACCGTCAGCCGCTACCGGACCGGTCCCACCGCACTCAAGCTCCGCGAGCTCTTCAGCCTGTCGCGGCTCGCATCTCCTGCGCTGCCCACCCGCCTCCTGGCTAATGCCGAAGGTAACGGTTCTTGAGAGACAGCTGACCCGAGCTCCTACTCTCACGGAACCCCGAGAAAACTCTCCTGGGCAGCCCCATGCCTGGTCGAAACCGCTCCCTTCGTGATGGCCGCTGCTGCTTGGCACCTGCTGCGGCAACCATGGGCGCGGGCGCTGGTACAGGATGGCCGAGTGACGCCGAGGTAGGTTCTCTGGCTACCCAAGGATGGGAACCCTGGCGCGAACCGTAGGGGCCGCGCAGGTTCTATGGTTGAGCTGGACCCGCAGGTGAACTAGAGTGCACAGGTTCGTCAAGCATGCTTACTGAAGCGAGGTGCGTCGGCGCTCGTGGATGGGAGACGGTAGGAAACGGCAATGGGAAGGAGCAGCGAGACAGATCGGGAGCAACCGCGCCGAGCCGCCAAGGATGCCAATCGCGAGCAACCGCCGCTCCCTGAGAGCATCGGCAACCATCGCGTGATCGCTAATTTGGGCAAGGGCGGGATGGGGGATGTGTTTCTCGCCGTCAAGCAGGGCATCGGTGGGTTCAGCAAGCTCTTGGTGATCAAGCAACTGCGCCCCGTGCTCGCGCTAGACGACGAGTTCCTTGAGATGTTTCTCGAGGAAGCGCGCATTGTCTCGCGCCTCAGCCACCCCAATATCGTTCACACGTATGAGGCCGGGCAGGACGAAGCAGGAAGCTACTTCATTGCGATGGAGTACCTCGAGGGGCAACCGCTCCACCGGATTCAGCAGAGGGCGCTCCAGAGGGGGCAGCCGTTTCCCCTGAACGCAGCAGTCTGGATACTGCATGAGGTACTTGCCGCCGTCCACCACGCCCATGAGCTCACGGACTTCGATGGCTCTCCGCTCGGGCTCGTCCACCGTGACCTTTCTCCGCAGAACATCGTGGTCACCTACGCCGGTGAGGTGAAGGTGCTCGACTTCGGCATTGCGAAGGCAGCAAGCTCGAACGTGGAGACCCGAGCGGGAGTCTACAAAGGCAAGTTGACGTGCATGGCGCCCGAGCAGCTGCAAGGAGCAGGGACGACGCGGCGAGTCGACATCTTCGCGGTGGGAGCCATGCTGTGGCGGGCGGTCGCTGAGCAGTCGATGTGGGAGGGGCTGACGCCGCCAGAGATTGCTACCCGGTTGGTCGCCGGCCGGGTTCCAAGGATTCGAGATGTCGTTCCAGGTGCCCCGGAGGAGCTGTTGGCCATCGTCGACAAGGCAACTGCCGCGGACCCTGGGGCGCGCTACGCCTCCGCGCTGGAGATGCGCCGAGCGCTCGATGGCTTCCTCGATGGGGTCTCCGAAGAGTCCATGCGGGAGTCGATTGCCAAACACATGTCACAACTCTACGGAGAAGAGCGCGATGCCATGCGTCGCGGTATCGACGCGAGCTTGAAACAGCTCGGTGCGGCATCCGAGCGCGGCCAGACGGTTCCGTTGCCCATCATCCAGGCTCCATACGGGACGAGCACGACGAGCGTGGGTTACGTAAACCAAGGGACTCCCATCGTGCAGCAACCGGCACGACAGAGATCACGGTGGGTGCTCGCAGCCGTGAGCCTGCTTGGGTTTGGCGCGGGCGCCGTTGCCCTGGCGACGGTTCGGCACGGTGACGCGGTGACCGCGCCACGGGCGTCGAACCCGCCTCCCGCCGCAACGGGGCAGTCTACGCCACAAGCCGCTCCATCGACCGCGCGGTTCGACGTTTCGGTGTCGCCAGCGACGGCCAGAATCTCCATCGACGGCGTCTCCGCTCCGAACCCATACTCCGCACGCGTCCCCATTGATGGCGTTCAGAAGCATCTCCGCGTTCAGGCGGACGGCTACGAGTCGCAGGACCACTATATAACTATCGACGGCGACCAGCGGCTCACATTGAGCTTGGTCAGAAAGGATGCGCCGAGCCAGGCGCACGGTTCGCGCAGTGCGCGCGACCCAGCGCGAGGTAGGCAAAGCAGCGCTGTGGCGCCCCATCGGCGCACCGCGCCCGCCCGAGATCCCGGGGAGACGGTGTCCCCCGGAACTCCGCTCAAGCCAGGCGAAACCTCGCTCATGCCCGCCGAGCCGCTCAAGGCGAACGAGGCTCCGCTCAAGGCCAGCGAGCCACCACCCGGGGTAGTTCCCAAGGTGCAGGTGATTGACGAACCTGAGGTACAAGTGATTGAATGAGGGCTCTCATCGCGGATTGGCATCACCGCGAAGAGCCTCCCCAGTTCGCTGCCCGGGTTGGCGGCAGCACCGGTTCCACCGCACCAACAATCCATGCGTTCGGGCGGTCCCTCGCCAGAGCACTGATGTAGCAATAGAAGGTAACCATGCGGACCCTGTTTCCCTGTATGTTGCTGAGCGGCCTCCTAGTGAGCACGCCGCTCGTCGCTCAAGCCGCGCAGCCGGAGAATGACGTGACTGTGGAGGTGGAGCGCTTGGCCCAAGCGGCCTTCGCTCATGCACAGAAGAGCGAGTACAGCGAGGCCATCGCCACCTATCTCAAGGCGTATCAACTGCGTCCAACAGCGACGCTGCTCTACAATATCGCTGCGATCTACGACCGCCGGCTTCGCGATACGGAGCTCGCCACTGAGTACTACACGAGGTTTCTCAAGGCGACGGACGCCGAACCAGAGCTCGCTGAGAAGGCGCATCGGAGGCTCGTCGAGCTTCGAGCGACGGCAGCGGAGGAAAAGGAGCAGTCTCAGGAACCCGCGCCGAGGCAGCCCAATGAGCGCGACACAGCGACAGAGAGCCCCTCGCCCACTGGCTCCCGAGAGGAACCCGACGCCAACGAGGCCTCTGGGGCGCTGAACACCGCCGGATGGGTGCTGGTCACATCGGGTGCCGTCGTGGCGGGCGCTGGTTTCGTTCTCGGCGGGCTGGCATGGCGCAACAAGACGACGGCCGACGACGACGAATGCACCTCGGACGGGTGCACCAAGGCCGGACGGGATTTGATAGACGACGGCCAAAGCTACGCCTTGATGTCGACGATTGGGGTTGCTGCAGGGGCGGCGCTGGCGGTCGGCGGAATCGTTCTTTGGGGACTGGACTCAACGGGCAGTGAGAGCGCCCAATTGTCTCTTTCTCCGCAACCGGGCGGCGCCGCGGCGACCCTGAAGGGGAGCTTCTGATGCGGCGCCTCCATGGAACCATTGTGTGCGCTGGGCTCGGACTGCTCGTTGCGAGCTGCGCGCAGATTATCGGCCTCGAAGACCGTCCGGCGCTCGATGAGTCAGGACCTGGCACCTGCGAAGGCACGCTCAACGTTCGCATTCTGGCTAATCACACCGGCCCCACCGCAGACGTGGACGATCCAAAAACGGTAGCCATCGTCGATGTGCTCGATTCCATCAACGCTGGTGGAGGCATCCATGGATGCCAAATCGACTACGGCGAGATTGGAGACGCATCCTACGTGCCGGCCAACGCCGCCACCCTCTACGACGGCTGGCGGCGCGCCTCTGGTTGGGACGATGTCTCAGCAATCTTCGCCAATGGAACTCCGGTGATCGGCGCTGTGGCCCGGGCCGCCGAGGAAGACCACAAGGTGGTCATGGCAACGTCGTTCAGCGCCGCCCACGCCTCACCCCAACCGGTGAGCCATGAAGTCGACATCCCTCACTTGAGAGAAGACTTCGAGGAGGTCACTCGCGCCGATCAACAGAAGTCATCCGACGGGTATCCCTACCTGTTCTTCCAAGGCACCGACTATTCCACGGCGGCCCGCGGCGCAATGGACTTCGTCGTCCAGCAAGGAGGTCGAAGGATTGGGTTCTTCTACGACTTCGAGAGCAGCTACGCCGCGCCTCCAGTGGAAGCCGCCAAGACCTATCTTGCCACTCAACCCCTGGCGATCGGCCGGGACCTGGATGTGAGCATGGATCTCTCGGTGACGACCGTGGAGGCGGTTCGGACCGCCGCTATCGAGTACTTCACCGCGGAGTTCGAGCATCAGCTGCAAGAGCCAGACTACGTCGCCGTCGACTGGCTCTGGTTCGGCAATACTCGCGCGTCGGCGAGCGTGACATGTCAAGCCATGGCCGGAGTCTCGGAGCACTTTGCAGCGAACCCCATCGACGGCATCGACACGTCCGGTTTCGTGCCGAAGGTCATCGCGAACAACTGGGCCGTCGACGAGCTCACCCACAGCGAGACGGGTGGCGCCTGCAGCGGGAACTGGTGGGTCGTTCAACCGTTCGCGCTCTATGGCGACATGAGCGCGATAGGCATGTCTGAGCTCCTGCGTACTTATGATACCTATCGCACGAAGTCGACGCACCTGGCAGACGAGGATCCGGCGTTGATCAAGGTGGTCTCGTACGTCGTCGGCTATGTCACCGCCAGGACCTGGGAGCTTGCCGCGACCGCCGCGGTGGAGCGAGGAGAACGCGTCACCGGGGCCACGTTGAAAGCGTCGCTGGAAGCCCTGGACAACCAGAACTTGGACGGGTTGACCGCTGGCCCCATCTCGTACACCCCAGATGATCACCGCCCGCAGAGTCGCGTCTACGTGTATCGCCTGGCGTCGGACGGCAAGCTCGAGCAGGACGGCATCCCAATTGACACTCCGCTGAAGAGCGAGTGGTTGGGGTGGTGAGTCCCGCGTCATCGTGGCCCGGATGCGTTAGCCCGTCATCGTGACTAGTGTGTCCGGCGCCACAGGGTTCGCTAGATTGAATGCGTTGGGGCTCGTATGGTGAGTGACTACTCGCCCGCTCTGCGTGCAAGGCGCGGGCTCGATCTCGCCCTGCGAGCGCCGGTTCGAGCAGAGCGCTGGTCGCACTGGCCCATCAGACAAGGAAGGGCGGTGATCTAGGGGGTCTCTTCAAAGCCGAGCCCGAGCGCCTCCACCACGGATGCTCTCTCGCACTCACTGCGCCATGAGGCTATTCTGCTCGACCTCGACACGGTTGTCGGTGCAGAACGTGCAGTTCGCGCCGTAGAAGTACCTCCGATTCTCCGTATCGCCCATCAGGTGAACCCTGAACCATGCGGCAGCCGACGAAAGAGAGACGCCGTTGGGTCCCTGGTACACCCAGCTACCGTGGTCCGCATTGAGCTCGTTGATGAAGAAGGCAGGCTGGTCCGTGACCGTGTGGAACGTGTCCCTCACGCCGGAGCAACTCACCGTACTGTCCCTCCCGCCGCAGAAGAACAGCATCGGAGTGTGAACACCGGTGGGCTCCCTGGTGCCGCAGATCGTTGCGAGGGCTCTATAGCGAGGTTCGGATGCAGACATGCAAGTCGACATTCCGCCATACGAGTGGCCGAGCTGGCCAATGTTAGCCGTATCGAGGCGGCGATAGTACGGGCTGCTCGAGTCCTCAGCCTGCTCGAGTATCCAGTCTAGGCCTGCAATGGTGGGGAGAGGATCGCCCTCTGCAGTGGCTGTGCTGAGCGAAGCGACCACGACGAAGCCGTGCGAGGCGAGATGGTTCAGCAAAGGCGAATACTGTCCACACCACTGGTTGGAGCCCGAGTCGACGACACAGTCCGGGGGATTCGGTTCGGGATTGTCCCTATAGCCATTCGCCCAGATGAGAATGGGGTGACAGTACCCGCTCTGCGCGAGGTTGGCGGGGCGGTACACGTTGAAGCGTTGCTGCGCGTTCCCGTAGATCGGATCGGGGACGACCCCCGCCAGGGGCCCCACGTCCTTGTCGGCCGCGACCGCGAACGGGCCCGCGCTCGTGGGATCGGCGGTAGGCCAGGCATTGCCGACACAACTGCCCACGGAACCACCGCTGGCGCCGGCTGCTCCACCCGCCTGACCCCCGGCCCCTGCTCCCCCTTGCTCGCCACCGCCCGTGGCGCCCGCCTGACCGCCATTGCCAGCTGCCGAGCCTCCGTTCCCCCCAGTCGGTGTCGTGCCGCCGGTGGATGCACCTCCGGCCGCCGCCGCGCCGCCCGTCGTGGCGCCACCAGCACCGCCTATCGTGCCGCCAGCGCCGCCCGTCGTGCTGCCGCCTGCCGTCGTTCCCGCGCCGCCACTGGGAGCCGCGCCTCCCGTGGCGATCGCTCCACCGAGGCCCGTGCCGCCGCCGACAGCGGGTGCTCCACCGAGGCCCGTGCCGCCGCCAGCGGGCGCTCCGCCGAGGCCCGTGCCGCTGCCACCCGCGGGCGCTCCACCGATGGACGGAAGCCCTCCCGACGGACCACCGCCGCCCGTCTCCCCAGCGCGCTGACCCCCGGTACCGGATGAGGCTCCCCCGGTCGACGTGCCCTCGTCATCGGATGAACTCCCACAAGCGGTCGTCGCGGCCAACAGACCAGCGAACAGAACGGAATGCCTCATCGTGTCCTCGTGCGTGACGGAATGGTGGAGAAGCCCCAAGACTCTCGAGGGCCTCCTCCTGGTGAGGAAGCCTGACACCCCCAGGTACCCGCGAGGAGGAGCTCGCTTTCGCCCCCGGACCGTGAAAACTTCCACTCCTCGCGGCATCGACCGCCGTGCGGTTGTACGGCTAGCTCGGTCTCGAAGTGCCCTGCCAAGGCTCGAGCCAGCGTGCTCTTGCCGGAGCTCTCCCCGCCCAGAAGCACAACCCGCTCGACGAACGTCGCGTGCACCTCGGGCGCAAGGAACTCGCGAGCCCCAAGCACATCGGCTCGGATGCGCGTTGCAGAGGTGGACACGTCGGCACGGGTAGAGCGATCCCCACCCGACGAGACAGTGAGACGCATCACCTCCGATGCCACCTCATCGACCGAGCAAATCACGGGGGTGGGGATCTTCTTGCGAGCAGGCGGTCGCAGCCACGTTCCTGCGCGTGCCTACGAACCGCTACGGGGGGCGGCAGCGCCCTGATGAGTCTGAGTGCCCTACTGAACCTGGCAAGCGTAGATATCGAGGGCGTCGCTGACTAGCTCCTCGCAGCTGCCCCACGGTGCGGGGCAGGAGGACTCCGCACTTCCGCCCGCCGAGCAAAGGGGCAACATGAGCGTTGGCCCGGCTTGCTGCACGGGGGTGAGCTGATGCTTGGCGACGCAAGTGATTATCTCGTTGCCCGCCTGATTCACATAGGCACACACCTGGTCGAAGTCGCAGTCAGTACTCGAATCACAGCTGATCGGCGTCTCCGGAGAGTAGCGCCAGGGGCACTGTGCTTCCGTCGTACAGCTGAATGTCGAGTCGCCGTTATCACAGCAGACGTAGTCGGGCGGGCAAGCGACGGGGTCGCACGCGACCTGCGATGTCGAACAGTTGAATGCACGACCTCCAAGGCCGGTCGGTGCCGGGTCGCCTACGCGTATCAGTGCCACTCTGTCGATACTTAGTCCGGCCTCGCGGCTTCTGATAGTGATGGGGTTTGGGCCTTCGCTCAGTGTGAACGGCTGTGACGAACCCCAGTTCCAGCCCCATCCCAGGGAGGCAAGGCCGTTTACAACCTGCCAGTTGGCGTTAGCAGCATGACCCAAGGTGTAGAAGAAGGAGTCCTGAGCGCCGTTGCCATTGGTATTCACGAGGAAGTACAACTTGTACTGTCCTGCTTGCGTGTAGAAGTGATAGGCGACCTCGTTGGTCGATTCGGTTGGGTCGAAGGACGTGCTCACCGCTTCAATGTAGCCGTTGCCGGTGTACCCATCCTTGTCTGTTCTAACATTAGGGTAGCCAACACTGAGACCCTGAAAGCTCGTATCATATTCAGATAAGCCGTGGTGCGGACACTCTGCTTCCTGAAAGCGGCTGTGACAAATGGCGGTGAGGCTCGCCAAACCACCGGAGCGCACCACAAAATCGGTATGGACAACAACGGAAACCGGCCCTTCCGCGAAGTCCGACGCCGCTCCATTCCACCCATCGTAGCGCTGGCCACCGATTTCGACGTAGTCATAGTTCGGTTCGAAGGCGAACTCTGCCTCCCAGCTAAAGGGCTCGCCGTCACACGGATCCCACTGAACGCTTTCGTGCACGTTGTTGGGAAGTGGGGTTGGCGACGTCTGACAGCTGCCGCCTATGCAGCTGAGGCTGTTGGCTGCCGCCGCATCCGTAGCCATCACTCCCACGATGGCCGCTGCCGCTAGAGGGATGAGGTTCCTGGCTTTCATGCGTTGCTCTCTCCTTGTGAATGTCCTTTGGGCGTGGGGCTGGCCGTCCCCTCGGAAGGATCCTCCGGTCGACTCTCCCACGTTCTTCCAACGCAACGCGCCGTGCCCGCGTCGCGCAGTTTGTGCGCGACGGGCGAACAAACTAAGATGACCCCGCGTCCCTTGCATCCCCATGACTGGGGCCGGGGCGTCAGAACCCCGCAGCCCACGACCCGCGTTCACCGCCTCGGCCAAAAGACCAACTGCGTCAACGCCGACCTGGCGGACGCACCGCAGCCTCGATGCATCGTCGCCGGAGTGACTTTTGATGGGCGAGCTGCGGCCCGCATTACCCGAAATGCAACGGGAGCCGCCCTGGCACCGCCGAGGGCGAATCATTCCCGGTGAACTGAGTCGTCTACTCGCAACCGCCCGCTGGGCACGGCGCCGGCACGAACGTCGAGTTACCGTTGTCCATGTTCGCGTAAAGCGAAGGACCCTCACCCTTCGGGATCTCGTCGCTGCAATGGCTGCCGCAGCTGGCTGGGAAAGTATCGCTGTTATCCTTCAGCTGGAACATCCTGAAGTCTGCGCGCTCATACGCCTGATACGAGTTATGATAGAAGTACCCGTTCGAGTCTATGGCATACAGATAATCGGTAGTATATCCGCTCGAGTGCGTGATTCGCAGGAATGTGTTGTTGACGGTGAACCACTCACCGTTGGCGAGCATGACCATCTGCCCCTGATTGACGGTAAACCGGAACTCGTCAGCGTCTACATCCTTTCTGTAGTGGTGCACACCGCCAGCCTGGGTGTTATCCTGGAACCATCCCTGGCCCGGTCCGTCGATCAGCCGCGGATCCTGTTCTTTGGCCGACTCCGGGATGTTCTCCATGTCAACCATCTTGAAGTCGCCCCCCGCCGCCGCGGCTAGCTCCGCGCCGCTCTGCAGGCCGGGGATGGTCGGCTTGTCGACGCTTTCCGCCGCCGCCTTCTCTATCCTCCCGACGTAACCGCCGCTCATGAAGCCTCCGTCGGAGATAACGGAACCTTGTGTTTCATCAAGGAAGATATACCCATACTTCGTACTGGAACCCGAACTAGGAACAAAGACGAACGCGATGTTGTTTGACGTGAACCACTGACCCTCAGTGTTCCCCATCTTTGCAGTACCGTCCTCCCAAACCCTGAGATCAAAACTGCCTATCGCTATCGAACCAGTCGTCCAATGCGCATCGCTGCCTGTGACCCACCGCGGGTCGCGGTAGGAGTTCACCGGTTCGTCACCGACCTCCGGAGCGTGGAGATCGCACACTGGGACCATGTCAGGCGGGAAGTCCGCCTCGGCAGAGACGACCAAACGCAGCGCGGGGCCTACGCCGTCGATCGAACGGATGAGGCGCCCTGTTATGTTGTCGCTGGTTCCCTGCGCATCGCGGCGCGTCTTCTGAGTGTGTTCTCCGCTATTCGGCCCTACGGGATCAGTCCCACCCGAATGCGAGGTCTCCCAAGAGTTGTACGCCCATTCCTCGCCGCTACCTACGTCTTCCAAGCTGCTCAGATGGTTCTTTGCCGCGTACTCAAACTCAGCCTCGGTCATCATACGATAGTTGAGCCCTGTCATCTGGCTCAACTGGCAAGCGAACTCCTGGGCGTCATACCAGGTAATGCTCGTCATGGAGTTACCGCCGAAGCTCGACGCATTGTCGCCCATTACGGCATTCCACAGTTCTGTCGTCACCTCGTTCTTCCCGATAAGGTAACTGCTCACCGTCACGCCCGAGACGGGTTCTGCATACTGCGGGCAGCTGCCGCTTTCGCACCCTAGAGTGAACGTGCCGCCCGGCACGTACACCATATCGAAGGAAACACCGTTTACTTCTTCGGTGTAGTTCTCGGCCGGAGGAAGATCCGTCGTGACGACGCTTCCCCCGGTCGAGCCGCCCGTGGCGGCACCGCCGCTCTCGGAGCCACCGCTCCCTGTCGTGCTGCCGCCGCTCCCTGGCGTGTTGCCACCGCTCCCTGTCGTGCTGCCGCCGCTCCCTGTCGTGTTGCCGCCGCTCCCTGTCGTGTTGCCGCCCGCACCTGTCGTGTTGCCGCCCGCACCTGTCGTGCTGCCGCCGCTCCCTGTCGTGCTGCCGCCCGCACCTGTCTCGACGCCACCGACGCCAGTCCCTCCCGTCGACTCCCCGAGCCCACCAGTGGACCCAGCCGTTCCTCCAGACTCGGTTGTCCCGCCCGCCGAGGTTGTACCGCCCACGTCGACAGCAGCCGCCCCACCGCTCTCGGAGCTACCAGAATCCTCGGACGAGCAGGCGAACAGCAGCCCTGCTCCAAGTAAGGGAAGACAACTGCGCTTCAAGACACTTGGCAACGACATCACAGGCATGCTCCAGCTTTCCTACGCAACCCACACGCCCTCGGCGACCACACGGGTCAGGTCGAGAGCACGACATGCAGCGGCCCTACGGTTTCGCAGCTTCGACGCGGACCAACTCTTCTCACGTCTTGACGAAAGGCGAAAGAGAGGCGCTGTCGCAGCGGCTTCATGGAAACCCCTTGGGTCGAGATACTCAGACTTGAACCTTACCTTGGTGAGTCTCCCGGTCAACGGTGCACTCTCGCGCACCTTCCAGGTGGATTCGATCAGCAGCGCCAAACATGCTGCTCAATACAAACGTTTCCCCCATGGAGCGGAACGGCGCTAGGCGAGTGGCCGCCGCGAAAGTGCGAGCTCGCGGGCCTGTTCTGCCTGGAATCCCATGTCGGGCACGTAGAAAATGGAAGCAGCGAAGGAATGGGAAGAGCCCCGAAAATAGTGCGCGTTTCCCAGGGTTCGGTGGCTCCTTCCCTCGCCCTTGAACGGGATCGTTCAGAGATCCGGCGGGCGACAACAGGACCGCACGGACCACCGCCTCGGGCGTGAAGACGGAGCTGTCCGCGAGCGAGTGCTGAAGGATCGGTAGCGTCACGCTTGAACCACCAGCGAGAGGTACGCGCGCGCGAGCGCTGTCACGGCCGCAACCACTTGCGCCGCTGTCGTCCCTCGGCCCAGTGTCAGGCGCACCGCGCCGAGCGCTGTGGCCGTGTCAATCCCCATGGCAGTCAGCACCGCCGAAGCCGTCTCACCGCCCTCGTGGCAGGCCGAGCCCGTCGAGGCAGCGATCTCGGGCGCGGCGGCCAGGATCGCGCTGCCGCGAACCCCAGGGAACGATACATTGAGTGTGTTGGGGAGACGCTCCATGGCGTGCCCAAGGAGCACGACGCCTGCCACCTCCGCGCGCAGGGCGGCCCAGAGAGCGTCCCGCAGCACGCGCTGCCTTCCCGCCTCCGCCGCGAGATCCGCCGAGGCCAGGGAACAAGCCGCGCCGAGGCCGACGATGAACGGCACGTTCTCGGTGCCAGGACGGAGGCCGCGCTCGTGTCCGGCCCCTACGAGGACCGGCGCGATTGGCGTCCCACGCCGCACGAACAGCGCCCCAACCCCCTTCGGGGCGTAGAGCTTGTGGCCGGCGATGGACAGCAGATCGACGTCGAGCTCCCGGACTCTCACCGGCACCTTGCCCAGGGACTGCGCGGCATCCGTATGCATGAGAGCCCCCGCGGAACGAGCCAGCTGAGCCCATTCGGCCACCGGTTGGAGCACGCCGGTCTCGTTGTTCGAGTGCATGACGGTGACCAAGGCCGTATCGCCGTCGATCGCCGCCCGTGCCCCATCGGTATCGGCACGTCCGTCAGCCGCGACACCGACTCGCGTCACGCTCCGGCCATGGTTCTGGAGCCATGCACAGGGGCGCTCCGTCGCCGGGTGCTCGATGACCGTCGTCACCACGTGGCTCCTGGCCTGGAGCACCTCGGTGACGCCGCGGATGGCAAGGTTATTCGCTTCGGTGCCGCCCGACGTGAACACGATCTCATCGCTGTCGCAGCCGAGGAGCTCCGCGACCTGCTCGCGCGCGCGGCCCACAGCGCTGCGAGCGCGAGCGCCGTAGATGTGTCCGCTCGACGGGTTGCCGAAGTGCTCCCGGAGATACGGGAGCATCGCATCGACGACCTCAGGCAGGAGCGGCGTCGTCGCGTTGTGGTCCAGGTAGATAGGGTCGTTTTCCATGGTTTCGCTAGTGCTTCGCTCAGAAGGAGATGACTCTGTCGCTGTCGACGACCCAGCTCGCGAGCTCGGGCATCGTCGAGCTCGTTATCCCTTCGAAGTAGGGCTGGTTTTCATGGATGCCGCACCTGGCCATGCAGGTCCCGCAGACCTTCACCGCGGCGCCCCCCGAGATGAGCTGCTTGAGCATCTGCGACACGCCAGAACCGATACACCCCCACTGAAGAGGCTCGCCAGCTCGGATGCGCGACGTCGCCGATGGCGGCGAGCAGCGTGGGGTACACCATCGCGGTACCCAGCCCGAGCAGCACCGAGCCGGCCGCGAACACCACGAAGCTCGAGCCGAGGGCGATGGCCACGATGCCAGCGGCCTGCACCCACATACCAGCGACGATGAGCTTCTTGCGCCCCACGTGGTCGGACCACGCTCCTGTAAAGAGCTGCCCCAGCCCCCACACGGCAGGGTAGATGGCAGCGAGCGTGCCAATCTGCGCGAGCGACATGTGGGCCGCGGCAAAGACCAGCGGAAACAGGCCCCATGCCATCCCATCGTTGAGGTTGTTGACCATGCCCGCCTGGCTCACACTCGAGAGCTCGGGGTCTTTGAAGCTCGTGCGAACGATGACCTCGCGCGGCGAGAGTGTCTCGTGCTCCGCCGTGCCACCGAGCTTGGACTCGTGAGCGGCGTGGTCTCGCGTCTCCCGAACGACGAACACCGAAAGCAGCGTACCGACGACCACGAACCCGACACCGAGGTAGAAGGGCTCCGGCCGCAACCCAACCTCAGCTGCAATGTAGCCAGTCGCCAGCGCAGAGAGCGCCACCGCAAAGTACCCGGCGAACTCGTTGAGTCCCATCGCGAGCCCGCGTTTCTTCGGACCAGCGAGGTCGATCTTCATGATGACCGTCGTCGACCAAGTGAGCCCCTGCGAAATACCGAGCAGCACATTCGCCGCCAGGATCCACGACCATGACGGCGCCCACATGAGCAGGAAGGGTACGGGGGCCGCGACGAGCCAACCGGCGACGAGGACGTGCTTGCGACCAAAGCGATCGGACCAGCGCCCGGCGAAGTAGTTGGTCAGCGCCTTCGTCACGCCAAAGACGACGATGAACGACAGGATCGCCGTGCGCGCAGCGAGGTGAAACTCCTCCTTGGCAATAGCCGGCAGAATGCTGCGCTCCATGCCGACCATCGCCCCGACGAATGCGTTGACGACGACGAGGAGCGAGAACTGCTAGAGATTCTCCCGGAGGCCGAGTCGAACAGCCCTCACGGCACGACTCCTTGGCGGCCCTGGTTGATGCGCAGGATCATGGGATTGCTCCTTCGGTTTCGACCCGCCAGCCACGGGCGCGCCAATCAGCGACTCCTTGCTCCATGCGGCGTGCCTTGAATCCCTTCTTGCGCAAGAGCTCCACAGCCTCGACCGCCATCACGCAGTACGGGCCTCGGCAGTACGCCACGATCTCGACGCCCTTCGGGAGCTCCTTGAGACGCGCTTTGAGCTCGTCCACCGGGATCGAGAGCGCGCCGGGGATGTGACCCGCCCCGTACTCCTCAGGTGGACGCACGTCGATGACTGTGACCTCCCCTCGCCTCACCCGTCGCATCAGCTCATCGCCCTCGACCGGCTCCATCCCGCTCCGGGCTGCCAAGTATTCTCGCGTGACCTGCTCGACCTCGGTCAGCCGCGCCTGAGCGAGCCCGCGCAGCGCGAGAAAGAACCGGCAGACCTGCTCGTCCGCCAGGCGATACTCCACGTAGAGCCCTTTCTTCTCCGCCTCGATGAGTCGTGCGGCGCGCAGAACCTGCAGGTGCTGCGATGCGTTCGCCACGGAGATAGCCGCCTGCTTCGCCACGGCATCCACGGTACGCGGCCCCTGACAGAGCAGATCGAGCAGCTCGAGGCGCTTAGGAGCCGCCACGGCCTTCCCGAGGCGAGCGAGTTGTTCGTAGATCGCATCCTTGAAGCGACGGTCGGAAGCAGGCACATCATCAATTATTCAATTGATTACTTGAATGTCAAATGGCGGTCGAACGCGGAGAGACGGAGCGCTGTTCCGTCTGCACGCTTCGATGGTATACGGAGGCGCATGATCGAGGCGTTCCTCCCCAAATCGACCACACGAGTCGTGGTGTACCTTCAGCCAATCGACATGCGGTGGGGCGTGAAGAAGCTCCGCGCATTCTGCAGCGAGGTCTTGCGCCTCGAGGCCGATGACAGGACTTGTTTCTTGTTCGTGAATGCCCGTCGCGACACCCTACTCTTATACTTCGCAGACGACGACGGCGAACAGACACTGCAAAAGAGGTTGGACAAGGGCGCGTTCTTGCTGCCAGCTCCGGACGAGACGGGCGCACAGTTCGTGATTCTGCGACGGCCCATGGTGGCGCGCCTTTTCCGCTCTTGAGCGGTGCCATCGGTCGGGTCGAGGGTTTCGGCTCCACCTGGACTTCTCGTCACCCCCGCTCCTGACGACGCGCGCCAGTGCTGCCCATGGAACGGTCCCTACCATCCGCAGCAGGGATTCCGTCCAATAAGCTCTCGATGGAGCTCCGTCAGAGCCTGGAAGCCGAACGGCAGCTTCTGTGCGCCGATCGTCGCGCAGGAGTGCGCGAGCGATCCCATGTGGACAGTGGAGGAAGACCGATTCTCCGCGTGCCCCAACACGCAGCGCGCTGGACACTTCAACCGATGGCACGTGTCTTGCCTGAAAGGCCGCGGGAAGCATGACGAGCCACGAAACCACTCCCGAGCCCCGCTTGGGCCGCGCTCCACGCCAACACTTGGCTGACCTGAGTCGTCTGCTTCATCCCGTCTTTCTAGTAGCTTTGCTGGCGCTGCTGCTGAACGACCACTTGTGGAAGGGCGCCGCGCTACTTCCCGGGTGGCTCACGGGAAAGCTGAGCGACTTCGCCGGGCTCGTCGTCGCGCCGGTCTTGAGTGCTTCCCTCGTTTCGTGCCGCTGGGTGAGGCTTCGTGTTCTCGCCTTCATGCTACCCGTGGTCCTCTTCGCGTCCATCAACATCTTCCCACGGTTTGCTCTCTCCTGGGACGCGGCATGGTCGTTTCTCCTTCGGGGTATGACAGGCATGTCGTACCGAAGCGTCTCGGATCTGACAGACCTGCTCGCCCTCGCAATCCTGCCCCTAGCCGGTTGGCTCGCGTTCGCTCCCTCGCACAGCTGCGGAAAGCTGCGGCGCTGGCGGCTCGCTGCGCCAGTGCGACTCCTCGAGCGAGTCGTGGCCAGTGCTGCTCTTCTCGCGTGCCTCGCAACCTCAGCTCCTCCTGAGCCTACCTTCGCCGCTGCGTATCTCTATAACACCACCCAAGTCGAGCTCCGGATTCGGGTGCGCTACTTCGAGGGAGCTTGGCCCTGCGAAGAGACGGTCATCGATCCCCAATCGCTGCTGGTCGACGGAGCCTTCGGTAAACCCACTCGTGTGATCTTGGATCCTTTGGATTCCATCGTGCTCGACGGCGTCGTCCTCAGAACCTCGCCGGAACGGAAGCCCCAGTGCGGAGCGGTGCTCCTCGAGATTCCCGGGCTTGCTCTCACACTCGTGACTTGGAGAGATCTCGAGGCGATCGATACCGCCAAGAGCACCCTCGATAGCAAGCACTCGGTGAGGATCGAAGGACTGCAGACGGCGCGGGAGCTGTACGGTGGCTCTCCGTTCGATATCCGCGAGTACGCGCCCGGCGCTGCCTTCGCCAGCTGCTGGCTCGACTCGGGCACGTCCACCAATTGGTCCTGTGATGGCGAGCCCAAAGCGGACCAACTTCGCTCCATCGCACGAGAGGAAGGCTGCTCCGTGCTCCACTTCTCGAATGGCAGCCCGGTGCTGCGCCTCTGCGTTCCAGCGACCCTGATCCCCTTCACGGCTGGCGAGTCGCTGGTTCCCGAAGTGACGGAGACTGGCCTCGTGATCGAGAGCCAGGAGACCTCGGCGCGGTGGGAGCTCATCGCAGGCAGCCTGGACGACCTACCGCTCACCGGACTCTCACTCGAGCCGAGCGACTGCGATCCCCAACCCAGAGCATGTGGTGGCTTCGAGATCCCGGGCCTACTGCAGCTGGGTGAGCACACCGTGGCGCCAGGCGACGGCATCGCCTGGCCCGACTCGGGCTCCACCAGTGGGACGCTCTACCTATCGCGTGCCAGCCATGTGCTGACCGCGCCGCTCGGTTGCCAGGGGCCAGATGCAGCTGTGGGAGATTTCGCGGAGATGGTGCTCGTCGAGAGGGGCGAATGAGCATCTTCCCCATCGCCATAGCGTCGGTCGCGACCATCGCCTCCCTCAAGTCCGCGACGTGTCCGTCGTCGAGCTCGGGGGGCTCCGCGTGCCCCCCACCGCGTGCACCCGAGGCACGCGCTCCCGCGCGGCGAGCTCTGAGCTTCGGTCCCTGGGGCGCGACCCGCTTTGCGCTCGCCAGCACCGTTGCCGCGAGCGTTGGGTTCCCTGCGGCGAGCCGTGGCGAGTCGATGGCGAGTCCTTCTCCCACCCCGCTCGAAGCCCCAGCCGCTGCCTCGCCTGCAACTTCGCCACATCGACGCCCCGCCTTCGAATGCCGCCATTGGGCGATCGTGGGGCTCGAGTACGCGGGAGTAACCGGGTTCCAGCGCTCGTTCGATGGAGAGCCCCAACAGCTCAAGACAGCATCGAGCACGGCGCAGTGGCCCTTCGGCGTGGGCTTGCGCTTCGATCACGAGCTCGCCCAGCCCCTCTCGATAGGGCCGCTGCTGCACGTCGCGATGCTACAGACGGATTGGGGCACCGCTGTTGGGATGGCCCCACGCTGGCTCTTCCGCGCCGGGATCGCCCCGACGCTGCGTCTGCCCTACACCCATAGGTTCCCCAGCGGCGTACCCAAGCTATTCTACGTAACGGTGCCCGTCGGAGTCTCCCTGACCTACACCCCCGACGAGCCCGACTTCGAAGCCGTCGCCGTCGACATCCATGAGACACCCGGCCATTTCTGGGGAGTGGGATTCGGCGCGCTCTATGAGCTCGCCCCCCGGTTCTCCTTGGGCGTCGAGCTCGGCGGCCGCACGACGATGATGGAGCAGACCTGGACGCTGCGGGACATGAGCGGCCAGTCCACGACTACCAACGTCAGGGAGCAGCTCCAGACCTTCTATGTCGCTCTCACCGGGGGACTCGTGCTGTGAGTCTTCGTCCAGGCGCCGCGCGCGTTGCACTCACCGGGCTCTTGGCGGCCGCAACCTCCCCGGCTCTCGCCCAGACCCCGGCCATCGGCTCGGAGCCTTCGCCCGCGTCTGCCCCTTCTCTTGCGTCCGCACCGACTCCGCGTGACCCCCTCCCAAAGACTCTGCGTGCCCCCTACCTGGATAGCACCTTGAGGTGGCTCTCCCCGGATGGCCGCATCGAGAGCTCGGGCGCCGTGGGGCTCGAACTCGGTTTCTACCTCGAGCGCATGCAGGTGTCGGCGCGCATGTCCGCGGGGCTGGATCCCAACGCGGAGCGCCCCGACGTGCCTGCTGGATACGACGCAACTGCTCGCTATGTCGTGCCCCCGCGCCTTCTTTTCACGGGAGGCCTCGGCTATGCCCTCTGGGCAGATGACGGCTTCGTTGTCGCGCCCGGGCTCATCGCATCTCGAACGCAGAACCCCGCCTACGGCTACTCAGTGGGCGTCAATATTCCAGCGCTCTGGGTGACCCAACGGCATCGTTGGCGTGTCGGGTTCGAGGTGGGCTATCGACTGAGCTTCGGAGGCTACCTCGTCGCAGAGTGCTCGAACACCGGGGAATCCAGCGCGCTCTGTATTGGCGGCACACGGCGAAGGCTCGATGTGAAGACAGGCGGCGGCCCGAGCATGAGCTTCGTCCTCGGGTTCGAGCTCGGATCCTAGAGGGCCGGTCGCTCTCGGTGCACTCATTCACGAAGCATGATGAGGCCCAGGATGTGGAACTCATCCACACCGTGCGCGGCTGCCAGCTCTCGAATGCACTGATCGGGTCCCGCCGAGATGCCGTGCGTCCTGAGCTCCGCCACAATCTCCTGCGAATCCGTGCGTGTCAGGCTCGCAAGCGCAGAGAGCGGAGCCTCGACGAGTGCGTTGGAGATGGGCCATTTCAGTTGCGGTGCAGTGATGCGCCCGAACGAGAACGTCGAGATGACCAGGACGATGACAAAGATCGCCACGTTGGCGCGGCCCCAATTGGATCGTAGGTGGTTCATGAGCGGACGGAAGTTCACTGCCACATGGCCGCCCGCACCAACCAGAAAGAGCCACGAGCCCCACTCATGCGCGAAGGTGAGGTATCCTGGCACGACGTCAAAGAACATCAAGACGCCGGTGATTGCCATCAAGATGAAGGAACCGATGGTTAGCGGGGTGGACCAAGTGCGCAGACTGAAGGGTTTGGCAGTTCTCATGCGGGTCTCCGGCACGACGGAGCGCCGTGCGTTCCTTGGGGTCGGCATCCGGCTGCAATGGTTCGTATTGCGATCTACTTTGATGCGCACTACGAACAATGTCAAGATCGGGCCACGATGAAGAAGCACCGCTCCCTGAAACAGGCCTCCGCACGAAGCGAAGGGCTCGCCGACGCCCTTGTAACGACTGCCTTCGTCACGATGGCCGTCATCAACAGAATTGCCGCCCAGAACGACTTGTCCCTCTCGCTGATCCGAGTCCTGGGAATCCTAAGGGATCGGCGACCTCGAATGGCCGAACTGGCCGACTACCTCGGGTTGGAGAAGCAGACGATGTCGGGCCTGATCGCCAGAGCAGAGAAGCGGGGACTGGTAGCCCGCGCGCCGAACGAAGAAGATGGGCGGGCGACAGACGTTCTGCTCACGGACTGTGGGGCTGCACTCGTCGATCGGCTGCGCGCTCAAGGGCAGCGGGCGTTGGCACCGATCATCGAACGGCTCAGCGCGTCGGAGCAGGAGCTCCTTCAGGAGCTGCTTCAGCGCATGTTCGACTCTCGCAACGAGTAAAGGCTTCAGCGGCGCGATAGAAGTGATCCGCTTCGGGCGGCCGCGCGCCCCACCTGACTCCGCAGCCGGAACATCATCCGACGCCGTCGAAGCCTCCTGGTCTATGATCGCTGCCATGACCCCACCGAGCCACATCATCATTGGCGCCGACACAGCCGACTTCCCCCGGCTGGCGCAGCTCGAGGCGGCCGGCGACGCCCAGTTTCCGCCGGGCCGCCTGCCCGGCGAACCCGGAAGCGACAATGTGCCTGTTGCGGAGCTGGAAGCAGGAAGGGCCGATGGCCTCCTTTGGATCGCCGTGGCGAATGACGGCAGCCGTGGGACGGACGCGGCGCTTCGCGCAGACGGCTTCGCCCTCTGCGTTCGGCGAGGCCGGCATCTCCACCTACGGCAACTCGTCGTGGAGCCGTCGCTGCAGCGCCGCGGCATCGGAACTTCCTTTATAGAACGGGTTCTCGCTGAGGCCGCGGACCGGGGATGCTCTGCCGTTACGCTCACGACGTTCTCCGACATCTCATGGAACGGTCCCTACTATCGGCAACAGGGATTCCGTCCAATGGAATGGAACGAGCTCTCGATGGAGCTCCGTCAGAACCTGGAAGCCGAACGGGAAGCGGGCATGCGGGAACGCATCGCCATGATCCGACTCATCTGACGAGAGCCATCCAAGCCGACACCCCTACTCCCCTATCTTGGTTTCGTTCGCCCAGGCATAGGAGATTCCTGGCCCTCCTGTCCTGCTACTGGCCTCGTCTACCCCGGGATTGCTGAAGAATCCGCCGCGGACAAGTCTTGAAGGTGTCACCGCTCGGGGCAAGGTTCCGTTCGTTCTCACCGTAAGCGTGCGGTCCATCCTCCCGTCGAGGAGGCGTCCCGGGTCAGCTCCTCGACGGCTCGATGGTTCTCCGGACCCTCGACGCTGACGGTGAGCATCGAGATGGAAGTGTTTCGTTCGAGCGCTATGGTACTACACCCGTGGCTGCGATCGAACCGCCCTCGGCCGCCTTTTCAATGCAGCACTACCGAACACCACGGCTTCTCCTCCGGCGATGGCGGGACTCGGATTGCGCGCCGTTCGCCCAGCTGAACGCCAATCCCGAAGTCATGCAGCACTTCCCCGGCGTGCTCGACCGAGCTGCAAGCTATGATCAACGGCGGATCCGTTGACCACACGACTCATAGTCGGCCGGCCAAAGGGGACACGCACGCCCACGAGGAGTCGCCTTTGCAAAGCGTCGCGAGTATCGTTGGGGTATGAGCTTCGCCCGGACCCTGCCGCCCGTTCTAACCGCGGCGAACGCACTGGACTACGACTACGCCAACGGTGAGGGCGTCGACTTCGAGCCCTATGACCAGTTCCAGGACGCCGCCGCCAATCGCAGCTGGATTCGCTCATGGACCGGAAACCAGGAACTGGATGGCACGGAGTACCGCGTGTTCGGGCAAGACGGCACTGGCGGCCTAGCTGCGCTGTGGCTGGTACGAGAGGGGCAACCCTTGGAGGAGCAGCCGGTGGTGTTCTTCGGCTCAGAAGGAGCGCTGGGTGTAGTCGCGAGCAACTTGTACGACTACCTCTGGCTGCTCGCCGGAGGGCTCGGTCCACTTGAGGCTGTCGAGCATCCAGGTGAGCGTGAATCCAACGCCGAAAAGACGGCTCTTGCGAAATACCACGCCCCCAAACACGAGAAGCCGGCACTCGAGGTGCTTCGCCTCGCGCAATCGGAGTTTCCCGATTTCGAGCAGCGCATTTCCGCGCTCTGTCGGTGACGAATCACACAACCGCGAGTGGGAGCGAGGTCAATCGTCGTCCGGCTCGACGCCTTCTTGCTCGAGCCGCGCGAGACCCTCCTTCATCGCATGGATCGCTTCCGGGCGATGGCCTGTCCACTCCTTGAGCTCGCCGGTGACGCGAAGTGGCGCGCGTGAGCGAAAGGACTTGGTCGGATTGCCCCTGAACCTCATGTTCGTGAGGTTTGGGTCGTCCTCGATCTCTCCCGTCGGTTCAACGAGGTAGATGCGTCCTGGCTCCTCGCCAACGGCCAGTTCTGCGCCCCAGATCGCCGCATCCAGGGTTCGGGCGAAGTAGACGAAGTTCGCCGATCGGGGCGTCGCGCCGAAGTTCGCCGCGTGCCGGGGCACTATCAGGTCCCCCGATCGGAGGTCAGCGCGCGTACCGTGATAGTGGGTCCACTCCGTGACCTCCTGGAGGACCGTCAGCGGCTCTCGGGAGCGCCACGACATCGCTGGATGCGGTGGCGCCGTGTAGTCGGGCTGGTGTTCAGCGTTCTCCGTCGAGCCTGTGACCGCCACCCTGTAGACGCGAGGCTCGTCATCGCCGTCCGCGAGCTCCGCGGCCCAGATCGCCGCGTCGAGACTCGGCGTGAAGTAGATGAAGCCGCCACGCGGCGGAATCTCCTGTCCACGGCCGAGGACGACGCGGGCTCCGTAGTAGAACGGTTCGCTCATTCGCTGATTTCCGGCTCCACGAGCTTGGCCAGTTTCCGCAAGGATTCTTGCCAGCCAAGATAGCAAGCCTCTACCGGGATTTGGTCGGGGACCCCCTCCTGCACAACGCTCATCTCCGTGCCGACAGAGACAGCCTTCAGCATCACCGTCACCTTCATCTCGCCGGGGAGGTGGGGGTCATCGAAGGCATCGGTGTAGACGAGCGTCTCACCGGGGACGAGTTTCAGATAGGTGCCCCCGAAGGAGTGGCTGTTTCCGGTAGTGAAGTTGCGAAAGGTCATGCGGTGCTTGCCGCCTTCCTTCGCCTCCAGCTCGTGAACCGTGCAGGTGAAACCGAAGGGTGGCAGCCAGGTCGCCACAGCATCGGGCTCGACAAAGGCGCGAAAGAGCTTCTCGGGCTTCGCGGTGAAGACGTGGTGCAGGCTTACAGTGCTGGGCATGCTCAAGACTCCTCGCTATGAGGATTCGTTCCAAGTTCGACCAACGGCGCGAAGCCGCCGAAGACCAGGCGCTTGCCATCGAAGGGCATTGGGTTCTTCTCGGGGTTCATGCGCGGATCGGCTTTCTCTGGATTGTTCATCCAGTCGGTCATCTTCGCGTAGGCGGCATCACGCGTCTGCTTGTCGGGCCATTCGATCCAGGAAAAGACGACCGTCTCGTCGTCCTTCGCGCTGACCGCCTTGAAGAAATCGGTGACCTGCCCCTTGGGCACATCGTCGCCCCAGCATTCCACGACACGCAACGCGCCGAGATCCATGAACACGCTGTCGCCCAGCTTTGCGTGCTCGACGAATTTCTGCTTGTTCGCCGTCGGCACGGCGATGACGAAGCCGTCTATGTACGACATGGTTATCCTCCTTCATCCCTTGGTCGCCGCATCCAGGGCGGCGATGTCGATCTTGGTCATGTTCATCATCGCCTCGAAGGCGCGCTTTGCCTCATCACGGTCCGAGCTCGTCGTGAGATCGAGCAATCGCCTCGGCGTGATCTGCCAAGAGAAGCCCCAACGGTCCTTGCACCAGCCGCAGGCGCTCTCGGCCCCTCCGTTGCCGATGATCGCGTCCCAGTAGCGGTCGGTCTCTTCCTGGCTTTCGGTAACGACCATGAAACTCACCGATTCGTTCGGCTTGAAGTTCGGGCCTCCATTGAGGCCGACGAACCGCCGCCCAAGCACGGTGAACTCCACAGTCAGTTCGCTTCCCTCTCTCCCTCCAGGAAAATCACCGGGAGCAGTGTTCACCCGGTCAACGTGGCTATTGGGAAAGGTCGCAGCATAAAACTCCGCGGCCTTGCTTGCTTCGCCGTGGTCGAACCACGCGCAGGTGACGAGCTGTGTCATTGCTTTTCTCCTTTTGTGAGGTGTATTGCTGGCTCAGTTTCGACACCGAACAGCATCTCGATGTAGCGGCGCAGATGATCGATGCTGTCCGCCGCGATCGCTGCGCCGCCAGTCGCCTTGGCGAGGATGAAGGCCCCTTGGATGACGGCCTGGGTGTGCAGCGCGAGCGATCGCGCCGTCCACTCCGGCGTTATGTTCCGCGCGTACATCGCCGCTTCGATGTCGGCTTCGAGCGTTGAAGCATGGCCCGTGATGCACCGCTCGCAAGCCTCGCGGATCGCTGGTGCAGTCTCGTACGTCTCCTGCACCATGGTGCCAACAAGGCAGGTGAAATCCGGGACACCACCCCGCAGAAGCGCCTTGCGAAAGGCGACATAGGCGAGGACACGGCCCAGGGGATCGTCGTGGTCGTGATAGGGCGCAGCGGCAAACAATGCCCCCGTCATCTCGGACCAGTAATCCGCCACGGCTACGCCAAGCTCATCCTTGCTCTTGAAATGGTGGAAGAAGGCCCCTTTGGTGACGCCCGCCGCGGTACAGAGCTCCTCGACCGATGTGGCCGAATAGCCTTTGGTGCGGATGACCGACAAGGCGGCGTCGAGCAGCTTGGATCTTGCGTTCCGTTTGGCACCGGTCTTGAGCACAAAGCATACATACCAACCGGTTGGTACCGTGTCAAGGGCGGCTGACGAAGCAAAAAAAGCACGCAAAGTGGACCTTGCATTCGACCGATGCCGAGACGGCGCGTCGCGCCGCCGCACTGTCACCCACCCCCAATCGCCTTGCTGTCGGATGCGGTCGACGAGCCCTAGCTGCCGGAGCCGCTGGATGTTTCCCGAGGCAGACATCCCCGTCATCCAGCTAAGCATCAACCGTCGCCTCGACGTCACCCGCCACCGCGAGATTTGGCCGCTCGCTCGCCGCGCTACGTGACGAGGGCGTTCTTATCCTCGGCAGCGGCAAGGTCGTCCAAAACCTTCGTGACGCGTTCCGCCGCGTGCAGACCCGCTCTACCGACACACCAGACTGGGCGGACAGGTTCGATGAAACCGTCTTTCGCGTCGTCACACATCACGACACAAAGAGCCTTCTGTGGCCCGAATCCGACGACGGGCGCCTTCCGCCTCCCGATCACTGGCTGCCGTTGATCTATGCTCAAGCCGCAACCGATGACCGAGATGGCGTGCGCTTCCCGATGTATGGCTTCGACGCAGGCTCGATCTCGATGAGGAACACCGTCATCGGCCAGGAGTCGAAGCGACCGGCTCGCGGGTCATGATCGCGGATTCGACTGTGTGGTGGCTCGGCTACGCCGAGCACTTACCAGACGGACGGGACGGACTACGTTCTCCCACACAGGGAGAGGAAACACCATGGCCACGCGACTTGGAATCCGATCGTTCACCGCGACAATCTGGGCTCGCACCAGCCGATCACGAAGCGACCGCTCCACAGTTTCACCATCACCCGCGGACACGTCGCCGACGCTCGAGCGAGAGGGCGCAGCCATCCGCGTGCTCGCCGAAACCGCTTACGGCGCAACGTCACCCGTGCGCACGTTCTCGTCGCTGTTCTATCTCGATCTCGACATGCGCCCATCGACGGCAAACGGCACACGTGGTGGAACCTCGTCTCGAGCTCGAAGGAGCGCATCGAGCAGGCCAAGCGCGACTGGAAGGAGCAGCGCTTCCCCAAGGTGGCTGGAGACGAGATCGAGTTCATCCCGCTCCCCGAATGAAAAGGACATCCATGGCCAACTCGCCCAAGACCACCAAACTGAAGGTACTCGTCTTCGCAGCCTCACTCCGCGCGGAGTCTTTGAACGGCAAGCTCGCAGGCCTCGCAGCTCGCGTCGCAGTACAGTGCGGCGCGACCGTCGATATGGCGTCGATGCGCGACTTCGACGTGCCGCTCTATGATGGCGACCTCGAGACGGCCGGCGGGATACCACAAGGCGCACAGGAGTTTCAGAGCCGCCTCTTGGCAAGCGACGCCTTCATCATCTCGTCGCCCGAGTACAACGGCTCGATGCCGGGCACGATCAAGAACCTCATCGACTGGACCTCGCGCTTTCGGCCGCAGCCCTTCGACGGACGCCATGCCTTGCTCATGTCGGCATCGCCCTCCTTCGCTGGCGGCAATCGTGGCCTGTGGGCGTTGCGCATGCCGCTCGAGCACCTGGGCACGCGGGTCTTTCCGGACATGTTCTCGCTCTCGATGGCGCACAAGGCGTTCGCTGGTGAGGAGATCGCCGACGCCGCGCTGCGCGCGCGCTTCGAGAAGAACCTGCAGGCGTTTCTCTCTCTCGCCGAGGCAGCGCGCCACTACCCGTGCATCAAGAAGGCCTGGGTCGAATTCCTCGGTGAGCCGCCAGGGGTAGGCGCCGACCGCGTCGACGCGATCGGCGAGTCACCCAGGCCGTGCCAACAAAGAGGAGGCGCAGATGAGCATTGAAGAGACGAACACTGAGCTAACGCGGACCCTCGAGCCCAACACGCTCATCAAGGATCGGGGTTAGAAGGAGCCCATGAACCACGAGCCACACCCCGACGAACCGCAGCACGGCCTGCACGATACGGAGATGTCGGACCCGACCTCGTTGAAGGACCCAGTGTGCGGAATGACCGTCACCGAACAGTCGCCCCATCGGCACGAGCACAGAGGGCGCAATCACTTCTTCTGCAGCAAAAAGTGTTGGGCGAAGTTCGTCGCGGATCCCGCGAAGTACGCTGCGCCAGCGTCGGAGACGCCTGCAGCGACGGAGCCCGGGACGGTCTACGTCTGTCCGATGCATCCGGAGATCCGTCGGGACAAGGCGGGTACCTGTCCGAAGTGCGGGATGGCCCTCGAGCCCGAGCTGCCGAGCCTCGATGACGAGGAGAATCCCGAGTTCGTCGACTTCCGGCGGCGTTTCTGGTGGACGCTGCCCTTGACTGTCATCGTCACCCTGCTGGCGATGTTCGGCCACCAGCTCGAGTGGTTCGAGATGGCCACGCAGACCTGGATCGAGCTCGTGCTCTCGATCCCGGTCGTCCTATGGGCTGGCCTCCCGTTCTTCGAGCGTTGGGCGCAATCAATCGCAAACAAGAACCCGAACATGTGGACGTTGATCGGCACCGGCACGGGCGCCGCGTTCCTCTACAGTGTCGTCGCCACGGTCGCCCCCGGCGTCTTCCCGAGCTCGTTCGTCTCGATGGGCCGCGTGTCGGTGTACTTCGAGGCGGCGGTCGTCATCATCTCGCTGACCCTTCTCGGGCAACTTCTCGAGCTCAAGGCGCGCTCGCAGACGTCGTCGGCGATCAAGGCGCTGCTCGGCCTCGCGCCGAAGACAGCCCGTCGAATCAAGCCAGACGGGACCGAGGAAGATGTGCCGCTCTCGCACGTGCACGTCGGCGACTCGCTGCGCGTGCGGCCGGGCGAGAAGGTCCCGGTCGACGGCGTGGTCATCGAGGGCAAGAGCGCCGTGGACGAGTCGATGCTCACGGGAGAGCCGCTCCCAGTGACGAAGAACCCTGGCGACAAGGTGATCGGCGCGACGCTCAACACCAGCGGCGCGCTGGTCATGCGCTCGGAACGGGTCGGCGCGCAGACGATGCTCGCGCAGATCGTCCAGCTCGTGGCTCAGGCACAACGCTCGCGCGCGCCGATGCAGAGCCTGGCGGACTCAGTCGCCGGCTGGTTCGTGCTGGCCGTCGTCGCCATCGCGCTCGCGACCTTCTTCGCCTGGGGACTCCTCGTTCCCGAGCAGGGCTGGGTCTACGGCATGGTCAACGCCGTGGCCGTGCTCATCATCGCGTGCCCCTGTGCCCTGGGCCTCGCGACGCCGATGTCAATCATGGTGGCCACGGGCAAGGCAGCGACGCAGGGCGTGCTCTTTCGCGACGCCGCCGCCATCGAGAGACTGCGTAACATCGATACGTTGATCGTCGACAAGACCGGGACGCTCACCGAGGGCAAGCCGGCGTTCGAGCGTGCGGTTCCGGCCTTCGGCGGGCAACCCGACGAGGTGCTACGACTCGCCGCGAGCCTGGACCAGGGCAGCGAGCACCCGCTCGCCGACGCGATCGTGCGCGCGGCTCGCGACCGAGGGCTCTCTCTCGACAAGCCGGAGTCGTTCGAGTCGAGCTCGGGCATCGGCGTACGCGGCCAGGTCGCGGGTCGGAGCCTCGCGCTCGGGAACACCGCGCTGATGGCCCAGCTCGGCGTCGCGGTGGGGCAGCTGAACGCTGAGGCCGAGGCGCTGCGGTCCGAAGGCGCGAGCGTGATGTACCTGGCAGCCGAGGGAAGCATGCTGGGGCTTCTGGCCGTGTCGGACCCGATCAAGGCGAGCACCCCCGAGGCACTTTCGATCCTGAAGGGCGCCGGTCTACGCATCGTCATGGCGACCGGTGACGGGCTGACCACCGCGCGCTCGGTCGCCAGCCGGCTGGGGATCGACGAAGTCCACGGGGAGGTCAAGCCCGCGGACAAGCTCGTGCTCGTGGAGCGATTGCAGAAGGAAGGCCAGGTCGTCGCCATGGCAGGTGACGGCATCAACGACGCACCTGCGCTGGCCAAGGCCGACGTGGGAATCGCCATGGGCACCGGCACCGACGTGGCCATGAGCAGCGCCCAGGTCACCCTCGTGAAAGGCGATCTCTTGGGGATCGCCCACGCCCGGTCCATCTCGCAGGCGACCGTGGCGAACATGAAGCAGAACCTCGGCTTCGCGTTCGTCTACAACGCGCTCGGCGTGCCGCTCGCGGCTGGCTTGCTCTATCCGTTCACCGGCTGGCTCCTCTCGCCGATGTTCGCCGCCCTGGCGATGAGTCTCAGCTCCGCGTCCGTCGTCACCAATGCGCTACGCTTGCGGGCAGGGAGATTCTCATGACTACGAATGCGACTTCGATTGGCTTTCTCGGCCTCGGCCAGATGGGCGCTGCCGGGGCTGAGCGCTTGCTGGAGCCTGACGTGTGACTCTATGACTCTATGTCTTCGACACGCTGAAGGAGGCGATGGAACCGTTCGTCACGCGCGGCGCGGCGCGACCTGTCGTGGCTGCTTCGCTCGTCCACCGCAGGCTCGTTGAGGAATCCGCCGAGGACACGTCTTGAAGGTCAGCTAGCAAATACTGGCTAGCTAAAGGCAGCCCGTGAGGACCAGAAAGTCGACCGAGGAGCGACGCCGCGAGATCGCCGACGCCGCGATCAAGATCATCGGGGACCGCAGCCTGCGGGAGTTCACCGCGGCCAACATCGCCCAGGAGGTCGGCATCAAGGACGGAACCATCTTCCGTCATTTCAAGGACATGAACGAGATCACGCTCGCTGCCCTCGAGAGACTGCAAGAGTTGCTCGAGGCGGAGCCTCAATCCACTGGAGATCCGCTGGAGAGGCTGGAGGCCTTCGTCCTGAGCCGTCTTCACTTCACGGTCGCCCAGCGGGGGATCCAGTCCCTCCTCTTCTCGGACCAGATCTCACATGCGTTAGGCGCTGACGGACCAAAGCGGGTCGCAGCGCTCAGAAACCGAGGCCGCGAAGTCGTCAGATCGTGTCTTCGCGAGGCAGGCGAGAAGGGCCTCCTCCGAGAGGACCTCGATCTCGAAAGCGCAGTCGTTCTGGTCACAGGGATGGTGATGGGGTTCTTGTTCGCGGAAAAGGACGGTGCGCTTCCCGCACCGTCAGACGAGATGGCTCGGAGGTGCTGGCAAACCCTCCGTTCGGCGCTCGCGCGGCAGCAGGACGTCTCATGAAGGCCCGTATCAAGTTCATCGTGCTGATCGGCAGCGTGATCGTGTCCGTGGCGGGGTTCTTCTGGCTGCTCACGACGCACGGCCCGCTGGCCCCGGTAGGTGTTCAACTCGACAGCACCGTCCGCGCCGACTTGAACCCCAGCGTGTTCGGCACTGGTACGGTGGACGCGCGCCTCTCCTATGCGGTCGGTCCCATCGCGCCGGGGCGAGTCCTGCGCGTGCAAGTCGATCAGGGCGACGAGGTCAACGCGGGGCAGTTGTTGGCGGCAATGGATCCAGTGGACCTGGATGGTCGGGTTCAGGCAGCGAAGAGCACCGGGGCGCGCTCGCTTCAGGCCGTTGTCGTGGCCGACGCGCAGGTCGCTGAAGCGGCCAGTCGCGCGAGGCTGGCCGTCACGAACCGCGACCGTGATCGAGCGCTGTACGAGCAAAGCGTTATCAGCAAACAAGCGCTCGACAGCAGCAGCAGCGAGGCCGAGCGCGCCATGGCAGCACTGGGAGCGGCACGCGCCAACGCGCGGGCGCTGAAACAGGACGTCGGGCGCGTGGACGCTGAATCGCAGGGCTTGGGCAGTCTGCGGGAAAGCCTGAGAATCGTGAGCCAGCCAAGCCCAGGCCGGCGTGACCCAGGTGCGCTCGGGTCTAGCCGAAGGCGAAAGCGTCATCGTGTACAGCTCCGCGCAGCTCGCGCCCGGAGCCCGCGTTCGGGAGCAGAAGGGTGAGCTGCGATGATCAACCTTGCTCGTCGCGACGTCGCCAACCACCTTGGCCGCTATCTGCTCACTGGCTTCGGGCTAGGGCTCCTGATTGGAGTCACCTTGACGATGGCCGGGGTGTATCGAGGCATGATCGACGACGCCAAGGTGCTGCTGCGCTCGGGTGGAGCGGACATCTGGGTGGTGCAACAGAAAACCCTCGGACCGTTCGCCGAGCCCTCCAGCCTTCAGGACGATGTTTATCGCAGTCTGGACGGGCTGCCCGGAATCGTCGAGACCGGTAGCGTCGCCTACCTCACCATGCAGGTCCAGCATGGCGGAAAGGACGTCCGCGTCATGGTCGCGGGCTACACGCCGGGGAGGCTCGGTGGTCCACCCTTCCTCGTCGCGGGACGCCCCATCGCCCGATCTAAAGCCAAGCGTACTTGCGCGCTCTGTACCGATTGTAGGCAACGCGTTCGTCGAGCTTTGCCCCTGGTCGGTGCCGTCAAGATGCTCTGTAAAGAATGGCAGACGATGCGTTATGGATCGTCTTGCCAGAGGGGCTTATCAAGAAGATGCAGACAGCGCAGCGGCGCTTCACGGCTCCGCCGTCCCCCAGTGGATAGCGGCGGCACACGCGAGGGGGGGGCAACCACTCTTTCATTCACAACACCTTGCCGGTTTTTGCCGGCGCACAGGAGACCTCCCATGAAGACGACGAAGACCATCAAGACTGTTCTGATCACCGGCTGCTCATCTGGCTACGGAGCTGCGACGGCCCGCTACTTCCACGACCAGGGCTGGAACGTCATCGCGACGATGCGCACCCCTCGGCTCGGCGATCTGCCGAAGTCCGAGCGACTCCGCGTGCTGGCGCTGGATGTGACGAAGCCCGAGAGCATCACGGCGGCGCTGGACGAAGCCGGCCCCATCGACGTTGTGGTCAACAACGCCGGCATCGGCGTCGTCGGCGCCTTCGAGGCCACCCCAATGACGACCATCCGTGAGGTCTTCGAGACCAATACCTTCGGCGTCATGGCGGTGCTCCAGGCCGTCGTGCCGCGCTTCCGCGAACGCCGCGCGGGCGTGATCGTGAACGTGACATCGAGCGCGACGCTCGCGCCGATTCCGCTGGCATCCGTGTACACGGCCAGCAAGGTCGCCATCGAAGGATTCACGGCCTCGCTCGCCCACGAGCTGGGCGCCTTCGACATAAAGGTGAAGCTCGTCGAGCCCGGCCACGGCCCGAGCACGCGGTTCACGGCGAACGGCACGGAGCGCATGCAGGGGCTGATTCCGAGGGCCTACGAGCCGTTCGCGCAGCCAATCTTCGGGGTGTTCGCGCGGCCGACGCTGGTGACCAAGGAGTCCGACGTGGCCGAGGTGGTGTGGCGCGCCGCCAACGACGAGTCCGAGACGCTCCGGTTCCCCGCTGGGCCCGACGCCATCACACTGGCAAAGTCGGCGTCGCTGATCACGGTCCTCTGACGACGCCGACCACTTCAACCCCATGACAGCGTCAAAGGCATCCGATGCGGCTCGGCGTGCCGCCCGAGCTCACCGAACTCGTGCTGAGGGCACCAGACGATGTATAATGTAGGCATGGCTGTTCATTCGCAGTCGTCCTCCCCGTCGAGAGCCGCGGACGAGTCCTCCGACCCGCTCGCGGCCGTGATCTCGCTCCTCCGTCCCAGAACGGTACTGCCCAAGGTCATCAGCGGGGCGGGGCAATGGAGCGTGCGGTACGCCGCGCACGAAGAGCCGGGCTTCTGCATCATGCTTGAGGGGACGTGCTTCCTCGACGTGGACGGCGTGGGTGAGGTGAAGCTCGACGAGGGAGACTTCGTGCTCTTGCCATCGACCCCGAGCTTCACGATGTCGAGTGCCCACGGACTGAAGCCGAAGCTCATCACGGGTGCTGATGGCAACGAGCTACGGCACGGCACACCCACTGGCCGTCCCACGATGCGCCAACTCGGTGGCTCCTTTCACATCGATCGGGCAAACGTGAAGCTCCTCGAGAGGTTCTTGCCCGCGATGATTCTCGTTCGGCGAGACGATCCCGCAGCCGAACGCCTGCGTCGCCTCGTCGAGCTCATCGGAGAGGAGGCCACCACGCGCGCACATCGGGATGGTCGTGCGCTGATCCTCGAGCGCCTCGTTGAGGTACTGCTCATCGAGGCGCTGCGCGTTCAGCCTGCCGAGGCGGCCACGCGCGAGAAGGGCTTGCTCGCGGGCCTCGCCGACCCCGACCTCGCGCGCGCGCTTCGGAAGATGCACGCGGATGTCGCACATCGATGGACCGTCGCCGAGCTCGGGCGCGTCGCCGGCATGTCGCGCGCGGTGTTCGCCGAGCGCTTCACGCGAACGGTGGGGATGCCGCCAATGGAGTACCTCCTCGAGTGGCGCATCGCGATCGCGAAGGACGTCCTGCTCCGCGAGCACATACCCCTCGCCGAGGTGGCTGAGATGATCGGCTACCAGTCTGCGAGCGCCTTCAGCGTCGCATTCTCACGCCACGCCGGGTGCTCTCCGAGCGGGTTCGCGCGCTCGATGCGCGTGTGAACCCCGTGCGCCTTTGCAGCGGTTCCTCAGCCAGCGCGCCCCCAAGAGAGTGCACGCGACGCACGGAGGCCCTATGCGCGCTGCTCGAATCTCTACCCCGATGGTCTCAACAGTCCCTCCGGCACACGCGCGCGCGACCGGTTCGCGCAGCGCGGCAACCGGGCTTCTGCATCTGCACCGGGGCGGCACCGACCGCCAATCCCCTCGGCCACGTGGTGGGCTCCGACTCGGTTCGTAGCCGGAGTCCTGCAGATTTTCGCTGACTCTCCGGGGCAGGGTCTGGTGGATGATCTGCAGCAGGATCGCGTAAACGACGCGCGGCATCGGCAGGCGAAGACCAGGGCTAGAGCGAGTGAAAGCGTACGAGGCACGCGCATGTTGACTCCCTCTCCTGCCACGGAGTGCTCGTCCTCGCCGGCCCACGCCTCGGTGAAGAGCGGGTTTCGATTGTGGATGAGATGGGTCGCGGTCTAACCTCGCGCACATCGAGCCGGATCGCGTCGAGTGCGCCGATTCCACGCACCTGTTGCGCGCGGCAGAGGCCGACCACGACGTGTTGTTGGCGGCACGTTGACGACCACGACGGCGCGCCCCTCGAGCTGCTCTCTCCAATGCCGATCCCAGTTCGACATCATGCGAGATCTCTGCAAGCCGTCAGCTGCAAGCGGGGAACAGCATCAACCCCTGCGCGCTGGCTCGGCGTGAACTGTCCTCGGCATGTGCACCCCTCGGCTTGGTGACCAGTGCCTGATCGGCGGGCGCGCGGAGCGCTTGCGTGCTCGCTGTCGTCTGCGACGCTTCCACTCCGATAGCGGCGACCGCTCGCTGCCTGGCTCGGAGAAGGACTCGACCCCATGAATCGCCTTGGATTGGACCTCGGCTCTGCCGCCATCAAGGCCGTGCTCCTCGACGGCCGGGGCACCTCGCTTTGGCAAGGTTCGGCAGCTTGCGAAGGGTCACCCTTCGGCGCTCTCCAGGGGCTGCTCGAAGCCCTGCGCGGAGCGAATCTCGAGACCGCTGCCAGCGTGGCCATCACGGGCCGTCAGCGAGCGCGCCTATCACGCCACCTCTCCGCGAGCGTGGAGGTCTCGGAGGTCGTCGCGGCCGCCGCCGGAGCCCGGCATTGCCACCTCCCAGCGCAGGACGTGCTCCTCCTGGGCGGCCAGTACTCCTCCTGGTGCCGGCTCGAGCCGAATCATCCCGGACGATTCACCGATTTCTCCATATCGGATCTGTGTGCCGCCGGGGCCGGGAGCTTTCCCGAACAACAAGCGGGCCGCCTCGGGCTCAGCGTGGAGGAGCTGTCGCGTGCCGCCGCGTCCGCCGCGGGCCCCCACAGTGGCAGGGCGCTGCGCTGTGTTCACCAAATCGGACCTGATTCACCTGCAGCAGAAGGGCACTGCGGTCGACGAGATCGCTCTCGGCCTCTGCTTTGCCCTCGTCCGAACGTTTCAGGCTCAAGTGATCCACGGTCGGCAGCTCGAGCCTCCCGTGCTTCTGATCGGGGGCTGCGCTCGGAACCAGGGCATGGTGCGCGCCGCCAGAGAGGTGCTGGGGCTGCGCGGCGGCGACCTCGTGGTTCCCGAGCATCCCCAGTTCGTCCCGGCCCAGGGTGCCGCGTTGCTCGCCGACGGCGCGCCGGTCGAGCTCGGCTCGCTCATCGAAGGGGCGCGGCGCGCGAGGCACGAGCGGACCACCTGGGCGAGCCTTCCCCCGCTGCGAGGCCCGAGCACCAGCGAAGCGACTCCCGAGCCCCAGGGAGAATCACTCGATGGCCAGCCAGTGGTGGTCAGCGTGGACGTAGGCTCGGTCAGCACGAACCTCGCCCTCGTGGGCCTCGACGGCACGCTGCTCGACTCGGTCTACGTCCGCACCCGAGGCCAGCCCGTCGAGGCGCTGCGCGAAGCTCTCAGGCTGATCGCAGGCCGCCAGGTGCGACCTATCCACGTCGTGGGTGCCGGGGCGACCGGCTCGGGCCGGCACCTCGCAGGGAGCCTCTTGGGCGCCGATCTGGTCAAAAACGAGATCGCCGCCCAGCTCCGCGCCGCCACCCAATTCCTCCCCGCGGTCGACACCGTGCTCGAGATCGGTGGGCAGGACGCCAAGTTCATTCGCGCGGGCGACGGTATGCTCAGCGACTTCACGATGAACCGCCTGTGCGCTGCCGGCACGGGATCCTTCTTGGAAGAGCAAGCCGAGCAGCTCGGCATCTCGATCGTCGATGAGTTCGCCGAGCTAGCCCTCTCCGCACCGGGCCCGATCGACCTGGGCCGGCGCTGCACGGTCTTCATGGAGAGCGAGACCGTGGCCGCGATGGCCGCAGGGGTGAGCGTTGCCAACGTCGCGGCGGGCCTCGCGCTCTCGGTTGCCCGTAACTACCTGGATCGCGTCGTCGGGGATCGAGCCGTGGGCGAGCGAATCGTCTTTCAAGGGGGGACAGCGGCCAACCGCGCCGTCGTAGCCTCCCTCGAGCGCCTCCTCGGACGACCCGTGCTCGTCCATCCGCACCATCGGGTCGCGGGCGCTCTGGGAATCGCTCTGCTCGTCCTCGACGGGTACGGGAAGGAACGGCACCCCGCACCCAACCTCAATCCTGCATCCAACCCTAGCTCCAGCTCCAGCCTTTTTCGTGGTTTCTCGGCCTTCGAGGGCAAGCTGGAGCGCTCCTTCGAATGCTCTCGATGCAGCGCACACTGCCACGTCACTCGCTTCCGTACGAAGGACGGTGTTCTCCACTTCGGGGACGTCTGTGAACGCTACACGAGCCTAGGTGCGCGCAGCGCCCCGGGCACCGACCCTCTCCCGGACCCGCTAGCGCGGCGCACCGAGCTGCTCTTGGCGGCCAGCGGCATCGAGCCGCTCAGCGAGGTTCCCGAGAATGCCCTCGGCCTTCTGCGAGCCGTCCAGCCCTTCGCGCTTCTGCCATGGCTAGCCGCGCTCGCGAGAGCCGCCGGACGGACGCCCTATCTCTCGGCCCCCACGACATCGGCAACCCTGGCCGCTGGGGCGCGCCACCTTACCGCCGAAAGCTGCCTCCCCATCAAGGCTGCCTATGGACATGCCGCCGAGCTCGCCGCGATCGGCGTTGGTCACTTGCTCATCCCTGCGGTCGCGGCCTTTCCAGGAGACGAGGGGCTGGCGCACAGCTGTCTCTTCGGGCAGCACCTGCCCTCCCTCGTCTCAGGTTCCCTCAAAGGGGTCGAGGTGATCGCTCCAGAAATCAGTCTGGACCTGCCCGCAGGGCGCCGCGTGGACGATCTCGCCGAAGCGGGATCCCTCTTCGGGCTCTCACGGCGAGACGTCGAGCGGGCTCTCGAGCAGGGAGACCGCGCGGACCGCGCGTTTCGAAGGAGCCTCGAGTCCTGGGGACGCGAGGTTTTGAGCGCGGGCCATGATCGCATCGCGGTGATCCTGGGGCGCCCCTATCTGCTGAGCGATCCATGGCTCAACATGGGGGTAGGCCGACATCTGACACGGATGGGGTTGCCGGTGCTGCCCCTGGACGCCCTTCCCCTCGACTCGGTGAGGCTCGACGAGCGCTGGAGGGATCTCCCCTGGCGCTACCCGCGAGACCTGATCCGAGCGGCCCTGCTCGTGCAGCGGGATGAACGCCTCTTCCCCGTGGTGCTCTCGTCCTTTGGCTGCGGCCCCGATGCCTTCACCCTGGGCCACCTCAGCCAGCTTTTCGAAGGACGTCCGCACCTGATCCTCGAGCTCGATGAACACCGCTCCGAGGCCGGGCTGGTTACACGCCTCGAGGCCTTCCACGACGGGATCCGCGCGCATCTCGCGAGCGGGCGCCGCGCTCCGAGCCGCACCCGCCCCCCCCTCGCCAAGGTGAAGAAGCGGGGACACCTGGTGGTGCCCTACTTCGCCGACCACGCCCACGCCCAAGCGGGGATCCTGCGCGGAGCGGGCTTCGACGTCAGCCTCCTGCCCCCGCCGACCCACGCCATTCGTGAGCGCGGAGAGGCCTTGGTATCCGGGCGCGAGTGTCACCCCTTCGCGATGCTGGCAGGGGATCTCGCCACCTGCGTCGAGAGTGGCGGCATCCAGGCCGGCGATCACTTCTTCTTGCCGGTTACGGTCGTCTCCTGTCTGCTCCGCCAATACGGTGACGGTCTGGACGCGATGTTGCAGCGCCTTGGCCAGAGCCAAGGCCAGATTCGTCTCGTGACGCCCTCTTTGGACAATTGGGCCGCCCTGGTTGGGCTTCCCCTCACGATTCGTCTGGGCACGGTGCTTGCCGCCACCGATATGCTCCTGCGGGCCCGCTGCCGGCTCCGTCCCTATGAGGTCACGCCCGGGCAAACCGACGAGAGCTACCAACGCTGCCTCGGTAGACTGGAGCTCGCCGCGGAGGAGGGCCACGTCTTCGAGACCCTGGAAGAGTGCGCCGCCGACCTCGCCGCCATCGAGCGCCGTCCCGAGCTTCGACCGTTGATTGGCGTCGCTGGCGACGTCTACACCCGCCTCAACGACTTCGCTTCCGACGGACTCTTCCGCACCCTCGAAGCCGCGGGCTGCGAGGTGTGGCCGGCCCCCTTTGCCAGCGACGTCGCCGAATACAACGCTACGCGCCGAAGGCAGCTGGCCTGGCGTCTGCGCCGGCCGCGCTGGCGGCTGCGCTTCGGGATGACCGCGCGCATCCTCACCCGTCAGCGACTCCGGATCCAGAAGACCTTCTCGGGGATCGAGGGCCTCAAACCGGAGCTGAGCATTCCAGAGATCCAAGTGAGCTGCTTGTCGGCGACGCGACCGCAGCGTCGGATGCTTTCGGATCGGGGGGCGGCTCGCTCGTGCTCGGTGACGCGCCGGCAGACTCCGCGACCTTGGCGAGCATGCGCGCCTCTCTCCCCTCGGCGCGCGCGACCAGCTGCAGCACGAGGGCGTCGAAGAGGGACAAGTCCGAGGCCGCGAGCTGGTCCGCCGCAATCCGACGACGAATTGCACGGAGCTCGTCGAGCGTCACATCCAGTCGCTGCGTCGGACGAGCCTTCCCCCTGGTCACATCGTCTCCATCTCTTCCTCGACGAGGGCCTGAAAGAGGGCCCAGTCGCCGGGCTCGAGCTGTCCCTGGGCAATCCGACAGCGCAGCTCACGGAGTCGTTTCAACGTGGCCTGGATCTCCGCCAGCTCGGCCTCGTCGCGTCCGAGTTCGCCCTTGATCTCCCGCTCCGCCTCCTCGCTCCGCTCGTCTCGCTCATCCATCGGCACCCAGCA
>JAEWRL010000222.1 GCA_023398955.1 Pseudomonadota bacterium
GCGGCCCTGTGGTTCCCCCCACCCCCGGCAAGACTCGCATCACCATTCGCATCGACGACGACGTCCTCGACTGGTTTCGCCACCAGGTCGATGCTGCTGGTGGTGGCAACTACCAAACCCTCATGAACGAGGCTCTCCGCAATGCGATGCTGGAGCGCAAGCGTCCCATCGAGACTGTGCTACGCAAGATCGTTCGCGAGGAGTTGAAACGCGCCTCCTCACGCTGAGCATTTGCCGCCCAACAAGGGGTTGCAGCCGGCAGCTTCCCGGGTGAAAGGTGGCTCCGCTCGGGCGCGCTGGAGTAGCACGCCCTCGGTCTTGATGACTTCCAGGTCCGGGCGTAGCCTGAGTGGGCTGTTGCTGAACCCCAAACCGTTAGCCACACGACTTCGATACAGGCGCACCAGTGGAGTCCATCAAGGTCTTTCAATATATCAAGGAGCTTGACGCCTTTGACGTCACGCCGCTCTACGCACTTGTTGCCGAGTACCTGGGCTCGAGTGGAGTCCGGTGATGTGGATCGGTAGGTTCTTCATTCTGGACAACGATGTCGGAGAACACTGGTTCGACAATTGGGACCTGCGCGCAGACAGGGCGGACGCTGCAGCACGACTTCAGAGGGACACCGATCGCCTGTTCTTCATCGATCCTGACCGTTTTCAGGATGGCGCCTATGGGCCATGCCATTCGCCGGACGCGCGCGCTCGGTTCTGGCGAGATGTCCTGAGGTCTCTGGCCTTGAGCGTCAAGCTACTAGCGGATGAGGCCGTGGCCATGATTAGCCACCGACGCAAACTGCTCGACGCCGCTCCTTTTGACGAGGCTCTCCAGAAGGACTACATCCCAGATCTCGAAGCGCGAATCGCCGAGGTGCGAACGTGGAGTGTCGAAGTCTCGTAGGGTGAATGCGCGTTCGACCAGGCCTCGTTAATGCTGAACCGCCGGCTACTTCCTTGGTTAGGCTGCTGGCCGCTGCCGTGAAATAGGGCGCACTCTAAGCTGTTGCCCCCTTTGGCGTGACGACTATGACGACCAGCATCACCTCGCTCGGCCCGCCGTGCCATCTTGTGCTATGATTCGGTTCGTGGAACGGGTGGCTCAAATCTTCACGAGTTTCGACGACGCGGATGACGCTGACGAGGCGTTCTACGCCAGTCTGGAACCCTCGGACCGAGTCGACATACTGCTCGAACTCATGGAACGATACAGGAGTTCACTTGGCGCAACTTCAGAGCGACTTGAGCGAATTTATCGCGTTACTCAACTCGAACGGCGTTGAGTATCTCGTTGTCGGAGGGCACGCCGTTGCCTTTCATGGCCATCCGCGGCTGACGGGCGATACCGACTTCTTCATCAGACCAACTCGCGAAAACGGCGCTCGCCTGTTGCGCGTCCTCGACGCTTTCGGTTTTGGGGACCTTCCGCTGAATGCAGAGGATTTCACGACTTCCGGTAGAGTCGTTCAGCTCGGACGGCCTCCGAATCGTATCGATCTGCTCACCACGATCTCGGGAGTCGAGTTCTCCGATGCGTGGGATTCCCGCGAGCCAGGGCATCTCGGCCCTCATCCTGTCGCCTTTCTTGGTTTCGATGCATTGCTTCGAAACAAGATCGCATCCAATCGCGACAAGGACCTGCTCGATGTGAAAAAGCTGCGGGCAATTGCTGCCCGAAAACACGGTGGCTAACAATCGCTTGCACCAGACCTGGGGCCTTGTTCATTTCCACGCTATTTGATGGCGTCCGGTCCAGGCTACGTGATGGGCATCAGGGCGGTGGTGGGAAAGGCGTCCGTGGGGCTGATGGCGTTGCGCGGTGCCCATCATCGAGCTGGGCGACCTTGCGCTCATGGGCGTGATGGCGGAGCTCGTGAGCCCATCGCGCCACGGTGAGCTTGTCGCTCCCGTCGCTGATGGGGTGGCAGTGGAAATGGGCGAAGCCCATCGCGATGATGAGCAGGTTGGCGCTCACACGACGATGGGCTTCGCAGGTCGGCTTCGTGGGCCGGGCTGTGGGGATTCAGTCGACGGGCGGGGCAGCGTCGCGTTTCAGCACGTCGCGGACGACGTCTCGGTCGACGGTCTCGAGCTTGCGCCGCGACGCGGACTGTAGCGCCGAGGTGGCGACGCGGTCGATGTCGCGGAGCAATCCGCCGGTTCCCTCGTGCAGCAGCGTCAACGCGTCGGAAGCGAAGATGCCTTTGCGAGCGCCGACGCGGCTGAGGCGGTGCTGGACGTACTCGATGGAGTCGGTCGGACTGGGATTGGTCAGTCCGACGCGGCAGTGGATGTGCGACCAAAGGGAGCGGTTTTTGCGGAGCGTCAGCGTGGTCCAGAGCTCTGGCAGCCCCACCAGCGCGATGCTGAGCAGAGGCTTGCTGTCCCACTGGTAGTTGGCCAGGACGTGCAGGTGCTCGAGCACGTCTTGCTTGAGCAGGTGAGCCTCGTCGATGAGAAAGACCGCGTGGACGCTGTCGCGACCGAGCTGCTCGACGTGCTCACCGAGCGCGTCGAAGACGGCCGCCGCCGTCGCCTTGGGCGACAGCCCCACCGCGCGGCACAGCTGGCGGTAGAAGTCCCGCCGCCCGAGGGTCGCGTTGCTGCAGTACGTCAGCCGAAATCCCTCGCCCGGTAGGCGCTGCCGCAGCGCTCGCAGTGTGCAGGTCTTTCCGATCCCAAGCTCTCCGGTGAGCAGAATGTGCTGTCGGGCGTGCGCGGCGTCGACGAGCTGGGTCACGAGCTCCTCCTTGGAGCTTGGCAGCCACAGCTCATCGGCGTCGATGTCTTTGTCGAAGGGCGCTTCACTGAGGCCCCAATGGCGCAGCCAGATCGGTGCCTTCATCGCTCACCTCTGGGCATCGTGACGCGGCCGATGCTGGCGTCGACGAGGGGTTGCATAGGGTCGAAGGGGATGAGGTCCACGGCCGCTCCCTTCTTCGGAGGCTCGGCGTCGGGGGTCGCGAGCGAGCGCTCGACGACGACCCTGCAGCCTGCGAGAAAGCCCGCGCTGACCTCCCACAGCCGTCCGCCGACGGAGAGCACGCCGTCGTTGCTCACGCGACGCGTGGTCCTGACCACGAGAGCATCGCGCAGGCGCTGCTCGTCGACGGCGGGTAGCTCCCGCGTTGCCCAGCGTTGCGCTGGCGTCTGCCCGATGAGCCCAGCGTGCGGCGCCCGGTGGTACCACTCGTCGAGGAAGGCATACAGGCGCAGCTGCACATCGTGCAGCGTCGCTGTTGCGGGGAGGTGGTCGAGGCATCGCTCCCGGCACGTCCTCCAGAATCGCTCCATTTTCCCACGTGCCTGGGGGTCGTAGGGCTGAGCGTGCACCAGACGCACGTCGAGTCGCTCGCACGCGATGCGCAGGATTCGCCGCGATAGGTGGACCCGTTGTCGAGGTAGAGCGTCTTGGGGGTGCCCCAGCGGCGCAGGGCGTCGGTCAACACCCTCAGCATGTCCACCTCCTGCTCGGTGTGACAGGCCACCAGCCCCACCACGTACCGGCTGTGGTCGTCGAGTAGTCCGTGAATGTGAGGGGCCTCGTCTCGCCTCCCAGCGGCAGCACGGGGCCGTGGCACACGTCCCCGTGCCAGAGCACGCCGGGTCGCGCCGCTTCCCAGCGGCGGCGCCCCTTGCCGGGGCCCGTATGCTTCTTGCTCACGCGGCTGAGGCCGTGCCGCCGAAACAGGCACCGCACCGTATTCGCGCTCACCGCCCCCGGCTCGACGCGTCCCAGGCGCTCCAGCGTGTCGAGGATGAGCGCTGCCGAAATGCTCGGGTGGTCGCGTCGGATGTCGAGCAGCAGTGTCCGCGGCTCGGCGGTCAACGCCTTCGCGGCCCCACGGTCGCTGCGAGGCTCTGGGCGCAGAGCTTCGAGGCCACCGATGCGAAGCGCGTAGTACCAGCGCTCCAGGGTCGGCACCGAGTAGGTGCGAGTCACCAGGCTCTTCGGTGGTCGAAAGTTTTGCTGCGACTTCTCGCGCAGCGCGGCGCGCAGCTCCCCCGCTCGAGGGAGCGAGCCACCAGCTCTCCCACGACCTGCGCGCGAAACAGGGCTACCGCCTCAGCGTCGTCGCGAGGCGTCATCTCTTCGTGGGTCATTGCTTCAGTCCTTTCTCGGGCTCGACCGCCCGTGGACCGAGCTGACCGCATCCGAGGTCGGCGCGGCAGTTACCCAAAACGGTGGACGGTGCGTCGCGAGGCCACCGCCACCGATGTCCCTCACTGAGCGTGCTCGGCTGCCGCGCAGAGCTGGCTCAGGAGCCCTCCGCCGAGCGTCAAGGCCTGCGCCGCCAACAGCCGCGCACTGCGCTCGGCGACCGAGCGCGCCGTGCCACCGAGCCCCGTCGACATCGACCGCCACAGCGCTCCGCACGCTGCCCCCGCGGCCCACCGTGCCAGCGACCGCCACCTCGATCCACTCGGGTCCCTCTGCTGCCACGGGCTCACCAGCTCGCGTACCCGCTCGGCCGCCATCCGCTCAATGCCCCACAGGCCCAGCGCCATCGCGATGGCCCCCGCCCCGCAGTGCGTGCACCGGAGCAGTGCCGAGTGCGTCACGCGCATCACGTGCTTGCAGGCTCGGCAACGGTACCGACGGACCCGCTGCCCCGCGACCTCCGGGGTCGCTCCGGGGCCGGAGGGCCCCAGCCGTTGCCGCTCGACAACCCGTGGCCCACGATGACCTGGCGCCCCTGCGCTCGCGCTCCGGCCCCGCAGCGCGAGCGCTGCCCCGGGCGCACGTCCTCAACCGGTGGGCAAGAGCCCTCCCAGAACTTGACGTCGCCTGCGACTCGATAGACAACAACTGCGCTCTGCTCGTCTTTCAGGGGCGGTCGGAGCACTCGAGGGAATCAGAGGCGGCCAAACCGAGATCCCTCGAACTCTCTGGACGTCGAGCCGGCACCACGCCGATGCTCCGCTCCTTAGGCGAGCCGCTCCTAACCCGAGCGGCCCCTCCTACCCAAGAAAGCCACCGGCCTCCGCGATGCAGAGGCCGAGGCATTCCCCTCGAACCACCTCACGCAGGCTTGACGAGATCCGCGTCGAAGGGCTCAACAAGCGCGGGCGCTAACAGCCCCAGGCTGGTGAAGCGACAGCCGTTAGTCCCTTACCGGGCAGATTGATGGCGGGGTTGGCAAGACTTGGATGGCTGTTGCCGACTGGTGCAGGCAATCAGCTTTCAGTTCTCAGCCGTCAGCATCTGCGGGAGCACCATTGTGCGGAT
>JAEWRL010000031.1 GCA_023398955.1 Pseudomonadota bacterium
TGGTGCTCCCGCAGATGCTGACGGCTGAGAACTGAAAGCTGATTGCCTGCACCAGTCGGCAACAGCCATCCAAGTCTTGCCAACCCCGCCATCAATCTGCCCGGTAAGGGACTAAGTACAGCTCCCCGCAAGCTCGTACCCACTCAAGTCGAGCCGGGCGCCTCGGTGCCCTGGGCTCGGGCTCGAATCCCTCCTTTGAAGACACTCCCTGGCTCCGAACCAGATATTGGGGACTAGCAACCGGGAATGCAAAACCAGAAATGAAGAGCCCCCTAGCCGCGTCGTGCGCCTCGACCCTTAACACGCCGAAGCGGTCAGGATGGCAATCCACTGTGGCGCCGAGGGACTAGGGCCTGTCCCTGAATGCGTGCCCGTGCCCGTGCCCGTGCCCGGCGCTGTACGCCGAAAACTTTTCCATGTTGCTTGAGGCATGCTCCAGGGAGCGCAGCATGCTTCGACTTCAACTGAACGACGGTCACTACTGTTCCGGCAAGCTTAACCCACGCGGTGGCGATTCGCGGGTAGTGTCCTCCTGACGACGGCGATCGTCGTCAGGAGGAACGAGCAATGGCAGACGAATCACTGGTCGAGCTGGGGGAAGCGTTCGCGGCGTGGCGGCGTCGCAAGCGCCACGTGCGAGAGGCGGTGCCCGAGGCTCTCATGGCGCGAGCGCGGGCGGCGGCGCGCCAGCACGGGCGGGCGGCCGTGGGCCGAGCGACGGGTGTGCAGCGAGACCGGCTCATCGTGGCGCTAGCGGAGCGCCGCGGGGTCGCGGGACGGTCGGCCGCGGCGGCGAGCATCGTGCCGGCCTACTCGCGCGTGGAGGTGGTCGCGACCGCGGCACCATCGTCCGCACAACCCTTCGCAGAGGTGGAGGCGCCGTCGGGGCTGAAGGTGCGTCTGTTTGTCGAGAGCGGCGGGGCTCTCGGACTTCTCACGGCTCTCCTCGGTGCGGGCGGTGCGCGATGATCCAGGTTCCCCCGAATGCCACGATCGTGGTGATGCACGACGCGATCAACTTCCGGGCGGGCATCGACGGCACCGCGGCGATCGCCCGGATCGTGCTCGAGAAGGACCCGATGAATGGCGCGCTCTTCGTCTTCCGCAACCGGCGCGGTCACATGCTCCGCGTTCTCTTCTTCGACGGCTCCGGATTCTGGCTGTGCACGAAGCGGTTGTCGAAGGGCTGCTTCTCCGGGTGGCCCACCGGCGACGGTACCCGCCGCTGCTCTGACCTCCTCGCTCGCGAGCTGCAGGTCCTGCTCTGGGGTGGCGACCCTGCTCGGGTCGTCTTTCCCGAGCTCTGGCGCAAGGTCGCGTAGCCGCGCGTCGCTCGGCTCCGGCTCGGCGGTGCGGTCCGCGGCTCGCGCTGGGACGTCCGCACCGCCGTCTCGAGCGCGGTAGACCCATGGCAGGTAGTGCTCGGGCCTCTTGGCAAGATCCTCGTGCGAGCGCAGGCACTCGGTCAGGTACGCGACGGGTTCGACACCGTTGGCGCGGGCGGTGGCGATGATGGACATCGCGTGGTCGCCAACCACGGCGCCATTCTCGGTGTGGTAGTTGAAGGAGCCGGCGAGATAGCGGACCGGGACGATGAGCGCCTGTTCGACGAGGTTATGCCGTGTCCCGGACTATGCCGTGTCGAGATCGCGCGTGCCTCGAAGTGCATTGGATCCCTGATTCTGGGTGAAGTCGGTGTCGGCATAGTCACAGACTCTGGAGGAAGGTGACCAGGCTGTCCGACGGCCGGAACCGTGCTGGCGTGTCGCCAGATGGATCAGCGTGTCCGAGAGCCTTTTCTTTCAGGCGCATGTCGGCATGGAGGTAGATCTGCGTCGTCTCTATCGATTCATGGCCAAGCGAGAGTGCAATCACCGTAAGGTCGACGCCTCGCCGCAGGAGATCCATCGCGGCGGTGTGCCGCAATGAATGCGGCGTGATCAATCGATCCGCGAGCGAAGGGCAGGTCGCGCTGGCCGCGGCAACATGACGGGAAACAAGTGACTGCAACGCATCGGCGCTCAGAAAGCCTCCGCGTAAGCTTGGGAAGACGGGGGCGTCCAGCACTCCATCGTTCTCAACGAGCCAAACCTCTAACGCTGAGGCAACGTCACGCTGCAATGGAGTACAGCGTGTTCTTCGCCCCTTGCCGAGGCATCGTACGTGGGCGCCGACACCGAGCTCCACATCGCGGCGTCGAAGCGAGCGGATCTCGGCGTTCCGCAGTCCCGTCTGCACTGCTACTTGCAGCAGGGTCCGATCGCGACGCCCGATCCACGTAGTTGTGGATGGCGTGGCGACGAGTGCCTTGGACTCATCCTCGGTGAGATACTCGACCATCAGACGCTCGTGACGCTTGTTCGGAATCGCAAGAACCTGCTGGCATTGAAGAGAGCACGCCGGCTCTGCGTAGGCGACGAATCGGAAGAACGCGCGCACGGCGGTAAGACGCGCGTTGCGGGTCTTCGGCGTGTTGGCGCGCTGGTGCTCAAGGTGCTCGAGGAACGCGCTGATGAGAGCCGCGCTGAACTCCTCCAAGCGTAGCTGCGACGGGGCCCGGGCCAGGAGCGTCGAGGCGAAGACGAGCAGCAGTCGGAACGTGTCGCGATAGGAGGCGATGGTATGAGGGCTGGCTCCCAACTGCGTTTGTAGCCGGTCGGTGAAGAAGCGCTGGATTAGCGCCGGAAGATTCGGTGTGGTCATCGAACCTCTTCGCGCATAGGCGCCTCCAGGCGCTCGGTTGCAAGCTGAAGCAGCTCGGGAACCGCCTGGATGTACCAGTAGGTCTCCACCGTGCTGCAGTGACCGAGGTATGTGGCAAGGCGAGGCATCAACCGCTCCACGTCGAGGCGGGCTCGATACCAAGCGATGAGCCGACGAGTGGCGAAAGAATGGCGCATATCCTGGAGCCGGGGACCGTGTCCGACGCGACGTGGATGTCCCATGGGGCGGAGACCGACAGCCTTGCAGAGATTGGCGAATGTGCGCCGAACCGCATCCCTACCCAGTCGCGAAGCCCGCTCTGTCACGAGAAAGGCTGGCGTCTCTCGGCGAGGCAGAACTGTGTCGCGGAATGTGCCGTAGTTGGCCAGGGCGACTCGGACCGATTCGTCTAGCGGAACGAAGCGGGACTTCCCGAATTTCGACTCACGAATGGTGAGGATACCGCTCACCAGATCGACATCGCCGACGTCGAGCCTGAGCGCTTCACCAGGCCGCAGGCCGGTGGCGACGAGAAGACCGATGAGCGTCTTGAACGTGGTGACCCGCAGTCCCGACGCCGAACGCAGATGGTCGGTGGCGGCCATAAGGTTGGCGATCTCGCTGTCGGTGTAGATGTGCGGTGCCGGGCGGCGAGACCTCGCCGGAAGAATTCCTTGCGGCAGGACCTGGGTCCTCCGTCCGTTGCCTGGAGCCAGCCTGCAAAACCTCAGACGATGGCGAGTCGGCGCGCATGGGTGGCGCGCTGAACGCCAACGGACTTCAATGCCCAGCGCAGGGCGAGCTCCGTGGTGACGATCTGCGCGCCTTCGGCTTCGATGAAGTCGACAAATCCGCGTAGCGCCGACTCCGGCCACATGAGCTGCGTTCCGAGCGCGCGTCGGGTGGCGAGATACTCCGTCAAGGCATCGTGGAGCGCGCTCATCGCGAGACCTCCGTGGTCGGCCATGGCAGGGCGACACCACGTAGCCCCTCAAGTTCCACCTTGGCGTAGAGCTGGGTGGTGACCGTCGAGCGGTGGCGAAGGACTTGAGAAATCTCTGCGAGCGATGCTCCATGCTGAATCATCCGCGTCGCCAGGCTATGCCTGAAGATGTGCCCGCCAACACGACCGTGCGGCAGATGGCCCGCGCGTTGCAGAGCATCCCGCACGATCTTGGCCACAACCGAGGGCTGCGACAGTCCCAAGCACGGAGCAATGTGGCGCAAGAATACCCGGCGTGGCCTGCTTGGACCACGCGCATCTCGCAGGTAAAGCGACAGGGCCTCTCCTACGTCTTCGAGGAGCGGCAGGCGATCGTGCAGCCGACCCTTGCCACGTACCACGATTTCGCCTGCGTCCCACCGGATGTCATCCAGCTCGAGCGCGAGGACCTCGCTCGCGCGCAACCCGAGGCGAGCCAAGAGGAGCAAGATCGCAAAGACACGGCAGCCGCGAGGAGTCGAGCGCTCGGCTGCCGCTACCTTGAGCACATGCTCGACCTTCTCGGCGGTGAGGAAGGCCGGTACGCCTGCGAGTTGCCACCGACGAACGGGCAGCACGGCCGGCGACAAATCAGTTGCCAGGGTGCCATCGACGAAGCAGAAACGCAGGAACGAACGCAGCGCTGCCGCCAGCACCTTCACGAACGAGGCTGAACGATTCCGGCCATGGTCGAGCAAGTAACGGTGGACGACCGACGCTTCGAGCGCAGCGGAGTGCTCCGGCAGCTTTTGCGCGACGACAAATCCACTGGCAAGGGGCGAGTAGACGGCGACCGAGCGGGAGCTGAGGCCCTGCTGGTCACGCAGATAGTCGACATACCTACAAATGAGCATCTCGCCCGGCGATGGCTCCGAGTGGCGCGACGGTATGATTTCGGCTCGCCGAAGGTACCGCACGAACTGATGCAAGGCGGTGCGGTGCATGTCCCGACGACGGGACGGAGACGCCAGGAACCTTTCCACACAGTCCTCGTCGACGTCTGTGATCGCGATACCAGTCTTGCGCCCCCACCGAATGAAGTAATTGATCAGTCGCTCCTTGTTGTGCCTCGTCTTCCTTGCGTAACCGGCGCTCGCGAGCGTCGCGATGAACCGGGTCAGGTGAACAGCGAGCTCATCCGCGGCAGCAGGCCCCAAGCGGGAACTTCGTTTGGACATGTCGTCTCTCCTTCTCTGGCGTGTGGCCAGACCAGAGAGAAGACAGGTCTATTGCCGCGTCAGTAAAGGCTGGCACCGAGTGCAGCCCGCAGGCGAGATTGGACCTGGGGGCCCCACACGGCATAGTCCGGGACACGGCATAACCTCGTTTATGCCGCGCGCGGCGTAAACGAGGTTCGTGTCGAGCGAGACGCCCGGCGCCTCGCAAAACAGAGTCAATCGCTCCCACTGGTTGAGGATGAAGGTCACGGGCTCCCACAGCGGTGAGTTCGGCTCGACGCTTCTGCTCACGACCTTCTCCTCGCACATCTTCTTCAGCCGCAGCATCAGAGGCTTGGAGTGCTGCCGGTGGTAAAGCATCCGATCGACTGGGCTCAGCTTGAGCGTATTGGCCCTGTCGTCGTTGTCGAACACCGCACTGTAATCCTCGCCGGCCTCGGCGTACTCGGCAGGGTACTTGTCCTTGATGTTGCGAACTTCAGTAGCGCGTGCGCGTTGCAGGTCGCCTCGACCAGCTTCTCCGCATGGGCGTGGTCGAAGTTCTTCGAGGCTCCGTCCGTGCACTTCACCAGTGTGGGCCTTGAGGCCAGGCGACGGCCGAGGACCTGATCGATGATCTCTCCGGCGTGATGCCGGCCCGTAAAGTAGAGGATGACCGGTCCAGCCGGCGTCTCCCAGTAGATCCCCGTCGCGTTGATGCCCGTCCGCACGCCCTTCGTCGACTTGCCCTTGGCTCGAAGCGACGCGAGCTCCGCCTCGATCTGCCTCTTGAGCGTAATCACGACCGAGCCGGTGTCGTCGATTCGGAAGTTCGTGGCCCGTTGGATCGCATGCTGCTCGATGGCTCTGTACAGCGGCAAGAGGAGGTCGTCGACCTTGTCGACGACCTCCCACTGGTTCGCGTCCGGCATCGGAACGCCCCAACCCGCGTGATGGGACTCGACGCGCTTGAACGGAGCTCCGCCGGTGTAGTGCATGAAGAGGAGCATCGCGCACGCCGACCAGTCGTACCGGATGTACTCGCTGCCCACGCCCTCGTGGACGCACGCCGCACCGTCGGCGCGGACGACACGGCCGCAGTTTCT